>NZ_OY771647.1:2645324-3287280 GCF_963674925.1 uncultured Draconibacterium sp.
CATGTTTTCGGAGACTCCACTAGTTTAATAAATAACCATATAAACTGTATCGTTCAGGCGAAAAACCGGGATATTTGGATTGGTACTGCTAACGGATTATCCAAATACGACATCCAAAACAAACATTTCAAATCGTATCAGTTCAAGGTTGACGGAGTTACAGTAAACATCAATCACATCAGGACTATTTTTGAGGATGATAATCATATACTTTGGATTGGAACCGCAAACGGAATAATTAAATTCGATGTAAAAAATGAAACGTATGAATATGTATTAATTAACCCGGAAATAAAGGCCACAGAAAACGCGCTTAGAATTATCTTTAAGGATAGAAATGAAAATATTCTATTTGGTACCGACGACGGATTATTCAGATTTACAAACGAGCGTTTTTCTGAAATTGAATTAAACGTGGACAATACAGAAGGGACAAATCTTGTACGTGAGATTGTTGAGGATGACAATGGTTTTCTCTGGTTAGGAACGGAAAAAGATGGAATCATAATCCTAGATTATCAGCAGGGGAGTTACAAGGTCAGGCGAAAAATAAATTCAGAAAACTGTCAAATATCCTCCAATACAATACGCTCCATATTTTTTGAAAATAGTACTACTGTTTGGGCAGGGACTTTTGAAGGATTGAATATTATTAATCTGGAAACAAGCTCCAACAACTTCGATATAAAATCGTGTGATTTAGCGGATGATGTTAGCCATAAATCAATCAGAGATATTATTCCCGATTCGTCGGGCGGAATATGGGTTGCCACTTATTTGGGCGGGGTAAACTATTACAACAAACAAAAAAATCTGTTTAGCCACAGTGTCTGGTTCACCGACAACAATGTCTCCCTTAACAACAATATAGTTTCGGTTTTAAAGGAAGACGGAAACAAATTATGGATGGGAACTGAAGGCGGTGGAATTTACTTATCGCAAGATGGAGGAAATTCAATATCCAAAAGAATAAACTCTGTAAATTCAGACTTACCCCACAATTCAATAAAATCACTGGATATTGGCTATGGAAAACTTTGGATTGGCACCCTGGCGGGCTTTAGTTCGTACGATTTAACTACGCAAAAGGTAAGGAACTACTTTCATAACAAAGAAGACGAAAGCTCGCTTCTCTCAGGACATGTTTCATCCATTTATTTCGAAAATGAAGAACGAATATGGGTAGTAACATTGGGTGGCGGATTGCAGCTTTTTAATGCTGTTACCAATGAATTTAGAACCATTCCGGAATTTAACGGAAGAAATTTTACCTGCTCTTATTTTGATCAGCAAAAAGTGTTGTGGATGGGTACCCAAAACGGCGTATTTGCATACGACACGAAACAGGGAAAGCAAATCGATTTCCAGCGACGGGTTACAAACTGGGACAACAGTTTTACCCACGTTTCTTTTATTACAGGAGATTCTGGTGGCAAAATTTGGATTGGCACATTGGGAAAAGGGCTTTATTTAATTCGGGATAACAGGTTATTTTGGTATAACACGGCAAATAACCTGACTGATAATTCGGTTAATTCCTTGCTGGAGGGGGCGCCAAACCAATACTGGATAGCCACCAACAGAGGACTATCGAAAATTGACTTAACAGAAACTTCGGGCGGTGAGCCAAAGCTAAATTCGGTTGTTTACTCGGCTACTCAGGGCTTGCAAGGGCCGCAGTTTTCACCCAATTGTGCGTTAAAATCTAATTCCGGAAAATTATTGTTTGGAGGCATCAATGGGCTTAACTCCTTTTTTCATTCCGATATCAAAGAAACTGCTTTTCAACCACGGCTTATTTTGGAAGAACTTCGAATTAGAAACCAGCTGATAAATCCCAACAATGAAGCTTCGCCGTTAAACAAACGGCTCAACGATTCTCATAATATCACACTCAAATATGATCAGCGAGAGTTCTCTGTCTATTTTACCGGAATAAACTATATTAATCCGGAGAAAAACCTTTACCGTTATAAAATTGAAAGAGAAAATGATCAATGGACCGAAATTGGAAATCAGGACAATATAAACTTTACCTATTTCCCGGTTGGAACTCATGAAATAAAACTTCAGGTTTCGACCAACCCAAACCAATGGGGCGCTGAATACCATTCGCTGGTGGTGACTGTATTGCCTCCCTGGTGGAAAACAATCTGGGCATTTTTAATATATACGTTTGTTTTGAGTGCCATGCTTATCGTATTTTTCATGCTGTCGCAACGTTGGGCAAAAATGAAAAACCAGTTGGCCATGCAGCAATTTCAACAGGACAAAGAAAATGAACTCTACCAGTTGAAACTTAAATTTTATACCGATGTTTCGCATGAACTTCGCACTCCGTTGACCCTGATTCTTGCCCCGCTCGAAAACCTGGTTTCGAAATCGGATATGCCTAGCCGAATCAAGAACCAGCTGTTACAAATACAAAGAAGCGGATACCGGTTAATGCAATTGGTTAATCAGATTTTGGATTTAAGAAAGCTGGAAACCGGACATGATCATTTGCAGGTTGCCGAAGGAAATATCGTAAAGTTTTTGTCGGAAATAAGTTTGGCATTTAAAGAGGTGGCAACATCAAAAAATATTGAATTTGAGTTTTTACCAGTTCAGCAAAAGTTAATGTTATGGTTCGATCGCGACAAGCTGGAAATCATCATCAATAACCTTTTGTCGAATGCAATAAAATTCACCCCTTCAGGAAAAAAAGTAGTGTTACAACTGGAGAAAGAAACAGACAATCGCACGTTAAGAATTAATGTAACTAACGAAGGCCCCGGAATTCCGGCAGAAGAATTGGATGAGATTTATAAGCGGTTTTATTCAAAAAACGATAAGCATCGGGCAGCGAATTATGGCTCCGGGGTAGGACTGGAACTTACCAAACGAATGGTTGAGTTGCACAAAGGAAATATTTTTGTTTCGAGTACCGATTCGGATACAAATGAAAAGCTAACTACCTTTTCCATATCCTTACCCCTAGGAAAAGAAATATACTCTGTTGATGAAATAGATACTGAATTTAGAAACAGTGAAGATCCCAGCCTCTATACAAATGAAATGCTGCAACGAGAACTGATTTTTATTGATGAAGAAGAAGATTTGTCGATAAACAATAAGTCGGAGCACGAAGAAAAATTGGAAAAACTTTTAATTGTAGAAGATAACCCGGAGGTAAGAAATTTTGTAAAAGTACTTTTCGCCAGCACCTACGAAATAAGCGAAGCTGAAAATGGCGAAACCGGGCTTCAAAAGGCCATCGAAATTAATCCACACTTAATTATAAGCGATGTAATGATGCCTGTTATGGATGGGATTGAATTTTGTCGGCGGATAAAAACTGATGCACGAACAAGCCATATTCCGGTAATCCTTTTAACTGCACGAACTGCACTTACTTTTAAATACGAAGGACTGGAAACCGGAGCAGACGAATACATCACCAAACCTTTCAGTTCAAAATACCTTGAACTTCGGGTGAAAAACCTGATAAAACAACGTACGAATATTCAGGAACATTTTAAGCGGGAAGCCATTTTCGATCCGGGAAATGTTACATTGACTTCGATTGACGAAAAGATTTTGAAAAAAGCGGTTGATTACATTGCAGAACATATTACAGATCCGAAATTGAATGTGAATAAGCTCAGTGCACATATTGGCCTTAGCCGTGTACATTTCTACAGAAAAATTAAAGCATTAACAAACCAAACAGCTGTTGAATTTATACGGAGCGTAAGGTTAAAGAGAGCTGCATTGTTGCTGGAACAAAACAAACTGACCATAAAAGAGGTCCAGAATATGGTTGGTTTCGAAGATGCTAACTATTTCCGCGATTGTTTTAAAGAACAATTTGGTGTAACACCTTCCGAATACGCTTCCAGTAAACTATAAGTAGCTGTAATCCTGTGCGGTAAGCTTTAATCCAGATTGTAAAATGTAACATTCACCTCGTTCTTTTGTTACAATAATTTGCAGCCTACGTTACATTTCCCCCACCTTCATGTAACACCAAACTGGTGATTTATCTGTCCTTATATCTAAGTTTGAATCAACTATTAAACCATACTTATGAGTAGTTCAAAAAAACGACTTCTACTTTCTATACTGGGTAGCGCAATAATCATTGCAGCACTGGTTCTTTTGTTAATTCATTACTTATTATAAAACTATTTTAAATTCTAAATCTTAATCTTATGAAGAAAAACAAAATTCTTTTGAAATCTACTTTCTTGTTTTTATTCTTGATTTTGTTTGTATTTATTGGGAATGCGCAAAACAAGACAATAAACGGAAAAGTTACGGATGAGAGTGGACAAGCACTGCCAGGTGTTACAGTGGTAGTAAAAGGTTCAACTCAAGGAACAGTTACTAATGCCGATGGAGAATACACAATTCCAAATATATCTGAAAATGCCACTCTGGTTTTTTCATTTGTGGGAATGTTCGCGCAAGAAATTGTAGTTGGTAACCAAACAACAATAAATGTTGAAATGGAAGTAAGTACCATTGGAATTGACGAGGTGGTTGCAATCGGATATGGTACACAAAAGAAAAGTGATATTACAGGTACTGTTGCATCACTTACCGAGGACAGACTTGAAATGGTCCCAAATACAAACATCACCCAGGCAATCCAGGGGGCAATTTCGGGTATCCAGATTAGTACAACGTCCGGAGGTGCTTCGCCTAATAATAATTCAATAATGATTCGTGGTAGAAACTCCATTAAAGCAGGTAATAGCCCGCTAATTGTTTTGGATGGATTTCCATACAGTGGTCAATTAGGCGATATTAACCCTGATGACATTAAATCTGTTGAAATCTTAAAGGATGCTTCATCCGCTGCAATTTATGGTTCTCGTGGTGCCAATGGAGTTATTCTTATAACAACAAAAATTGGGAAAGATTCAAAACCAAAAATCTCTTATGATGGGTATTACAACACTCAGAGGCTGACTAATTTTCCGGATCTTTTGACTGGCCCGGAGTTTTATCAGTTTAAGTTAGATCGCAAACCTTCAGAGATGACTCAGACAGAAGAAGATATTTACAATTCAGGAACATATCCCGATTGGAAAGGCCTGGCATTACGTAATGGTAGTAGCCAGAAACACAATATTTCCATTTCAGGAGGAACTGACAGAACCAAATATTATTTTTCTGTAGGATTACTTGATATAAACGGATTGGCAGTCAACGATGACTATATGCGCCTGACCAATCGCATTAATTTAGAGTCGAAAGTAACCGATTGGCTTACTGTTGGTACGAGAAGTACGGTTAGTTATAACGACGAAAGTGGTAAATCACCAAGTATAGGTACTGTTTTACGTATTAACCCTCTTACAAATGCTTATAACGAGGATGGTACACTTACCGTTTATCCGAATCCCGAAAGCACTGCCTGGTCCAACCCCTTAGAGGGAACATTAGCAGCGAACAGTGATTTGACATATCAGTTGGTATCCAATAACTTTGTTAAAGTTGATTTGCCATTTATTAAAGGCTTATCGTATACGCTTAATGGTGGTGTAAGGGTGAAAATTACCGAAGACGACACTTATTATGGCCGAAACACAAAGACTGGTTTGGAAGCCAAGGGCGACGCAGACGTTAACCGGAGTAAATACGCCAACTATACGGTTGAGAACCTTGTGAATTATAGCCGCGAATTTGGAAAGCATAGTGTTTTTGCGACCGGTCTCTACGGATATGAAAAATATGAACGCAATTCGGACAACTTATCCGCTAAAGGATTTCCGCACGACATATTAAAATGGTATGGTGCCAGCCAGGCAGAACTTATTGTACCGTCTATTTCATATGAAAGTACCAGGCTCATATCGCAGATGTTACGTTTCAACTACACGTACGACAGTCGTTATATGCTAACCGTAACAGGTCGTCGCGACGGTTATTCTGGTTTTGGTAATGATACTAAATGGGGACTTTTCCCTTCGCTTGCTCTTGGCTGGAACATAGCTAATGAAAGCTTCTTTGCTCCAAAAGATATCATCAATACCTTAAAATTACGTGCATCATGGGGTCAAAACGGTAATCAGGCAGTTGGTGCGTACGAGACTATTTCACGTATGACAACCCAAGACTGGGTATCGGGTGCCTCTACAATGCCCGGGTATAGACCTAATAAATTAGGCGAAGACAACCTGGGATGGGAAACTACGGAGAGCATGAACTTTGGACTCGATTTCGGTTTATGGAACAACCGTGTATATGGCGATATAAATTATTATATTTCAAATACCACAGACCTCTTACTTAACCGTTCAATATCTGCTGTGCATGGTTTAACATCGGTTACTCAAAATATTGGCGAGACCAAAAATACAGGTATGGAATTTTCAATCCATTCTACCAATGTTAATCTCAATGATTTTAAATGGTCTACGTCGTTAAATCTAACGTTCATGAAAAATGAAATTGTTGCGCTCTATGGTTTACTGGATGAAGAAGGTAATGAGATGGACGATGTTGGTAGCAAATGGTTTATTGGCGAGCCTATTCAGGTTTATTATGATCACAAAGTAATTGGTGTTTGGCAATTAGATGAAGCAGACGAAGCAGCAAAATATGGTTCGGAACCTGGTTGGGTGAAACTTGAAGATACAAATCAAGACGATGTTATTGATTCTGAAGACTTACAGATACTTGGACAACGAGACCCGAGTACCTTATGGGGGATGACCAATACTTTCGAGTACAAAAATTTTGTTTTAAATATATTCATTCATGGTATGCGTGGGGCAATAAAAGTGAACGACTACCTGGAAGATGATGTATGGACCGACGTCACTCGTAATACGGTTAAAAAGAATTGGTGGACACCAGATAACCCAACCAACGATTTTTATGCAAATGACGAAGATGCCGCCAAAATGAGCGGCCAGTATGCAACATATTACGAGAAATCAGATTTTATACGTATAAAAGACATTTCATTGGCGTATAATCTACCTGAAAGTGTGCTTGAGAGAGTAGGTATGAATAAAATCCAAATTTATACCACAGCAAGAAATTTGGCCACATTTACCAACTACGGAGGAATGGATCCGGAACTTGGCGGGCAACGAGGTATTCCGCTTCAAAAAGAATTTGTTATCGGATTAAATATTGGTTTATAAACAGTAAAACTAAATAGAAATGAAATACAAAAAATTTATATATAAATATGCTTTACTGAGCATTTTTGCAATGCTCTTATTTTTCGGTTGTTCTGAAGATGTTCTTGAGGAAACACCTCCTCATATTATTACAGCCGAATCGTTGTTCCTAAACGTGGAAGGTTTCGAAACAGCTTTAAACGGACTATACGCCCAGGTACGCGATGACCGGGGAGGTAACAGTGAAAATAATTTGCGTGGTGAAATTTATTTGAATGGTACGGATAATATGGTTCCTAACCACAGGGATGGATTTGCCAGAGTGGCCGAAGATTGGCCTAATACAAATAACCCGACTGAGGGCACCATTGTAGGTGTATTTAATTGGCTTTACCGGGTAATTAACGCGGCAAATACCATAATTAATCGTTCAGAAGATCCTGACATTGACTGGAAAGGTGGCGGTAAAACAGCTGAGGAAAATAAAAACTACATTGTTGGTGAAGCCAGGGTCATGAGAGCCTGGGCTTACAGACACCTGGCCTATTTATACGGCGATGTACCTCTTACTACCGAGGAAGCAAATGGTGCCAATATTAGAACCGACTGGGTGCGTAATCCGGTATCAGAGGTGTGGCAACAGGTAAAATCAGATTTACTTTTTGGCGAAAAATATATACCGGTTGAACCAAACGTACAGGGTAAAATTACCAAAGGAGCCGTACAACATTATCTGGCTGAATTATACCTGGTATTAGGTAAGCCCGACAGTACCTTGTATTGGGCAAACCAGGTTATAGATGAACCCAAATACAAACTTATTACCGAACGTTACGGAGTAAAAGCCGATCAGCCCGGAGTGCCTTTTATGGATATGTTTTATGACGGTAACTCAAACCGGGAAGAAGGCAATACAGAATCGCTTTGGACATTCCAATATGAACTTGAAACGATTGGTGGCAGCTATAGTATTATGAGAAGATGGCACATGAGTCGTTATAACGATATCAAAATAGATGGTAAAACACCTCTTGAGCTTACGGTAGAAAGAGGTGGGCGACCAAGAGCAAGAATGTCGTTGACCAAATATGCCATAGACTTGTATGAACCACAGGATGACAGGGGAACTAATGTTGCCCTACGTAAATTCTTTATCCTGAAAGACGAAAATGAAAACGATACGGGAAAAGCTGATGTACTTCCATCAGGGTACAGTTATGGCGATACAATTTGGTTGAACTCGGATAACGACATTACCTATGAGACCAGAAACAGGAGAGATTGGCCATATTCCAGAAAATGGGACTGGGCAGATCCGCTCAATGTTAATGGAGGAAAACAGTACAACGACCAGGTTTATTTGCGACTTGCCGAAACCTACCTCCTTAAGGCCGAAGCTCAGTTCAAACTCGGTGACAGCCCTGCTGCTGCAGAAACAATCAATATAATCAGAAGACGTTCAAATGCCTCGGACATTTCGGCATCTGATGTTGATATGAATTTTATTCTTGATGAACGCTCAAGGGAATTAGTTACGGAAGAACAAAGAAGATACACCTTGTTGCGTACTGGCACATGGCTCGAAAGAGTTCAGATGTACAATCATAACGGAGGAAATTTAACTACTGAAAGAGACAAGTTGTTTCCTATTCCTCAGGAGGTTATTGATGCTAACCTAACGAGTGTAATGCCGCAAAATCCAGGGTATTAATACACCCTGATTCTGCAGTAGGATCCCTGATGTTTTTATACATCAGTTATTAGATGAGTTTCTAATCAAAATATTAGAAACTCATCTAATCAATATTTTACGAGTCTTCTAAAAACTAAATTTATGAAGGAGCCGATCATTCACCAGCTGGTGAAAAAGCATACATTGGTTTTTGTTGGAAAGATTAGGATTTTTGGTGGAGTGTCGAGAACTGCATAACAGATATGGAGGTTCAGATTCAAACCAAAAGAACGTACCTTGTTTGCCTTACATGGTAAATATTCCAATTTCACAATCGCAAATTGAATTAACGGTACATTCTCTCATAATTCTGGATACTAGTTAGTTTTAGTAATAATTGGAGTTTTAGTTTAGTTGGAATCTACCTCCGTTCTTTTTATAAGGTCAGGAGGTAGATTTTTTTAAAATTGAATTTATAATTGTCAACATTGGTCACGGCGATGTCGGTTTAATAACGAGAAAGCCTATTTCTCCTTCCTTTTATACGCATGTAGGCTGGTTTTTACAAGAGCAAAAAAAATGAAATCCTTAAAAATAATAGTTCTGTTTTTTTGTGCTTTCCTCTATCAATGTTCAGGAACGACACGTTTCGTTCAAACGAATTCAAATCCTATGGATATCTATTTGTTAATAGGTCAATCCAATATGGCGGGAAGGGCACCTATTGAAAAACAGGATAAAGATACGTTGAGCAATGTTTTCCTATTTACAGGTGAGGGTGGTCACGAATGGATTAAGGCGGCCAATCCGCTGAATAAATATTCCACCGTACGTAAAAGTCTGTCGAAGCAGAAACTTGGACCGGGATATACTTTTGCCCGCGAAATGGCCAAAGCGAGCAACGGGAAACAAATTGGATTGGTAGTAAATGCCAGGGGAGGAACCTCTATTTCGGAATGGAGCCCGGGAGGTATCTTGTACAATGAGGCTGTAAAAAGAGCCAAAATGGCTATGAAATTTGGTGAGATGAAAGGAATTGTGTGGCACCAGGGAGAGTCGGATGCTTCGAAGGCAGATAGTTATCCGGCAAAAATCAAACAACTGATTCAGTCGCTTCGTACCGAACTTGGCAATCCAGATCTCCCGTTTGTAGCCGGGCAGCTCTCCGAAGACAAAACAGAACGTCACGCTTTTAACGTGATGATATTAACGTTGCCAACATTGGTGCCGAATACCGGAGTGGTTACTACCGAAAGGACTAAAACCATGGATAGCACCCATTTTAACGCAGAAAGCCAGGGTCTGTTGGGCGAACGATATACCAGGGAAATGCTAAAACTTGTAATACAGTAATTTTAAAATATCGCGTTATCTATGGACAAGTGGACAAAAATACCAGGTGGCATAATTGATAACCGAACAAATGTTACCGACTACACAATTCAGAAAGATGGTAATCCCGGCTACAGTATCTGCTGTGCCGATAGCATTAGCTTAGCCAATTGCAGTGTGGTTTGGGGAGTGAACAAACCAGCTTATTTTACATATGCTCTTGAAGTTGAAAATGTAACTGAAATAAAGATATCTGATTTTACCGGTAAAGCTGCTCATCCTGAAAAGTTTGAGGATATTACAATTCATTAGTTACAAAGATTTAATTAGTTGATAATGAATAAACCAATATAACCAAAGCATGAATACGGGGAATTTCGTATTGCAACTCGAATCATTCCATATAAAAAGCAGTTTGTATTTCCTGAATATAAGTCAGGGAAAGGGAACATGGATAAGAAAAAAAAATAATAATTAAATACCTATACAAATGAAACTTCAAAACTTTTTTATTGTCATTGCTATTGCATTTTATTTCGTTTCCTGTTCTTTTCCTGACAAGTCAGAAGAAACACAGCTCATCAATATTCCGGCAATTGGGAAAATCATCCCAAAAAATTCATCAGAAATTACATCGTCTCCATTTGGTATTCAAGCAGGAACGTTGGAAGACAGCCTGGTGGCTAAAGCCGCAAAAATTGGAGTAAAATGGACACGTCTTGGAGCTGGTTGGAGTCAAATTGAAAAAGAAAAAGGTGTTTATGCAAACTGGGACAAAACAGATAAAGCTTTTGAAGTAGCGCTAAAAAACGGCATTACACCTTTCATTACTGTTGGGGGCGGCAACTCGCTTTACTCAAGTAGGGGCACCTACGATGATCCAAAGCTGGCTGAAATATATGGTTATTCAACCGAACCACCCATTAAAAATCCGGAAGCGATGAGCGCTTTTTTGGCTTATGTTAGGGCAACTGTAGAACGGTATAAAGATAAAATTGATTACTGGGAAATATGGAACGAACCCAACCATCGCAACTATTGGGGAGCAACTCCCGATGGTAAAGAATATGGACGATTGATGGTTCAAACAGCAAAAGTGATAAGAGAAACGGATCCTGGTTGTAAGATTATTGGTGGGTCCATGGCAGGAATTGATCCCGCGTTCACAGAAGACTTTTTAAGTGTTGGAGGTGACGAGTCTATTGATATTATTTCGTACCACAATTACGGTGCAGTGCCCGAAGAACGGGTTTATGCAGCCATCGATTTATGGGATGTGATAAACAAATACAACCCTGACATAGAATTGTGGCAGGGCGAATGTGGCTATCCTTCGCATAGTAGTACAAGAGATTTTAGAGGCCGGGCGCCTTGGGGTTTGAATATCCAGGCAAAATGGCTGCTACGTCAAAGCTTCGTAGATATCTACTTCTGCAAAGCAACGTTAAGCAACTATTTCAAACTGGTCCATACTTCAGGGAAAGGAGAAAAGCAAAAGCGCACGGATCTTCGGCCAATCGATAAAATATTTGGCTACCCTGAACGGGGAGGATCCAGAGTGCGTACAAAAGGAGTTAACGAGAAATGCCTGCTAACAAATCCTGATTTTATTGAAAAACCCGGTTTTTTCGCTTATCAGAGTTTATGTGCCGCATGGAAGCCGGATTACAAACCAATTCCGGTGGATCACAAGGTTGAGATTATTGATGAAGGAGTGTTTTATGGTATTTCGGAAGACGATGCTTTTCCTTCGATACCACTTGTTGCTCCATTCTCAGATGAAGACGGAAATAAATTGGTGGCCTGGTGGCTGCCCTGGAATGCACAGGAAAAACTGAATAAGCTTGCCACAATAAATATTCATCTGGATGATATTCAGTTTACCGATCCGGTGATGCTGGATCCTTTAACAGGTGAAATTTATGAAGTACAAACCAAAAATGATGGCACCGGATCTACAATCGAAAACATTGTTTTAGCAGATTATCCTTTTATTATTCTTGAAAAGTCTACGATAAAATTTCAATGAACACTACTTAAAAATAGGAGTGTTGATATAAAGCGAACTTGAAAATTACAATATTAAACCAGATACAACACTTTAACTATAAAACGAGAAACAGAATACATTACATAAAGAAACAAAGTTATCTATGAAATATTTATTGCTATTTTCAATGGTACTTACCTCTTTCATCGCTAATTCATGCGAAAAGGTGGATGTAAAGGACGATGACGAAACAATACCGGAAGAGCAAACCGTTTATTACATCAACTCACAGGAGGATTTTGATAAATGGAGCTATCATGTTTTTCCCGCTGGCTCAAAAGTACTGTTTGCTGCAGGAAAAACTTTTAGCGGACAATTTATACTTCGTGGAAGCGGCACCGAAAATAAACCCAACCTGGCTGCGGCCTACGACAGCGAGACAGAAGAATTGCTGACAGAATGGGTGGATAACAAAGCACTAATTGAAGGTGAAGGTAAGGTCAACTCAGCACTAAAATTAAGCAACGGCAGCTTTTGGGAGATCAACAATATTGAAGTGACCAATACCGACGGCACGGATAATGATCAGGGTGATCTGCGCGGAATCCATGTAGTAGCGCAAAACGCCGGCACAATTAAAAACATTACCATAAAAAATTGTCACGTTCATGATGTAAATGGAAAGGTCGGCGGAAAAATGCGTGGCGGAATTCATGTGCATGTGCTCGGCAATAATGTAAAAACAAAATTTCATAATCTGCTCATTGAAAACAATGTGGTTGAAAATGTAGGTGGAGTGGGGATTGGCAATCAATCAAGCTGGGGAGGAATTACCTCGCCGGAATACGACCCCTGGACCAATTTCGCAATTCGCGGAAACAGAGTTGAACACACGGGTAGAAATGGCATCATCATCCGTTACGCGCGCGATGCAGTTGTTGAATACAATAAATTGGTGGCCAACAGCCGTTACGACTCGGGACACAGTGTTTTCAACTTCAACACGATAAATTGTGTGGTACAGTACAACGAGGCCTATGGAAATACCAGCGACGATCCGGACGAAATTGACCATGGTGGATTTGATGCCGATTACAATTCCAGAGGAACCATTATTCAGTACAATTACAGCCACGATAACAACTGGTTTTGCGGTATTATGCGAAAACCTGTAAATACAGATATTACGATACGTTACAATATCAGTCAGAATGAATTATTGGGAGCTTTTCTTTATGGCTTTCCCACAAATAAAGGTGTGAAGGATGTGAAAATTTATAACAATACCTTGTATTTTGGAAAAGGCAAAGGCAACCGGGTTTTTGTCGCAGCCGGAAAATTTCGTACTCCCACTGAGACCGAATTCAGAAACAATATTTTCTATTTTGAAGACGAAGCGGAATGGGGCTTCGAGCCCGACGGAACTTGTGTATTTGAAAACAACCTATACTACAACGTCAGCTCCCGGGGAGCAAATGCTGTGACAGCCGATCCGCTTTTTATTGATCCGGGCAGTGGAGGAACTGATATCGACATGACGGATCCGGACAGGCTTGCAGGATATAAACTTGCAAGCGATTCGCCGGCTTTAAACACGGGATTATCAATTGAAAATAGTGGAGATAAAAACTTCCAGGGAAAACAAATTTCTGCAGAAATCCCCAATATCGGGGCTTTGTAAATAGAAACTAAAAAAATCACCGGCCATGGATAACGGAATACCATTAAAAAATCAACCGAAAAAAGATTTATTAGGAAATCCATTGAATGGAAAGCCGGATATCGGTCTGCTAAGGTATCGATAAGGCATGGCGGTTAAAAACACAACAAGAATTGAGAAATTATTTTAATAGAAAAGAAATGAAAAGGCTTTTGATTTTTGCCATTATTATTTGGACAAATACAGTTATTCAGGCACAAACCCGAATCACTCAGACGATTAATGATAACTGGAAATTTTATCCCGGTGGATTCGCCTTTGCCCAAAGGGCTGATGTCAAAGGGTTCCCGGTGCCGGTGGATGATTTGTGGAAAACTATAAATCTGCCGCATACCTGGAATGCAGAAGACCCTTTTGATGATGTTGAAAGTTATCGCCGTGGTATCGGGTGGTACCGGAAAGAACTGAACATAAACGAATCAATGAAGGGCCGAAAAATTTATCTTTTTTTCGAAGGAGCTAACCAGAAGACCGATGTGTATGTAAATGGTGCGTTTGCAGGAAGCCATAAAGGGGGATACACAGCCTTTAATATTGATATTACCAAATTTGTCAAATTCGACAGCCCCAACTTAATCGCAGTGAAAGTGGACAATAGTCTCGACAATACGATTCCACCTCTTTCAGTAGGCTATGCTTTATACGGAGGAATTTACCGTGATGTCTGGCTTAAAACCACCAACCGGATTCACGTCGGGATGCTTAACCACGGTTCGTCCGGAGTTTTTGTATCTACTCCACAGGTGTCGGATGAAAAAGCAACGGTGAAGGTGAAAGGTTATGCGGTCAACGAGAGCAGTTCTACGGTTTCTGTCCGGGTAAAACAAACAATCTTCAGTCCCGACGGAACGGAAGTGGCCAATTCGGAAAATACCAGTTTAATGGTGCCCGGAAATCATTTCCATTTTACTTCTCCTGAAATGAAAGTGACGAATCCGCAACTCTGGAGTCCCGAACATCCGGTTCTTTATTCGGTTAAAACCGAGGTGTTTGCCGATGGAAAGTTGGTTGACGAGCTTACCAGCCCACTGGGTTTTCGTTGGTTTTCGTTCGATTCGCAAAAAGGATTTTTTCTTAACGGTAAAAAATATACCCTGCACGGGACCAACCGTCACCAGGATTTTGAGGGATTGGGTTCGGCGTTACCAAACAGTTTGCATGTCAGTGACCTGGAATGGATAAAAGCCATGGGCGCTAATTTTGTAAGGATGGCGCATTACCCACAGGATCCAACAATACCCGAGACAGCCGACCGACTTGGGTTGCTCCTTTGGGAAGAGATTCCGGTAGTGAATTACGTTAATCGGTCGGATGAATTCAAAGCGAATGCCGAAAACATGTTGAAAGAAATGATACGACAGAAATTCAACCATCCGAGTATTATAATCTGGGGAACCTGCAACGAGATATTTCTATGGGATGAACAAGGGAAACGAGCCAAATCGATCAACGACAAAGGGTACCAGGAATGGGTGCACGATTTTGTTGCCGGTCTCGACAGCATTGCGCGTAAAGAAGACCCCGGCCGCTATATCACCCTGGCCATGCATGGTAGCAAAGACTATCACAAAGCGGGTATCGATACCATACCGATGATTGCATCCTACAACTTATATGAAGGCTGGTACAGTGGCGTTTTTAGCGGATTTGGTAAAGCGCTTGACCGGATTCATGCACAAAATCCGAAAATGAACATTTTTGTGAGCGAATATGGAGCAGGAAGCGACACCCGTATTAGCGCTACCCAACCAGAACGATTCGATTTTTCTGTTAACTGGCAACGAATGTTCAATGAAAGTTACCTGCAGCAGATAAAAGACCGTCCCTGGCTGGCAGGAACAGCTATATGGAACCAGTTCGATTTTTCACAACCACACACCGGAGGTACGATTCAGCACATCAATCAAAAAGGATTACAGACCTGGAACCGTACCCCAAAAGACACCTGGTACCTTTATCAGGCTAATTGGTCAAAAGAGCCCATGGTTTATATTGCTAGTCGCGACTGGAAGCAGCGTGTAGGAATCTCTTCTATTGCAAATGATTATTTGTCAGCATATTCCAATAGGCAACCAGTAGATGTTTACACGAATCTGGAAAGCGCTGAACTTTTTTGTAATGGGAAACAGCTGGGGAAACAAAAAGCCGATGCAGGAGGGAAAATTACCTGGCAGGTTCCTCTTGCAAAGGGTGAAAACATAGTTTTAGTAAAAGCAAAATCCGGGAAAGAAATTAAAGAAGACTTCTTAAAAATCAATTTTAAAACCCTTTCAACTAACCTAAATCCGGGAGAGGAGATTTTTGTTAATGCAGGTGCAAAGACAGTCTTTAATGATGGTAAAGGAGCTCTCTGGTTACCTGATCTTGACTATCAAAATGGATTTTACGGAAACATTGGTGGAGTCAGTAAAATGGCTGAGAAGGATCTTATTATAGTTAATGCCAAACAGCGGGCTGATATTTTTAATTATTACGATGAAGGGCTTGAGACATATAAATTTGATGTTCCTGACGGAAATTACTTTGTGGAAGTTTTTTTGGCTGAACCCGAATATTTTGAGCCAGGGAAAAGGATATTCAGCATTTCAGTAAATAAATGTCAGTTATTCAAAAATTTGGATCTGGCTTCAGAGTATGGATTCCTTAATGCTTTTTCAAAAGGTATTCTTGCAGATGCGACTAATGGAGAAGGAATTAAAATATCCTTTTCTGCAAAAACCGGAAACACATTAGTGAATGCTATTCATATAAAAAGGATCGATTAGATTATGATAAAATCTTAGTGTTGCAATAATGAGATGATAATGGCTTTATAATTAATCATAGAGGTGAAAAATATCTGACCATTAAAGTAAAAACAAATGAAATGAAGAATTTATAATTTACCCGATAAAGTATGCTAAGGCCAGATTCATATTGAAATAAATAAGAAAATGATTGGGAAGTAAATCCTGTTGTATATACAAGAGAGTTAGATAATTACTAAAAACTATAATACAAGTATTAAAAAACTATAACGAAATTAGCTCAGGGCAAATGCAGCAATTAACCTGGGAAATAGCCAATTGAATGGTATCCCATGGCATTAGGGAGAAACAAACCCGAGGGCTACAACTATTTAACCTGATTGAGTGAGCTAATTTCTGATTTTAGAACTATCTTAATAAAACAATTTAAATACCATTAAAATGTTGAAGAAGAGTAAATTATTGTTTCTTTTTTTATTCCTGTCTGTAGGGATTTCTTTTTGTCAATCACCAACCATAGTCAAGAATCCAAAAGCAACATTCGTTTCAGAAAGCTTTACAAAAGATGCTTTCCCCTTGCTTTATAATAACGAGGGAGCAAATTTATACTATGATGCAAATGATGCTAAAGTGGTGCAAATAGCCACTGAAGATTTGCAAAAGGACATCGAAAGGGTAACAGGTGTAGTTCCTGAGGTTTCAAGCGAATTTAACTCATCACAGCAGTACGTTGTCATTATTGGTTCCATTGGTAATAATGAACAAATTACCCAATTGGTAAACGAAAATAAACTGGATGTTAGCGATATAAAAGGACAATGGGAATCGTATAAAATAGTGGTTGTAGAAAACCCATTTCCGAATGTGAAAAAGGCATTAGTAGTTGTTGGTAGCGACCGCAGGGGAACTGCTTATGGCGTTTATGAAGTCTCTAAGCAAATAGGAGTTTCTCCGTGGTACTACTGGGCCGATGTACCCATCAAAACAAAAGAAAATGTCTTTATTAAAAAGGGTAGTTATCAATTTGGGTCACCTACAATCAAGTATCGAGGCATGTTTGTCAACGACGAGAAATTTGCACTTATACCTTGGGCTGCAGAAACACAAGACCCGGATGTAAAAGGAATTGGTAATAATACCTATCAAAAGATATTTGAGCTGATGCTGCGTACAAGGTCAAATTATTATTGGACAGCAGGGCATTTACCAAATGCGGAATTAGTTGATGATTATGCTATTGTACTTGGTTCTTCCCATTCTTCTATCATGCTTAAATATAAGTGGAGTTCGTCCAGGTATGGCGATTGGTCTTATGACACCAACAAAGAAAACCTTTACAATTTTTGGGACAATACGATTAAAGAACGTGGTCCTTTTGAAAACGTTTATACGGTGGGCATGCGTGGAAGTGGAGACATGCCGATGGGTGGAGGTTTGTCCACTGATGAGGTTGTGGCCTTAATGGAGGAGATCATCCACGATCAAAGAGAAATCCTGGCCAAAAACATTGATAAGCCCATTGAAGATATTCCACAAGCTTTGATTTTATACAAAGAAGTGTTGGACTTATACAATCAGGGTATCAAAGTACCTGACGATGTTACACTTGTTTGGCCCGATGACAATTATGGTTACATCAAACGTCTATCTAACACAAAGGAACAGTTACGGTCTGGCGGTGCAGGTGTTTATTATCATTTATCCTATTTGGGTCGTCCACAAACATACTTGTGGCTAAGTACCATCAACCCAATACACATGTGGGAAGAATTGCAGAAAGCATATGATTTTAATGCCCGAAAGCTATGGGTGTTTAATGTTGGAGACATTAAGCCGGCAGAATACTCCTATACTTTAGCGATGGATATGGCCTGGGATATGCCAAAATTCAATAAGGATAATATTAAAAACCATCTTGCAGAGTGGATGGACGATAAGTTTGGCCAGGATAGAAAGCAGGAGATTACAGATATTATGTATCAGTATTATCAATTAGCATTTGAAAGAAAACCGGAATATATGGGTTGGAACCGAGTTGAACCCAATACGCCAATTGTTAATACAGAGTTTAGTTTTATCAATTATCAGGAAGCAGAAAGAAGGTTAAATGCCACCAAAAAGAATAAAGAAAAAGCAGAGGCCATTTACAACAGCCTTAGCGAAACCGACAAACCGGCATTTTACGAATTAGTATATTATCCGGTAGCCTGTGCATACTATATGGATGCCCGTATGCTTTTAGCGCAGAAAAACAGGTTGTATGCCCAGCAGAGAAGAGCTAGTACCAACGAATTGGCAAGATTAGCCCATTCCTATACGGATAGTGCAGTAATCGCAACAAAGCAATACGACGAGATGCTGGACGGTAAATGGATTCACGTGATACACGAAGGAGGACGCCGGAAGTTTTATGAACCGCCAACAGTTGAAATTGAAGTTCCGACCAATGCCCAAATGGGTATTGCCTGCGAAGGTTTTGAAAACAGAACCATGATAGACAACATGATGGAATTGCCCGCTTTCAATAGTACGTATAAAAAACCCTATTACTTCGAGATATTCAATAAAGGACAAAAACCTTTCGACTTTAAAATATCAGCTTCTGACGATTGGATTAAGTTAAGCGCTAAAGAAGGAAAGTGCGTGGATGAAAACCGAATTATTGTTGATATTGATTACGATAAGCTATTCAAAGCCGAACAATCTGAAAATCATACAAGTTCAATCATCATAGAAGGTGCCGGAAGCTCACAGCAAATAGCTGTCAATGTATATACCCCTGCCAGCGAAACCGCTGCAAAACTTAAGGGCTTGTTTGTTGAGGACAACGGTGCAATAGCAATCAATGCTGAAAATTATCATCGTAAAAAAGATGGAAAGGGTTTTGGTTGGGAAATCACAAATGATTTGGGTGTTACCGGTGCAAGTATTGGTGCATATCCGTTTAATGCAGAGCCGGTAGAGCACGAATGGAAATTGGAAAAGGAAGGCGCCTATGCCGAATATGATTTCTATTGTTTTAATACGGGTTGGATAGATATTTATTCCTATTGCCTGCCAACGTTCCCGCTTAATTCACAGCGACACTGTTTGTATGGTATTTCTATAGATGATGCGCCACCATTAATTGTTGATTTTGAGACCCAGTTGCGTAACGAGAAATGGAAACAAAATGTGCAGCGTAATCAGTCGGAAGATATAACCAAACATTTTATTGCGAAAAGCGGTAAGCATACACTTCGAATTTGGATGATTGACACCGGCGTATTTTTAGACAAAGTCGTCATTGATTTTGGAGGTTTAAAAAAATCATACATGGGTCTACAAGAAACAAAAGCTAAATAAATATGAAACCATTATTCCACATTACCATTTTATCCTTTTTGTTACTGCTTGCAGCATGTGCAACTAAAGATGATGATACGCAATTAGTTCAATTTGAAGGTGAATTTTATCAAAAAAACTGGGCAATAAACGATTTAAACCCGGAACTACCTTCAGACTGGTCGCCATTTGAGTACCTGACTTTTGAAATTAAAGCATCTTCAACCCAGCGTTTTTACCTGAATCTCTATGACGCTGAAGGACTGCGTAAATTAAAAATACAACCGTTTCAAAATGCATGGGTGCGAGCATCAATACCCCTGGTTCATTTTCAAAAGAGAAATACCAAAGGAAATTCTCTGGCATCCATAGGAAAAACTCCTTTGCCCGGCTTATGGGTTGGGTTTACAGATTTGGTTGGATCAATCAATAAAATTGATTCGCTCGGCGTTTATATGGAGTTCCCCATTGATAATCCAACTTTAGCAATTCGAAATGTACATTTAACAATGGAACGCAAAGATTCTATTCTTTCACCTGTTCCTGTTGTTGATGAGTTTGGTCAGTGGATGGCAGCTCAGTGGGATGGAAAAGCAGTTTCATTGGAAGATTTGAAAACATTATGGGATCAGGAGGATGGTTCATTACCGCCAGGTGATTTTAATTATTCAAAGTTTGGAGGTTATGCTGATACGAAGGCAAACGCAACAGGATTTTTCAGGGTTGAAAAAATAGACGGAAAATGGTGGTTTGTGGATCCTGAAGGTCATTTGTTTTTTTCAACAGGAACCACCGGGATTCGTACAGGAAATGAATTTTCCCGCATTGATGGACGAGAATATATTTATGCTTCCTTGCCTCCGGAGAATTTAGCAAATAATAATGCTAACGCTGTCAGCAGTTCTTCATTTTACGACTGGAATCTTTTTAGGAGGTATGGTGATGACTGGCGTGGGAAATGGGAAGAAATGACTGCCCGGAGAATGGATAGTTGGGGATTGAATACCATTGCCAACTGGTCGGATAAAAACCTTGGGCAAAACCAACAAAAGACTTATGTTGCCACACTCGGTGGATGGGGATTCAGTGCCCAAACAATGGGAATGCCTGATGTTTATGACCCTGATTATGAAGCAGCAATCGATGCTGCTGCAAAAAGACAATGTGAGCCTTTGAAAGACGATCCTTTTTTGCTGGGTTATTTTGTGGGCAACGAACCGCCATGGCCTGGGAGAGAAATGGATTTAATTCGTGTTATTCTCGAAGGAGATGATACGCCTATGAAATCAGCATTGAAAAAATACCTGGCTCAGGGGGACACTCCTGAAAGACGTGTGTCATTCGCTTACGACACGTACAAAAAATTTATTACTACGGTAAATGCTGCCATAAAAAAATACGACCCCAATCACCTGAACCTGGGATTGCGTTTTGGCAAAAATCCAACTGATGAAATCCTAAAAGCTTCAGCAGATATTGGTTTTGATGTTTTCAGCTTAAATATTTATGGGTATGAAGCCTATAAAGACAGATTAGAACGAATCGATAAATTTACCGGCCTTCCGATTATCATCGGAGAATTCCACTTTGGTACTCCGGGAAGAGGATTGGCGCCGGGTCTGGCTCAAACGTTGAACCAGGAAGAGCGTGGAGTTGCCTATCGGTATTACGTAGAAAATGCAGCGGCTCATCCGTCATTGATTGGCACACACTGGTTTCAGTGGTGGGATCAACCCTCCACAGGCCGCCACGACGGGGAGAACTACAATATTGGTTTTGTAAATATTACAGATATTCCTTATAACGAATTGGTTGAAGCGGCAAAAACGACGCACCACAGACTTAAGGATATTCATTTAGGGAATCTGGAGCCCACAAATCGCAAAGCAAAAGTTCAGTAAAATAGCATGAGAACAAACTCTAAAAATAATAGTCTAACAATTTTTAATTGTATTTCGGGGAATGGAGTATTCAAAATTTTACTTGTTCTGTTTGCATGGGGATTATTTTCATTGCAGGCCTATTCTCAATTAGAAGGAGCTGAAGCTATCCCCGCCGGCGGTGAGGGTAATTATGGTATTATTGACGGAGCTGCCAGTGGGACATGCGATGTATACGGAAATGGACCGTATGACCTGTTTGTGGGCTTACGGACACTATACCCCTTCGAACGTTTTGATGATGAGGACACACCTGTTTACGGAGAAAAAGTTGCCGTCAAATCTCCCAACTCAGGAGGTTATGTATTTCAGCATACCGACGGAACAATTTATGCACTGTCGTATTCGATTAAACAAATTCAGCTGCTGTCCCTTAACCGGACTTTGTTGGAATTCGAAACAATTGCAACACACCAGGTGGATAAAATGAGTGGCAGTTTAACTGGTTTTATCGACAAACAAGGTAAACTGCATGTATTTCATGTAAGTTACGATGACACTAAAATAACCGGAGCAGGAGACAGACCTCCTTTCCCCAGTTCCCGAAGTTCCAGAAATAAAGACGATATTCCCTTTCACCATCAAAAAGAATACGCCGCTTATGATGGAGCCGGGCTTGCCAAAAATCCATCCTGGTATTCCCGCGGACCACGACTTTTTCATGCCCAATTCTCCGACATAAAAATGACAAAACTGGAGAAAAATGAGCCTGTTGAGGTAGATAGTCGCAATTGCTATTTTAAGTTTGGAAGCAGAGGACTTGCGATGGCAATCTATGACCCGGAAACAAAAATTCCACAAGTTGTAGGTGCCAATCAAACCGGCATGACAAGAGTTTTTCAAAACAGTTCACCCAACGGAGTTGAAATTAATGAAGTTCGGTATCCAGTTGACGATACACCAGACCATGTAATTCTGCGCCATCCGGTTATTCACCCCAACGTAAAGACCATTACCAATCCTAAAAACGGACTTTCTGATTTGTTGATTGGCGATACCGGGCGTTTATGGTTTTACCCGCTCAAGGGTATGCTTAAAGACAACACACCAATTTATGGCGAACCAAAACCCGTTTTATGCAAGTCGGCCGATATAGTATGCGGAAGGCTACCCGTGGTTTCTCCCGGAGATGTGGATAATGATGGTTTGATTGATTTTCTGGTGGGAAACGATGCCGGCGAATTGCTTTTTGTGAAAAATATCGGTTCGAAGAACGCTCCCGAATTTGCCAACCCCGTTCCTGTACTTATTGATGGAAAAACGTTTCAGATTCATGCAGGCTATCAGGGATCGATTCAGGGTCCTCCTGAATCCGCCTGGGGATATACCTGCCCAACACTTTACGACTGGAATAACGACGGGAAGCTGGACATTGTAATGAACAGTATTTTGGGCGATATCGTAACTTTTATTCAAGTTGAAGGAGATGGAGACCGACCCGCTTTCTCCGAAATGAAAAAAATATATTGTGAAGGCCTTGACTTACATTTATCGTGGCGCACCCAGCCAGGTATCACAACCTGGGGAGGCGAAACAGCACCCTGTATATTGCCAACGACGAAAACAATGAATTCCGGTGTTTTTACCAAATCGATATTCAGAATGTGGTTCGGGGGGATGTGTTAAGACTGGAAACCGGAGAAGCAATCCGGGCACACGACAAACGTTTTGTTGGGCAGTGGGGTCGTTCAAAAATTGTTCCGGTTGACTGGGATCATGATGGAAAGATCGACCTGATGGTTGGCACAAGCAGAGCGCAGTCGATACCGGGACCCGGTGGTATGCCAGATAATTTGGAAGGAAACGAAAGACAGGCATGTGTCCTTTTAATGAAAAATGTGGGCACAAATGCAAAACCTGAATTTGCCTATCCGGTGCGCATACAATACAAAGGAGAAGTCATTAAATTGGGAACACACAGTTGCTCTCCTGCTCCGGTTGATTTAGGTCGTGGTGTAGTCGATTTGGTAGTCGCCAGAGAATCCGGAAAGCTGATGTATTATAACCGGGAAGATTTAAGCTCAACGAATTAATAGTAATTCCGCTCATGAAATTTTTATTGGTTCTTATATTAAGTTCAGTTCTGTGTTGTTTTGTTTCTTGTCATTCAACCAACCAAAAAGAATCTGATCAGTTAACCGATGCAACATTAATTACCATTCGCGATGATTTCGACACTCGTGTGGCCGACTATTTTGAAGCACAAAAAAATATTCCGCTTTCAAAATGGAAAAGTTCGGGATGGAATGAGGCCCAATGCCATTCGTATCCCCGGATAGAATATGCAACCGTAAATCTTTGGTATGGTCAGAATATTGACTCCGCCAATATTGCACTTGTAGAGTATGCCGACTATTTTATCAAAAACCCGGACCAGGTTTTACACCGAGACTACTTTCACTGGCATTCGGAGATGGCGCTTCGTTTAATCGAATTTTTTGGTACGAGTGGAATCAAAACAGCGGGTTTGATAAAACCGGAAACGGAAGATAAAATATTTGAATCTGTGTGGCTTTATGCAAAACGCCGGCAGGAAGATCAGATTGGAGCCAATACTAAAGCCGAGGCCGACCATGAAATATCTAAAACCTGGTACATTTATGAATCGGAGAATCATCATGCACAGAGTTTTACCACGCTTTGGCATTTTTCAAAACTGATAAAAGACCGGCCCGGTTTTAAAGACCGGAAATATGATGACGGGCGAACCGCCGCCGAGCATTATGAGGCGTGGAAAGCATACCTAAAAATGTACTTTACCGAACGGGCAAAAAAAGGCATTTATATCGAAATGATGAGCCGGGATTACAACCATAAATCAGTGAAAGGGATGTTTAATGTGTATGATTTTACTACCGATACAGAACTAAAAAGAAAAGCTGGCTATTATATCGATTTGTATTTCACCTACTGGGGAGAAGAACAGCTTAACGGGATTTCGGGAGGCGGAAAATCAAGGCTTTATTCCGACATTTCACCCGGAACATCCGAATATGGCTACCTTTTCTTTGGTATTGGCGGGAAGCCACGCTTTCAGAGTACATTGCTTTCCGCCATGACTACAAGCTATCGTCCCCCGTTGGTGGTGGTTGATATTGCCTGCGACATAGAAGGAAGAGGCATTTATGAAGTACGGCAACGTGCCATGGGGCTGGCAGAGCCCGGACATTATGAAAACCCTGTTTACCACATGCGTACTGATTTCGGCGGCATCGTGCGGTATTCGTATTGTACCCCCGATTTTATAATTGGTACGGCCATGTTTGAGGCACGGCCAAGGGAAGATTGGGCTTTAATCAGTTCTCAAAACCAATCACATGGTGTCATCTTTGCCGGAAACGAAAAGGCAGGTATAATGCCGCAATGTGAGAAAACGGCAAACAACAGGTCGTACAATTCGCAGTGGTCAGTTCAAAAAAATGGCACGCTGATTTGTCAAAAACTGCAAACCAACCAACGGGCAGGGAGATCGGTTGTATGGTTTTCGGAAACAGGACTTAGCGAGCCGATGGAAGAAGGCAATTGGGTTTTTGCTGAGGCGAAAGGAGCATATGCTGCCGTTCGTGAAGTTGGTGGTGGATACACCTGGGAGGATGAAGATGGAAGGACAAAAGGGATATGGCTGGTCTGTGAAAATGAATACGCTCCGGTAATATTGGAAGTTGACCAGAAGGCGAATTATAAATCCTTTGAAGAGTTCCGTGCAAAGGTGCTCGGCAATCAACTGACTTTTGAGAACCATATTTTACAGTACACCAGCATCTATGGCGATTCGTTTACATTCTATGCGGACTATTCATCCCCTCCAAAAATAGATAGTACTCCTGTTGATTATGCTCCGGCAAAAGTATACGACAGTCCCTTCCTAAAAGCCGACTGGAACAGTGGTGTGGTTCATATTCAGAAGGGAACAAGAAAATTGGTTTTGGATTTTAATTAAACAGTATAATACAAGCAAAAAATAACATCAACTATGAAAGCATTAAAAATACCGGTATTATTAGCCATCGTTGTTTGCGTATCACTCATTTCGTGTCAACCCAAAAGCGACAACAAATCAAATTCAAAATATTTTAGCAACTGGCCCGAAGGAGCATCACCCGAAGTAGTGGGGGAACGGCTGGCCGAAAACTTTTTGGACCGAAAATTTCGTTTTCAGGAGGGGCAGTTTGGTCGCCTTATTTATCCCGAAGTGTGTGCGTGGTATGGTGCATTGAAAGTGGCAGACCTCACCAATGACGATGATCTTAGGGAACAATTAATTCGTCATTATGATCTTTTCCTGACACCGGAAGGGAGTACATACATTGTTGACAGAGCACACGTTGATTACAGGGTAACCGGAGTCGTGCCCCTCGAAATTTATATTCAAACCAAGGATGAGAAATACCTCAAAGATGGCATACGTTGGGCCGATGCACAATGGGAAGATCCAACATCAGATGGAATTACCAAAGAAGCCCGCTATTGGGTAGATGATATTTACATGATATCGTCGTTGCAGGTGGAAGCTTACCGGGCAACCGGAGAGTTAAAATACCTCGACCGGGCTGCACTTACAACAGCTACATATTTGGATAAACTACAAGAGCCAAACGGGCTATTTCATCATGCTGAAGATTCTCCATTCTTCTGGGGACGTGGAAATGGTTGGTACGCGGCAGGAATGGCTGAATTATTAAGCGAATTACCGGAAGATAATCAATATTACGAGCGGATAATGAGAGGTTATCGCACCATGATGGAATCGCTTTTGAAATACCAGAGCGAAGAAGGTTTGTGGCGACAGTTGGTGGATAAACCGGAATCGTGGCTCGAGACTTCGGGAACCGGTATGTTTGCCTTTGCCATGGTTACCGGTGTA
Source organism: uncultured Draconibacterium sp. (assembly GCF_963674925.1). Classification (NCBI taxonomy): domain Bacteria; kingdom Pseudomonadati; phylum Bacteroidota; class Bacteroidia; order Marinilabiliales; family Prolixibacteraceae; genus Draconibacterium; species uncultured Draconibacterium sp. The sequence continues at coordinate 2,672,035 of NZ_OY771647.1, forward strand.
AAAAATGGCTGGCTGGAAGCCGATGTGTATGGACCGGCAGCACGAAAAGCCTGGGTGGCGCTGGTTAACGAAATTGATGCTGAAGGAAACGTACAAAACGTTTGTGTGGGAACCAACAAAGCATTTAAAGAAGTTGGTCCAGACCTGGATAAACAACTTGAATTTTACCTGGGACGCGACCGCGACACGGGTGATCTACACGGACAGGCGCCTGTTTTATGGACGGCCATGGCTTTGCTCAAATAAACCCTTATTAAAATTTGACATTAGATTCATTCTAAATCGACGAAACAAACCGTATTTACAATCTGTTTTATCATTTTAATCACCAACAATAGCCCGAAAAGTAGTCATCAAAGTTAAAGCTATATTGTAGGGGAGGGAATTCACCTTCTCTATTAAACTGAAATTATTCTAAAAAACAGGAAAGTTGCAGTAATGTTACAGTAGTAAAAATAAAACTCCGATAACTTGTTGTTTATAAACTTATTATCGGAGTTTGTGAGTGCCCAGAACAAGACTCGAACTTGCACGGGAAAATTCTCCCACAAGGCCCTCAACCTTGCGTGTCTACCAATTCCACCACCTGGGCAATAATTTTTTTGAACGTGCCTGCAAAACTATAAAATTTCTTTAAACCTAATTAATACAATTTGTTTTTTTGCAGTTCTTAGCAGATTTAGGCTGTATTTAATTGTTGCGATCGTATTGTTCTTCCACCTCTATTTTCTTAATCACTTCATCAACAACGGTTACTGTGTAACGCGATGTTTTTTTCACCTTTGGTGTCACCATCGGGTCAAGCGTAAGTTTATGCTGGCTGATTTCAGTGCTTTTCAATAGCTCAATTTTTTCAAAAATATAAATGTCGCCACTTTCCTTGTTAAAAACGGTTTGTGGTTTACCCAATTCCGATTCCAACGACGATAACGGTTTCCCGATATATGTTTTTTGCAGGTTTCGTTGCGAGCTGCACGACACCAGAACAACTAAAACGATGATAAATAATAAAGCTCTCATTCACTAAATTTTGCCCAAAGAAAACCAGAAAAAATTAAATCCGCTGGGTTTTAACCTGATTAATTCATAAAAATGAATTAATCACCCGTTGGGCTGACAAAATAATTTTTTTAAATTATTTGTCAGGGTTAACCTTGACACTGAAAATCATGAAATCAGATTGGACAAAACATCAGATTTAATGATTTTCATTCGTCAACACTGGGTGTGAGAAATTGATAAATTTTTCAGGTTAATCCTATTTAACGTTATTGGTGTTAAAAAACTGTTGTCTTATTGTTATAACTTAACCGACTTGCCAATTAATATTTTTTATCTTTGCAGCGTGTTTTACAACATGTTCTTAAATTAATAGTTCGCTGCAACATGATTCAATTCTTTAAAACTCAAAGTAACAGTATTATCGCAGTTTATTCTGCACAGCCCTTAGGCGATGAAAATACCGAAAAACTGGTATGGTTATTTTCCGGAGCCGAAAGTTTAAAACCTCAGCAAATCGATGGCTGGTTTGTAGGCCCGCGTAAGGAAATGCTTACTCCGTGGAGTACCAATGCCGTAGAAATTACCCAGAATATGGGTATTGAAGGAATCCGCCGTATGGAGGAATTCTTCGAGGTGGAAAACGAAAAAGCAAAATTCGACCCGATGCTTCAGGCTATTTATAAAGGGCTTGATCAGAAGATTTTTGCGATCGACAAAGAACCCGATCCTATTTTGAATATTGAAGATATTGCAGCGTACAACGAACAGGAAGGGTTGGCTTTAAGCGATGATGAGATTCAATACCTGAATTCGGTGTCGAAAGAAATGGGACGCCCGCTTACTGATGGCGAAGTTTACGGTTTCGCCCAGGTAAACTCGGAACACTGCCGTCATAAAATATTTAACGGAACCTTCATTATCGATGGAAAAGAAATGGAATCGTCGTTATTCCAGATGATCAAAAAAACATCGAAGGAAAATCCGAATAAAATCGTTTCGGCATACAAAGACAACTGTTCATTTGTTCAGGGACCGGTTGTTGAGCAGTTTGCTCCGAAAACACAAGATAAACCCGACTTTTTTGAAGTAAAAGATATTGAAACGGTTCTTTCATTAAAGGCCGAAACACATAACTTTCCAACAACAGTTGAGCCGTTTAACGGTGCAGCAACCGGAACTGGTGGCGAGATTCGCGACCGTATTGCCGGTGGAAAAGGTGCTTTGCCAATTGCCGGAACGGCGGTTTATATGACATCGTATCCACGTACCGAAGCACAACGCTCGTGGGAACAGGCAACCGAAGAACGTGATTGGTTGTACCAAACACCTGAAGAAATTCTGATCAAAGCATCAAACGGTGCCAGCGATTTTGGTAACAAATTTGGACAGCCACTAATTACAGGATCACTACTTACTTTCGAGCATTTCGAGAACTTTGTAAAATATGGTTACGATAAAGTAATCATGCTTGCCGGAGGTATTGGTTTTGGAAATAAAAAGGACAGTCTGAAAGACGAACCGGGCAAAGGTGATAAAGTGGTGTTGCTTGGTGGCGATAACTACCGTATTGGAATGGGTGGTGGAGCTGTTTCATCGGTGGCAACCGGCGAATTTGAAAATCACATTGAATTAAATGCTGTTCAGCGTGCTAACCCGGAAATGCAGAAAAGAGCTTACAATGCCATTCGTGCATTGAGTGAAGCTGATGATAATCCGATCATTTCAATTCACGACCACGGTGCAGGTGGACACCTGAATTGTTTGTCGGAATTGGTCGAATCCACCGGAGGAAAAATCGATACATCGAAATTACCCGTTGGTGATCCAACGCTTTCGCAAAAAGAAATTATTGGTAACGAGTCGCAGGAAAGAATGGGACTGGTTATGAAACCGGAACATGTTGAACTGCTTCGTAAAATTGCAGAACGCGAACGTGCACCGATTTACGAAATTGGTGAAACAACCGGCGACATGCAGTTTACTTTCGAAAATTCAACAACCGGAGAAAAATCGATCGACTGGCAGTTGGGTTACATGTTCGGAAATCCTCCGAAAACAATTATGGAAGATGAAACCATCTTTCCTGAATTTGATGAATTAGAATACAACTGGGAAGAAATATACGATTTGGTGGAGCAAACCATTCAGTTGGAGTCGGTGGCAAGTAAAGACTGGCTGACCAACAAGGTTGACCGCTCGGTAACCGGACGAATTGCAAAACAGCAATGTGCCGGCGAATTACAATTGCCACTGAATAACTGCGGTGTAATTACACTCGACTACCAGGGGAAAGCCGGACTGGCAACAGCAATCGGTAATGCACCGGTAGCAGCAATTGTAGATGCTGAAAGAGGTTCGGTGCTTGCAATTGCCGAGTCGTTGACAAATATTATTTGGGCGCCAATGCCTGATCAAATAAAAAGTGTGTCGTTGAGTGCCAACTGGATGTGGCCGGCCAAAAATCCGGGAGAAAATGCCCGTATTTACAACGCCGTAAAAGCAGCCAGCGACTTTGCCTGTGCATTGGGAATCAACATCCCAACTGGTAAAGACTCGATGTCGATGACACAGAAATACAAAGACGATGTGGTATTGGCACCGGGTACGGTAATCATTTCATCGTCGGGCGAAGTTACCGATGTGAAAAAAGTTGTTGAACCGGTATTGGTAAACGACGAAAGCAAAGAGATTCTTTACATCGACTTGTCGTTTATGGAACGTGCATTGGGCGGAAGTGCTTTTTCACAGTCGATTAATAAATTGGGGAAAGTTGCTCCAACAGTTGCCGATCCTGCCAAATTTGTTACTGCATTTAACACAGTTCAGAATCTTATCGAACAAGATCTTATTCTTGCCGGGCACGATGTGGCTTCGGGAGGTTTGATCACTACCTTACTTGAAATGTGTTTCGCCAACGTAAAAGGCGGAATGAAAGTAGATGTTACTGCTTTTGAAGAAGAAGATCTGGCAAAAATATTACTGGCTGAAAACCCCGGAATTGTTATTCAGTGTGCTGATAACGATGAGGTGAAAAAGCAATTGAGCGAGGCCGGAGTGGAATTCCTTTCCTTAGGTTTCCCTGTTCCTTACCGTAAAGTGAGAGTGATAAACCGTACCGTTGAAGCAGACTTCGATATTAACTCATTGCGTGATTTGTGGTTTAAAACTTCGTATTTGTTAGACCGCAAACAGAGTGGAGAAGAAAAAGCGCTGGAACGCTTTAAAAACTATAAAGAACAATCATTAAAATTCGATTTTAAAGATTTCACCGGTAAAGCTGCCGATTTAGGTATCGACCTGAAACGTCGTACTGCTTCGGGAGTAAAAGCTGCAATTATCCGTGAGAAAGGTGTAAACGGCGACCGCGAAATGGCCTACGCTATGTACCTTGCCGGAATGGACGTGAAAGATGTTCACATGACCGACCTGATTGCGGGACGCGAAACGCTGGAAGATGTAAACATGATTGTTTTTGTGGGTGGTTTTTCTAACTCCGATGTATTGGGTTCGGCAAAAGGTTGGGCCGGAGCTTTTAAATTCAACGAAAAAGCACGAGTGGCACTGGAGAAATTCTACCGCCGCGAGGATACGTTGAGTCTAGGTGTTTGTAACGGTTGCCAGGTAATGGTGGAACTGGGCGTTGTTTATCCTGAGCACAGCATTCAACCAAAAATGTTGCACAACGAATCGGGCAAATTCGAGTCGTCGTTCCTGAATGTTGATATTCAGGACAACAAATCGGTGATGTTGGAAAATATGGCCGGCATGAAGCTGGGAATCTGGGTAGCACACGGCGAGGGTAAATTCTACCTGCCTTTTAACGAAGATCAGTACAATATACCGATGAAATACAGCAACGAAGGTTATCCGGGTAATCCAAACGGATCGCACTTTAATGCAGCATCGTTGTGTTCTGATGATGGCCGTCATTTGGTAATGATGCCTCACCTCGAGCGTGCATTCAAACCGCACCTTTGGGCCAATTACCCTGCCGACCGTAAAGCCGATGAGGTGGCACCATGGATTCAGGCATTTGTAAATGCCAAAAACTGGATTGAAGAAAAAACGAATTAAGTTAGTTTTGACATATAAAAAAAGCCGCTTCATTTTTTGAAGCGGCTTTTTTATGGTATCAATATTTTTTATTGTACAATCATTTTAGCGCCCAGATCATCAGCAACTTCTTTCCCATTAAACAGCTCTACAATTTTAAGAGCAAATTTGATGGCAACACCGGCGCCTTTTCCAGTGATTATATTTTCTGCTTCCGTCACTGCCTCTCCGGTAATAATTGCTCCGTGCAGTTCATCTTCGAATCCCGGGTAACAAGTTGCCTGTTTTTCTTTCAGCAAACCCAGGCTCCCAAAAACCATTGGAGCTGCGCAAATGGCAGCCAGCGGTTTTTTCATGTCATTAAAATTTAAGATTTGCTCGCGCAGGCCACTGTGTGCTTTTAAATTTGCTGATCCCGGCATTCCTCCAGGAAGCACGATCATATCAATATTATCGTAATCCAGATCCTCAAACAACACATCAGCTTTTACGGTAATTTCGTGCGAACCGGTAACTTCCATCTTTTCATTCATGGAAACAACCGTAACTTGAAAACCAGCACGTCGGAGTACATCAATAATACTTATGGCTTCTATTTCTTCAAATCCGTCGGCTAAATGAACTGCAATTTTTTTCATGGTATTAATTTATAATTTGAAACAGTACCCCTCTGTCAATCCGCCCCCAGGTCTTGCGCTGACATCTCCCCTAACATTAGGGGAGAAAATAAGGTATAAATTATTTTATAAAAATAAAAAAGTTTTAGGGTTTGAGAAGGCAGAAGGATGTCATCTTTTAAAAAGATGACATCCTTTGTTTCAGTCCTCACGCTATAAAAAAAGGCCTTCAAAATTGAAGACCTTTTAAAAACCAATACACGTTATCTCTATTATTAATTTTCTGAATATTCGTTTAATGCCTTTTCCAGTTTTTTGCGGGTAAAGAAAATGCGGCTTTTAACGGTACCTAAAGGTAAATCAAGTTGCTCTGCAATTTCTTTGTATTTGTATCCTTCTAAAAACATGCGGAAAGGAACGCGATATTCATCTTCTAATGCATTAATGCTCTTGTTAATTTCTTTTGAACTGTAGAATGAATCCGGCGCAGGATAAACTTTGTCTTTCGAGAACATCAGATGGAAATCGTTGTTTGAACCATCGAAGGTGTTCTTTGTTTTAACGTTTCTACGGTAGTCATTAATGAAGGTGTTCTTCATAATGGTGTAAATCCATGCCTTGAAATTCGTGTTCTGTGTAAACTTGTCACGATAAGTTAATGCCTTAAGGAAAGTCTCTTGCAACAGATCGTCAGCTCTTTCCGAGTCAGCAGTTAAACTAAGTGCATAGTAATGCAATTTGTCACTCAAGCCGAGTAAAGCGTTATTAAATTGAATCTGAGTCATGGCGTCTTATTTTTAATTTGTCTAAACAAATTTAAGTCAAACGAGTTCCTTTTTGCAAATAAAAGCTGGTATAAATCAGTTGATTCTATCTATGCAGGATAAAGATTCTCTATTGTGGTAACGTGTTGATTGGTTAAAGGTTACGAAAAGCATTGTTAAGTCTGTGTTTCCATAGAAGTTACCCGTAATAGAGATTGTCGATATACAATTGTAAAGCGTATATTTGTCTTTCGAATTTGAGACAGGATAAGTCGATAATAAAAATCAAGCGTTTTTTAAAAATATCCTGTCTGTTAAAGTTCAATTAGAATTATAATGAAAAATTTAAAGTTTAATCATGATGCACAATCTGTTTTAACTTTCAGAAAGTGGGGAAGGAAGAACTATTCTTCTTTTCTAACGGTAAGGAAACAAGTTGTCATTTCAGTATTGTCGGTGGTGTATTTCCTATCAACACCGGCCATTACAATGGCGACTGTTCAGGATACTTCTGAAGTTAAAATGGAGTACGACCTTGATGAGATCGAGGTTAGTGCACAACGAACACCTGCATTGTATTCGCAGGTTGCACGGATAATTTCCGTGATTGAGAGTAAAGAAATTGAGGCGGCGCCGGCTCAGAGTGTTCAGGACCTGTTAGAGTACATCGCAGCAATTGATGTGCGGCAACGCGGAACTGAAGGAGTACAGGCGGACGTGAGTGTTCGCGGTGGTACTTTCGACCAAACGTTAATCCTGCTGAACGGCATCAACATCACCGACCCGCAAACCGGCCATCACAATTTAAATCTACCAGTTAGTTTAGCCCAAATCGAACGAATCGAAATCCTTGAAGGACCGGCTGCACGTGTATACGGACCCAACGCTTTTTCGGGGGCTATTAATATTGTAACACGTCAGTCGGCAAATTCCGAAATTTCTGCTGCCGTTTCGGGTGGTAGCTTTGGGTATTTCGATGGAAATCTTTCGGGCTCGTTTTCAACCGGCAAAATGCAGCATATGCTTGCTTTTAACGGAAAACGATCGGACGGGCACACCAACAACACTGATTTTGAGGAACTGAACGGGTTTTATTCCAATCAATTGAATACCGAAAAAGGAGTGTTGAAGTTTCAGTTAGGACTATCGGAAAAAGGATTTGGAGCGAATAGCTTTTACACGCCAAAGTATCCGAACCAGTACGAAGCCACAAAAACATTATTCACCTCGCTGAAATGGGAAGGAAACGGACCGCTACACCTCACGCCGGTGGTTTATTACAGGCGGCATCACGATCGTTTTGAATTGTACCGAACCGATAAGTATGGTTTAACCGACGATGGTTACAACGTTTGGCAAAACGACACACTGCCGGGCTGGTACTCGGGGCACAATTACCACATGACGAATGTTTATGGTGCCAACCTGAACTCGTGGGTAAAATGGGCTGCCGGAAAAACTGCTTTTGGTGTTGAATTCCGCCGCGAGCAGATATATAGTAATAAGCTTGGTTTGGATATGGACGAGCCAAAAGATGTGCCGGGAGAAGATGCGCAGTTTACCAAGTCGGACGACCGGAATACGATTTCCGGATTTTTGGAACACGCATACTATATTAATAAGTGGACTTTTTCCGCCGGACTGATGGCGAATTACATTTCCGGAAGCGATTTGGGATTAAATGTTTTTCCGGGAATTGATGTGAGTTATAATGTATCGGATGCGGTTAAACTGTACTCCAGTTACAACACGTCGTTACGAATGCCCACTTTTACTGATTTGTATTATGTTGGTCCGTCGAACATTGGTAACCCCGATTTAAAACCGGAAAAATCGGCCACATTAGAAGGAGGTTTAAAACTACGATCAAAACTGGTGCGTGGACATGCTGTATTGTTTTACCGCCATGGAAAAGATATTATCGATTGGGTAAAGGAAGATCCGACCTCAGAGATCTGGCAACCACAAAACCTGACTGAAATAAATAACCTGGGAACCGAAATCCAGGCGCAGGTGTTGTTCCGAAATGAGTTTGGAAACCACTATCCCAATATTCAAATCAGTTACCTATATAATAATGTAGAAAAAGGGAATGCTGATTTTGTGTCGAATTATGCGTTGGATAACCTGAAACATAAACTGGTTGGTTCGGTAAGTGAGCAATTGGTAAACGGTTTGACACTTGATTTACGTTTTGTATTCCAGGACAGGGAAGGAAGTTACACCCAATTCGAGAATAAAATGCCGGTTGGCGAGGTGGCTTACGATCCGTTCTGGGTATTCGACGGAAAGCTGAATTATCAACATCGTAAGTTTACGGTATTTGCTTCGGTAAACAATATTTTCGATAAACGATACAACGATATTGGTAATGTAATTCAGCCCGGGCGTTGGTTTAAAACCGGGGTGATATATAAAATCGGATTTAATTAAAATGTTTTAACGCTTGATTTAAGATCTTAAAAATTAATATTTTGAGCCGGGAGCTAGCCGAAACAGGCAAGTTTCCGGCTTTTTACTTTGTGTACTTACTTTTTGAAATCTACAAAAATTGTATCTTCGCCGAAAATTAGATAGTCATGTTAAAAGGTATATTAGCAATTTCAGGACATTCGGGACTGTTCAAAATGGTTGCCGAAAGTAAAAACAGCATTATTGTTGAATCGTTAGACACACAAAAGCGCATGCCGGTTTATTCAACCGCAAAGGTATCGGCGTTGGAAGATATAGCCATTTACACTTACGAAAGTGATGTGCCGTTGAAAGATGTTTTTAAAGCCATCTCCGATGCTGAGGATGGAGGAGCAGCCATTTCGCACAAATCGTCAGGAAATGAATTGAAAAGCTACTTTGAAAAAGTACTGCCCGATTTTGATCAGGATCGTGTATACGTATCCGACATTAAAAAAGTAATTCAGTGGTACAATGCTTTGCAGGAAAAGGATATGCTTGACTTTTCAGAACCTGAAGAGGAGGAAACAACTGACGAAACAACCGACGAAAAGGCGGATTAAAACAATTTATAATTGTTAACGGCTTTGGGGTTTCCCAACGAATCGTTTCGATCGACAAGAATATCAAACAGTTTAGCAGTGGCAAGTGCATCGCCTGCAGCGCGGTGCCTGCCATTAATTTCAATACCTAAATCGGCACAAAGCTTCCCTAACGAATAGGATGGATGTCCGGGAAGCAGTTTTCGCGAAAGTTTTACCGTACACATTGTTTTCCGATGATAATTGTATCCAAGACGCGCATATTCCTCTTTTATAAACTTATAATCGAAGCTGGCATTATGGGCAACAAAAGTTCGCCCCGTTGTCATTTCAATAATTTTTTTTGCCACCTGGTAAAATTTGGGAGCAGTTCTTACCATTTCATTATTTATTCCGGTTAATTCGGTAATGAAAAAAGGGATGTCCATTTCAGGATTAATAAGGGTCGAAAAAGAGTCGGTAATCTCTTGCCCGTTGTGTTGATAAATAGCAATTTCGGTAATTTTACCGTTTTTATAACTTTGGCCGGTAGTTTCGATGTCGATTATTGAGAACAAAATGTTTAATATTTTGAATTAATTGAACTTAAATATTTAAATTTGTGAAAAAAATATTCTTAAGCATGAAATTAAGACTGCTAACTTTTTTTGATACCTGCGAATTAATTTCTAAATTGCCCGTAGAATTCAACAAACAACAAAAAAAATAATTTCAAAACTATGAAAAAAATTACTCTTTTCTTATTTGCATTGGTTTTGTCTCTTGGTTATGCCATCGCACAAAATGCAGACAACAAATGGGGCATTGGAGTTGGCCCTGGATTGGAATATAACATTGAAACCGATGCTACCGGAATTTTAGCTGACTTTTATGTTAGTCGTTACCTGTCTCCAAGGTTCGATTTAATGCTTGACAACAGGTGGTCATTCAATGATGCCGGAACTGATGTCGTTGCATCATTACTGAACCTGCGTTTGAAACTTTACAATGACAATATGGCAATTCAGCCATACCTGTTTGGTGGTCCTGGTTATATGTGGGATAACGATGAAAGTGATTTTACATTCGACTACGGTGCAGGATTAAAATTCCCTGTTGGTGAAAAAACTTCACTTTTCGTGTCAGGATCTTATGTGAATAGTATTAAAGGATACCATTCAGATGATCCAAACAATGCTTACGGATGGACTGACGAACATTTTCAGGTTACCAGTGTGCTTGAATTCGCATTGGGTAAAGCCAAAGATGAAGACGGTGACGGTGTAAGTGATCGTAAAGACGAATGTCCTGGTACACCTGCGGGAGTACAAGTTGATGAAAAAGGTTGTCCGATCGATACTGATGGCGACGGAGTTCCTGATTACAAAGATGACTGTCCTACAGAAGCTGGCCCAGCATCGTTAAATGGTTGTCCTGATAAAGACGGTGACGGAATCGCTGATAAAGACGACGACTGTCCTGATACTCCTGGATTGGCTAAATTCAACGGTTGTCCTGATACTGACGAAGACGGAGTTCCAGATCCAAAAGACAAGTGTCCTGATACACCAAAAGGATGTCCTGTTGACGCTGACGGTTGTCCGCTTGATTCAGATGGCGACGGTGTAATTGACTGTGAAGATGATTGTCCTTCAGAAGCAGGTCCTGCAAGCAACAACGGTTGCCCGGATTGGAGTGAAATTTCAATTCCAACAATCTACTTCGATTTCGACAAGTCGACTCTAAGACCAGAAGCAAAAACTGAATTGGATAAATTAGCTGATCAGTTGAATGCGGCTAAAGAATACGATATCGTAATTGGTGGTCACACTGATGATATTGGTACAGAATCATACAACATGGGATTGTCTGAAAGACGTGCTCAGGCTGTTGTTAAGTACTTATTACAAAAAGGTGTGAACAACGCTTATGTAGGTTCTAATAACTATGGTGAAACTAAACCGGCTGTTCCTAACACATCATTAGAGAACAAACGTAAAAACCGTAGAGCAGAATTTGAAGTTGCAAAAATTCGCAAGTAAGCTTTAATTAAATATTTTCGAAAAGCTCTGTCATTTGGCAGGGCTTTTCTCGTTTATGGCTGTAATGTATTATATTTGCGGTCTCTAAAAAATAAGCTTAGTTATGAGTATCGAAAGTTTGATTCAGAAAGGAACCGTAGAAGCAATGAAGTCTTTGTACGGAGCAGATTTACCGGAAAACCAGGTGCAGGTACAAAATACCCGAAAAGATTTTGAGGGCGATATAACCGTTGTGGTGTTTCCTTTTTTACGATACTCAAAAAAAGCACCGGAGCAAACTGCTGAAGATCTTGGAAAATACCTTGTTGAAAACATTGATACTGTTGAAAACTTCAATGTGATTAAAGGTTTTTTGAATTTGGAGATCAGCCAGAATTATTGGCTCGATGTTCTTAAAAACAGCTTCGCCAATTCTGAATTTGGCATAAAACCCATAAGCGATGATAGTGAGTTGGTTATGGTTGAATACTCGTCGCCAAACACCAATAAACCACTTCACCTTGGCCACATTCGTAACAATCTGCTGGGATTTTCGATCTCTGAGATTCTAAAGGCCAACGGTAAAAAAGTGGTAATGACCAACATTGTAAACGACCGTGGTATCCACATCTGTAAATCGATGTATGCCTGGAAACAGTGGGGTAACGGAGAAACTCCTGAAAGTACAGGAATGAAAGGCGACCACCTGGTTGGAAAGTACTATGTTGAATTTGACAAACATTACAAAGCCGAAATAGCAGAGCTGGTTGAAAAAGGCATTTCGAAAGAAGAAGCCGAAAACCAGGCACCATCAATTATTGCAGCCCGTGAATTATTGAGAAAATGGGAGGCAAAAGATGAGGAAACAGTTGAGCTTTGGAAGATGATGAACAACTGGGGGTACACAGGTTTTGATGTGACTTATAAAACGCTGGGTGTTGGTTTCGACAAGATTTACTACGAATCGGAAACTTATCTTATCGGTAAAAACGAAGTGCTGAGAGGCCTTGAAGAAGGCACATTTACAAGGCATGAAGATAACTCGGTTTGGGCCGATCTTACCGGTGACGGACTGGATCAGAAAATATTGCTGCGTAGCGATGGCACCTCGGTTTATATGACCCAGGACATTGGTACGGCTAAAATGCGTTTTAACGATTATTCGATCGATAAAATGGTGTACGTAGTGGGTAACGAGCAAAACTACCACTTCCAGGTATTGGCTATTTTGCTGGATAAGCTTGGATTTAGCTGGGGAAAAGATTTGTACCACTTCTCGTACGGAATGGTTGAACTACCATCAGGTAAAATGAAATCGCGCGAGGGAACTGTTGTTGATGCCGACGATTTGGTCGAAAATATGGTTGAAGTAGCCCGCGAAATGTCGGCAGAGTTAGGAAAGCTTGACTCATTAACCGGAGACGATGCCGAGAATACCTTTAAAATGATTGCCCTTGGAGCGTTGAAATACTTTATTTTGAAAGTGGATCCGCGAAAGAATATGATGTTCAATCCGGAAGAATCGATAGATTTTAACGGAAATACCGGGCCATTTATTCAGTACACTTATGCACGTATAAAATCGGTTCTGCGCAAGGCTGCCGATCAAAATATTACGATCAACGAGAATATAGTAGTTGAATCGCTGTCGTCAAAAGAAAAGGATTTGGTGAAACGTATTTCGTTATTTCCTGCCGCAGTTGAGGAAGCCGGAGACAATTACAGTCCGGCAATTATTGCCAACTACTGCTACGAACTGGTAAAAGAATTCAACCAGTTTTATCACGATCATTCAATACTTGGAGAAGCTAACGAAAGTGTGAAAAACTTCCGACTGGTGCTGGCTTCAGCAGTGGGTAAGGTGGTACAAACCGGTATGGGCTTACTTGGTGTTGAAATGCCCGAAAGAATGTAAATCCATTGACCTTGGTCATAAATAGGCAATACAGATTACTTGTACTATTTTAATAGATTGACAACCCGTTTCAAGACTTGATTTGAAACGGGTTGTTTTTTTATAGCTTTTTATCTTAATGAAATTTTAGGTCGAAAAACTTTTTTAAAAAAGAAAGGAGGCCATCTTCAAAGCCTCCTTAATGTCTTTTGCAATTTGATGTTGCACTTCTGATTTAATGGTTGAAAGAGGTTTGCACTTCCTTCCTTGTCCACTTATATATTCTGAAAAAAGGGGAAAGGTAACCTATAAATCTATAGATATATTGCAATTTAAAATGGTTCTAACTGGAAGGTTTTGGTCACTAGTGGTTTACAAAAACTCACCCCAGCGCTTTAATAAATCACTTTTGCAACTTTCGGCAATTAACGGATCGTTTATTGCTTCTTTTACTTTTTCATCGAATTCATCAGTGTAAAGAAGGGTATAAACTTCGTGTATCGATAACGATTGTTTTTTTTCGATCAGCTGTATACTGTCGCCGGGATTTACATGGCCGTTTTCCAGAATCCTGACATATACACCCGAAAAACCTGAATCGACAAACTGGCGTACAATATTGTTGTTGTGAAACCTGAACTGCAATTTAAAACAGGGTTGGCGAGGTTGGGTAACTTGTACCACTGCTTCTCCAATTTTATAGGTATCGCCAATATTTATTTCCTTTTCGTGCAGGCCTTCCACAGTCAGGTTCTCGCCAAACATTCCACATGGCATTTCTAATTCAGGGTACAGGTTTTGCCAATATTGGTAATGATCTGCCGAATAGAGGTAACAGGCTTTATCAATACCGCCATGGTATCTGCGGTCCATCACATTGTCGTGTTTCACATCTTCTTTACCCAAAAAAATCCCCTTGTCTACACCAAATTTGAACATACCGGTAGGGACCTCTTTTCCCTTCCATTCAATAATCCGGGCTTCAGCAATATTTGTTGAGATGATTTTCATTGTTTTGTCATTTCGAACGAAGTGAGAAATCTGTTTCCGGTAGCTGCAAAGTAACAGATCTCTCAGTCATGCTTCCTTCGAGATGACAATGACAACTGCTAACTGCGACTGTAAACTGATCAAGCTATTTTTCGTTCTTTTTTAATATTCTCGTAAGCCTGATTTACTTTCTGAAATTTCTCTTTTGCCGCATTCTGAACTTCATTGCCCAGAGTGCTCACTTTATCAGGGTGGTATTTCATAGCCATACGACGGTAGGCCTTTTTTACATCGTCGTTGCTGGCCGAACGGTCGATTTCAAGTATTTTGTAATCGCCATCGGTATTTGGCACAAACATGGCCTGAATCGATTCGAAATCGTTATTTCCAATGCCCATTTGGTTGCAAATGTGTGTAATCAACTTTTGCTCTTCCACATCAACCTGACCATCGGCCTGGGCAATTCCAAACAGAAAATGAACCAGCTGAAGGCGTGCCGAGTAATTCATATTTGCTTTTATCTGCTGGCAAACTTCGTTAACCGGAATGGTTTGTTGCAGCAGGTCGCGCAACATTCTAATGGCTTCCTGTGCCGAGTCTTCGCCAAAGTTATGTACCATAAATTTCTTTACATAGTCGAGCTCCGATTTCAACACTTTCCCATCGGCTTTCATAACAGCAGCCACCAAAACCAGAAGGCTCATAACATATCCACCGGTGGTAGTTGTTCTGCTTGAGTATCCCGTTCTTGCACCTCGTTTTACGGCTTCCTGTCCACCATCAAACATCGAACCTATTGTAAAACCTATAATTGCGCCGATCGGGCCGCCGGCAAAAGCACCAAGTCCGGCTCCTATCCATTTACCAAATTTTGCCATATTCTTTTAGTTGTTTATCGATTTCAATTAGCTGAGGAATCAATAATGTTTTGTTGTCGTTTTTAATTTCTCTTGAAGCGAGTTTGTGTTTTTGTTCATCGCTCCACTGTTTGCTCATTCGTTCTTTAACGGCTTCAATTGTTGAACCATCACGCTTAGTAACGCGGTCGATCCGCATATTCTCGGGTGCAGTTACCAATAGGGTATAATCCATCATTTTATAGAAACCGCTTTCAAAAAGAATCGCCGCTTCGTGAATGACGTACGGACTGTTTTGTTGGTCAGCCCAAATCATAAATTCCTGCCGCACCACGGGATGAATTAAACCGTTTACTCTCTGCATCTCTTTGTTATCAGTAAAAATGATGCCAGCGAGCTTTTTTCGGTCAATTGTGCCGTTTGGTGAATAAATGTCGGGGCCATACCAGTCAATAAGTCCGGTTTTTATCTGATCGTGCGAATTCACCAGTTTTTTTGCCCAAATGTCGGCTTCAAAAACAGGAGCTCCCAGAAGCTTGAAAACCTGGCAAATTACCGATTTCCCACTTCCAATTCCGCCTGTAATACCAATCTTTAAAGCCATTCTTTAATACGTTTCAATAAGGTATTCTACCGATTCGGGATTAAAACGAGAAATCTCAACAAACGAAGGCTTATCGGTTATTCTTACCCTCAGACGGCTTTCGCTGTTACTAATCGAGGCATAATCAACCACTGCCCGAAAATCGGCCTCAGAGATATTGTCGAATTCACTCAAGCCTACAATGCAGTTAAGCGTAAGTTCCGAGGGGAAAAGTTTAATTCTTACATCAGCCGGTTTGTTGATAACCTGTATGGGAAGGCGAACCTGTTTCTCGGTATATTTTTCCACCTCAATTTGTAGCAACACTTCTGCCGGAACAACCGTGGTTGTTTCAGGATGTATGAGTTTTATGTTGCGGTTAATCGTTTTATCTACTTCTTCGAATGTTTTTTTTGTAGTTGAAAGAAAATGAACAGTATCGACAACCGATGCCGGACCTGTAATTTTAACTTCCAATGGTTTTACGTGTACCGGATTTTTTAAATTGAACTGAGGTTTAAAGTCGATTGAAACATCGGCTTTTACCGGAACCGTTTTTGTTTTTAAACTGTCGAGTACGATTCGGATGATATCAGGATTAACCTGTTGAAGGCTTATTTCGCTGCTAATCTGGCTCGAAATTCGACGGTTTAAAGTATTTGTTGGCACCAGGAATGTACCATTGTTCGATTCCAGGTTTTGGGTAATATTCGTCAGGTTTAAAATGATGGGCGAATAAGAAAAATTGAGTTTATGACGCAAAAGTGTAAAGCCGTGCGCGTCAACTTTCAAATCGAGTTTTTCGGGAGGTTTGTTGGCCAAAAACTGGCGGTTGGGCGGACTTACATACCGAACCGGGTAGGCAATAGTTGTAGTATAATCTTTCTCCAAAGCATTTAAAAACCACAAAACTGTGGCAATAATCAGGCAAATTAAATAAACGATCACCCGTTTGTCTTTTTTAAGTTGCTCAATTTTTAAATAGCCCGTTATTTTCTCAATGTTCTTGTTCATTCCGGTAAAACAGCAAAATTAACGAAAAGTAGCAATTAATACCGACATCAAAAACGAAGCTTGCGAAATTCATCGTACAAGCTTCGTTTTTTTGGGAAATGTTTATTTTAAAGTTTCATTATCTCAATCGGTTCTACATTTCGGGGATACTCGAAACCAAAGGTGTGTAATTCGAATCATCGATTATCACCTTATTTCCTACCGAAATGTCGCGGGCCGAGAATAATCCCAAAATGCGTTTCCCATCGTTGGAAATCAGGTTGCTCGGAACATTTGCAGGTGGAACACTAAACGGGCTTCCGGCCCATGCCTGGTCGCTCAGGCCCCAGTAAAATTCGTAAGCAGCCTCCGAAATAGAGAGTTGCTCCACAACAACTGTATCGCCCGGATGAAGTCTTTTGTCTTCTTCTTCGTCTTCCCAGTCAAGAAGGACTAACATGTCGTAAATGTAATTTCCGTCTACCAGTTCATCGCTGGCAAAAGCCAGGTCTTCACCGTCGCTCAGAAACTCACCGTTTATATAAATATCCCATTTGTAATAATGTCCCAAACCCGGAGTTTCCTGCGAGTTAATATAAATTCCCAGGTATTCGTAATTGCCCCGGTCGCTTAAATTTACTTTTACTGTATCAAGCGTTTCAACTTCCTGCAAATATTCTTCGCCGGTAATTACCGTGCCATCCGGAGTGGTAATTGTTAATGTGTAAGTACGTCCGGCAACTCCCGGATAAGAGGTTCCTGCGGGCAATACATATATTCCTGTGGTTGCTTGTTCTTCAAGTGTTACGGTATTGGGCGAAGCGGCATTATCGCTTATCCGAACAACGGCATTGCTGATTACCGGGTTTTGTGCTGTTTGATTTACCGCAAGCGTGCGTTCCAATTTTACGTAAACGTTGTTTTCTGCTTTGGTGTTAATGTAAGCTTCAACGGCTATCAGGTTAATATCTTCGTCGTTCAGATCCACATCAACCACATCTTCGCAGGAGGTGAATGCAACAATCGCAAACAGAAGAATGATAATTCCTTTTATTATTTGTGCTGTTTTCATGACGATTAAAATTTAAAGTTATAAGTGATGGATGGGATAGGAGCTCCGATAATCGACAAGCGAATAAATTCCGTTTGATTCG
This sequence comes from uncultured Draconibacterium sp., assembly GCF_963674925.1. Classification (NCBI taxonomy): domain Bacteria; kingdom Pseudomonadati; phylum Bacteroidota; class Bacteroidia; order Marinilabiliales; family Prolixibacteraceae; genus Draconibacterium; species uncultured Draconibacterium sp. The sequence continues at coordinate 2,689,935 of NZ_OY771647.1, forward strand.
GATTGGCTTCGTTTGCTCCCGGAGTAATTGAATAGGCATTTCGTCGTCCGTAAACATTGTACACCGAGACATTAATCGATTGTTTAAAACGTCGGTTCGCATTCTTTTTAAAGTCGTAAGTAAACGACAGGTCCAGGCGGTTATAATCCGGAATTCGGTTACTATTGCGGGCGGAATATTCGTAAACCTGGTTGCCCTGAACATAGTATTTAGCCACCGGGTACGATGTTGGATTTCCGGTTGCATATACAAAATTGGCTGCAAAGTTCCAGCGGTCGTTCAGTTGGTAACTCGATACCAGCGAAAGATCGTGTGTACGATCGTACGATGACGGGTATGGATTTCCGTTGTTTATACCCGGAATCTCGCGTTCTGTTTTCGACCAGGTGTAACCCACCCAACCGGTAAGTTTCCCTTTCGATTTTTTAACCAAAGCCTCCAGTCCTTTCGAAGTGCCTGAACCATGTAGCAACTCGGTTTCAATAGCATCGTTCAGAAACAGTTCTGCTCCCTCGATGTAGTCCAGAACATTATGCATGTCTTTGTAATAAACCTCAACAGAGGTTTCCCACATGTTTTGCTGAAAGTTTCTGAAATAACCGAGCGAAACCTGGTCAACCTTCAATGGTTTTATGTAGGTGCTCGATGGCAGCCAGATATCAAGTGGGGTAGGCGATTGCGTGTTTGAAATAAGGTGCAGGTTTTGCACCATGCGGTTGTACGATCCCTTGACGGAGCTGTTGCGGTCGAGTGTATATTTCATACTTAAACGTGGCTCCAGATGAATAAATGCATCGCCGATTTTATCTTTCTTGCCGTAGCTGATGGTTTCAATAATTTCATTCTTATCAGGATTTTCAGGATCCTCGTAAATATTCACTTCTCCTTTACCTACCTGCTGAAAATGACTTAAACGTACGCCGTATTGCATTGAAAAACGATCGGATATCTTTTGTTCGTTCGAAAGATAAACCGCACTTTCAATAGCATTGTAGTGGGCCAGTTCCATATCCGAGAACATGGAGTTATCGCCGTTGGTGGTAATTTTGCCCGGACGGAATTCATGTTTTATGGTGTTCACCCCAAACTTTACAGTGTTTTGTGGATTTGCAAACCAGGTAAAATCCGCCTTTCCGTTGTAGTCTTTTATTCGCGATGACCAATCGAAGTTGTCGGCATTCTCTCCCGGAACTCCAAGTTTGTAATCGTAGTTCGAAAAAATGGCCGAGATATTCATAAAAATCTTATCGCCGAAAATATGGTTCCAGCGGGCTGTTGCGGTGGCATTTCCCCAACGCATGTACATTGATTCGCCCAACTCAAAAACATCTTCACCCATATAACCGGATAAGTAGATACGGTTGTTATTGTTGATAACGAGATTCGATTTTCCGTTCAAATCGTAAAAATACATGGTGTTGTCCTCCAGTTCATCCAAACCGGCAGCTTTTCCTAAAATGTCGTAATAAGTACGGCGTCCGGCCAGCAGGAAACTCCATTTGTCTTTAATAATCGGTCCTTCCAGGGTTAACCGGCTCGACAGGTTGCCGATTCCGCCATCAAAACCAAACTGTTTGGAGTTACCGTCTTTTTGTCGGATATCTATTACCGAAGAGGCTTTTCCGCCGTATTCGGCCGGAATTCCGCTTTTATAAACCTGAATATCTTTTATGGCATTCGAGTTAAACACCGAAAAGAAACCCATCAGGTGCGAGGCATTGTATACCGGTGCTTCGTCCAATATCATCAGGTTTTCGTCGGGGCCACCGCCACGAACATATAAACCCGAGCTGGCTTCACCACCACTCTGAATACCGGGCAACAGCTGTATGGTGCGGATAATGTCCACTTCGCCCATAAATGCCGGAAGTTTCTGAATGGTTTTTACCGGAAGTTTTTCCATTCCCATTTCAATACGTTCAACATTGGCATTGGCAGCTTCGCCACTCACAATAATCTCTTCCATTACTTCGGTATTTTCCTGTAACGAATGCGAAATGTTTAGACTTTCCCTGGCATCAATTTTCTGTTTAATGGTTTGGTAACCGATAAACGAAATCTGAAGCGTGTAGCTTCCTTCGGGAATGGTAAGTGAGTAAAATCCGTAGGCATTTGATGCGGTGCCCTGTTTCAGTTCTTCAACATAAACCGTAGCACCAATCAGCGCTTCTCCATTGGAAGCGTCTCTGAGGTAACCACTTAAGGTAATGTTCTGTGCTTGTACTACAACTCCAATGGAAAGGAGAAGGAGTAACATCATTGTTTTCATCATTTTTTGGCTTTTGTTTCTAATTGTTTTCTGTTTTGGATGTTTGGCTGAACATCCACATTGTTTTTTAGCTTCAACAAAAGTAATACATCGTATAAATCTGTTTTTTTTAATCCGACCAATTAACGTTTTTAGTCGACAAACGATACGAATCTATATTTTTGTCGTTTCTGTAAATAGTGACAACAAAAAATGACGAGGGTTACAGTTTTTTAAATTTTTTTTGAAATCAGTGTTGAATTAAAACCTGTTGCGAATGCTGAAATGTGTCTGAGCTAACTTTTATAATGTAGGTTCCGTTCGTAAGATCCTGGATTGGAATACGCTCGTTGCTGTTGGTGGTTGTATAAACCTTGTTAAGCTGACCTTTTGTGTTATAGATGTTAACAGTTAACTGCTGATCTAATTGTTGTTCTGGATTGAAAAACTGGAATGATTCAGAAGCAGGATTTGGAAAAATATAGCTCGATTGGGAAGAAAGATGGCTGGTGTTATCGCGCCAGTCGCGAATGCCATTATGGTTTAAATCGCCTGGCGAACAGCTGCTGGCTGTTGGGTTTTGCCAGCTTGAGCCTTTGACCACCAGGTCAAAAAGATCGTCAAGTCCATCATTATCCTCATCCGAATAGAGGAGCTGAATTCCGGCTTTGCCATTGTTTCCTGAATCGAATGATTCTAATAAATCCATACTTCCATCATTATCCGAATCGGTATCTGTCATATCAGGTATTCCATCACGGTCGGTATCCACCGGATTATAGCACGTGCCGCCCATTTCCGGGTCGTAGGCATCGTCCCATCCATTTTGGTTGGCATCAATATTCGAGGGCTGAATGTAATTATTTTCCTGTTGCCATTCAACGTTGTCGGTAATACCATCGTTATCGCTATCAATATCCAAATTGTTCGGAATACCGTCATTGTCGGTGTCCAGGCCAACTCCATCCAAATAGTCGGGAAGGCCGTCGTTATCGTTATCCAGGTCAGCGTAATTCGGAATACCATCCAGGTCAGCGTTCTCTATTATTTGAATAAATACACTGGCCTCTGCACCGTATTCGTTTTGGGTAAGTTCTTTTATGTAATAGTTGAAACTGATGTTACCTTCATATTTTTCAGGAACCTCTAACCTGAAATGCCCGTCTTTTTCCATGGTAAGCAGAGCGTTTTTTGGAGAAGCAGCAAATTTGATCTCGATTTTGTCTCCGTTAGGATCATAATCGTTAATCAGTACATCACCGTAAAATATCAGATTGTATTGGGCAGCAATAATAAAGGTGTCGTTTTGGGCCACAGGCGGTAAGTTCAAACCATCTTCTTTGGTGGTAAGATTCGTTGCGCCATATCCTCTACAAAAGCTAATAATAAATAAGAATAGGAGCACGCCCAGGTTCCATATCTTGGCTTGTATTTTCAAAACGGGTTTGTATTATTCAAATATACGCAGATAATGAGGGCTTTAGCGAATCATGATTGCTGAATCAGTGGGATGAAACGATTGTTTTTACAAGCCGTTTTGCTTAGCTGAGCTAAGGATTATTGTATTGTGTATAAGATAATTATGCCTTCAGTGTTATTTTTGCTGAGCGCAGGCTAAGGAATTGTGTATTGAGGCTTCGGGAACTTATTTTAATTGTGATGAATCCCGGATAACCAGTTCTGTTTCCATCATTATCGTTTCGTAGCTTTTGGGTTTTACTTTGCTGCTAATTTGTTTAATTAACAGTTCGGCAGCTTTTTGTCCCATTTCAAATCCGGGCTGTTTTATTGTAGATATGGAGGGAGTTACCAGTTCGCTGAATGGCTCGTTACTAAATCCTACAATCGCAATATCTTCAGGCACTTTAATGCCTTTTTCGTTTAAAAGAATGATGGTACTCAATGCGGTTGTGTCGTTGGCACAAAAAATGGCATCGGGTCTTTCTTTTGTTCTCAGAATCTTTTTTATGGCATTGAGTCCGTCTTCACGGGTCAGGCTGTTATGTAATATCTGGTTCTCGTTAATCTGTAGTCCGGCATCGCTAATTGCCTGTCGGTAACCGGCTTCGCGTTTCGCGTAGATTTGCAGGTTAAGTGGTCCGCCTATATGAGCTACTTTTTTTCGGCCCTGCTCAATAAGGTGCTGTGTTGCCCGGTATGCGCCACCAAAATCATCCACAACAATTTTATGTGCCGGAATTTCTTCTACAATTCGGTCGAAAAATACCAGCGGAATATTTCTTTCCGAAAAGAGTTTCAGATGATCATACGACTGCGTCTCCATCCCAATCGATAGAATCAATCCATCAACACGGTTCGAAAAGAAAGTGTGCGCAATGGTGCTTTCCTTTTCTAGGTTATCGTTTGATTGCGAAATGGTAACGGCAAAACCCTGTTTGTAGGCTACATCTTCAATTCCGGAAATTACCGATGAAAAAAAATGGCGGTTGATCAGCGGAACAATAACGCCAATAGTATTGGTACGTCGGGTGCGCAAATTAGCCGCCATAACATTAGGGCGGTAACCCATTTCTATTGCTGCTTTTTTTATCTTTTCCCTTGTTGCCTCGCTAATCAGTGGATTGTCTTTTAAAGCACGCGAAACAGTGGATGCCGAAATTTCCAGTTTTTTGGCTATATCGTGAATTGTTATTTCCGGTTTGTGCGCCATTTGTTGTTTTATTTATGGCAAAGTTAAGAATATTTCTTAATCAATGCAATCGATTGCATTTTTGTGTCATTCTTATTACATTTGCAGAATTATTCGTTTAAAAATTAAAGAATTAAATACTATGGCAACAATTTATGAGAGAAGGTATGCTTATCATCCCGAGGATTTTAAGAAATACGATACAGAAAAGATCAGAAAAGAATTTTTGGTGGAAAACCTGATGGAAGAAGGTAACGTTCGTATGGTTTATTCATCCATTGAGCGTTACATTGTTGGTGGTGCAGTTCCATTAAGCGAAGAACTTCCCCTGGAAACCATCGATCCGCTGAAAGCTGATTATTTTTGTGAGCGCCGGGAAGTTGGTGTGATGAATGTAGGTGGCACCGGAACTGTTGTTGTTGATGGAACCGAGTATAAAATGAATTATAAAGATGCTTTATATATTGGGCGCGGAAGTAAGGAAGTAACATTTAAATCAGACGATGCTACAAAACCTGCTCACTTCTATTTTAACTCTGCACCGGCGCACAAAGAATATCCAACCAAGCAGGTAACTTTAGCCGATGCCAATGTGCTGCATCTGGGCAGCCTGGAAACATCGAACGAAAGAAATATTAACCAGCTGATGATTAACACCGTTGTTGATACTTGTCAGTTGCAAATGGGAATGACTGAGTTGAAACCCGGTAGTGTTTGGAACACCATGCCGGCACATCAGCATACACGCCGCAACGAGGTGTATTTTTACTTCGAAGTTCCCGAAGATCAGGCAATCTGCCATTTTATGGGCGAGCCACAGGAAACACGTCACATTTGGCTGAAAAACGAACAAGCGGTTATTTCGCCTGAGTGGTCGATCCATTCGGCTGCCGGAACTTCAAACTACATTTTTATCTGGGGAATGGCGGGTGAAAATCTCGACTACACCGATATGGATGTTATTCAGCCACAAGAACTGAGATAAGACACAACAAGAAATCATAAAAAAATAATTGAAATGATACAAGAATTATTCAGCCTAAACGGAAAAGTTGCACTAATAACCGGCGGAACGCATGGTATTGGAATGGCAATTGGAAAAACGCTGGGGCAGGCCGGCGCAAAAATCTGTGTGAACGATATTTCTGATGAAAAACTGGAAGAATGTAAAGCAGAATATGCCCAAGCCGGTGTTGATGTATACACTTTAAAATTTGATGTTACCAACGAAGAAGCCGTTGATCAAGGAATATCTCAAATAGAAGAAGAGGTAGGCGATGTGGATATTTTGGTCAACAACGCCGGTATCATCAAACGTATTCCAATTCTGGATATGCCGGTTGCTGATTATAAACAGGTTATTGATATTGACCTTGTTGCACCGTTGATTCTGGCAAAACGTGTTGCTCCGAAAATGATTGAGAAACGTTCGGGTAAGATTATTAATATGTGCTCGATGATGAGTGTTTACGGACGTAACTCAGTATCAGCTTATGCATCGGCAAAAGGAGGCTTGAAACTGTTAACCGCTAATATGTGCTGCGAGTGGGCAAAATACAATGTGCAGATTAACGGAATCGGTCCGGGATACATTGCAACGGCTCAAACAGCACCAATTCGCGAAGGAGGTCATCCGTTTAACGATTTGGTGATGATGCGTACTCCGGCTAACCGTTGGGGCGAACCTGAAGATATTGGTAATGCGGCCTTGTTCCTGGCATCAAAAGCAGCCGACTTTGTAAACGGACAAGTGCTTTATGTCGATGGTGGTATTTTAGCCAACTTTGGTTATGTGAAAGGCGAAAACGATATTTAAAAATTAACCGGTAAAAAGTGTGTCAGAAACAGAATGCGAATTCGTTACTTGTTTCAGATACACTTTTTGCTAACGCATAAATCTAATCCAACTATGAAGAATATTTTTCCATTTGGTATTTTGTTTCTGATCCTGTTTACTTCGTGTACGCAACAACCAGTAATTACACTAAAAAATCCATTGGCGGAAGAACGAACCGATGAGGTAGTTGTTTTAACACGCGAAGAAATTGCCGCAAAAATTGCTTTGGAAGAAGGCAAATTGCCGGTATTTAAGTACGGCGATAAAACAATTGCCAGCCAGGTTGATGATTTAGACGGCGATGGAAATTGGGATGAAGTAGTCCTTTTGGTAGATATAAAAGCCAACGAAACCATTGAAGCAAAAATCGAATTGGTTGCGGAGTCGGATTATCCAAAAGTTGAAAAACGCACCAACCTGCGTTTAGGAATTCATCAGGAAGACGGATCGTACAAAGAGGTGGATTACTACAAAGCAGTTCCGGTTAGCGAGCCTTTTAAAATTATTGCCCAGGGAGAAGGTGTTACCTGGGAAAATGACAAGATCGCTTTCAGGATTTATTTTGATTGCCGGAATGTAAAAGACCTGTTTGGAAAACGCAAACCGGTAATGGTGGCCGACGATGTGCATACACCTGCTATTCCTGATTATCATGTTTTGAACGACTGGGGAATGGATGTGTTACATTGCGGTAGTTCACTGGGATCGGGTGGAATTGCGTTATTGAGAAATGATTCGTTGATTCGATTGGGATCGACAAAAGTGTATGAATATCAGAAAATAGTTGAAGGGCCGATTCGTTCGGTTTTCGATTTGAAATATTCGGGTTGGGATATTGATGGCGAAGAAATGGAAGCCGTGGAGCGCATTACCATTTATCCCGGGAAATACTGGTTTGAATCGGATGTAACATTTTTTGGATGTGCTGAAGATGATCAGGTTGTAACGGGCATTGTTACCTCGCAATTAAAAAAGGAACCCTTCCAGTTTGAGGTAGCTGATTTTACCTGTATAGGTACCCACGATGTACAGTCGCTGAATAACGATGAGTTGGGAATGGCAGTGATTGTTCCCAAAACCGAAGCCGGTAAAATAGGAAGAACCACCGACATCAATTGGTTCGAGAAAGGTGTTAAAACGGTACCGGAGAAAAATTTTAGCCATGTGATTTCGGAAACGTTTTACATTGGTCAAAAATGTAAAAATGCCCAACCGGCAAAACATTATTTTTTCTCGGTTTGGGGCTTAGATAAAGACCAGTGGAAAACAGAAGATGGTTTCCGGGAATACATTACCGAAGAGGCTGAAAAACTTTCGTCGCCGATTCAGAAATTGTAGAGTGGATAATTTTGTCATTCCGACGAAGGAGCAACTACTGAGAAATCTGTTCTATTGGGAGAGATTTCTCCTCATTCTTCGTCGAAATGACAATCTGAACTTGTTCTTAAAGAATAGTTTTATTTTAAAAACTTCAGTGTTCCCCCTTTTTGCAAATCCTCGTGTTTTATTTTCGTAGCACTTTCTTTGCCGTTTAATTTAATCGATTTAAAAACTGATGAAGAAGTAGCACCGTCAGCTTTTAATACAAATTTGCGGCCCGGATAATAGTCTTCATCCAGGTTAAGTGTTACCTGTTCAAATATTGGAGAAGATAACTGGTATTCGTTGCTTCCCGGGCACATCGGATAAAAACCCATTGCGCCAAAAACATACCATGCCGAAAGTTGTCCGGCATCGTCGTTTCCTGAAAGTCCGCCGCGGCCTAACCCGTATTCTGTGCGAAGAATATATTTTACCGTTTTTTGTGTGTTGTCCCACTGGTTACAGTAATTAAACAGGAAAGGAATATGATGACTGGGCTCGTTGCCGTGCCAGTATAGTTTATTGTCGATTAGTTTATTCAGTTTTTCGCTAAACGTGCTTTCTCCACCCATTAACCCGATCAGTCCTTCAACATCGTGCGGAACAAACCAGGTGTAATGTTTTGGCGTACCTTCAGTTATAAAAAATTGTTTTGTGTTGGCATTAAAATCTTCATAAAAACTACCATCAGCATATTTCCCGTTTACCCAGCCCCGGTTTTCATCAAAAACATTTGAATAGTTGTACGAGCGGGTAAGCAGATCATTATAGTCGTCGGTTTTTCCTAATTTCTGGGCTACTTGTGCAACGCACCAATCGTCGTAGGCATATTCCATTGTTCGCGAAACCTGCTCGTTGGTGTGAAAAGCATCGGCAACAACATCGTCGAGCGGAACATATCCAAACTCGATATACGAAGTTAGCGCACGGCGTCCTTTTCCATCTTTATAGGCTTCTTCCTCAGGTGTTTCGTAGGCATTTTTTCGCATAAACTGGTAGGCCTTTTCCAAATCAAAATCAAAACCTTTCATCGCAGCATCGCAAAGTATCGATGTGCTGTGGTCGCCAATCATTGCCGAGGTGTAATTGTTCCACATCGGGAAAATGGGGAGCCAGTTACCATCTTCGGCTTTTGCAACGAGCGATTTTACCATGTCGTTGTATTCTTTTGGGGCAATAAGGCTCAGCAATGGCATTTGTGCCCGAAAAATATCCCAGTTCGAGAAATCGCCATAATAATCAAAATCGCTGTTGTTTTTTATTTCGTATTGTTTCGAAAAAGCCGGGTAGTCGCCGTTTACATCGCTCATTAAACGCGGGTGAAATAAGGCATGATATACTGCAGTGTAAAATTTAGTGAGCTCCTCTTTGTTTTCCGATTCCACATCGATGCGACCCAGATAATCGTTCCAGGTGTTTTCCAATTTTTGTTTTGTTCCCTCAAAATCCCAGTCAGTAATTTCTGCTTCCAGGTTTTTACGTGCATTCTCAATACTTGTGAAAGAAGTCCCAATTTTTAGTTTTACCGGCGTATCTCCCTCAATACTAAATGTTACATAAGCTCCAACCTGTTTTTGATCCTTACGTTCAGTAGTGCCGTGCTCATATTCAAAATCGCCCCAGGTGCCGTATTTTACAATTTCCTGATCGAATTTAGCCACAAAATATCCTGATATTCCTGCTGGTTCATCCTGTCCGCTGTAAATACGGTAAGCCGGATTATAACCATATACTTCCTGCTTTTCCAGGTCGATTTTTATATAGCCTTTTCCTTCGTCGCTGTTAATGTCGAACATGATGGTTGGGTTTTTCTCTTCCAGCCACGAAAAACGAAAAAAGCCACAACGTTTGGTAGCGGTCATCTCAGACAAAATGGTTTTGGCCGGAAATAAAAATGAGGCGTATGCCGGCGAAAGGTTGTCGGTTTTCATTAAACACAAAGTTTGGCGCTGCACCGGTTGAAAGCTAAAACTGCTGCCTAATACGGTGGGGTAAATGGTAAAAGAACCGTAATCCTGCGTGCACGAACCGCTAAGCCAGTGGCTTGCCCTAAACCCTTGAATCATGGTTTGTCCGGTATAAAAAGGAGCGATACATTTTTGCTCGTTATCGTAAATTTGTGGTGTCCATTGTGTCATTCCAAATGGAGCTGTAACGGCCGGAATCGTTTGTCCGTTACTTACATGATCACCGGGGTGTTCTTGCGCGGAAATTGTTGATGCCGGCCCTGTACCAATAAGCGGATCGACATAACTGAGGTAATTTCTTTCGGTTTTGTGTGTGCAGGATAACAGGAGTACAAGTACAAGTAAATACCAGTTCTTCATTTTAGTTAGCTTTAGTTAGGAATGCCAAATTTAAAATTTTCGGAAAAAACGGATAATAATTTTTCGTTTAAAAAATAAACAGTTGAATCCATCCCTGAATGATTTCGCCGGTTTCAGGATCAAGTTGCGAGCCGTACATGCTGTGCGGAATAGAATAAACAATCAACATCACAATCGATGCAACGATGGTATACACCGGACGTTCTTTTTTTCGGTTCATAAAAAATGCCAGTATCCAGAAAATAAAGGCCACCAGTGTTTTGTTGTCGGTTAAGTCCCAGGCAAACGGAACGCCGGCCCAGGCTTCGCCAAAAGCATGAAGCTGAACCATTGGCCCCAAAATCATGCCGCCAATCAGTAAGGTAATTAGTGTAACGGTAGTGTAAAATTTATACCGTTGATGCCTGAAAATCGCCATAATTCCGGCCAGGTTACCCAATAGCATGGCAAAGAACATAAAGAAAATATGTGGTGCTAAGACCGATGTTGGAACGGCACCTTTAAAACGGATTACAACCGGAGTTTTCTCCATATATGTTTTTGTTCCGTTCGAGTCGGTAATTTCGAGATAGTACTGAATTTTTCCTGCGGCCGGCTGTTCGGGGACCGGTGCAAACCATCCTTTTTCTTCGGTAATTTTGAAAACCTTATTCATCAGGTACGAATCAACAGGCTTTTCTTTATAAACGAATCCAACCGATTGGTAAGGATCGTCGGACAGGAACTTTTTATAGAAAAGCCGGGCTTCAATATTTTTATCATCAATAGCCAGTTTTACCTCATTGTTGCTGCCGATTTCAATACTTCGTACCAATTTTACTTCGTAAGTGGTATTATTAACCTCTACCGACAATTTTTTGTCGTAAGTGGGGCCTGTTTTGCGTTGATAAATAACCGCAGCAAGTGTAATAACAATAGCTAGTAGCCAATAAAATACTTTTTTCATTTTTTGGTAGTTTTGAATAGCAATACAATAATAAAAGGATTTTCTGAATAAAACACCCCTTAAAAAAGACCTTAATTTCAATGCTAAATGAGTTTATTAATTGTAGTAGCGTGTGTTACGATTCGTTTTCTTAATGTAAAAATAACAATTATGTTTTTTAACACATCGTGTACTTTTCCAATGTTGAAATGAAAAATATACTTTAGCAATGAAATCAAGAATATTTAACCTGTATTTTTGGTTTAAAACTAAAACTAACGAAGAGTCTATTTTACTAACTAACTAATTAATTAAACTTATGGATAAGCCACACTGATCCTTATATGGAATTGTAGACTCACTACAATTCAATCCAGAATAATTTTTTATTCAAATTTCTATTTATTAATACCAAAACTTAAAATCTATGGAAAAAAATCCTTTAAGAGGTTTTTTAACCTTGCTTATGATGTCTGTATTCATGGCATTTTCTCTAGGTTCTTATGCGCAAACAGCTGTTACCGGTACTGTTACCGGTGAAGATGGCATAGGGATACCTGGTGTGTCGATTGTGATTGTAGGAACTACTCAGGGTACAATCACCGACATTGATGGTAATTACACCTTAACAGTACCCGAAGGTGCTGAGAAGTTGACGTTCTCTTACATCGGGATGTTAACTCAGGAAGTTGAGATTGCTGGTCAATCAACAATTAGCATTGTGATGAAAGCCGACGTGATCGGCGTTGACGAAGTTGTTGTTGTGGGTTACGGTACTCAAATGAAAGAAGAGTTAACAGGCGCTGTTTCAACTGTTTCAGCTGAAAAGCTGGAGACTACTTCTGAAACCAGTGTTGCCAGCCGTTTACAAGGTCAGGTATCGGGTGTTACCGTTACTTCTGCCAATCGCCCGGGTGCCGATGCGACCATTCGTATTCGTGGTATTGGAACCATTAACGATCCAAATCCATTGTACATTATTGATGGTGTACCTGCAGGACCTGGAAACAATATCCCTCCGGGTGATATCGAAAGTATTTCAGTATTGAAAGATGCTTCTTCTGCTGCTATTTATGGTACGCGTGGTGCAAACGGTGTTGTAATTATTACCACCAAACGCGGGCGTGCAAACCAGCAGCCAAGCATTAAGTTCTCCGTACGTACTGGTGTTACAAATGCAACAAACCAATACGATATGTTGAATACACAAGAGTACGCGGATGCAGTATGGTTAACTGCCGCCAATCAGGGTGTTGCACCAAATCATGCGCAGTATGGTTCAGGATCTTCTCCTGTAATTCCTGATTATATTTTGCCTGCTGGAGCTATGAACGGCGAAGTTGATGAATCAGCATACAGTTATCCTGACAATGTTTTCTTTAAAGCGAACAAACAAGGAACTGACTGGTACGACGAGATTTATCAAACCGGTATCATTCAGGAGTATGACCTGTCAGTTAGTGGTGGTGGTAAAAACTCTACTTACGCATTCTCTGCCAATTACCTTGACGAAGAAGGTATTTTAAAATGGACAGAATTTAAACGTTATACCATGCGTATGAATTCGGATGCCAAATTTAACGACTGGTTAAAAGTGGGTGAATCATTACAAGTTGTGTACATTGACGAAAGTGGTGAATTTGGTGATAACGGAGAAGGTACTGCAATTTCTCATGCTTACCGTTCGCAACCTATTATTCCGGTTTATGATATTAGCGGTGAAGAATTTGCAGGAACTAAAGCTTCAGAAATGGGTAACGCTTCAAACCCTGTACAAATTCTTTGGGATGCTCGTAATAACAAAGGCAAATGGATGCGTATTTTAGGTAATGCATTTGCTGAAGTTACTTTAGCAGAAGGCCTTACTGCAAAAACATTATTTGGTGCAAATATGGGGCAATGGAATTACAAAGGTTATGTTCTTCCAACTTACGAACGTTCGGAGCCAAATACCGTTAATGGTGTTAATGCTGATTCTAACTACAGCATTCAGTGGAACTGGTCGAACACTTTAAACTACAACAAAACATTTAACGATGTTCATAAATTGAACTTGTTGGTAGGTACAGAGGCTGTTGAAAATACATATCAGTCGTTGAATGCAAGTCGTCGTGTATACTTCTCGGAAGATCCTAATTACATGCAATTAGATTCAGGTGAAAGTAACAAAGAAAACAGTGGTAATGCATCATCATGGTCTTTGTTCTCAGTATTTGGTCGTGTAAATTATAACTACATGGGTAAATATTATCTGGAAGGTACAGTACGTCGTGACGGTTCTTCTCGTTTCAGTGATGAGAATAAATATGCTGTTTTCCCTGCTGCTTCTGCTGCATGGGCAGTGAGTGAAGAAAGCTTTATGCAGGGAACCCGCAGTTGGTTAGATATGTTAAAATTGCGTTTAGGTTGGGGTATGTCTGGTAACGACCGTATTGGTAACTATAACTCATACTCAACTTATTCAACTGATTCTTACAGAGCATCGTATGCAATCGATGGATCGAATACAAGTGCTGTATCAGGATTTAAACCTGCAACTTTAGGTAGCGAGGATGTAACCTGGGAAACCACAAAAACGATCAACATTGGTATCGACGCAAACATGTTGGATAATCACCTGGCCTTTGGAATCGATTTATGGAAACGTAACACAGAAGATATGTTATTCCGCGAGCCTATTCCTCAGGTTATGGGTATTGCAACAGCTCCTTACGTGAATGTTGGTGAAATGGAAAACAAGGGTATTGATTTTGAAGTTTCTTATAATAATAGCGCTGTTGGTGGTGATCTTACTTACAACATAAGTATGAACCTATCGCACTACAAAAATGAGATTCTTAAACTTTCAGGAGATCCTGATCGTTATATTGATGCTGCAACTGAACGTCAAAAAGTTTATACCCGTTATACTTCGGGAACTGCATTCCCTGAATTCTACGGATATATCGTTGATGGTATTTTCCAAACTCAGGCAGAAGCCGATGCACACGCTCCATATGGTGACACTGATTACAATCAGCCGGGTCACTTTAAATACAGAGACGTGAGTGGTGATGGAACAATCACTGCTGATGACAGAACCTTTATCGGAAGCCCACATCCTGATTTAGTTGGTGGTTTGAACATTAACTTGGGTTATAAAAACTTCGATTTAACTATGTTCTTCTATGGTAGTCTGGGTAATGAGATGGTTAACTATGTAACTCGCTGGATTGACTACGGTCAGTTTAATGGTGGTTTAAGCAAAGACGCCTTATACAATTCTTGGGGAAGTCCTTACCTGGACAACAACTCAAAAGCTAAGTTACCAATGCTTGATTTGAGTGATATCTCGCAAGAACCTTCTACTGCGTTTATCGAAGACGCATCGTATCTGCGTTTGAAAAACTTACGTCTGGGTTATACTGTTCCTAAATCGTTGCTTGACCGGGCAGGAATTAAGAGCTTAAGACTTTACGGACAGGTTTCTAACTTATTCACGATTACTGGTTACAGTGGACTGGATCCTGAAGTAAATGCTTCTGGTACTTATATGGGTATGGATTTGGGTGCATGGCCTACACCTCGTCAGGTTATGTTCGGTGTTCAACTCGGTTTATAACAGTTAATTTAATTTGAATATAAAACAGATAAGTATTATGAAAAAACTATCAATATTAATGGTTATAGTGTTTTTACTAACCATGTCATATTCATGTTCCGAAGACTTCCTGACAAAAGAACCTCCCGGTTCCACCTCAGAGAACGTTTTCTACGATGCTACCGGTATTAATGCATTGTTGATCGGTACCTATGCAATGGTGGGCGGTAGTTCTCTATGGGAAATTTCATGGGGAGCATCTATTCAAAACTGGACTTATGGCTCGGCTGCATCTGATGATGCTTACAAAGGCTCGGAAATTACTGACCAGACACCGGTAAACGATATCGAACACTGGGTAGTACAATCTACCAACAACTATCCTGCTGACAAATGGCAGTGGGCGTTTGGTATGGGTGTTGACCGTGCTAATAAAACGATTCGTGTAATCGATAAGACCGAAGAAGAGGGAACAATTACCGCCGATGAGGCAAGTCAATTTCGTGCACAGGCCCGCTTCTTGCGTGCTTTATTTTATTTCGAAGCCCGTTTGGTATTTGGCGATTATGTTCCAATTCTGGATGAGAATGTAGAAGATCCTTCTCAGGTAACTAACGTAAATACTGAGGGTGCCGTTCTTAAATTTATCACCGATGATTTAGCTTATGCTGCAAGTAACCTGCCTGCTTCTCAGGCTCAGGTTGGTCGTGCTACCAAATATGCTGCTATGGCATTGGCTGCAAGAGCATATCTTCAGGATTTAAAATATTCTGAAGCAGAAGCTTTACTTGATCAAATTATTGCAAGCGGTAAATATACTCTGGCTCCTGATTTTATGGACAATTTCAACATTGAGACAAATAATAATGGTGAGTCGATCTTTGAAATTCAGGCAAATGTTAATGATATCAACGAATCGTTGAATGCAGAGATGGGTATTGGTTTGAACTGGCCTCACGGTGGCGACATCGGTATGTGCTGTGGTTTCCACCAGCCTTCTCAAAACCTTTTCAACGCTTATAAAGTAGATGCCAACGGTTTACCAATGTTTGATACTTTTAATGACACCGATTTAGCAAACGACCAGGGTATTTCGTCAGAAAACGAATTTGTACCTACAGATCATCCTCTTGATCCACGTGTTGACCATACAATTAGTCGTCGTGGTATTCCATACAAAGATTGGGGTATTAACAGAGGAGCTGCCTGGATACGTAAACAAGCAGATGGTGGTCCATATTTGCCAGTACCAAAACCATTCTTTAAAAAGTCGGAGCGTCTGAGCTTATCAACTACTACAGGATGGCAAACCGGTATTAACGCCAATAACTACCGTTACTTACGTTACACTCATGTAATTCTTTGGAAAGCGGAATGTGCTGCATACCGTGGAGACTTGGAGACCGCACGTACTTATGTAAATATGATTCGTCAGCGTGCTAAGGATAGCGAGCCTGTAATGGGTAAAGTACTGACTACAAAATTACCTACAACAGCTTATCCATGGGGCGATGGTTCTTCGATGGCGATTACATGACAGGTGGACAAGTAGATTGGACTAAGCCAGCAGCCAATTATCAGATTGGTCTATACACATCGTTCGCAGATGCAAACGCTGCTATGGAAGCGGTACAGTGGGAGCAACGTTTAGAGTTAGCTACTGAAGGATTCCGTTTCTTCGATTTGCGTCGCTGGGACGATCTTCCTAATAAAATTGGAGGTATGAGTATGGCAGAAGTGCTAAATGATTTTGCCAGAGGTGATGAACGAATTCGTACTTCAGCTGCAGGTATGACTGGTTATACTTTTAATGATAACGACAAGTATATGCCAATTCCACAAAGTCAGTTAGATCAACAAGTTGGTGTTCTGGAACAACGTCCGGAATACAAATAATAAATGGAGATTTGGTTTGAATGAAAGAGGGGCTGAAAAGTCCCTCTTTTTTTGTGCACAAAATTAAATTTGCCGAAATAAAAACTTGATCTATCTTTATGGCTCAAATCGCATCATGCGAAGATATTAGTAGGAATACCGGGAGTTTTTATTCCGAACACCAATTTCAAATTTTAGAATGGCACTGAATTATCTTTTCATTTTCTTTTTTGTAATCGCATTTGTAATTGCCCTGGTAAAACTTGTTTTTCTGGGCGATACGCAGGTTTTTACCGACATGGTTCAAGCCACTTTCGATATGGCCAAAACCGGTTTCGAAATATCGCTGGGATTAACCGGTGTGCTTACCCTGTGGATGGGAATTATGAAAATAGGGGAGAAAGGTGGAATTGTTCATGTGTTCTCGAAAGTAATTGGCCCGTTTTTTAATAAACTGTTTCCCGAGTTGGGGAAAGAACATCCGGCACATGGTTCAATTCTGATGAATATTGCCGCCAATATGTTGAACCTCGATAACGCCGCGACGCCAATGGGTTTGCAGGCCATGAAAGAAATGCAGGAAACCAATCCTGATAAAAAAACGGCATCGAATGCACAGATAATGTTTTTGGTGCTGAATACTTCGGGGCTTACTTTGCTGCCCATAAGCATTATGGTTTATCGTGCACAGTTGGGCGCAGTAAATCCTTCTGATATTTTTATTCCTATTCTGCTGGCCACGTATTTTTCCACCATTGCCGGGTTGATTTCGGTGGCCATCTATCAGAAAATCAATTTACTCGATAAAGTAATTCTGGCTTATCTTGGTGGATTAACGGCCATTATTGTGGGGATCATCTGGTATTTTTCAACCCTTGATAAAGATGCCATAACACAGGTATCGAATGTGGCCAGTAACTTTATCCTGTTCACGGTGATTGTGGCCTTTATCCTTATGGCTTTATTCAGGAAGGTAAATGTTTACGAGGCTTTTATCGAGGGGGCAAAAGACGGCTTTAAAACCGCCGTGAAAATTATTCCATACCTGGTTGCAATATTGGTAGCCATTGGAGTGTTCCGTGCGTCGGGTGCTATGGATTGGCTGGTTGCCGGCGTTACGTGGGCATTTGAGCAAATGGGAGTAAATGCCGATTTTACCCCGGCTTTGCCTACAGCTCTTATGAAACCTTTGAGCGGAAGTGGTGCCCGCGGAATGATGGTGGATGCCATGACAACCTATGGCGCCGACTCGTTTGTGGGGCGCGTGGCAAGTACCGTACAGGGAGCTACCGATACTACATTCTATATTTTGGCCGTGTATTTTGGTGCCGTTGGAATTAAAAACACCCGCTATGCTGTTGTGTGCGGATTAATTGCTGATTTCGTAGGAATTATCGCATCGATATTATTGGCGTACCTTTTCTTTTATTAATACAATTTTAGGGAATTCCCTTCAGCGAAATTTGAGATGATTAGAACTTCGGGAAACTGTAGGTTAGGGTTTTATCACTTTTTTCAAGACACCAGGAACACTAAAAAGATCATAATCGTTACTGTAGATTAGATATTTGTTTTTCCAGGTAGGATCAAATTTATCTTTAAATTCTTTGAGCCCTTTGTAGTGAGCGAATGATCTAAGTTTTTCGTAAGCAAAACGGATTCCCTTTTCAGGGAAATTTTTTCCGTCTTCAATGCCGGCCATTGCTGCAAAACCAAGATCAGCGCTTTGATAGCCTTTGGCTTTCATGTGGAAAAACATTTCTGCCATTAGGAACTCAATAACTCCGTTGGGGCTGTCCTTTACATTTCGAATCAGATCATAGGTTGAATCACCAGGTTGGTAGTCAGGAATAATATTTGCAAATGCCAAAATTTTCTCTTCACTATCTTCAACAACAAGTATAGTTTGGCGCTTTAATTCATTAACATCTAACAGGCCTTGCGAAAATACCAACTCACTGTAGTTGCGTTCTTTTTGCCATTCTTCCGAAACGGCATGTATTTTCTGAAGCAGTCCGGCTTTAATTGGTGGCTCATATACTTTTACAACTAAACCCAGCTCTTTTTGCTTGTTTGATGAGGTTCGAATCGATTTCTTGGATTTTCCTTCTATCGTGAAAGTTGTCAGGTTAAGTTCTGCCTCTTGTCCGATTAACAAACTTTTCTTATGTAATTTTTGATAGACAGGGAGGCTACTTTCAGGAACACGATAAAACAGGCTTTTCATTCCGTTGGCTGTACAAAAATTGTCGAATTCGATAATGATGCCCGCCATCTTTTCTGGATCGGAACACACCGGATCTTCCAGAACAACAGCATAATTACCTGATGGACGATAGGCGACAAATGCTTGACGATCAGAACAGAAAAAGAAACTTTTGTCGTAATAGGTTTTGAAATAATCGAGAGGTGATCTTCCAAATTTTTTCACCAGTTCGAGGGCTTCCTCTCGTTCATATTCTTCAGTTTTTGTTTCAAAAAAATAAGGCCGGATCAGGGTGAAAAGCAGGAAGCTGATCGTGAGTCCACCGGCGGCATTTAGCGAATACAGAAAGTTTTGGGCAAACTGATCGGCAGGAACCAGTGCGTTGCTTTGATAAAAGAAAAGATTCTGAATAGTAAATAAAATGGATTGTGACCAGGAAAAATCGGTATTAAAATGATGGCTATCGAGAAAATAGAAACCAACAATTCCATAAATTAGTGCTGCACTGGTAGCGATTAGCGCAGCGTTAAGTCCAATATGGACGAGCCGGGGATTATTTCTCACAAAATACTGCCGCCGGGTAAGGAATAATGCTACAATGGTAAATAGTGCCAGCGATGCTTCTTCGTAATCAATAGCTTTGGTAAGATGCCCAATTGCCGAAACGGCCGCCAGAATAACGGTTAGATACCAGGCAGCACGGACTCCTTTCAGTAAGAACGCAGAAATAAGCAGCAATAAAATACCAACAATAAATACGGCGTAGTTTGATAAAACGATAGGGTACCAGGGAAGGAACTCGCCCAGCAAACGAACACGCTCATGAATGGCCGGGGTCAGAACCGAGACTATGTTGACGATACCCAGCGAAAAGGTAAGCACAACAGGTGCAACGCGCAAGACAATATTGTTACGAACGAAGATAAAACTAAATCCACCAACAATCAGCAATAGCCAAAATTCGAAGAAACGGTATAAAAACGTAATCGAAACAGCTTGTAAGGTTGAGAATCCATAACGGGTGAGAATGAACCCCATTGATAATTCGATGGCTCCAAGCCCACGCAGGAATGGAGAAATAAGTAGAAACATAACCGAAACAATGTAGCCAATAATTGCTGCCTCTGGTGAAAGCGGGTAACCCAGAGCGTGCATGGCAATTAACAGGTGGGCGATCCCAACAAACTCGATGACTACCGATACAAGTATGGTGTGGATAAATTGCTTACGATTGAACTGGATGGCTTTGAATTCGGCATACTGCGCTTCGAAAGGAGGGTACAGCTTTACAATCAGGTGAAACAACCAACCTTCACGGAGAAGTGAGCGAACAGCCAGTGCTATAACTGCAATGATGGTTAGTAAGCCCAAAAATGTAAATACAACTTTCGACGATAAACTATTAATAAGAAATGAATAGGCCAGTGCCGGAATGGCCACAATAACAACCGACAGAATTCCAATGAAGCCATAAATGGAAGAGGCGACATGGATTTTTGATTTAGAAACCTTTTGTTCTTCAATTGGGCGGGTAAAAAAAGCCAGCGACGAAATTCCCCCTGCAGGAAGAAATACACTGATAAAGTTTCGTTTGAGGAACAATAGCATTGCACTCCGAAGGGTGATTCGTTCTCCAACACAACGGAAACTGTATTGATACATCAGGCCTTGCAAAACGATAAAGAAACTGCTTACTACTATTCCTGTCAATACCCATACGAATGACGAATTTTGCAGGCTTGTTTTTACTTGCGAAAGTTCGGTTTGCTCGTGCCTGATGAAATAAATGGCCAAGGCGATGAATAAAAAAGCCAAGATGCCCTGAAGGATCATTGTGCGGTTTTCCCGAATCAAACTGATATTGAGGAGTCTGGAACGAGTTATTTTTTTAGTTTCCTTAGAAGTCGGTGACGTCATAGGTTTTCCTGTTTATTTGTTCCCGATAGAGTGTGGATGAATTTAGTAAAAATGGATCAGTTTAAAAATCCGGTGAACTGTTTTTGTTGTAGTTGAAGGTTTCGGGTAATCCCGAAAACATGTTCAATGGTGAATGAAGGCTATTCGCCGAAGTAGAAAGCCTGTTTCAAAATTCGGGTAAACTTTCCGTAAGTGGGGAAAACCTGAAATAATTTCCCGGCAAACTTTCCGCGTTGGGGGAGCAGTACACTAAACTGAAAAAACTAATCCACCGAGTCGTAAACCACAACTTTGTTCCAAAGGTGTTGGTTTTCTTCTACAAATTTTAGGTGAATCGGATCAACCTGGTAAGCATCCTGGTCGGCCTGGTTATCAAACATTGCCATATACGACACCGAATAGGAGTGGTCTACCACATCGCGGTCTTCGGTTGATGCCGGAAAACCAATGTGGCTCAGTTTTATGGTTTTTACTTTGGTGAGTTGGTTCAAAGCTTCAACCAGTTGTTTTTTGTGCGTTTCATTTTCCGGTTCTTTTAGCCAGAAAAACACATGATGCACCAATGCATCCTTCAACTTTACTTCACCGGCAGTGGCACTCTTGGTAAAAGGAAGTATAGCCGAAAAGGTAACTCCCGCAATGGCTTTCTTTAAAAACGATCTTCTTTTTTGCATCTTATTATTGGTTTAATAGTTCTTCAATTTCTGTGATGTGCAGCTTAAAATGGCGTGGAAAATCCTCAACCATCTCTTTTAGCGAAACGAACTGGTTGGTATCTGCAATCCATTGCTGACCGAGTTTCTCAGTATTTACATTTCGGATAACATGAATAAAATGCAGATGCGCAAATTTCCAATGGTTTACCAGCACATTCCAGTCTTCTTCCTGGTAATTCTGAATGGCGATCCACCTGTCGTTGTTGCCATAGGTGGCATAGTTTGGAAATTCAACAGGTGATTCGCGATATTGCAGATGGACAATACGGTGTGTATTGTTCGAGGCCGAATCAACCATGTGCCCAACGATTTGTCGGATCGAACGATCCTGACTATTTCTTCGGTCGGAAATAGTTGGCGACGGCAAATTTTCGAGCTTCTTTGCCCAGCTTACCACCAGTTCTTTTAATTCCTCTGCAATGGTTTGAAATGCCATTTATCCTATTTGATTGACGGTTTGTTTTAGTAAAACCAGTTTGGTTAGAAGTTGCTCCAGAAGATCGAGTCGTAACATGTTGGCGCCATCCGATTTTGCCTCAGCAGGGTTTGGATGAGTTTCGATGAAAATTCCATCGGCACCAACGGCAATTCCGGCACGTGCAACCGTTTCAATTAATTCAGGTTTGCCACCGGTAACACCACTGGCCTGGTTGGGCTGTTGCAGCGAATGCGTAATGTCCAGAACAACCGGAACATTCATCTCTTTCATAACGGGAATTCCGCGGTAATCCACCACCAGATCCTGGTAACCAAATGTTGTTCCTCTCTCGGTAAGAGCGATATTATTGTTGCCGCAATCGCGCACCTTGTTTACCGCAAATTGCATGGCTTCGGCCGACAAGAACTGTCCTTTTTTGATATTGACCACTTTCCCGGTTTTTGCAGCAGCCACCAAAATGTCGGTTTGGCGACACAAAAATGCGGGTATCTGAAGCACGTCAACATATTCGGCAGCCATCGCGGCTTCCTCGGCTGTGTGTATATCGGTAACCACCGGAATATTGAAAGTTTCGCGTACTTTTTTTAGAATTTTTAATGCTTTTTCGTCGCCAATTCCTGCAAACGAATCGATGCGCGAACGGTTGGCCTTTCGGTACGAGCCTTTGAAAATATATGGGATCTTGAGTTTGTCGGTAATGGCAACCACTTTTTCGGCAATTTCCATCGCCATAGTTTCGCTTTCAATGGCGCACGGGCCGGCCATTAAAAAGAAATTTCCACTATCGGTATGTTTTAGATTTTTAATCGTAGGAATCATGTTCTGAATTTTAGTTGGTAAAGGTAGTAAGAAAATGATTTGCTACATCAAATTAATCCGCATCAACATAAGCCTCGTATTCCCAGCCGCCGCCAAGCGCCAGATAAAGTTTGACCACCGATTGCAGGTAATTCATATACGAATCCGACGCTTGCAATTGCGCGCTAAACAGGGAGTTCTGTAAATTGATAAATTCGAGAAAAGTCGTCACACCCTCTTCGTAACGCACCCAGGCCAGGTCGAGTGCTTCCTGCGAAAGATTGAGTTTTTGTTTTTTAATTTCGAATTCGTTTTGGTAGGAATCAATGGCAATAACCGCATCCTGTACTTCCTGTAACGCCAGGTAATACGATTGAATGTAGTTGTTCACAAGAATATTATATTCTTCCTGTTGCACGGCAATCGATTTATTTATTCTTCCGGCGTTGAATATCGGCCCCAGCAAATCAGCGGCCAACTCAGTAAATATCATCGACGGATCGGTAATTTGTGCGCCCACATCAAGCGACAAGGTTAGATTAGGATACCGTAATGCCTGGGTGGCATCGATAACACGTAGTTGTGCCTTTAGTTTCTTCTCGTTGATGAGGATGTCGGGGCGGCGCTGAAGCAAATAAACAGGAACACCCAGCGGCATTTCCGATGTAATAATTTGTTTCTCGAGCGGCAGCCCACGTGTAATCGATTTTGGTGCCGATCCTAAAACTATGCTAATGGCGTTTTCCAGTTGCCCGCGGGCACGAAGAAGAGACTCCAGTGTAACTTCGGCATCTTTCACCGCAATTTCCGATTGGTTAACATCAACTTTCGAAATAAAGCCACCTCTGTATCGCGCACTGATAATGTCGTGGAAGTTGTTCATGTTCACGATCATATTCTCGGCTACCATAATTTTGTTGTCGATATCGCGAAGAGTAAAATACAAACTTGCGATTTGTGTTACCAGTGTAGCTTTCACCTGCTGATAACCAATTTCGGTGGCGAGATAAGCTTCCAGTGCGGCATCGCGCTGGTTGGTTAATTGTCCCCAAAAATCGAGCGTATACGAAACATTTGCCAGTGCTGCCACGCTGCCGTTAAAAGTTCCGGAGGATAAGGTGTTTGCCGAGGTGGAGGCACTTCCTCCGTAGTTTACCGCCGGAATTAACATGGTTTTTGCAATTTCGTACTGCAACTCCGACTGTTTAATTGAAGTGGCCATATTTTGCACCTGCAGGTTGTTCTCCAGTCCTTCGCGAATGAGTGAAATAAGTGTACTGTCGTTGAATATTTGCCACCAGTCAACATCGGAAAAACTGCTGCTATCGGCCACCTGATCAGTATACGTTTCCTGAATTTCAATTTCGGGTTGAGTGAATTTCTCGTGAACATTACACGACAAAACAAACATTCCGAGCAAACAGGAGATAAGCGAATATGTAATTTTATTCTTCAATTGCTGAGATTTTAGGATTATTAAAAGCAGTTACCACAATGTAAGCTAAAGTAGTGTATACAATAGCAATCCCGATCTGAAATAAACGATTCCAGACTTCACTTCCTGCTTCACTGGTAGACGTGGAAATTATTCCCATAATCACAATAAAAGTATTAAAACTTGTTGCAAAAACGGGTGCTATTTTTTTTGTGGAAAACAGGTTGATCATAAAAAAGAAAGCTATTGACAGAACCAGGAAAATATAGAAGAGGTAAGCAGGTACAATAATTAAAAGTTGATAGGCCAACACACCAAACAATCCACCCAGAATGTTGGCTACAATTATTACCAAACCTTTTTTTGATTGGTAAACAAAAGGATCGAACCCCAGGATGATCGTAAAAACAAGTGTAAGCGTTCCTACAGTGGCGTTAAAAAAATAGAATAGTACCACCAGAGGGAAAATAACCAGCACACCATTTAAAGCCACTTTGTTCATATCGAGCGGATTTGGAGGCGGCGCATTTTTCTTTTTTGTGTCGTTGGCAGTTATCGGTCTGTCAGGAAATAACGCAAACGCAATCTTTACGATAATCAGTGCAATGATCAGATTCAGTAATAAAACCTGTAGAATGATTCCTCCTATAGCGTTAGCTGTTATGCTGTTAAAGGGTATGAGAACGATCAACATCAAAAATAATAAACGGATTGGAGCAGGTATTTTTACCAGTTTAAAACTCCAGAAAATAGAAAGTGCCAGTAATGGCAGAATTACAAGCGGGTAGTCGATAAGACTGTTGCCCAGAAAAACGCCAATGGATCCCAGAACATAAATTAAAAACGGAATAATAATTTCTTTTTTTAGGCCGAGTGCTTGTTTTCCCGGACCGATAAACATCATTGTTAAGATGGCCGTGAGGTGAGGAGCCGGATAACCCACAGTTGTGGCGTAAACCAGTGCAAGCGTAACGGCAAATACGGCACGTAAAACCGGGTATTCGTTTCTTAAATCAGCAAAATATGTTTTGACTTTATCGGACATACGAAAGTTTCGACATGATTCTGATGCGTAAACGGGCAATCATATTCAGTAGTGGTTTTTTGCCGGTGTAAACCACAATTTCTGCCTGACTACCCTGGCGTAGTTTGCTCACAATTTCTTTGTCTTCCAGCTCGATCATCACCGGAAAACGTTGCGGATCTCGTAACCAACCCTGTGCCGACGAAACTTTTGGCAAACCATTTGGATTGGTATTGTCAACCGATACGCCGTAAGAAATACTGGTGAGTTTACCTTCGAAAACCTTGCCGGGTTCAATGTCAAAAATCAGTTCCACTTTATCACCAGGTTCCACTTTCGAGAGGTTGTTTTCTTTCAGGTTGGCCTGAATCCACATTTCGTTGTTCGATACCAGCGAAATGAGAGAATGCCCTGCGGCGGCAAAATAACCTTCTTCGATGTTAAAACTTTCCACAATTCCGTCGGAAGGTGCAATCACTGCAGTGTAACCCAAATTTATTTGTGCATTCTCGAGGTTGTTTAAGGCCGATTTTATTGTTGGATTACTTTCGTTAAGTGGTCCCAAAGCTTCGGTTTGCCGCTCCAGATCTGCCTGCGATGATTTAACCTGTTCTATAGCCTCGAGGTACGACGCCTCCGACCGGTCGATGTCAGCTTCCGAAAGGGCACCTTCGTTTTCTGCCAAAACACGTTGTGTGCGTTCCCAGTTTTTTGTCGATCGTTCGAGTTTAACCTTTGCACGGCTTAAACGTGCCTGTGCCGATTTTAATGATGACTCACCTGCATCAACCGATTGAATAGCTTTTTCAAGGTTCGATTCGGCAACTTTTACGGCAATTTCGTACGATGTTGGATCGATGATAAACAGCGTGTCGCCTGTTTTTACACGCGAATGCTGGGTAACATTTGTTTTAACAATGTAGCCGCTAACCATTGGAGCCACCGGAAGTACGAGCCCTTTCACCCGGGCCTGATCGGTGTGAGGCGTATGACGATCGGATAGGACATTAATTATAAAAATAATTACCGTGATGATGAGCACGATAAGACTTATTTTCTTTACCGGACTTTTTTTCGCTGGTGTTTCCTGTTGCTTGTTTTCAACCGGATCTTGTTCTTTTGGGTCAGTTTTTTCGCTGCTTGCCATTTTGTTCTCGTAAGGTTTTATATATAATTTGAATCAACGAATACATGAGTGCTGTTGACCATCCAATTAGCATTATCCCGTTTATCGCCTCAATTCCCGATAGAATTTTCCATTCCGAACTGATTGTCATATCGCCATAACCAAGGGTAGTGAACGTAACTATCGAGTAATAGAAAATGTCGTGGAAACTGGCAAAGTCTGGCTGTATAGTTGGGATGAGATACAGGCAATAGGCCCAAATCAAAGAGTGGATTGCATGTAAGAAGGTTAAAAACAGAAAGGAATAAACAAGCAGACGTAATATTCGCATATTGTTGAGCTTTTTCTTCCACTCGTTAATAACACTTACCGTTTTTCGTGTCAGGTAGATATTTGCCCACGCCTGAAGGACAACATTAAAGGCGATAATGGCAAATCCGATTATTAGAATTTTAAACATTTTATTTAAGAATTTTAGATAACAGTGTAATCGCCAGACATAAAGGTCGGGAATTAAACTTGTGTTTTGTTAAAATTACATAATACTAAAACGTTAGTCAAGAGCTAGAATGATTTTATGTAAATTGTTTTTGGGAATATGGGAGAGAACAATCGGTTTCTATAAAACACAAATGGGAACTATTTTGTTACAAATAGCTCCCATTCACTTTCAAGTAACCGAAGTTACTATTGGTGCCAGGTTACGGTTATTACGACCGGCGTTGGCTTTTTCTTTCGAATCGGCTTGTGCCTTAACTTTCCGGCTTTGCTTTCTACGGCTCAGCCTTTCGGTTGTTCTTTCGGTAATCGCGCTTACCTTCCTGAACGAAGTGTCTGTCAGTGTATTCAGTTAATCCCGAAGGATGTCCCCTTTCTAATCAACGGTTCCGGGTTGCCCTTTTCCCGATGTGCAGTTTCGCAGTTAAGACCTTGGTCTTTTTACTTCCTGCCTGATGACCCAATCTTGAAAGAACTTCTGGATTTTCTTCCAGATGATTGCCTGAACTTTGATACTCCAGAATATCGCGTTCAAACTTCAGCTTTTTCATTGTGCCGCCCCGAGGGGTGGGATGAAATGGTTCCGGTTTCAGCTAAGAAACTTTTCCCGTTTCCACAATTTCCAAGCAGCCTTTTATCGCTCACCTGATAGATCAAATATACAGTGAAAAATGAAAAATGCAAGTGATTTTCAGTCGTTTATATCCACCATGAATTAACCGCGGTTATCAACAATTGTTAATAAGGTCGTTTAGTCTTTTATCCTCAATGCAAACTTATTTAATCCACAACCACTGGAACTTGATTGGATCTATTTCTGTTGGCTGAATGCTGAGCTCTATGGTGTAAAAACCGGGTTCGGGGAAATTGATCGTACCGATTTTATTCGATTCGAAATTATCGATATACCAATCCTGGTTGGGTTCACCTACAGTTTGCCCGGTTGGATGCACCGAATGATACAATGATTGCCCGGCAGCTTTTAACACAATCTGGCTGTTGTTTCTGTTGCCCTGAAAACTATACGACACATCCACTCTTTTTTCACCCGCTTTGTCAACGTATATTTTCCAGCTAAAATCAGTAACGCCATTTGCTGCCACAAAGTCCGGAACCGTTCCGTATTTTGCCGGAGGTGTTATTTCCATTGATTGAGGCTGCGGATTTTGATTCCCGGGAAGTAAGGAATATCCATCGTCGCTTGTTTTTGCTACAAGTCTATCCATAATTTCCGGTTTTGATTTGTATTCAACCACAACTACGGAAACATAAGGATCTGGTTGGTCTGCAGGCAACGTAACTTGTGTAAAAGCTCCGGAGTGCGAAAAGGAGAGTGCTGATTTCTGCTTATCTGCCAGCAGGTAAATTTTTTCAGGATTACTAGTTATTCCTGTAAGATTCAGATGTTTGTTCAGGGGCCAGTTGTATACATGCAGGAACAGTTTAAAGATGTTCCCATCTTGTTTGCAGGTAATTTTTCCCCAGTCGTGCAGGTCTTTGTTCAGGTCGAAAGCTTCTGCGCCGTAAATCGATTCTCCATTCACCTGCAGCCATTTTCCCATTTCAAGCATGCGCTGCGAAATCTCGTAAGGAACATCGCCGTTGGCACGCGGCCCGATGTTAAGCATAAAATTGCCATTCAAACTAACATTTCCGATTAGCGATTTTAATAATGTTGACGTTGATTTCCATTGCGAATCAGACGAATGAAAACCCCACGAATGAGCAACTGTTGCCGGCGATTGCCACGGGAAGTCTTCCTTCTTGTCGCCAAGTTGGTTGTCGCCCAATGTTTTGTAATCAATGTCGGGATCTTCCTCGATCGATAAACCTAAACGAGAATTTACCAGACAATTGGGTTGTAACTCGCGTATCAATGATTTTAATTGAAGCAGTTGTTCTTTGGTGACGATACTTTTGGAATGATGAATCCACATATCGAACCAAAGCATCGAAATCTCGCCATAATTGGTTAGCAGCTCGGTAATTTGTGGTATCACCTTCTGCTGCCAGTATCGGTCGTAATCACTTTCTGATAATTTGTAAATTTCGCGGCTATGGTTCCAACCCAGCGGGTGTTCCCAGTCAACCCAGTGCGAATAGTACAGGCAAAGTTTAATGCCGTGCTTTTTGCAGGCTTCAGCCATTTCTGCAATAATATCGCGTTTGGGATTGGTGTAATCACCCAGATCGTAATCACTCACTTTGCTGTCCCACAAACCAAAACCATCATGATGTTTGGCCGTAATGGTAATGTATTTCATTCCTGACTTTTTAGCCATTATTACCCACTCTTCAGGATCAATTTCGTCCCATTGAAAACGGTCGAGAAGTGTAAGGTATTCATCGCGATCAATGCTGTTTCGGTATAAAATCCACTCGGCATAATCGTTATCGTTTCTGATTTTTTCGCCTTTCCAGTAACCTTCGGCACCACTGTACACGCCCCAGTGAATAAACATTCCAAAGCGTGAGTCGGTGAACCATCTGGCACGTTCATTGGTATTTTTCTGGCCAAATGAAGTTAAACTGCAAAGCAGTAAAAGAAAGACAATCAAGTTTTTCATAGTCGGTTTTTAATGTCGTAAGTCGTGTTATTAATCTATCCTAAAATTTTACCACAATGAACACTAAGGCACAAAGTCGAAGAAAATAGTTGTGGAGTTTTCTTCTACTATGTGGCTTCGTGGTTTATTTGTACGTCCTGTTCATTTCGTTAAACCTTTGAATATTAATTTAATGTGGTTTCTACGACAAACGATTTTTGAAATCTTCGTAGTTGAATTTCCGAACGATTTTTAGTTGCTCATCTTTTGTCCAAATTGCAATTGTCGGATGATTAACACCGTTAAACATGGTGGTTTTTACCATGGTGTAATGAATCATATCAAGAAATACGATTTGCTCGCCAATTTGCAGTTCGCGGCCAAAATCGTAAGCTTCCATAAAATCGCCTGCCAGACAACTGCCGCCTCCCAAACGATAACGGTATCGGCTTTCTTCCGATGGATCTTTGGCCCCAATAATTTTCGGACGGTATGGCATTTCAAGTGTATCGGGCATATGGGCGGTAAACGAAACATCCAGAATCGCTGTTTTAACGCCCTGGTGTTCCACAATATCCTGAACCGTTGAAACCAAAACACCCGTTTCCCAGGCAATGGCGCTGCCGGGTTCCAGAATTACTTTTACGTCGTATTTTTTTCTGAAGTCTTTCAGCAGTTTGATGAGGTGTTGGTGGTTATAGCCTTCCCGAGTCATCAGGTGGCCGCCGCCCATATTCACCCATTTTATCCGATGCAGGTATTTACTGTATTTGTTTTCGAGGTTCTTGAGTACTTTTTCCAGGCTGAATGAATCCGATTCGCACAACACATGAAAATGAATACCTTCAATTCCTTCGGGCAATTCAACCGGCATTTCGTTGCTGCCAATTCCCAGTCGCGAGCCCGGAGCACTTGGATTATAGAGATCGGTACCCACGTCAGAATATTCAGGATTTACCCGAATACCACAAGAAATTTTATGACCGGCAGACTGCGTGCGTTGGTAATATTTCTCAAATTGTTTAACTGAATTAAATACAATATGGCTACTGTAGCTCATCAACTCATCAAATTCATGATCGAGGTACACCGGCGAATAAAGATGTGCGCGGGTTTTCATTTCCTCGAAACACAATCGCGCTTCGTACAACGAGCTGGCTGTTGCGCCTTTTAAATATTCGCGCACAATGGGGAAGGCGCTCCACATAGCAAATCCTTTAAATGCCAGGATAATCTCAATGCCGGCTTCCTGCTGAACGGTGTTGATCAGCTCCAGGTTTTTACGAAGCAATTTTTCATCGAGCACAAAAGCCGGAGATGGTATTTTTTTATAATTCATTTTGCAAAGCGCTTAGCGCAAAGAGCAGAGGGAAAAGGCGCCGTGCTCTTTGCCCTCTGCGCCTGGCTTGTTATACTTCAAGATCGCCATTAATTTCTTCGTTCCATGGCAAACCGTGTTCTCCGATTTTTTCCATAAACGGATCCGGATCGAATTCTTCTACGTTAAATACGCCTTTACCCTGCCATTTTCCGGTAAGCACCATCATGGCACCCAACATTGCAGGAACTCCGGTTGTGTATGAAACGCCCTGAGTACCGGTTTCTTCAAATGCTTTTTGGTGACTGCAGTTGTTCCACACGTAGTAGGTTTTTTCTTCGCCGTCTTTTACCCCTTTTATGCGGCATCCAATAGATGTTTCTCCGGTGTAGTTATCGCCAAGATCTCCCGGGTTTGGAAGCACCTCTTTCAGGAACTCCAACGGAATAATGTCAATACCTTTATATTTAACCGGATCGATTCGGCTCATTCCAATATTCTGGATCACGCGAAGGTGAGTCAGGTATTCGTCGCCAAAAGTCATCCAGAAACGCGCACGTTTCAAACTTGGGAAGTTTTTGGTTAAGGATTCCAGCTCTTCGTGGTAAAGAACGTATGAGTTTCTTGCACCGATATTCGGGTAATTCAAAGCCTGTTTAATCTCAAAAGGTTTGGTTTCTACCCATTGTCCGTTTTCCCAGTAACGTCCGTTTTGTGTGATTTCGCGAATATTAATTTCCGGGTTAAAATTGGTGGCAAATGCTTTTCCATGGTCGCCGCCATTGCAATCTACAATATCAAGGTAATGCATTTCATCAAAATGATGTTTGGCTGCGTAGGCCGTATAAATACTTGTTACGCCCGGATCGAATCCGCAACCCAACACAGCCATAATGCCTTTTTCTTTAAAACGATCGTGGTAAGCCCACTGCCAGCTGTATTCGAATTTAGCTTCGTCTTTAGGTTCGTAATTGGCAGTATCGAGGTAATTTACACCGGTCTCGAGGCAGGCATCCATAATCGGAAGATCCTGGTAAGGAAGTGCCACATTGATAACCAGTTCCGGTTGAAATTCTTTGATCAGTGCAACAGTATCGGCAACATTATCGGCATTTAACGAGGCCGTTTTTATTCTGCCTTTACCAACTTCTTTTGCAATTACATCGCATTTAGAAACGGTACGACTGGCCAATAAAATTTCTGAAAAAACTTCCGGGTTATCCGCACATTTGCTGGCAACCACACGGCCAACACCTCCTGCTCCAATTATTAAAACTTTACTCATTTTCTTATTCAATCATTTTAATTCAATAACTTAAAACATATTCACATGAATATCGTAATTTCGTGTGAAGATTACAAAAAATCAGAGACAAATTAAGCATTTTTTTTGATGAGTGAGACGCTCGAAAATAAAGATTTTAATCCAAATGGCGTGGGGCTGAAAAACGGCAATTTTATTGGGCTTCCGTTTACTGAAAAAACAGCCGAAGTAGTACTGTTTTCAGTACCCTGGGATGTTACGGTTTCAGCTGGTGAGGGAACTGCAGAGGCGCCGGAAAAAATTCTGGAAACTTCGTTTCAGCTTAATTTATTCGATTTGGATGTACAAGATGCCTGGAAACGGGGAATTTATTTTCAGCCGGTGAGCGATGCGGTTATGAAAATTAGAAATCAGCTTCGGTCAAAAGCTTCACTTTATATCGATTTTTTAGAGAATGGGGGAGTTGTTTCTGAGAATGCGGAAATGCAACAAACGCTGGCTGAGATAAACGAGCAGTGTGAGGCGATGAATTTTTTTGTGTATCGTGAAACCAAAAAACTGCTTGATGCCGGTAAAATTGTGGGATTGATTGGTGGCGATCACAGTACTCCGCTCGGATATTTAACAGCACTGTCGGAGAAATACGAGCGTTTTGGTGTGATTCAGATCGATGCACACCCCGACTTGCGAAAAGCCAATAAAGGGTTCACTTATTCGCATGCCTCTGTTTTTTATAATGCCGTGCAAATGCCTGAAATCAAAAAACTGGTGCAGGTTGGAATTCGGGATTGCTGCGATGAGGAAGTTCAATTGGCAGAAAATAACGACCGCATTGAAGTGCATTTCGATCAAAAGCTGAAAGAGGAGCAATTTAACGGGGCAAACTGGGATGAGCAATGCGACGAAATTATAAGCGAATTACCCGGTAATATTTACATTAGTATTGATGTTGACGGCCTGGACCCGAAACTTTGCCCGCAAACAGGAATGCCTGTGCCGGGTGGGCTCGAATACAACCAGGTTGTTTATTTGTTTAAAAAGATTTTAAAGAGTGGTCGCCGCATTATTGGTTTTGACGTGTGCGAAACCGGAAATGCGGAATGGGATGCCAGAGTAGCCGCCCGGATTATTTATAAACTCAGTTGTTTGGCCGGTTAATTTTGATTGGTGCTACTTATTTTTTTACTTTGAAAGAACGTTTCCAATTGTTGGAAACATTAAAATAGGTGAGTGTTTGGGCAGATTTCATTTTATGTCGTAATTATTCGAAAAAAATATTTTTATTTGCGGTTTGAAAAAAATGCAAAAACACTAATAATTTATATGGCTACGTAGATGAAGAATACTTATTTTGATTTGATTGAGCAAAGCTACTACTTCCCTCAGGAAGGCTTTGATCTAAGAGGTGATTCGTTAACCTTTCACGGAATCTCTTTAAAATATCTAATTAAAAAATACGGTACCCCTTTTAGGTTTATATACCTGCCGAAAATTGGGGAACAAATAAAAAAATCGCGTAACCTGTTTAATAAGGCCATTAAAAAGAACAATTATAACGGCAAATATTATTATTGTTATTGTACAAAATGTAACCACTTTTCGCACGTGGTTAACGAGGCTTTAAAACACAATGTAAACCTCGAAACTTCATCATCGTACGACATCGATCTGATCCTGCATCTTTTTAAGGATAAAAAAATCGATAAGAACCGGAAAATCATTCACAACGGCTATAAAACACAGGAATACCTTTCGAAAATTATTGAATTGCAACGCCTTGGTTTTAAGAATAATATTATTGTATTGGATAGTATTAACGAGCTGGAAAGAATTGAAAAACTAGCTAATGGTGAAAAGGTAAAAGTGGGTATCCGAATGGCGATTAACGAGGAATCGCAGTCGGCTTATTACACCTCGCGTTTGGGAATCAGACACACCAATATTCCAGAGTTTTTCCAGAAGCAAATCAAAGGAAAGAAAAACATCGAATTAAAGATGCTTCACTTTTTTGTTGATTCGGGAATTAAAGACAGTCTGTATTTCTGGGGCGAATTCCAAAAAGCGATGAAGCTTTACGTGGAGCTGAAAAAGCAGTGCGACTCACTCGATTCGTTTAACCTGGGTGGAGGTTTCCCAATTCGTAACCACTTGGGTTTTGAGTACGACTACGAGTACATGATCAAGGAAATTGTTTCGAATATTAAAACGGCCTGCTCGGCTGAAAATTTGCCCGATCCGGACATTTACACCGAGTTCGGAAAATATACCGTTGGCGAAAGTGGGGCGATCATTTTCGAGGTGCTGGAGCAAAAACAGCAAAACGATACCGAAAGCTGGTACATCATTAACAACAGTTTAATGAACACCATTCCGGATTCGTGGTCGATATTCGAGAAGTTTATTTTGCTACCTATCAACAAATGGAACAACGAATACAAACGTGCCAATATTGGAGGTATCAGCTGCGATCATTCGGATTATTACAACTCGGAAGACTTTAACCAGGAGGTTTTGCTTCCTGCTTATTCCGACGATGATAAGGAGCCGCTGTATCTTGGATTTTTTCACACCGGCGCCTACCAGGATGCCATTAGTGGTTACGGCGGAATAAAACACTGTTTGATTCCTGCACCAAAACATGTAATTATCGATCGTGACGAGAAAGGTAATTTCTTCGATTATGTGTATCGTAACGAGCAGTCGGCAGAGGAAATGTTCAAAATTCTGGGGTATACCAAGGACGAGGAGTAGTTAGCAGTCTCAGTTTACAGTCTCAGCTACAATTTGCTGTCATTTCGATCCGTCAGTTGACGGAGAGAAATCTGTTACTTGTGAGGTATTCTTAGTCTTGTTCAAATTAATTTGAATCGAGTTTTTCATCGGGCAACTTTCAACTAACATAGTATTCAACTTTTTTTAGGGAAATCTGTTTTTCTTAAAAAAACTATATGTCAGTTACCGAAATTATAAAAAACCGAAGAGCGACACCGCCACGTTTATTTGCCAAAAAGGACTTGCCAAACGGATCTATTGAGGAGTTGCTAAGAAGTGCCAACTGGGCACCCAATCATAAAAAAACAGAACCCTGGCGGTTTAAAGTGTACCGTGGCGAAGCAAAAGCCAAACTGGCTGCTGACGCGAAGTCTTTGCTGCTTGAAAAGCAAAAGGAAGGTTATCCGGTTGCTACGGAGAAAATAGAAAAGTTTGCATCTACCATCGAGCGAGTGCCGGTAGCCATTGCTGTAATTTTGCAACCCGATTCGGCCGGGCGTTTGCCGGAGTGGGAGGAAATTGCAGCAGTATCAATGGCCGTGCAAAATATGTGGTTAACAGCGACCGAAATGGAATTGGCTGCATTTTGGGCAACACCCGCTTTTATAGAGCTGTTTGACGAATTGCTGGAGCTGAAAAATAACCAAAAAAGTTTGGGTTTCTTCTACGTTGGCCAGGTAATGATGGATTTCCCTTCGCCGGGACGACGCGACTGGAAGGAAAAAATTGAATGGAAAGAATGAAATTGTTACCTTCAGCTTTTCAAATCATCTGAATCATGCGAATAGTGGGGATCTTTTTATTGCTAGTCTTGGGTTTAACTACACAGGCACAAACCGACCAGGAAGTATCAACTTTGGTTGACGGGAAAGATTTTCCAAACCCGGTTTTTATATCGCCCGATCCGCCAAAGCCCATAAAAGGCTGGGAGATGACAAACGTTTCGGAAGAGAATGTGCTAAAAGGGGATTATCCGGGGGAGATTATCAAATTCCGTTTTAAAGGAACTGCGGTTGGAATTTTGGTTTACACGGATAACAATTCGGGAATAGTTGAATACAGCCTTGACGGACAGCCCTGGTTTGAATTGGATGTTTATTCAAAAAAGCCAGATGCGACATTAAAAGGTTTTACGCTGGATAAGGATTTGAAAAACCGAAAGCACACACTGCAAATCCGAATTGTTGAGCGGAATAATCCTGATAGTTCAGGAACCAACATTGCATTACGATCATTTTATTTTAATAAAGAATAAAAAAGGAGCTTCATTTGAAGCTCCTTTTTTTTGAATTCTATTTTATATTTTCAAGCACATCAACCAGGTGTTTCCAGAATTTTTCAGTGGTTGAAATGTCAAGCCGTTCATCGGGCGAATGAGCACCGCGTATGGTCGGGCCAAATGAGACCATATCCAAGTGCGGGTATTTTTCAAGGAATAAACCACATTCCAGTCCGGCATGAATTGAGCGAACAACCGGCTCAACACCAAACAATTTTTTATAAGATTCAACGGTGGTTTTTAAAATGTCAGAATCCGTATTTGGAGTCCAGCCCGGATAACCGTCGCTGTGTATTACAGTTGCTCGGGCAAGGCTAAAAACTGATTTTACGGTTTCGGCGGCGTAATATTTACGTCCTTCAATTTCACTTCGCTGACTGGTAGTTACCACTATTTTACTGTCGTTGGTAAATTTTACCGAAGCCAGGTTTGTTGAGGTTTCTACCATCCCTTCCATACGTGAGCTCATTTCCATTACACCATGTGGACAGGCATAAATGGCATTTAAAAGTTTGTTCTGCGTATCGGTATCAACAACAAAAGTTGGTAGTTCGGTTTCTGTACAACTGATTTCCAGTTTTGGCTCAGCATACTGAAATTCATCTTTTATAGAAGCAGCCATTTTATTGAATGAAGCCAACACATTCTCTTTTTTATCAGCAGGAATAGTGATAATTCCAAATGCTTCGCGGGCAATGGCATTACGCAAATTACCTCCGTCAAATTCTGCGAGACGGATTTCAAAATCCTCGTTCCAGTTCCACAAAAAGCGGTTGAGGATTTTGTTGGCATTTCCTCGGTTTTTGTGAATATCGTCACCTGAGTGGCCTCCCAAAAGTCCGCTAACTGAAATTTTCAGAGCTATTGAGTTTTTGTCTGTCTCTTTCTGCTGGTAATTAAAAGTAGCCAGTGTGTCAATTCCGCCGGCACAACCGATAAACAGCTCACCTTCGTCTTCCGAGTCGAGGTTCAGCAAAACCGAGCCCGATAAAAAGCCGGGTTGCAGGTTAAAAGCACCGGTTAATCCTGTTTCTTCATCAACAGTTATCAGACATTCAATAGGGCCGTGTTTTATTTCTTTTGATGTAAGTACAGCCAGTTGGGCTGCAATACCAATCCCGCAATCGGCACCCAATGTAGTTCCGTTGGCTTTTACCCAACCGTCAACTATGATCGGCTCAATGGCGTCGTTATCAAAATCAAAAATTTTATCCGAATTCTTCTCGCAAACCATGTCCATGTGCGTTTGCAGAATAACAGTTGGAGCCTGCTCCATTCCTTTGCTGGCAGGCTTTTTAATTACTACGTTCCCAATTTTATCGGTGTGTGCTTCCAGTTTGTTTTCATGGGCAAAATCGAGTAAATATTGTCTTATCTTTTCCTCTTTTTTCGATGGCCGTGGTACGTGGCAAATCTCTTCGAAATAATTAAAAAGAGGCTGTGGTTTTAACGCTGCTAATGTTTTCATTATCTAAAAATTTAGAAGTACAAAGTTGGAAAAATGAAAGGAAAAAATTGTTGACAGATGACAGGTCTGCAACGGTATTATCAATACGTGTGCTTCCCTGTATTCCAACCTTTTTTGCCAAGCAGTTTCTCCCCCGAGTCTATTGCTCCGCTTTCAATTTCGGTTCCCATAGAGTCGTTCCAACGGTTGAGATAACCAAATAAAGCAACTACTCCGGTTATTTCCACGATTTCACCTTCACTCCAGTATGTTCTTAAATTTTCTGCAATTTGGTCATCAACACTATTTGGTATAATGGATGCTGCAAATGCAAAATCCAGAGCGGCCCGTTCAGCTTCCGAAAAAGCTGTGTGTGTTTTGTAGTCCCAGATATTGTCAAGTTTTTCCTGTTCTGCACCATAACGTTCTGCAGCACGAATGGCATGCGCCTGGCAATAACGGCAGCCTGCAGCATTGCTGCTGATGTATGCGATCATTCGTTTTAATGCACTGGTAACACGTCCCTGATTCTCCATAACTGCCTTGTTCATTTCGATAAATGCATAGGCAATACGTGGCCGGTGATGCATGGTTTTTACGCTGTTGGGGCAGAAGCCAAGCGTCTCTTCGTAAAACTCGATTAGTTGTTGTAATTCCGGATCAGAATCTCCGGTTTTTGGAGCTACAAGTGGTTGTTTCATCTTTATACAAACAGGTTTTATTCGTTAATGGTGCCGCGCTGACTTAATAAAATGGCAAACGGTCGTGTTCCAGGAAATTCCGACATTATAATGATCAGTATAACAGTGATTGGTACGCTTAGCAACATACCTGAAATACCCCAGATTACGCCCCAAATGGCCAGTGTTAGAAATACAACCAGCGGGCTGATGTTTAGCGTGTTTCCCATTAGTTTCGGCTCAATGAAGTTTCCAACTACCATTTGGATGGCGCCAACAATTGTAAGGACTAATATTCCCGGAGTTAATTCGCCAAATTGCAGGATCGCAAATATTGCCGGAAATGCTGTGGCAATCAATGATCCGATAGTTGGAATAAAATTGAGAACAAAGATCAGAAACGCCCAGAAAACAGGTGCATCGATACCAATAAAAAGTAAGGCGAAATAACTCAGAAAACCGGTTAAGAGACTGGTCAGGGTTTTCAGTGCCACATAGTTTCCAATGGAGTGATCAATTTTATCAACCAGTTTTTTTACATGCTCATGACGTTTCTTGTCAGGGTACATTGCTTTTAGCTTTTTAGGAAATATTGGCTCTTCCAGCAATAAAAACAAAAGATAAAGTAACACGGTAAATGCGTTACCAAACAGCCCAGTTAAGGTACTTAACAGCGATGAAAGAATGCTCCCGAAGTTCAGGTCTTTAGCAAAATTTCCGGCCATATTCATGAGGTCGATATCAAATTGCTGGTTGATCTGCTGGGCTATTTTATTTACGTTGGCTTCGTAAACCGGTAGGGTAGTCGACAGCGTTTTAATGTTTTTCGAAATCATGGTAACGGCCAGTGTCAAAAAGCCAATCAATACCAATGCTGAAAACAGGGTGATGATCCATTTGGGCATGTGGCCAATGAATTTCACTTTCACCAGTAACTTTTTAATTACCCGGATAAGAAACCAAAACAGAATGGCCAAAATAAACGGGATAATAATTGACTGGGCATAAATACAAACCACAACAATTGTGATAAGGATTAAGAAAATATAAATCTTTTTGCTTGTTTCCATGAGGTAGAAATTAATTGGGGAAAAATACAAAAAACTTCGTTGCCCGTTTGCTATGGCTTTCGCAAACTTGTTCAGAAAGGAACAATAAGTATGCTATACGCTTTGAATTTAATCTACTGGCCGGGCTTTTGTTTTCCTGGTATTATCCTCTGATTTATATCAGCAACTGATTTTGGCAGACTCTTTCACTCCCCATTCTTCTTTCATGGTAATGCCGAGTTTCTCCAGTTCTGTTAAAATAGGCTCGTAAATACTTTTCGAAACCGGAATTTGAACCCCTTTGTCGGTAACCTTTTCATCCAGGATCATTTTAACTGCAATGGCTGCCGGTAACCCAACAGTTCTCGCAATCGATGTATCTTCTTTAGTGGCAAAATCAAGCAGCCGCGATTTAACAACTTCAGTGCTTCCATCGGCATTTTCAACCAAAAACGAGTGAAGCATAATAACCATGTCGCGGGCACCTTCGGGCAACATCATTTTTTTGAACATCAGGTCGGTAACCATATCAAAGTTGGAGCCTTCGTCCATTGCAACCATATAATCGCTGAAAAGACCCAACCATTCCATTGCTAAAATAGCCGGGCTGTCAATTGGCAGCCGCAGTCGCTCAGCAGCTTTTTCTTTAATGTTTGCCGGATAAACATCCAGCTGGCGTGCCATAATTTTTTTGTAGGTTTTTCCGGCAAAATTTTGTTTGTCGTACGTAACCAATCCAAGTGTTTTTATGGCATCCATAATTTCACACCAGTAGGGGTAACGGAAAGTTCCGCGGTACATGGTTTCAACATCTTTTAATCCGTACAGATCGATGTATGCCAACGAATCGCGATTTGGGTATACCTCCATCTCTCCAATTTCGGGGAAATCAATTTTTAGTGGATTTTTAAAAAGATTTTCAGTGGGGAGCTCAATAACTTCTCCACCTTTTAAATATTTTGCGCCGTTATTTCCGGCCATAATCACACCCTTTGGCGACCATGAAAATTTGTATTTAAACGGATTGTCAGCTTCTTCGGGAGCAGCCAATGCACCGCATAACGAGTAAAATTCTTTAATCCTGCCACCTTTGTCTTTCACCTTGTCGATAATTCGCATGGCAGTCATGTGGTCAAAACCCGGATCAACACCAATCTCGTTCAGAATGATAATTCCTGCGTTTTTAGCTTCTGTATCCAAAGCTTTCATTTCGTCTGACACATATGATGTGGTTACCATATTTTTTTTGTGCTTTATACACAATTTGGCAACCGTTACATGATGTGCGTAAGGCAGCAGACTTACGGTTAAATCGTGCGATGCAATTAGCTGATCAAGTTGAGTAAGATCATCGGTGGTCCATTGCGTGGCTTTGCCGTTGGCGCGGTTTCTTAATAATTTTTCGGCTTTTGCAATTGTGCGGCTGGCAATGGTTAATTCTATTTGGTTGTCAAGAATATAATCGGCAAGTGGTTTGGCCACCATTCCGGCGCCAAGTAATAATACTTTCATTTTTCTGTTTTCTGTTTGTTTCCAATTATTCAAACGAAAATTATAAGAATTCGTTCGATAATTTTCGCCCTGGTTTTTATCTGAATTTATTGTCCTGATCAAAAAAAAGGATTTTTAGTTGATGCAATAAACTTCTTTTTTTCAGCCCCTTAAGTTGCTAAAAATTTACTGAACAAAAGATGATATCTACCATTTTTATAAATTATGGTAAAAATCATGGGCTTCTGGTTCAAATTTTTATAAATTGTGCACATGGTACAATCGTATTCATGTCCTGTATTCTTCTATCTTGGCATGCCGGAGTGCCTCGATGATGATACGGTTTCACATTAGCTGCAACCGCAGTTATTTCTATTCCATAACTCTTATTGACGCTTGTCAATACTTTTTTCGGTATTAATTCCTTTCAAATCGGTGTGTCGATAAGACGGATTCGGAATGAAGCGCAACAGCCGTACTACATGGTTCGTATACAACTATGTATGTGCTATTGAGTGTTTTTCAGACTTTTCAGTTACAAATTATAATACTTAACGAGATGAATAGTGCGAGAGAATCATTAAATATTGATCAAATGATGCGTGCTTACGATTTTACGCCCGAAACAATACAAACCATTAATATCGAGAAACTTTTGCCTGTCGGTTTAATTCGGCGTTTACAAAAATGTTATCCTCAGTATTCCCAATTTTCAAAACAAAAGGAACCTCTTTTTAAAGGAAAAACACATTACTCCGGATTAAACGGTTTTCGCGAAATTTTACATGTATTGAAAGCAAATGAGGTAGTGCTTGACCGCATTAAGGAACGCGAGTTTTTCCTTGAAGTTTACCGTTTTATGGCCACCAAACATATTCTGAATACCATCGATTGGAGCAACTATAAAAACGATCCGAATTATTACCTGGTATTTCCGCAACCGGATATGATTAACAAAGCGGATGTACAGAAATACCTGGATGCCGGCAATGACGAAGAACGGCGGAAAGTTGTTGAAGCCTACCAGTTAAAAACCAATCCGCACGACGGAAAACAGAAACTCAACAAACCTTTTTTTTATAACGAAGAGGGGCAAATAGAAATTCTGGAAGGTAGCCAGCATAAATACCCGCCAATAAAACTGATTCTGGATGCCGGAACACAAAACTGTTTTGCTTTTTGTACCTATTGTTTTCGGCATGCACAGGTGCGTGGCGATGAGGATATGTTTGTGCAGCGCGATATCAGCCAGGTGCACAATTACCTGAAAAAGCACAAAGAAGTAACTGACATATTAATTACAGGAGGAGATGCGGGGTACATTTCTTACAGGCGTTTAAAGGAATACCTCATACCAATTCTGGAAGATGACGAGCTTTTACATATCCGTACGCTTCGGATCGGTTCAAGGGCTATCACCTTTCATCCTGAGCATTTGCTTACCGATCAGTTTAAAGAAATACTGGAACTGCTGAGCATGACCGTTGAAAATGGTATTCAGGTAGTTTGGATGTCACACACATCAACACCGCGCGAAATCCTGAATCCTGGGGCAATTGTCGCCATTCAGCGACTAAAAAAATACGGAATTAAAGTGAAGAGCCAAAGTCCGATTATGAACACCATTAGTTTGTATAAGGATGAAAATGGGAAAGTAGATGTAGATCGTTCGGCACAAAACTGGATCGATTTGGGCAATGTTCTGGCCATGGTTGGAATCGGTTTCCATTCGATGTACTGTGCACGGCCAACCGGCGAGCATCATCATTTTACAGCACCTTTAGCCGACATCTCGAAAGTATTCAATAAGGTGTATCGAGGTTTGGCTTCGATAAATCGTCCGTCGCGTTATATCACCATGACTTCTTCTGCCGGAAAAACTTCATTAATGGGGACAACTGAGATTGATGGTGAAAAAGTGTTTGTACTCAAATTTAACGAAGCCCGGAACATGGAGTGGATGGACCGCGTATATTTTGCTGAATACGACGAGCAGGAAAATACGATAGAAAAATTAAAGCCTTATAAGGCCGACAAATATTTCTACGAAGATGAACTGGAAGAGATTGAAGGCAGGCTGGAAGAAGCATTAAGAAAGGAATCGTTAAAAACGGTGAGTCATGATTAACAAGATCGTGAATTCGGCAAAAGAAGCGGTTGCCGGAATTTTCGACGGAGCAACCGTAATGATCAGTGGTTTTGGTGAAGCCGGTAGCCCGGTAGAATTGATTCACGCGCTGGTTGATCAGGGGGCAAAAGACCTGACCGTTGTGAGTAACAATGCCGGAAGCGGACATGTTGGTTTGGCAGCACTTATCGAAAACCGGCAGGTAAAAAAGATTCTCTGCTCTTTTCCACGAACCGCAATTTCAGTTGTTTTTCCCGAGTTGTA
This sequence comes from uncultured Draconibacterium sp., assembly GCF_963674925.1. Lineage (NCBI taxonomy): Bacteria > Pseudomonadati > Bacteroidota > Bacteroidia > Marinilabiliales > Prolixibacteraceae > Draconibacterium > uncultured Draconibacterium sp. The sequence goes on from NZ_OY771647.1 coordinate 2,733,136, forward strand.
CCGGGCCGGCGAAATTGAATTGGAACTGGTGCCGCAGGGAACCTTAGCCGAACGCATTCGTGCAGGAGGCGCAGGAGTTCCGGCATTTTATACGCCTACAACTGTAAATACTCCTTTGGCAGAAGGCAAAGAAATACGCGAGTTTAATGGCCGGCAATACGTAATGGAAGAAGCTATTCAAGCCGATTTTGCTTTGGTGAAATGTGCTACGGCCGATAAATACGGCAACCTGATCTACAATAAAACTGCCCGCAATTTTGGGCCGGTTATGTGTATGGCTGCAAAAACGACTATTGTTCAAGCCAAACAGGTGGTTGAACTTGGAAGTATTAATCCGGAACATGTGGTAACACCGGGAATTTTTGTTCATCGAGTAGTGGAAATTCCTAATCCCGCTGATGAATCGAAACTGGTTGCCGAAAATGTAAAGTACCATGGAATCAGACAATAATAATAGAGGTTGGAGCACCGGCGAAATGGCGCAAAAAGTGGCCATGGACATTCACGATGGTGCGTATGTAAATCTCGGGATTGGTATTCCTGAAATGGTTGCCGGATTTATACCCGAAGGGCGTGAAGTGATTTATCATACCGAAAATGGCTTGCTCGGAATGGGAACGATTGCTGAAGTTGGTAATGAAGATTCGGAGCTGGTAAATGCCGGAAAAAAATATGTAACAGCCATTCCCGGGGCGGCTTATTTTCATCATGCCGACAGCTTTGCCATGATACGCGGCGGCCATATCGATATTTGTGTCCTGGGTGCTTACCAGGTTTCGGAAGAAGGCGATCTGGCCAACTGGTCTACCGGAAATCCAAATGATATTCCCGCAGTGGGCGGTGCCATGGATTTGGTGGCCGGTGTAAAAACCATTTTTGTCATTACAAAACACACAACCAAAACCGGCGAATCGAAAATTGTAAAACAGTGCACTTACCCTCTAACGGGGAAAAATTTGGTGAGTCGTATCTACACCAATTTTGCAATAATTGATGTCAGAGATAAACAGCTTTACGTGAGGGAACTCGCTCCGGGAGTAAGTTTCGACTTTTTGCAAGAACATACCGATGCAACTTTGCATCAGGATTAAAACCGTAAGTACAAAAAGATGGATAAAAAAGAAAATAGCGAAGAAATATATAACAAGGCGCGCCAGGTTATAAGTGGCGGTGTAAGCCGGAATACCGTTTTTCGGATGCCGTATCCGAATTATGCCAACAGCGCTTCGGGCTGTTACATTACCGATATTGACGGTACAGTTCGTACCGATTTTGCCAATAATATGGCAGCTTTGATTCATGGTCATTCATTCCCACCAATTATCGATGCAGTTATCGAACAGCTAAAAAAAGGAACTGCTTACACGCTTGCTTCCGAGATTGAAGTGGCTTTTGCCACCCACCTGATCGAACGCGTACAAAGTTTTGAGCGTATTCGGTTTATGAATTCGGGTACCGAAGCGGTAATGGCTATGATAAAAGCATCGAGGGCGTTTACCGGCCGGCCAAAAATTGCAAAAGCCGAAGGTGCTTATCATGGTACTTACGATTTTGCCGAGGTGAGTCAAATGGCAGATCCATCGAACTGGGGGAAGGAAGATCAGCCGAGTAGTGTGCCGCTTGCTCATGGAACACCTCCATGTGTCACCAAAGACGTGGTTATTTATCCATACAACAACATTGAACGAACGCTGAACATTCTGGATAAACATGCGGAAGATATCGCCTGTGTTATTGTTGATCCTGTTCCTCACCGCGTAGGTTTGGTTCCCGGTAACAATGATTTTATAGAAGCGCTTTATGCCTGGACAAGGAAAAACGAGGCTTTACTGGTTTTTGATGAGGTGGTAACGTTTCGTGTAAATTATGGCGGGGCTCAGGAGAATTATTCGGTGAAACCCGATCTTACTTCGCTTGGGAAGATAATCGGTGGCGGATTTCCTGTTGGTGCGGTGGCCGGAAGAGCCGATGTGATGCAGGTTTTTGATCCGCATGAAAAGAATCTTTTGTTGCCTTATTCCGGAACATTCTCGGCAAATCCCATAACCATGACTGCCGGTTACCAGGCGATGAAATACTATGATGAAGAAGCGGTGAGGCAGCTAAATCTACTTGCAGATGTAGCAGTTAAACAGATTCGCGAAGTGATAAAACTCGCCGATGTGCCGGTTGCTGTAACCGGTGCCGGTTCGATGTTTCGGATGCATCTTCGTCCTTATCCACCTACAACATACCGCGAGGCTTACCTGGATAAAGAGGGTAAAAAGCTGATTAATGAATTGCTGGATTACATGTATTACAAAGAAAATACGCTAATGATCAACACTTTCTCGTGTATGCTTTCAACGGTAATGACACGTAAGGAAATCGATCAGTTAACAGAAGGGTTATTCAGGGCTTTTAAAGCTTTTAAACCAAAAATTGAAAAACTAAACAATGATTAACGATTTGAGATTAACGAATAATGATTTGAGAATAGCAAGGTGCAGATTGATGAATTGCCAACCGTCATTTTGTTTTTTGCCTATTTCATCTCACTACTCAAAGTCTCGATACTAAAATCTAAAATATGAATGAAGTGTTTATTTGCGATGCAATACGCACGCCGGTTGGAAAATACGGAGGTTCGCTGTCCGCGATCAGAGCAGATGATCTGGCGGCAATTCCCATAAAAACTTTGCTGGAACGTAACAATCAGATCGATCCGACAGCTTTTGATGATGTAATAATGGGCTGTGCTAATCAGGCAGGAGAAGACAATCGAAACGTTGCAAGAATGGCCCTGCTTTTAGCCGGCATGCCGGAGTCGGTTCCGGGAGTAACAGTAAACCGTTTGTGTTCTTCAGGAATGGAAGCCATTGGAATGGCTGCGCGGGCTATAAAAGCCGGTGAGGCAGAGCTGATGATTGCCGGCGGCGCCGAAAATATGTCGCGGTCGCCATTGGTAATGCCAAAAGCTACGCAGGCTTTTTCCCGAGATGCAGAAATATATGACTCCACCATCGGCTGGCGTTTTGTAAACAACAAGTTTCAGGAAAAATATGGAACTGATCCATTGATCTGCACGGCCGAAAATCTGGCAACAGAATTTAAGATCAGTCGCGAAGACCAGGATCGTTTTGCACACAACAGTCAGCTGAAAACGGCCGAAGCGCAAAAGAATGGAGCACTTGCCCATGAGATAATTCCGGTTTCTGTTCCGCAAAAAAAAGGAGACCCGGTAATCTTTGAAAAGGATGAACACCCCAGGCTGACCTCGCTTGAAAAACTGGCGTCATTAAATCCGGTTTATGGCCCGGGAACAACGGTAACAGCAGGTAACGCCTCGGGAATTAACGATGGTGCGGCGGCTGTAATTGTAGCATCGGAAGCTGCAGTTAAGAAGTTTAATCTAACTCCGAAGGCCAGAATTTTGGGTACTCAGGCTGCCGGTGTGCCACCACGAACCATGGGAATTGGCCCGGTACCGGCTACCAATAAACTTTTAAAACGACTGGGAATGAGTCTGGACCAGATGGACATCATTGAATTGAACGAAGCATTCGCAGCACAATCGCTGGCCTGTATTCGTGAGTTTGGAATGGCAGACGATGATCCGCGATTGAATCCACTAGGCGGAGCAATTGCACTAGGCCATCCGTTGGGAATGTCGGGAGCGCGTTTGGTTACCACAGCAATTTATCAGTTGCAAAAATCAAACTCAACATTCGCCCTTTGCACTATGTGTGTTGGCGTTGGGCAAGGAGTTTCAATGGTATTGGAAAAGTTTTAGATTGCTTCACCTCCTAAGTCGGTTCGCAATGACGGATTGAGCAGCATCACCCCTCCCGGAGAAAACGTCATTGCGAGGGAGGAGGCAAGACGACTGAAGCAATCTTGAAAATTGATTAAGATTATTATAAACAACATAAAATAAGTACAATGAAAATTGATATCTCAAAAGAATTAAAACAGGTAGGAATCAGTGAAGTAAATAATGGTGTTTGCACCGGAACTGAATGGAAAACAACGTCCGGTGCAGTGGTTGAATCGTTTTCGCCATCGGACGGGGAATTGATTGCAAGCGTTAATCAGGCCACTGCTGCCGACTACCACGAAGTGGTGGAAAAAGCAAAAGACGCTTTTAAAGTGTGGCGAATGGTGCCGGCTCCAAAACGTGGCGAGATCGTGCGCCAGATCGGTCTGGAACTTCGAAAATATAAAGAGCCGCTTGGAAAGCTTGTTTCATACGAAATGGGTAAAATTTACCAGGAAGGTTTGGGCGAAGTGCAGGAAATGATCGATATCTGCGATTTTGCAGTTGGTCAGTCGCGTCAGTTGTATGGTTTTACCATGCATTCGGAACGCGAAAAACACCGCATGTACGACCAGTATCATCCACTTGGAATTGTGGGGGTGGTTTCGGCCTTTAACTTCCCGGTTGCCGTTTGGGCCTGGAATGCTATGATCGCCTTGGTGGCCGGCGATGTAGTAATCTGGAAACCTTCATCAAAAGTATTTTTGTGTGCTATTGCAGTGCACAACATCGTTGCAAAAGTTTTAAAAGAAAATGCTATTCCTGAAGGGGTTTTGAATCTGGTAGCAGCTGGTTCGCGCGAATTAGGCGACGAGTTTTTCAGTGACAAAAATATTCCGTTGGTATCGTTTACCGGTTCAACAAAAATTGGTAAAAAGGTTGGCGGTCTTGTCGGTCAGCGTTTGGGAAAAACCATTTTGGAGCTTGGCGGAAACAATGCCATAATTATCACTCCTGAAGCCGATCTTGAAATGGCGCTTCGTGCAGTTGTTTTTGGCGCGGTGGGAACTTGCGGTCAGCGTTGTACTTCCACGCGCCGCATTATCGTTCACGATTCGGTTTATGAAGATTTTAAAAACCGTTTGATCGCCATTTACGAGCAGTTACCCATTGGTCATGCCCTGGATGAAAAAACACTGGTTGGCCCGCTGGTTGATCGTTGGGCTGTTGATACTTATCTCACAGCCATCGAAAAGGTAAAAGCACAAGGCGGAAAACTGTTGATCGGTGGAGAAGTGTTAACGGGAGAAGGATATGAATCAGGTTGTTTTGTTACTCCAGGTATCGCCGAGGTAGAAAATCATTTCGAAATCGTTCAGGATGAAACTTTTGCGCCATTGCTTTATATGATACGTTATTCGGAACTGGATGAGGCAATTCGTTTACACAACGATGTGCCGCAAGGTTTGTCATCAGCAATTTTTTCAACACACATGTTGGAAACCGAAAAATTCCTGTCGCATGAAGGATCGGATTGCGGAATTGCCAATGTAAATATTGGAACTTCGGGTGCGGAAATAGGCGGCGCTTTTGGAGGCGAGAAAGAAACGGGTGGTGGTCGCGAGTCGGGTTCCGATGCCTGGAAAGCCTACATGCGACGCCAGACCAACACAATAAATTACAGTACAGAGCTTCCGTTGGCTCAGGGAATTGAGTTTAATGTTTAAGGAGGAAGTACGAATCCCTGAAGTTCGAAGATATTCATCGGATGACTTGAAGTCATCCGATGAATAAATAACAGGGCTCGCAGTTAATAGCTAAAAAATATGAAAAACATATTAATTTTTGGAGCGGGTAGGTCGAGCGTATTTTTGCTCACCTACCTGGCAGAACGTGCATCAAAATATCATTGGCACATAAAAGTTGTTGATGCCGAAGAAAGCGAATTGGCAAAATCGTTAAAACTGGCTTTTTCCATTTTAAATGTGCGGGATGAATTTGCCCGTGATCAGGAGGTTCGCGAAGCAGACCTGGTAATTTCGATGTTGCCGGCACGCTTTCATAAACTGGTGATGCAATCTTGCCTGAAATATTCGAAAAGCCTGTTTACCGCTTCGTACGAAAGTAAAGAGATACAACAGGTTGAAGAGGACGTGAAAAGTAAAGGCTTGTTGTTTTTAAACGAGTGCGGATTGGATCCTGGTTTGGATCACATGTCAGCCATGCGCGTGATCAACCAGATTAAAAAGGAAGGCCATCAGTTGGAAGCTTTTGAGTCGTTTACGGGTGGTTTGGTAGCACCCGAATCGGATGATAACCCGTGGCACTACAAGTTTAGCTGGAATCCGCGAAATGTGGTGTTGGCAGGGCAGGGCGGACCTGCACAATTTATTCAGAAAGGAAAAGTGAAATACATTCCATATAACCGATTATTTCGCAGAACTGAGTTGATTGAAATTGATGATTATGGCTGGTTTGAAGGTTATGCCAACCGCGATTCGTTGAGTTATATCGATAAATATGGATTGCAGGAAGTACCCACTGTTTTCCGGGGTACTTTACGTCGTCCGGGCTTTTGTAAGGCGTGGAATGTGTTTGTGCAATTGGGAGCTACCAGCGACGATCACTACATCGACAATGTGGAAGACATGACTTACCGCGAGTTTATCAACTCCTTTTTGTATTACCATCCTGCAACTGTCGATCTGAAACTGTATCATTCGATGCAAATTCCTATGGATTCGGAGATCATCCCGAAGCTTGAGTGGTTGGGAATCTTTGATAACCGAAAAATTGGCTTAAAACGTGCAACGCCTGCCCAGGTAATGGAAAAGCTGCTTTCGGAAAAATGGCAGTTAATGCCCGAAGATAAAGACATGATCGTGATGTGGCACAAGTTTGAATACCTCGATCGCGACACTAAAGAAAAAGTGGAGAAGAACAGCTCGTTGGTGGTAATTGGCGAGTCGGGAGAGAAAACAGCCATGGCAAAAACCGTTGGTTTACCGCTCGCAGTTGCAGCCAAATTATTTCTAACCGATAAACTCAACCATCGTGGAATCTATATACCAACGCATCCCGATATTTATGAACCGATTTTGGATGAACTGGAAAGTTTTGGTATCAAATTCACCGAAAAAGAGAAAAGGTTGGTAGGACAGGACGATACTTTGTAAGGAGAAAGAATTTTCTCTTATTTTATCAATCTGAGTACGGATAAAACGGCACAGTGGTCGGAAGCAATTTCATCGCAAATAACTTTTGTTTCCACTACTTGCCATCTGGCGGCGGGCCTGAAAAATATGTAATCGATCTTTATTTCAGGATCATTGGATGGATAAGTTAAGGCGCCTTTTTTGTCGCTCGCAGTCCAGTATTTTTTTAGAATTGAGATTGGCTCACTATTCGGTGTTGCATTTAAATCGCCGGCTAAAATTGCGGGGTATTTGCATGAGGTAAAAGTTTGATTGATCGTTTTTACCTGGTCGATTCGGTCGCTGCTGTTTTCCTGGTGCTCCAAATGAGTCCCTATAAAACTGATTGTATCTCCCGATTCCAGTTGCACCAATACCTGAAGTGCTGCCCGCGGTTCATTTTTTGGGGAATGGGGAAGTGCTACATTGCGGCTTGATAAAATGGGCATTTTTGTCAAAATTCCTTCTCCGTATCCGCCGCCATCATAAGGCATGGCAATACCAAATAACGGAGCCATTTTAGTTCGCCAGCCCAGCTCGGTAACCAGGTCGTATTTTTTTGCGCGGTTGGTTTTAAAGTCAACTTCCTGTAAGGCAACCAGGTCGGGATTTGTGTTCTGAATTACCGATGCGATCTTATCCAAATCAAAATCGCCTTTGGTAGTTGCACCGTGCAAAATATTGAAGGTTAAAACGCGAACCGTTATTTCTTCATCAAAAGAATTTTGTGCAGTAAGTACGTTGAGTGTTAAAACAAGAGTAAGTATAGAAAGTACCAGTTTAGTCATTTTTATCGATCTTAAATTAAAGGGATGAAGGTAGAGATTAAATTTTTGAAATTCCATTTTTCAGTTAACTTTGATTTCAAACAAACTATACCTAAAATGATGACCAAAAAAATCAACTTTACCGCATTTGTTTTTCTTCTTTTTGTTTTTGTATCGTGCCAGAATGTGCAACAAAACTGGACCCATTTTCGTGGTTCGAATATGGATGGACACGCCAATGTGGAAACTGCTCCGTTGCATTGGAGCGACACTGAGAATGTAGTTTGGAAAGTGCCCGTAAAAGGATTGGGATGGTCGTCGCCGGTGGTTTATGATGACCGGGTTTGGGTGACTTCGGCCGAAAAAGACGGCCACGAATTTTACCTGTTTTGTTTTGATTTGGAAACCGGTAAATTGCTAAATGAGCAAACAATATTTACCGCAGAAGATCCGCAGCGGATTCATGGAACCAACTCGTACGCCACGCCAACTCCGTGTGTTGATGAAGGACATGTTTATGTGCATTACGGAAGTTTTGGAACAGCCTGTGTCGATACCAAAAATTTTGAAGTGATCTGGAAACGCGACGATATGCCATGCGATCACATGCAGGGACCTGCTTCATCGCCAATTCTTTATAAGGATAAATTGATTGTACATTTGGAAGGTACCGTAGATCCATACGTAATTGCGCTTGATAAGAAAACAGGTGAAACGATATGGAAAAGTGTGCGCCCAAAAGAAATTTATGATACCCTGGAACCGGTTTACCGGAAATCGTACCAAACGCCAATTGTAATTACTGTGAACAACCGGGATTTGCTAATCAGTAATTCGGCTTACATGTGTTTTGCGCACGATGTTACTACCGGCGAGGTAGTTTGGTCGTTTAAATATGGTTACGATTCAACTGTAAGTCAGCCTTTGTTTTACAACGGCCTGGTGTTTGTAAATTCCGGCTGGATTTTTCTAGACGGCGTACCGTATTTTACCCGACAGTATGCCATCGATCCAACAGGAGAAGGCGATGTAACCGAAACACACCAGGTGTGGATGTACGAAGATGAAGTGCCGCAAATTCCAACTCCGGTAATTGTTGACGGGAAAATGTATATGGTTCACGACCGCGGAATGGTAACTTGTCTGGATGCAATGACCGGCGAAGTGATCTGGAAAGAAAAACTCAGAGGCAATTTTAATTCCTCGCCCATTTATGCCGGCGGAAATATCTACTTCATCAATGTAAAAGGATTTTGTACGATCATTAAACCGGGCGACTCATTTCAGAAAGTTGCTGAAAACGATATTGGTGAAACCGTTAAAGCAGTTCCGGTATTTGTTGGCAATAAAATGCTTTTACGATCACAAAATCACCTTTTTGTATTTAAATAAAAGATTTTTCTATAATAAAGGCTTTCGAACTGGCCCGAAATAAGGGTTAATTACTTCGTACTGTTGAAAAATACAACACCTGTTGAATAATTCAGCAGTCGCATAACGTGCACTGAATCAGTGTGAAAGATCATTCGATTAAAATAGCTGTTTAAAAATTCAACACTTTATTTTGTTAAAAATATTACAAATCAGCGCGTAATAATCTAATAATTAGGCTGTTGTGGTGATTGGTGTCAAAGTTGCTTTAAACGTTTTTAGCTGGAATAGAATTCGAAAATGGATTCAAAGCCTGTAATAAAAACGATAAAATTATTTCAACAATGAGAACCAGGATTTTAACGACCGTGGCGCTGCTCCTGCTAATTATTGGCGGTGCAAGAAGCCAAAATGCCGGAAATCCGGCGATGAATGAGCAAGTAAAGATTCTTACAACACCGGAAATGCGAAACCTTACTGAGGTATGGTTAGCAACATACCGGCAAACAAACACCGATTTTAACTTTGAACTAACTCCCGTCAGCCGTGCTGAGATTAAAAGCAAAATTGAAGAAGGCCACTCGATTGGAATTGTTCTGCAACAAGCTGATGCATCATCAAATTTTGGTGAAATGTGGCAGCTAACGCTTGGACGCGAAGTCATTGTTACTGTTTTTAATAACGCAAATCCATTGGCGATAGAGTTGGCTGAAACAGGTGTTTCTGCCAATGAACTGGCTACAGTTTTTCAAAATAAAGACAAAAACTGGGGCGCATTCGCAGACAATGAAAATGGACAACCTGTTAATTTTTATGTGTTGGATGAACCGGAAATTAAACTGTCAGTAGCAAAATTTCTTGAAGTCGATCCTGTGCAGGTGAATACGTTGGAAGCGCTGTCGCAAGCCAATTTCCTAAAAGCCGTAAAAAATGATGTAAATGCAATTGGCTTTTGCCGGCTCTCGGCAGTTGCCGATTTGGAGCAACAGGATTTTGCTGAAAATATTGCGCTTCTTCCCATCGACCGTAACAAAAACGGACGGCTGGATTATTACGAAAATATTTACGCCAGCTTTGAACAGTTTGATCGGTCGGTTTGGATTGGAAAATATCCGCATTCGATGATATACAATATATATGCTGTTTCTTCTGCTTTCCCTGAGAATGTTGAAATAAACAACTTTTTGAGTTGGATTACTTCTTCGGGTCAAGTATTAGTAGCCCAGAATGGATTTACCGAATTAGTGCACTCTGAAAAGCAATCAAATCTGGAAAAGCTTACACCTCCTGTTTTAATGGCGGAATATGAAACAGCAACGACTAGATCCACGGCGTTTTTCCGGATTGTTGTGGCTGTTTTAGTGCTTCTTGTAGTGTTTGCCATTACTCGCTATTTTATTCGAAAGCAAAAGGCAAAAGCTCCGCTGCTAAATAAAACAAGGTATATAAAACTTTTAAACGATGCCTCTCTCGATTTTCCAAATGGCTTGTATTTCGATAAAACGCATACATGGGTTTTTATGGAAGAAGGTGGCCGGGTAAAAATGGGAGTTGATGATTTTATCTCCAATGTTACCGGCAATTATACCCGCCTGATCATGAAAAGTCCGGGTGAAAAAGTTAAAAGAATGGAGCCGGTAGTTACCTTAATTCGCAACGGGAAACAGATTACACTGAATTCTCCGGTTTCAGGAACGGTAAAAGAAATCAATGAAAGTTTGGTTGCCGATCCGTATGTTGTTAACAATGAGCCTTATGGCGAAGGTTGGATATATAAAATTGAGCCTTCGAACTGGTTGAGAGAAACTCAATTCTTTAAAATGGGCAATAGCTATCGCGAATGGATAACCGGTGAGTTTAGTCGTCTCAAAGATTTTCTGGCCTGTTCATTGAATATCATGAATTTGGAAAAGGGTAAGCCTGCCTTTCAGGAAGGTGGTGAACTCATGCTTCATCCGTTGAAAGATCTTGAGCCCAAAGTATGGGAAGACTTTCAGAACTATTTTATCAATACTGCAGATACACACTGATTACCTAATAACCATTTAAAGTAACAAACCATGAGTATAAACAGAAGAAGTTTCTTCAAAGCGTTGGGAATAACGGGTGCTACGTTTGTTTTCGGTAAAGATGCACCGGCTAAACCTGCCGACAAAGAAGTAACGGAATTCAAAGCCATTTTGTACGATTCTACAAAATGTATTGGTTGCCAAACCTGTGAGTTTTCGTGTGCCGAAGCGCACAATTTACCGGAGCCCGAAGATTATCCGGAAATGGGTGTTGTGCGAAAAACCGATGAAACCCGGCGTACTGTTGTAAATGCTTACGATACTTCGATTGGTGAAGTGTATGTAAAACGCCAGTGTATGCATTGTAATGATCCTGCCTGTGGAGCAGCCTGTTTAACCCAGGCGATGCACAAAACCAAGGACGGGCCGGTAATTTGGCGCGAAGATAAATGTATGGGTTGCCGTTATTGTATGGTTTCGTGTCCTTTTGATGTTCCGAAGTTTGAATACAACAGTCCGAACCCAAAAATTACAAAATGTAACATGTGTTTCGAGCGGCAGGAAGAAGGAAAGCTGCCGGCCTGTGTGGAAAACTGTCCGGCTGAAGCGATTATATTTGGCACCCGGCGCGAATTAATTGCTGAAGCCAGACGAAGGATCAACGAAAATCCAGATGTTTACTACGATCATATTTATGGTGAAACCGAAGCCGGAGGAACTTCATTTTTGTATTTGTCTCCTGTGCCGTTCGAAGAAATTGGTTTCAACACCGGCATTCAAAAAGCTTCGTATCCATCGTTAACCAAAGGATTTTTGTACAGTGTTCCTGCAGTATTTGTGCTGTGGCCCATGATGTTGCTGGGAATTCAGGATGCGACCAAAGATAAACCAACTAAAACTGAAGATCATGAATAATACCATAAGCGTACCTATAAGCGAAGAAAAAAAGAGCCGTTGGAAATTTTTCCTTGGAGAGCTAAAACCCAAAGGCAAAATGTTTACCTGGTTCAACGTCATTTCCATACCGATAATGCTGCTCGGTCTGGGATTGATAGTTATCCGTTTTTGGAAAGGAATCGGTTCAATCACCAACCTCACACAGGAGGTACCGTGGGGATTGTGGATCGGTTTCGATGTGGTAACCGGAGTTGCCTTTGCAGGCGGTGCCTACGTGGTTACTTTCATGGTTTATATCCTGAACATGAAAAGTTACCGCTCCATTGTAAGAGTAACAGTGTTGAATGGATTTCTGGCCTATGTATTTTATGCCGGTGCCTTGCTGCTCGATCTGGGGCGTCCATGGAATGTTATCAACCCGATAATTGGTAACGGATTCGGAACCAGCTCGGTGTTGTTTTTGGTTGCCTGGCATTTTCTGTTGTATATGCTTGCCGAATTAATCGAATTTTCGCCTGCCATTGCCGAATGGCTTGGAGCAAAAAGGGCCTGCAAAATTCTCTCGGGAATGACTTTGGCAGCTGTGATTTTTGGTATCACTTTATCAACTCTTCATCAGTCGGGGCTTGGAGCTCTCTACCTGATGGCGAAGGAAAAAATCCATCCGTTGTGGTATTCCGAGTTTATACCGATCCTGTTTTTTGTATCCAGTATTTTTGCCGGCCTGTCGATGGTGATCTTCGAAGGCTCGATTACGCAGAAAGTTTTTAGCAATCAGATCAGTGAAAAGAACCACGATCAGCATCACAAGATTCTTCGTGGATTATCGAAGATTTGTACCGGTGCATTATTTGCCTATTTTTTCCTGCAGGTACTGGTATTTGTGCACAGCAAAAACTGGGTATACCTGAGTACGCCGATGGGCTACTGGTATCTTACTGAAATGCTTGGTTTCGTGATGCTTCCTATGTTACTATTTTACTACAGCTACCGACGAAACAATATTACACTAATTAAAGTGGCATCGGTAATTACCATGCTGGGCGTTATTATCAACCGCCTGAATGTAACGGTGATCGGTTTCCGCTGGGATGCTGCCGTACATTACGTTCCGTCGTGGATGGAAATTGTGGTTACCCTGGCCGTAATTTTTACCGAAATATGGATTTTCCGCTGGGTGATCAACCGTTTACCGGTGTTACGCGAATCGCCATCGTGGGCAAAAAATATGCATTAACAATTTAAAAGCGAATAAAATGGAAGGATTTACATATTCAAATCTGTTTGATACAAAAGGAATCGAATACATTGTGGTAATCATATTTCTTTTGTTACTGATCCCTTTCTGGGTGATGGTGAACCGAAAAAGCGAAGTCGTTCAGCATATTCAGCAAGGCATTCGCGTTCTTACTACCAACTTTTTGCGTATTCCGAAAGGTCTGTTTTTCAGTCCGAATCACACCTGGATGTACATGGAAAAATCGGGACAGGCAAAAATAGGGCTGGATGATTTTCTGCAAAATGTATTGGGTGAAATTGAAATACAACCGTTAAAATCGACCGGTGAAACCGTTAAAAAAGGTGAAGTACTTGCGCTCATTGGGCAGGGAGGAAAGCAACTCCGTGTTCACTCGCCGTTGTCCGGTGAAATTGTGGCTGCCAATCTTGCTCCCGGAGAAAGTGATGTGCCCGGCACGAATGAGCTCGACGCTGGTTGGCTGTATTCAATGGTTCCGGAGAATTGGCAAAAGGAAACTTCTGGATTTTTACTGGGTGTCGAAGCCGCTAACTGGTTTACCGACGAGATAACACGCTTAAAGGATTTTTTGAATATCAACCTGGCCCGGCAGGCAGGAGTTTCAACCGTTTTGGCATTTCAGGAAGGTGGTGAGCTGGAACCTAATCCGCTTGCAAAACTGGATGCCGAAATTTGGAATGAATTTCAAAATGAATTTATGGAATAACAAAGCTGAATATTAAAAGTCCTTGTTAATCATTTGTTCTTTTTTGTACCTTGGAGGTTTCTTATAAAAAACCGATTGACTGACTCGTTATGGATAAAAACGATGATAATAGTAAAACAACGTCCGGCCGGAAACGGCGGGATTTTATTCCAAAGTTTATACGACGTTACCTGAGTTTTCGTTCGTCGATATATGCCCGGGTAATATATATAATTGCGATACTATCGTTGTTTTTGTTTATTTCTTACAGTCTGATTTTTAGGTCGGTTTACGAAGGATATCTCCGCACTGTAATTCGCCAGCAGGGAGATAATATCGGGTCGATTGTTGAAGGGTCGCTTTACTATTCAATGTTGAAAAACGATAAAAGTGCCCTGCAAAGTACGCTTGATATTATCAATTCTATGCCGGGAATTGATGAAGTTAACATGTATGATAACAGCGATAGTTTGGTGTATTCCACATCTATTGTTGCCGACTCGCTTGTAAAAAACGGACCCAACTGCATGAGTTGTCATGATAACTTTTCCGACTTGTTTCCAACAACGCAGAAAGCATATCGCATCATCGATTTTAAGAGCCCTTGTAACATCGATCAAAAAGATAAAAGCCACCGGCAGCTGTTGGTGCGAACGCCAATTTTAAACGAGCAGTCGTGTTATGTAAGTGCTTGTCACGCACATAGTCAGGATGAAGAGATATTGGGGTCACTTATTATTAAAGTGCCATTGTCGGAGCTTGATTCGGCCGTGACCAAATCATCAACCGAATTCTTTTTGCTGGCCATTATGGTTACGATTATTTTGGTTTCGTTGCTTATATTTTTCACCAAGAACAAGATTCAGAAACCGCTGAATGAAATTATTGTGGCTAGTGAAGAAGTGTCGAAAGGCGACCGTAGCCGACGCCTGGAAATTAAACCGTATCTGTTGGAAGACATGCGTTCGGTATCGCTGGCATTTAACAACATGCTCGATAATTTGGATGCTGCCAACAGCGAGTTGGAAAACTGGTCGCATCAGTTGGAATACAAAGTGCAGCGAAAATCGGAAGAGTTGGCCGAAATTCAAAATGAACTTATTCATATTGAGCGAATTACTTCGTTGGGTAAATTGTCATCGTCTGTTGCTCACGAGATTAATAATCCGCTTTCCGGAATTCTTACTTACAGCAAGTTGGTGGCTAAAAAACTGGCAAAGATCGATTTGCCCGAAGATACGAAGGAATCGATGTTAAAACACCTGAAAGTAATTGAAAATGAGTCAAAACGTTGTGGAAATATTGTTCGGGGATTGCTCGATTTTTCACGAAAAGACCAGGAAAATTTTGAGCAACATTCCTTAAATCAAATTCTTAAAGAATCGTATACTTTAATGGCGCACCAAATGCATATTGCGGGCATTCATTTTTATTCTGATTTTGCTGCTACTTCTGATCTGATTCTTTGCAACGACAACCAGATCAAACAGGTGTGCGTGGCTTTGCTGGTTAATGCTAAGGAAGCAGTAACAACAAATGCCGAAGTACTGATAAAAACATCGAATCCAGATAGGGAACACATAAAAATGGATATAATCGATAATGGTGTTGGAATTGCCAAAGAAGATATCTCACGCATTTTTCAGCCGTTTTATTCTGCCAAGCAACGTGCCAGCGGAATCGGGCTTGGACTGGCAATCGTTCATGGAATTGTGCAAAGCCATAAAGGTAAAATAGAGGTGGTTTCAGAGCCCGGAAAAGGAACTACCATGTCGGTTGTATTTAATTTGATAACAAAAGAAGATCAGTGATATGAAGACAAGCATTTCCATATTAATAGTTGACGATGAAGAATCGGTTAGGGATTCGCTCTATAACTGGTTTATTGAGGATGGGTACGAAGTAGATAGTGCCGCCAATGCCAAAGAAGCGCTATCAAAAATTGAGTCGGGAAAATTTGATATAATACTGGCAGATATTAAAATGCCCGGGATGGACGGACTGGAAATGCATCGGCGTATTAAAGAATTCGACAGTGCTGCCATTGTAATTGTAATGACCGCTTTTGCTTCGGTTGAAACGGCTGTTCAGGCACTAAAGGATGGGGCTTTCGATTACATAACCAAACCATTTGATCCGGATGATCTTTCGCACTTAATCCGAAATGCTGCCCGCCAGATTTCACTGAGAAGTGAAAATGAAACACTGAAAAATAAAATTGTAACGCTTGAGAATATCGAAGATATTGTAGGAAACAGCGAAAGCATGATCAGGGTATTAAAGGAGGTGGAGAATGTGGCTGCGTCGAGTTCTTCGGTAATTTCAGCCGTTTTATTCTGCCAAGCAACGTGCCAGCGGAATCGGGCTTGGACTGGCAATCGTTCATGGAATTGTGCAAAGCCATAAAGGTAAAATAGAGGTGGTTTCAGAGCCCGGAAAAGGAACTACCATGTCGGTTGTATTTAATTTGATAACAAAAGAAGATCAGTGATATGAAGACAAGCATTTCCATATTAATAGTTGACGATGAAGAATCGGTTAGGGATTCGCTCTATAACTGGTTTATTGAGGATGGGTACGAAGTAGATAGTGCCGCCAATGCCAAAGAAGCGCTATCAAAAATTGAGTCGGGAAAATTTGATATAATACTGGCAGATATTAAAATGCCCGGGATGGACGGACTGGAAATGCATCGGCGTATTAAAGAATTCGACAGTGCTGCCATTGTAATTGTAATGACCGCTTTTGCTTCGGTTGAAACGGCTGTTCAGGCACTAAAGGATGGGGCTTTCGATTACATAACCAAACCATTTGATCCGGATGATCTTTCGCACTTAATCCGAAATGCTGCCCGCCAGATTTCACTGAGAAGTGAAAATGAAACACTGAAAAATAAAATTGTAACGCTTGAGAATATCGAAGATATTGTAGGAAACAGCGAAAGCATGATCAGGGTATTAAAGGAGGTGGAGAATGTGGCTGCGTCGAGTTCTTCGGTAATAATTACAGGCGAAAGCGGAACCGGAAAGGAGTTGATTGCTCATGCAATCCATTCCAATTCGCCCCGTAAGTTTTTCCCAATGGTTACGGTTCATTGTGGTGCCTTGTCGGAGGATTTACTGGAGAGTGAGTTGTTTGGACACGAAAAGGGGGCTTTTACAGGCGCGATGTTTAACCGCAAAGGCCGTTTTGAAATGGCCGATGGTGGGACCATTTTTCTGGATGAAATAGCAACCATTTCAATGAAAATGCAGATAGAACTTTTGCGGGTGCTTGAATCGAAAAGCTTTACACGCGTTGGTGGCAATAAGGAAATAAAATCGGATTTCAGAATTATTTGCGCAACCAACAAAGACCTGAAAAAAATGGTTGCCGACGGTTCCTTCCGCGAGGATCTTTATTACCGGTTAAATGTGGTGAATATTGCCATTCCGCCGCTGAGGGATAGAAAGGAAGACATCCCGATGCTGGTAAGCTATTTTATTAAAAAATACTGCACTTCCATGAGCCGCGATTTGATCACCATTGATCAGGCAGCTTTGCAACGGCTTGAAGAATATAATTATCCAGGCAATGTTCGCGAGCTGGAAAATATGATCGAACGTGCCATTGTGGTCGGAAACGGGAAAGAGATCCGCCTGAAAGATCTTCCGTTGGAAACCGATAGCGTCACCGATTCGAACGACAGTTTGGATGAACTGGAGAAAAAATACATTCAGAAAACACTGGAAAAATACGATTGGAATATCAGTCGCTCGGCCAAAGTTCTACAGATCGACCGGGTAACTCTGTACAATAAAATTAAAAAGTATCAGCTTGGTACGCCTAAAAATTAGTAGGCTGCTGAGCTTGGATAAACTCGCGCAACCGGCTGGTTCGCGAAATTAAAACACTTATTTTTTGAAAGAAAAAGGGATAACGCTGGTTGTTCAGGGCAAGTTCGAAAAGAGGGTTCTCGACCAAATGACCCGGGATATAGAAATCGCCTTTGGGTGGCCGGTTTCAGTTGTACCTTTTTCGCACGACATACTCCCTTATTTCGATGCCGCTCGGAAACAGTACGATGCCAATCGCTTACTGGATCTGGTTCATCGTGAATACTCAGCCAATTCAATAAAATCCATAGGGCTTTTTCAGGTCGATCTTTTTATCCCTATTTTAACTTACATTTTTGGGCAGGCACAACTCAACGGAAGCACCGGAATTGCATCGGTGTATCGTTTACGTAACCAACAGTATGGCATGAAGCGAAACGAACGACTTTTATACGATCGTTTCCGAAAAGTAGTTATTCATGAGTTGGGACATGCGTTTGGGCTCATTCATTGTCATGTGCCGGTTTGTGTTATGCGCCCCGGAACTTACGTGGAAGACATCGACCAGAAAAAGACTCAGTTTTGCAATAAATGTAGGGAAGAACTGGAATTTTCACTTTCTTCTTTCTGATTTATGAATGATTCAGTAATAAAAGGAGCTCATCTGTCAATTGACGGATGAGCTCCTTTTGTTTGCAATAACAATGGAATGGTTACATCCCCATCGCACTTCCGGCAATTTCAATAATTTGTTCAAACTGCTGGATATTTTGCAGGTCGAGTGTGCCCGTAATGTAAATAATCATGTTTGTACTTACCAGGAGAAATTCATTCTCATCTTTACCATCCTTTTTGTAGAACGATATTTTGGAGCGTTGGTCTCGTTGGGTCATTAGCCGAGTATAATCTTTCAGGTTCACATTGTTCATCATGCTATTGTAGAGTTCTTCGCCAAGCACCTGGCGTTTTTCACCCCTTGGTTGAACCATTTTCAGTTGATGAAGCGTGCTGATATATTCCTTAAACTCGGGACTTATATCCCGGGATTCCGACAGCATTTTAAACATGTCTTTGGTAACTTCAAAGTACGAAATGTCTTCGCGGCTGTCGATTAGTTTAAAGGCCTGATCGATATTTTTGTTGCCATTTTGTGCCAGGCTGCAAAAACTAATGAATAGAAAAAATAAAATGAATTTTGTTTTCATACGGTTAAATTGTTTGTGAATAAAGCATCGTATGGAATTCGCATTCTACAGCTGATTATTTCGATTGGTGCTATTCCAGATAGAGCTCGTTTCATGATTAATTGATTTTTAGATCTTTAATTGGATTATCAAATTGAATATTCAAATTTCTTAATGATTCAACGTCGCTTAACGGCGCATTGATTCGTTTAGCGTTTTCAAGATTGGCAAGGCAGGTATTCATCTCTTTCGAAAAATGATACAAAGCCAGTTTGGTATTTTCCTGAATCTCCAGTAACTCATTTTCTGTTAATGTGAGCTCTTTTTCTTTGCGGGTGTGATTTAAGCCAACAAAAACCAGGCTCACCACCAACAGTACCGAGGCAGCATAGGCGAACAAACGTTTTGTATTTAAGAAACGTTGTTTTTTATGTTCCTCTAATTTCCCGAACGGATTAAAGTCCGGAATCTCTGTATTTATCCGGTCGTTCAGTTTTTGGTACGACTCGAAAAACTCCTGTTCTACTGTATTTTCATTCTCAGATTCTCTGAAATCTTTCAGATCGAAATCTTCTTCAGGAAAGTATTTTGATTTATTACTACACATTTGCTAACTCCTCCTTAAAAATTTCAAATAATTTCTTTCTTCCTCTCGAAACATGCACTCTTATGGTATTCGTGTTTTGATCCATAATTTTGCTTACTTCTTCATATTCCATTCCCTGGAAATCTTTTAATTCTATTGCCATTCGTTGCTGATCAGGTAATTGATATAATTCCTGTTTCAACTTTTCTACCAGGTCAATGGCATCGAACCGTGTTTCTTCCGCCGATTCGTGAACCATAGTCAGAAGGTAGTTCTGGTGGTATTTTTGCTTTCGTAGCGCATCGAAACAATGGTTTTTTATCGCATTCAAACAGTAGCTTTCTAGGTTTTGTGCATTATCAAGTAATCGCCTGTTTTTCCACAACTTCAGTACCACCTCCTGAACTGCATCTTGCGCATCGTTGCTGTCTTTTAGTATGCTAAAGGCAAACCTGAATAGTTTGTCTTTTTGTTGTATAATGAGTTTTTCAAATTCGCTCCTTGTCATCCTAAGTGGGCTCTTGCTTTTTATGAATTACGTCTGAATACCGGTTTCATAACACGACTAAGGTAAAAAAATGAAACAATTGTATCCTTTATGGTGCTCCTTTTACTGATTTCTAGTGCATTGTGGCTGCCGATATTAAATTTAAATGTAAGAATTACTTTATTCATAGTTATACTCCAATTACACTGCAAAACTTTCTTACATTTGCGCGCCGATTCCGGAGTGAGGTTTTGAAATCATAAATAATTGATTGAAAACAAATAACGCGATTCGGTGTTGGTAAAATGGATTAGAAAAAGTAAAATGACAGAAATCAGAAACATTGCAATTATTGCACACGTCGACCACGGTAAAACTACCTTGGTTGACCGTATACTTCACCAGGTAAAATTGTTCCGCGAGAACCAGGAGGTTCAGGAGCTTTTTCTGGATAATAACGACCTGGAACGTGAGCGTGGAATTACCATTCTTTCGAAAAACGTTTCGGTACGCTACAAAGACACCAAAATCAATATCATCGATACTCCCGGGCACAGCGACTTTGGAGGCGAGGTAGAGCGCGTGTTAAACATGGCCAACGGTGTTTTGCTGATTGTTGATGCTTTTGAAGGACCTATGCCACAAACCCGTTTTGTGTTGCAGAAAGCCATTGAGCTGGGATTGAAGCCAATGGTAGTGGTTAATAAAGTTGATAAAGAAAACTGTACACCCGAAATTGCTCAGGAGAAAGTTTTCGACCTGATGTTCAGCCTGGATGCTACCGAAGAACAGTTAGATTTTCCAACGGTTTACGGATCGGCAAAAGCGGGTTGGATGGGCCCCGACTGGCAAACTCCAACTGATGATGTGGTTTATTTGCTCGATCAGATTTTGGAACATATTCCTGCCTCAACACCTAAGGAAGGAACCCTGCAAATGCGTATTACTTCGCTTGATTATTCGTCGTATACCGGCCGAATTGCAGTGGGAAAAGTAACACGAGGAGAATTGGTTCCGGGATCGCGTGTATCGTTAGTAAAACGCGATGGAAGTATTGTTAAAACGGCAGCCAAAGAGTGTTACCTGTTTGAAGGTTTGGGAAAAGAGAAAACAAAAGATCCAATTCCGTGTGGCGAAATTTGTGCTGTACTGGGGCTGGAAGGTTTTGATATTGGCGACACAGTTGCCGATGCCGAGGAACCGGAAGGATTAACTCCGATCCAGGTAGACGAGCCAACAATGAGTATGACATTTGTGTCGAATAACTCACCATTTTTTGGACGCGACGGTAAGTTTGTAACTTCACGCCAGGTGCGCGACCGTTTGTTTAAAGAAATTGAAAAGAACCTCGCGCTGCGGGTGGAAGAAACTGATTCTGCAGATAAATTTTTGGTTTATGGCCGTGGAATCCTTCACTTGTCAATTCTGATTGAAACCATGCGCCGCGAAGGTTACGAATTACAGGTGGGACAACCACAGGTAATTATTAAAGAAATTGATGGTAAAAAATGCGAGCCGATTGAGGCATTAACCGTTCAGGTTCCCGACGAATTTTCAGGAAAAGTAATTGAACTGGTAACAGCACGTAAAGGCGATATTGCCAATATTGAAGTAAAAGATGATCGTGCTCATTTGGAATTTCATATTCCATCGCGCGGATTAATAGGTTTGCGTAATCAGATGCTTACCGCTACTGAGGGAGAGGCGATTATGGCTCACCGCCTGAAAGGTTACGAACCATGGAAAGGAGAATTGGGTGTAAAACGTAGTGGTGCACTTATTTCGCTTGAAACAGGAACTGCTATTGCCTATTCGATTGATAAGATGCAGGATCGCGGTCGTTTCTTTGTTGAGCCGGGCGAGGAAGTTTATGCCGGTCAGGTAATTGGAGAATATACCCGTCTGGATGATTTAACAATAAATATTATCCGTACCAAAAAAATGTCGAACATGCGTTCTTCAGGTGCCGATGAAAAAACATCCATTGCTCCGGCCATTAAATTCTCGCTGGAAGAAGCAATGGAATACATTCGTAACGATGAATATATTGAGATTACGCCTAATTTTATGCGTATTCGTAAAATTTATCTTGATGAGCATGAGCGTAAACGCCGTGCGAAAGCGATAAGTGAATAAAGAAACATAGTGAAATATATTGGAAGGCAGGTTGATAATCAATCTGCCTTTTTTGTGCGGTTTTGTGTCGAAATACAACTTACCACCCCACCTAGCCTCCCCAAAGGGGATTATAGGGAGTGGTTGATAGAATTGATCAATCATGCAAAATAATTCTTACCTAATTCTCATGGATCACTAAAACAAACAAATTTCGGCGTCCTGTTTCTCAAATTCACACATATGTTTTAATTCCACTTTCCGGGCAACAGAGTTGTTAACGATCTTTAAACGACTTCTAAATATATCTTACTATTTAGATAGCTGATAAATTGCTTTTGAGCATTGCTAATGTGGGGTTTTGGTTCTATTTTTAGGAGCAAAACTTAACTATAAAGTCATGATTCGAAAATGTTTATTTCTTGCTTCTGCACTGCTTTTTTCAGTTTCAATTTTATTTGCTCAGGAACCAACAGTTTGGCGGGGCCAAAATAATGGAATTTACCCGGAAACCGGCTTATTAAAAGAGTGGCCGGCCAATGGTCCCGAAATTTTATGGACCGCAGAAGGATTGGGCGAAGGACATTCATCGCCGGTATTTGCTAACGGTAAAATTTATCTTTCCACTTTGCAGGGGGAAGATGGGTATATAATTGTTTTTAACCAGGATGGCAAGGTCGAACAAAAAGTGAATTATGGAAAAGACTTTAAGGATAGTTATCCGGGCAGTCGTTCGTCCGTGGTTGTCGCGGGCGACTTAATGTATATGTATACCGGTTATGGAGATTTGGTATGTATGGATGCAAATTCGGGTGCTAAAAAATGGAGTAAAAATGCTTTTTCAGATTTTGACGGAGAAAATATTCGCTGGGGAGTGACCGAAACCGTACTTATCGATGGCGATGTATTGTATTTAACGCCGGGCGGTAAGAAAAACAATATGGTGGCCTTAAACCGCTTTAATGGCGACCTGATCTGGACATCAGCAGGGAAAGGCGAATTATCGGCTTATTGCACACCGTTGTTGGTAGAACTTCCGGCAAGGAAATTATTGGTAACACACACTGCCGATCATATAATTGGTGTTGATGCCAAAACCGGGCAGCTGCTGTGGGATTACCCGCATAAAAACCAGTGGAGCGTTCATCCGAACACGCCGCTTTTCTATAACGGCGATTTGTTTTGCTTTAGCGGCTATGGCAAAGGTGGCGTAAAACTCGATCTAAGCGACGATGGCAGCAGTGTAACAAAACAGTGGGAAAAAACAGAACTCGACAGCCGAATGGGAGGAATGGTTGTAGTGGACGGTTATATGTACGGATCGGGCGACAAGGGGCGCGAATGGCGTTGTGTGAACTGGGAAACCGGCGAGGAAAAATATGCGTCGAAAGACATTGCAAAAGGTGTTACTATTTATGCCGACGGAATGTTGTATTGCTACAGCGAACGTGGAGAACTGGCCTTGGTTGAAGCAACACCCGAAGCCTTTAATATTGTAAGCCAAACAAAAGTTGAACTGGGAACTGCACAACATTGGGCGCATCCGGTAATCAACAATGGCCGATTGTTTGTTCGCCATGGCGATGTGCTGATTGCCTATAAAATCAAATAAATACACCTAAATATTTATTCAACTAAAATAATAAACCATGAAGATTGTATTAACACTTTTAATTGCTGCATTTGCTCTTTCGTTAAGTGCACAGGTTACACAATGGCGGGGGCCAAACCGCGATGGACATTTTCCCGAAACAGGTCTGTTAAAAGAATGGCCTGCAGAAGGCCCCGAATTGGTGATGCAAGTTGAGAAAATTGGAAAAGGATATTCGTCGGCAATTGCTGAAGGCGATATGATTTACACTTCAGGAATGATTGATACGTTGGATTACCTGACTGCGATAAACCCGGATGGTTCGTTTAAATACCAGGTGCCTTACGGACGCTCGTGGAATCAATCTTTTCCCGATACACGAAGTACTCCGGTGATTGATGGTGATCGCATTTATGTACAAAGTGGAACCGGTCGGGTAGCCTGCTTAAACAAAGAAACAGGTGAAGAGATTTGGGCTGTTGAAGCAGATAAAAAATACGAAACAGAATACCATATTTGGGGTAACTCAGAAACACCGCTGGTGGTCGATAATCTGGTAATTTGTACACCGGCCGGAAGCAAAACAAGTGTTGTTGCTTTTGATAAAATGACCGGAGATTTGGTATGGCAAAGCGAGTCGGTTGGTGGTGCACGAGCCTATGCATCGGCAACGGTTTACGAGTTTAACGGGCATCGTTATATTATGGCTGTTACCGGAAAAGAATTGCTGGCGCTGGTTCCTGAAACGGGAGAAATTGCCTGGCATTATAAATATTTTGATCCGGAGAAATGGGATCAACCAAATGGACTGATCTGGACCAATACCCCTGTGTTTAAGGACAATCGTATTTTTATTACTATGGGCTACGATTATCCGGCGGTTATGCTGGAATTGGATTCAACAGGAACATCGGTTAGCGAAAAATTTGTTGATCACACTTTTGATAATCACCACCACGGCGTAATTCTGCACGATGGATATTTGTATGGCTCAAATTGGTTCGATAACAAACGCGGGCGCTGGATTTGTATGAACTGGGATTCAGGCGAGATAAAATACGTAGCCGACTGGGATACAAAAGGCTCGATTATAATGGCCGACGGACTACTGTACTGTTACAATGAACGTGGAAATGTTGGCTTGGTAAAACCCGATCCTGATGGTTTTGAAGTGATCAGCCAATTTAAAATTACGGAAGGTGCCGGGCCGCATTGGGCACACCCTTTTATTAGCGACAAAAAATTGTTCATCCGGCATGGCGATGCTCTGATGGTTTATAATATCGCCGAATAAATAGTGAAGTTACAGGCATGTATTTAAAATAGCTCTAATTAAGCCCTGTAGGGGCGTTAATGGATTGTTAACTCCCCGTATTCTTGTAAAAAAAAGCTAATTTTAAATTTTGCGGTGTGTTAGATGACTGCTGTTAAATACCACTTTTTGTAACAATGGTAAAATGAAATCATCCTTAACTTTAATAGCAATTTTTGTTGCCTTTAATTTATTCGGTCAGGATTTGATTGAGTTTAGGGGGGTGGATCGTTCGGGGTATTATCCCGACACAGGCCTGCTAAAACAATGGCCAAAAACGGGTCCTGAATTGTTGCTTAAAATTGAAGGTGTCGGTAAAGGGTTTTCTGCACCCATTGTGGCTAATAACACCATCTATGTAACTGGAATTAAAGAAGATTCAATTGATATTCTTTCTGCCTTTAACTTCAAGGCTGAACTGTTGTGGGATTTACCCTACGGACGTTCGTGGACACGGTCTTATATTGATAGCAGAAGCACCCCAACTTATTCAGATGGAAATATTTATGTGTCAAGCGGTACAGGGCAGTTAGCCTGTGTTGGTGCCCAAACAGGAAAACTGATTTGGAAAGTGGACGCAGTACAAAAATACGCCGGGGAAATACACCGTCATGGCGATGCTGAAGCTCCGTTGGTTGTTGGTGATATCGTCGCATACCTCGTTGGTGGTGAGGAAAATACCATGGTCGCTTTTAATAAATATACAGGTGAAGAAGTGTGGAAATGCAAGAGTCTTGGTGGAGCGAAATCATATGCCTCTCCATCATTGATTGTGCATAACGGCCGTAAAATAATTCTTGCACAAACAACTGATAACCTTATTGGAATTGAGGCTGAAAACGGTGAAATTTTGTGGAGTTACAACCTCATTCAATATCACGTTAAAAGCCAGGGGGTAGGAGGAAATACAAATCCGCCTTTGTACCATAACGGCGAAATATTCGTAACTAGTGGTTATGATCATCCCGGGCTAATGTTTTCCCTTTCTGACGATGGAAATGAAATTGAGCTGAAGTGGAAAAACGAGACGCTCGATAATCATCACGGAGGGGTGGTGGTGGTTGACGGGAATATATACGGAGCCAACTGGCAGCACAATTCAAAGGGGAAATGGGCTAGTGTAAACTGGGAATCAGGAAGAACCAATTGGGAAACTGAATTTGTAAATAAAGGTTCCATAATTACAGCTGATAATATGTTATACCTTTACGAAGAGAAGAGGGGTAATGTCGCTCTGGCAGAACCTTCGGCTGATGAATTAAAAATTGTAAGCAGTTTTACTATTGAAGAAGGTGCAGGTCCGCATTGGGCACATCCTGCCATTTATAATGGAAAGCTGTTTATCCGTCATGGCAATGTATTAATGATTTATAATATAAGCGAATAACTATATTTTGACATTCTATTTTTACCTGAATTAATGACGAAAAGAACCATAAATATCATTCTAATCTCTATCGGGACCATCGGTTTTGTTTCCATCTTCTGGTGGTTAAATGCTGATCCTACCAAAGATTTTACCGTTAATCTTGAAGGGGCTGATAATCGGGGAAAAGGAGTACCTCTTCAGGAGGTGAACATTGGTGAATATTTCGAAGAGCTTGCCTCGGATTATCAGGTGCTGGAGGAAACCTGGACCAACTTCCGCGGAGCCGACTTCGATAATATTTCAAAATCGCCGGCAAAACTGGTGGAAAGTTTTGGGCCGGAAGGACCAAAAATTCTTTGGTCGAAAAAATTGGGTGAAGGACACTCCGGAGCCGCTATCTACAAAGGTTTGGCTTATGTGCTTGATTACGATGAGGAAGAGCGGGCCGATATTTTACGCTGTTTTTCAGTAGTTACAGGAGAAGAGCAGTGGCGTCGTGGATACGATGTGGCTATCAAAAGAAACCATGGAATGTCGCGAACTATTCCGGCAGTTACCGAGGACTACATTGTAACCATTGGGCCAAAGTGTCACGTTATGTGCCTCGACCGTGAAACCGGAGATTTTCGTTGGGGGCTCGATGTGGTAAAAGAGTATCAAAATGAAATTCCTTTCTGGTACACCGGGCAATGTCCGTTAATCGACAATGGTGTGGCCATTATTGCCACCGGAGGTAGTAAAATGATGGTGGCCATTGATTGCGAAACCGGTGAGAAATTGTGGGAAACGCCAAATCCGGAAGGTTGGAAAATGTCTCACTCATCAGTTATGCCTTTTACTTTTGGTGGGCGAAAAATGTATGTGTACAGTGCGATTGGTGGCTTGCTTGGAGTGGCGGCCGACGGACCTGATGCCGGACAAATCTTATGGGCTACATCACAGTGGAACCACTCGGTTGTGGCACCGTCGCCGGTTTGTATGTCCGACGGAAAGATTTTTATGACTGCAGGTTATGGCGCCGGAAGTATGATGGTGCAACTAACGGAAAATAATGGTGCTTTCTCTGCGGAACCGCTTTACGAATATGCACCAAAAGATGGATTGGCATGTGAGCAGCAAACGCCGATTTTGTGGAATGGCTTTTTGTTTGGTATCGTTCCGAAGGATGGTGGTGCAAACCGAAATCAGCTGATTTGCGTGAATCCAGGTGATACAAGAAAAGTGGTGTGGACAAGCGGTAAGGAAACCCGTTTTGGACTCGGACCGTATTTTATTGCGGATAATAAACTATTTATTCTGAGTGATGACGGAACCCTGACTATAGCGCGCCCAAGTACCGAAAAATACATTCAGTTGGAACAGGTTAAAGTGATTGAAGACGGGCACGATGCCTGGGCTCCTTTTGCATTGGCCGACGGTTATTTATTGTTGCGTGATGCGGAAACAATGATCTGCATCGACCTGAATGTAAATGGATAGATAAGCATTAATGCAAATATATTGTCATGAAGAACAAAGGAATCGTAATATTTCTGATTGTACTGGCGGTGGTAATCGTTGGCATAATGGTGGTTGACTGGTACTCGAAGCGGCCGGATAATATGGAGGCGAATAAATTTGAGTTCAGTGTGGATGAGTTTCGAAATGTTCCGGAGGAGCTGGTGAAATACAAAGAAACCCGGAATTTTAACCTGGGTTTTGTTTTGGCTGAGGCGCTTGAAATTGCGAATAACAAAATATATGCTGTTGGCGATCAGGAATTGAAGATTGTTGATTTTTCAGGTACGCTGCTTAACGAGATTGGTTTTCTTGACGAACCTCATGGTTTGGATGTTGTTGGCGATACCATTTATGTAGTTTTCGAGAAATTTGTGTGGATAGTTGATGAAACCGGCACTACCATTCACAAATGGGAAGTTGAGGGAAAAGACACCTATTTAACTTCCGTTGCGGTTGATGGTGAGGATATTATGGTTGCAGATGCCGGTAACCGACGCGTTCTGCGTTTTAATCACCAGGGCGAAATTGTGAATGAGTTTGAAGGAAAAACCGACGACGATTTAGCGCACGGTTTTATTATTCCAAGTCCGTATTTTGATTTGGATATAAATGTATATGGCGATTTGTGGGTGGCCAATCCGGGTATGCACACCTTGGAAAATTACACCAAAGAAGGACGATTGCGCGAGTTCTGGAAAGCTTCAGGAAATCAAACCGAGAATTTTAGCGGATGTTGTAATCCTGCACATTTTTGCTTTTTGCCCGATGGCAGTTTTGTTACCAGCGAAAAAGGGTTGGTTCGTGTGAAGATCTACAAAGCATCGGGAGAATTTTACGGAGTTGTGGCACCACCGGCTAAATTCGATGAAAAAATTGAAGGACAGGCACCTGATGTAGCTGTCGATGAGGACGGAAATATTTACGCGCTTGATTTCGACAGAAATGTATTGCGGGTATTTGAACCAAAAATTTCAGAATAGATAATAGCTATTTTATGAAACGAACATGAATTTTAAGATGATAAAATACATAAATGAGCATATTAAAATTTATCGTGAGTTACATCGAATACCAATGAAATAAGTAATCTTAATGAGATGAAACGAAAAGAATTTATAAGAACAACAGGACGACTTTTACTTCTCGGAGGAATTACCGCCACTACAGGTTATTTGTTCGTGAATAAAAAAGTGTCTGCTTCTTGTTCGGTTTCCCCAACATGTAAAAACTGTGGAAAGGTTTCAGCGTGTATTAATCCTGACGTGAAAGAGGAGCGGGGAGAAGTGGAGATAATTCCATAAGAGTTCTGTTTTTATAGCCCCGGGTTTTAACCCGGGGGGAACGAGTGAAACGAGTAAAAAGGCGCTTTTAGGAAAGCTGATTGAAATTGAAAATGACTAAGCGCCGCAGAGCAAATTTTGATTAGAAAT
This sequence comes from uncultured Draconibacterium sp., assembly GCF_963674925.1. NCBI lineage: Bacteria > Pseudomonadati > Bacteroidota > Bacteroidia > Marinilabiliales > Prolixibacteraceae > Draconibacterium > uncultured Draconibacterium sp. The sequence continues at coordinate 2,762,442 of NZ_OY771647.1, forward strand.
GACAAATGGAAAATAACAGCAAATCACAAAGCCGCCGAAAATTCATCCGTAACGGGGTGCGCGCCTCATTGTTATTATCGTTGGGAGCGGTAAGTGTTTCGGCGCTTCGGAAGGTAAGTGGCGATGATTATGTGTGGCAGATCGATCCGTTTAAATGTACGCAATGCGGGCGATGCGCAACCGAGTGTGTATTAAATCCTTCAGCCGTAAAATGTCTCCACGCTTTTGATTTGTGTGGTTACTGCGACTTGTGTGGCGGTTACCTGAAACCCGATGCCAACGCACAAAGTACAGCTGCCGAAAACCAGTTGTGCCCTACGGCTGCTATCGAACGTCGTTTTATCGAGGAGCCGTATTTTGAATATCATATAAACGAGGATCTGTGCATTGGTTGTGCAAAATGTGTAGCCGGATGTACTTCTTTCGGTAACGGTTCGATGCACCTGCAGATCATGCACCACATTTGTGTCAATTGTAACGAATGTTCCATCGCACGGGTTTGCCCGTCGGACGCCATTAGTCGGGTAAAAGCGAGTGAAGCCTACAACGTAAAAGGTGATTTTACAAACAACCCAGATGCCTGATTTTAAAAAATGAAAGATCAACTAAACCAGAATAGAAACCAAAAAAGCTTCGGACTTCGGACTCCGGACTTCGGACTCAAGTTAAAGTACTTACTTTTTACTTTTGCCTTTTTCCTTTTCACTTTTAACCTGTCTGCCCAGAAACAACGTTTTCCAAAACCAGAATTTGATACCGGTTACACGCAACCAACGCCGGTAACACCCGAACCGCGGGCATTGGCATTGGAATATATCGATGTGCTGGTACTTCTCCTTGTTTTAGCGGCAGCAACTTATTTTGCATTAAAAAGCCGTTCGCGACAAGGTATTTTGTGGCTGTCGATATTTACACTCGTATATTTCGGATTTTACCGGAACGGATGTATTTGCAGTATCGGCGCCATACAAAATGTTACGCTGACTTTTTTCGATCCGGCTTATGCCATATCACTAACGGCTTTGTTGTTTTTTATAATACCGTTGGTGGTTACGCTCTTTTTCGGGCGAACGTTCTGTGCCGGTGCCTGTCCTTTGGGTGCCATTCAGGATTTGGTGGTGGTTAAACCGATAAGTTTGCCAAAGTGGTTGAATAAAACACTCGGATTGATTCCATATTTATACTTGTCGCTGGCAGTGCTTTTTGCCGCCACAGGAACTGATTTTATCATTTGCCGTTACGATCCCTTCGTTGGTATTTTCCGTATGGATGCTAAATTTCTGATGATCGTTTTGGGCGTTGCTTTCCTGTTGATGGGAATGTTTGTTGCCCGTCCGTATTGTCGTTTTCTGTGTCCTTATGGCGTGCTGTTGAGCTGGATGTCGCGTTTCTCAAGCCGGCATCTTACAATCACGCCATCAAAATGTATTCAGTGTAAATTGTGTACACATTCGTGTCCGTTTGATGCTATTGATTTCCCAACCAACGAGAAAGAAGTGGTAAAATCAGGACTAGGACCCAAACGTTTTATAACCTACGCTTTGGTAATTCCGTTGTGGATTGCGCTGGGTGTATTTGTGGGTGCAAAATCGCATACTTTCTTATCAAAAGCAAACCAGGACGTTTACCTGGCAGAATTGCTCATTGAGCATCCTGAATTGAAAAATGATCCGGACAATATTGACGTGCAAACATTTCTTGCTTCAGGAAAATCGATGGATGAGCTGGTAAACGAAGCCACTGTAATTCGTGAGAAATTTTATATCGGAAGTATGATTGCCGGAGGATTTATGGGATTGGTAATTGGAATGACTTTACTGAATACCGTAGTGTTCCGTAAACGACAAGATTATGAGCCCCACAAAGGGAATTGCTTTAGTTGCGCAAGATGTGTGGATTATTGTCCGGTAGAAAAATAATAGTAAAAAAAAGAGGAAATAAGATATAATGAACAACCAGGATAAACTAAAACTTTCGCAGAACATTGCTGTAATTGCAGGTATTTTTTGCGCCGCTGTGGCGCTGCTGCTTTTGTTAAATTTTTGGCAGTTAACCAAATCCGATCCTATTGAAAGTAAGGCATTGGAAGCGTTGGTTGAGCGCCTTAAAGACGATGTCAACAATGAGGAGTTAAAAGAAGAGGTTCGCAATTTCGATTTACTGGCCAGAAAGGCCTATTTTAACAGTCAGTGGCAGGTTGAAACAGGAGCTTACATGTTGCTTTTCGGTGCCATAGTTTTGGCATTTGCACTGCGGATTTATTACTCCGCTAAGAGTAAAATTGAAGAGCCGGATAAGGTACTCGAAAATGAAATAGCCAGCCGGATAATTGCCCAAAAGGGAATTATAATTGTTGGCGCGGCAGTTATGGTTTTGGCGCTGTTGGCTTCTTTCCTTTCGGTAAACCAGTTGCAAAAGTATGATGCAGCAACATTGGTGGCCGAAAACGAATCAGCGGCAAATGAAGAACCTGTGGAAGTTATAAATGTAGCTCCTGCACAGACAGCAACCAACGATGTTGTTGCAGAATCGGTTGTTGATGAAAATACCACAGAAAATGTGTCTGAAGAAACTTCAACAGAGGTTCAATCGGAAGAGTCATCTTCAGAAACTGTTCTAGAAACAAAGGTCCCAGAATCCAAGCCGGCTGCTGCAGCATCTGGAATGACGCTTGCTGAAATTCAGAAAAATCATAACTCTTTCCGCGGGCCTTTGTCGCAGGGAGTGATTATGCATAAAAATATTCCAACAGAATGGGACGGCGCCGCCGGAACAAATGTGATCTGGAAAGTGGAAGTACCAAAGCATGGATTTAACTCGCCAATTATTTGGGGAGACAAGCTGTTTGTATCGGGGGCAGACAATACCAGTCGCGAAGTGTATTGTTACAACCGTAACGATGGAAAGTTGTTGTGGACAGGTGTTGCTGATAACATTTCCGGATCACCGGCAACACCACCGCGCGTAACGGATGATACGGGGCTGTCTGCACCAACATTAACCACTGACGGAAAGGCTGTTTTTGCCATTTTTGCTACAGGCGATGTAATTGCTTTTGATATGAACGGTAAGCGTGTTTGGGCACGAAACCTGGGAGTTCCCGATAATCACTACGGGCATTCTTCGTCGTTGATAACCTGGAACGGAAAACTTTTGGTTCAGTACGATACCAACCGGGGTGGGAAAGTTATGGCACTCGACAACAAAACCGGAGAGACGGTTTGGGAGACAGTGCGTAATTCCAAAATTTCATGGGCAAGTCCCGTTTTGGCAGAGGTTGATGGGAAGTATCAGTTGGTATTAACTGCTGATCCTATTGTGGCCGGTTACGATGTGGAAACCGGAGAGGAACTCTGGTCGGTTGAATGTATGATGGGTGAAGTTGGTCCATCAGTTGGTTATGCTGACGGTATTGTTGTGGCAGCTAACGAATATGCGCGGATGGTGGCTATTGATATCCGCACACACGAAACACTTTGGGAAGATGATTTCTACCTGCCCGAAGCATCCAGTGTTTTGGCACACGACGGATTAGTATATGTTGCAACCAGTTACGGTGTTTTTGTGTGCTATGATCTGAAAGAGGGAGAGTTGCTTTGGGAAGACGATTTTGGCTCGCCGGTATATTCTTCGCCGGTTTACGCCGATGGCAAAGTGTTTTTGATGGACAACGATGGAGTGATGCGGATTTATGAGTTTGGAAGGGAGCTGAAGAAAATAAGTGAAAACGAACTGGGAGAAATGTCGGGTCCTACGCCGGCTTTTGCCGATGGCCGGATTTACATTAGAGGACTGGAACATGTGTTTTGTATCGGGAAGTAAATAGAAAATGTCATTCCGAACGAAGAGAGCCTGCCTGACGGTAGGCAGGGAATCTGTTACAAAAGAATTAGAAGTTAAAGATTGCTCAGTCGTTGTGATTTTAAAATGGGGAAAGGGAAATAGCTTAAATGACAGAAGAAAATAAATATATCGATCAGCTGATACAGGATAAAGGTATTACCAAAAAGAGCCTGATTCCTATTCTTCAGGCTATTCAAAAGGAATACAATTATTTGCCTGAAGATGTTTTGCGGTTGGTGGCTGATAAAACAGAAATAAGCCTGGCCGAGATTATTGGTGTGGCGAGTTTTTACTCTCAGTTTCGTTTGCAGCCGGTTGGCGAGCACATGATAAAAGTGTGTGTGGGAACAGCATGCCACGTTAAAGGAGCCGGTCAGGTTTACGATGCATTTCGGCGCGAATTAAAGTTGGCTGAAGGAGAGGAAACCGAGGAGTCAGGGAAGTATACGTTGGAGCAGGTGGCTTGTTTGGGGTGCTGTACCCTGGCGCCGGTAGTTCAGATCGATGAAACAACATATGGTCATGTGGCATCCGATCAGGTTGCACAGGTGATTGCCGATTTTGAAAGCTTCAAAGGAACAAAAAATACAAAAAAAGCACGGAAAGCTGATGGCTCAGAAATTCAGGGCGAGATACGAATCGGGCTTGGATCGTGTTGTGTGGCCAGCGGAAGTAAGGAAATTCAGGAGGAAGTGGAGCACGTAGTAAATGAAAGTGGTTTGCGTGTGAGCCTGAAACATGTGGGCTGTGTTGGTATGTGCCACCAGGTGCCTTTGGTGGAGGTGGTTCCAAACGAAGGAGAAGCTACGCTTTACGCCAAAGTAAAACCCGAAGACGTAAAAAATATTGTAGAAAGTCATTTTCAGGCACCGGGCTTGTTTACACGTCTGAAAAATAAATTATTGCACACGGTTGAGGATATTCAGACCGACCGTAACTGGGATGGAGTTGAGCGCTACGAAATTAGTATGCGCGAAAAACCTGTGGCTTCGTTTTTAGGGAAACAAATTCCCATTGCTACAGAATATCGTGGAATTATTAATCCACTTGATATTAATGAATACCTGAGCCGCGGAGGTTTTACTGCAGTGGAAAAGGTATTGAATAAAATGACACCCGAAGAGGTGATCCGCGAGGTAAAAGACAGCGGAATCAGAGGCCGTGGTGGTGCAGGTTTTCCATCAGGATTAAAATGGGAATTGGTAAAAAAACACGAAAACGACACAAAATATATCATTTGTAACGGCGATGAAGGCGACCCCGGAGCTTTTATGGATCGGATGTTACTCGAATCGTATCCGTATCGGGTAATCGAAGGAATGATCATCGCCGCTTATGCAACGGACATTCACGAGGGGTATTTTTATATCCGTGCCGAATATCCGCTGGCGGTAAAACGTATTCGCGAGGCCTTGAAAATATGTGAGGCTAAAAATTATCTGGGGAAAAATATTTTGGGTAGTGGTTTCGATCTCGACCTGCAGATTTACGAAGGTGCCGGTGCGTTTGTCTGTGGCGAAGAAAGTGCACTTATCGCTTCTATTGAAGGAAATCGTGGATTTCCGAGAATGCGCCCGCCATTTCCTGCTGAGAGCGGTTTGTGGGGAAAACCAACCCTGGTAAATAATACCGAAACCCTGGCACAGATTTCCTATATTCTCCGTGAGGGAGCTGGTGGATTTTCAAAAATTGGATCAGGAAAAAGCACCGGAACAAAAGTTTTTGCACTGGCCGGTAAAGTGGCTCGTGGCGGACTGATCGAGGTGCCAATGGGAATTACCATAAAACAGGTGATTGAAGAAATTGGTGGAGGAATTGCCAATGGACGAAAATTCAAAGCGGTGCAGATTGGTGGCCCGTCGGGTGGATGTATACCGGCCGAACATTCGGATACACCGATTGATTTTGAATCGCTTGGAGAAATGGGTGCCATGATGGGATCGGGAGGTTTGGTAGTGCTTGATGATACGGACTGTATGGTGGATATTGCCCGTTATTTTCTCTCGTTTACGCAGGAAGAATCGTGCGGAAAATGTACCTTCTGCCGTGTAGGGACAAAACGAATGCTCGACATTCTCGACGGCATTGTTGGCGGGAGAGGCAAAAAAGGCGACATTGAAGAGTTGGAGTACCTGGCCGGCTGGACAAAAAAAGGAAGTCTTTGCGGACTGGGGAAAACCGCACCAAATCCGGTGTTAAGTACCTTGAAACATTTCAGGGATGAATACGAAGCGCACATTAACGGAACCTGCCCGACCGGCAAGTGTGCCGAGCTGATCACTTATTCGGTAAACGACGATTGTATTGGTTGCACCAAATGTGTGCAAAAATGTCCGGTTGATGCGATCCCGTTTACACCGCACGAGAAACATTCTATCGATACAGAATTGTGTATAAAATGTGATGCTTGCCGCGCTGCTTGTCCTGTTGATGCAATTGATGTAAAATGATCCAGTATCCAGAAACAATGATTAAACTTAAAATAAATAACAAAGTAGTTGAAGTTGAAAAAGGAACTTCGGTGATGAAAGCTGCGCAGCAAATGGGATTTGATATTCCCAATATGTGTTGGCATGATGAGCTGGAGCACTTTACTTCCTGTATGCTTTGTATGGTAAAAGACCAGAAAAACGGAAGACTTTATCCCTCTTGTTCGGTAAAGGCAATTGATGGAATGGAGGTGATTACCGATGATCAGGAGATTGCCGAATCGCGAAAAACAGCTTTGGAATTGCTGTTGAGCGAACATGTCGGCGATTGTGAAGGCCCGTGTCAGATTGCTTGTCCGGCACACATGGATATTCCGCGCATGAACCGTTTAATTGCCGCCGGAAAGTTTGATGAAGCGCTGGAAGTGGTGAAAAAAGATATTGCCTTGCCAGCAGTTTTGGGTCGAATTTGTCCGGCTCCCTGCGAAGGGGCGTGCCATCGGAAAACGGTTGATGAACCGGTTTCTATTTGTTTATTAAAACGAATAGTGGGAGATGATGGTGTTGAACCAACGGTTCCTCAAGTGGAGAAAACCGGGAAAAAAGTGGCGGTTGTTGGTGCCGGTCCGGCCGGATTGGCAGCAGCGTATTACATGCAACTAAAAGGTATTGATGTAACACTTTTTGATAAAAATGAAAAAGCCGGAGGTTTGCTTCGCACCGAATTGAGTGAAGAGCTTCTTCCGATGGATGTTCTGGACCGGGAAATTGAAACGATTATAAAAACCGGTGTTGAATTTCGCGGAGGTCAGTCGATTGGAGCAGCAGAATTTGATCAGCTGAAAAAGGATTTTGATGCTGTGGTTCTCGCTTCGGGAGCTATTACTGACGCATCGGAAAAATATGGATTAGAAGCCGGATCAAAAGGAATTGAAGCTGATAAAACGACCTATCAAACATCCGACGAGAAAGTTTTTGCCATTGGAAATGTATTGCGTTCATCGCGTTTGGCAGTGCGTTCCGTTGGACAGGGAAAAGAGGTGGCTTTCTCGGTGATGCAATATTTAGCCGGGCAAGAGATAAAAGGAGAACCGCGTTTATTCAATTCGCGCTTTGGGAAAATGGTAGCCGACGAGTTTTCGGAATACCTGAAAGAGTCAGTGGAAGGTAAACGAAAATTGCCGGAGCAAGGTAAGTTCGCAGGATTTACCCGCGAGGAAGCCATTGCAGAAGCAAAACGATGCTTGCATTGCGATTGCCGTGCGATTGATAGTTGTAAACTGCGCGAATATTCAGATCAATATAAAGTGGATCAGAAACGCTTTAAAACCAGCGAGCGCCGAAAGATTACAAAGGAGATCAATCACGATTTGGTGATTTATGAGCCGCAAAAATGTATCAAATGCGGAATTTGTGTACGCCTCACCGGAAAATATCAGGAGAAATTTGGTTTCACATTTATTGGCCGGGGTTTTGATGTAGAGATTGGTGTTCCGTTTAACGAGGACCTGAAAAAAGGATTAACCGAAACGGCACGAAAAGTTGCTGATGGTTGTCCTACAGGAGCGATCTCGTTAAAGAATAAAGAATGATGAATGTTGATTAACGATTTGTGATTTAAGATGAAAAATCTGCACTCGAAATTCGTTAATCAGTATTCGCAAATCAAAGAAATAATGAAGTATTGGATAGTAACTTTTATAATCATTTTGAGTTTTGGAGCTGTTGCTCAACCGTCCGATTCATGGCCGATTTTTCGTGGCGACCAACATCTTTCAGGTGTTTCGAAAACTACATTGCCCGAATCGCCCAATCTTTTGTGGACATTCGAAACCGGCGATAATATCAAGTCGGCGCCAGTAGTTGCCAACGATAAAGTGGTGATCGGCTCAACAGATGGTTTTGTATACTGCCTCCATACTTCCGGAAAATTATTGTGGAAATTTAATACCGAAAATTCAATTGAAGCGCCTGCACTCATTCTTGATAATACGGTTTACGTAGGAAATCTCGATGGGATGCTTTTTGCGCTGAATCTCGATAATGGCGAAAAACTTTGGGAATACGAATGTGAAAACCAGATAATCGGTTCGGCAAACTGGTGGACAGAAGGTGGAACAACCCATATTTTTATGGGCAGTTACGATTACTACCTTCATTGTGTTGATGCCAAAACCGGTGAGTTGAAATGGAAATACGAGTCGGATAATTTTATTAACGGAGCAGCGGCCTGTGCTGACGGTAAGGCAATGTTTGGAGGCTGCGATGGTTACCTTCATGTGGTTGATGTTACAACAGGTAAATTGGTTGAAAAAATTGATGTGGCAACTTATGTGGCCGGATCTGTTGCCGTTGAAAAGGATAAAGTTTATATAGGTGATTACGATGGTCGCTTTTTTCAGGTGGACATTGATAGTGACAAAACAACCTGGGAGTGGTCGGACGAAAAAACAAACCTGCAGTTTATTGCTTCGCCTGCTATAATTGGCGAAAAGGTTTTAACGGCCAATCACAATAAATTTTTGTATTGTTTTAATAAAAATACAGGAGAGAAACTTTGGGAATACAACACCGGGCGGCAGGTGGAGGCCTCTCCGGTAATTGTTAAAAATAAGGTAGTTGTGGCCAATATGCGTGGTGATTTAGCCATTGTGAACCTTTCGGATGGAAAGCCTGTTTGGACTTATGAATTGGGAAGCCAGATCATCAGCAATCCCGCCGTGGCCAACGGTCAGTTGTTTGTTGGAGCTTTTGATGGAAACATTTACTGTTTTGGCGAATAGAGAAAAACACAAAAACTCGAAGACATAAAGAAATGTATTGATAAGCGTTTTGTGTTTGGGGGAATTCAAGTTGGGAATTACGTCGTTTAGGATACAGAAAATACATAAGTAAAAACACTAGATAGTCTTTGTGACTTAGTGACTTTGTGTTGAAAAAGAACAAAATGAATATAATTCAAATCATACCCGGATCAGGTGGCAGCTTTTATTGTGGCAATTGTCTGCGCGACAGCAAATATGTGGATGCTTTACGAAAACTGGATCATCAGGTGGTGAAAATCCCCATGTATTTACCTCTTTTTTCTGATGAACACGACATCTCGGACATCCCGATTTTTTATGGTGCCATTAGCACTTACCTTAAGCAGGTTTATCCGATTTTCAGAAAAGCACCGGCTTGGTTTGATAAGCTGCTGAATTCAAAACCAATGATGAAAATGGCTGCTTCCATGGCAGGATCGACCCGTGCCAAAGGACTGGAAGATATGACCATTTCGATGTTGCTGGGTGAGCAAGGCGAACAAAAAGAGGAGCTGGATAAAATGGCCGACTGGATTGCCGAACATTGCAAACCCGATGTCATTCATATTTCAAATGCCTTATTGTTGGGGTTGGCAAAACGGCTGAAAGAAAAAGTTGGCGTTCCGGTGGTTTGTTCGCTACAGGACGAGGATGTTTGGGTGGATGCGATGCAACCTCAGTTTCAGCAGCCAATTTGGGATTTGATGCACGAGCGTGCCGAGGATGTGGATGCGCTGGTTGCTGTCAGCAATTATTTTGCCGGTGAAATGAAAAAACGCATGCGTCTGGAAGATAAAAAGGTGCACACATTTTACCTGGGAGTTGATGTGGAGGATTACCCATACATCCCTGTTAAGGAGAAACCGAAAAACGTTGGATATATCTCAAGAATGTGCCACAAAGATGGTTTTGATATTGTGGTGGATGCTTTTATCGGATTGAAAAAGAAAGCCGGTTTTGAAGAGGTGAAATTGATTGCCACAGGAGGTTTGACCGGCGATGATAAAAAGTTTTTTAAAGAACAAAAGCATAAGCTGAAAGAGGCTGGTCTGCTGCATCAGTTTGAAGTGGTGGAAGAGTTTGAAGGAGCTGCCCGCCATGAATTTTTTAAGCAAGTGGCTATGATTTCTGTCCCGGTTCGTATCGGCGAGGCATTCGGCATGTATTTGCTTGAAGCCATGGCATCAGGAGTTCCGGTGGTGCAGCCTGCATTGGGCGCATTTCCGGAGATTGTGGATGTTTCTGGTGGCGGAATAACTTATTCGCCAAACACACCGGAAAAATTGAGTGAAAGCTGGGCAGAACTATTGAATGATCCTGATAAATTAGAAAAATTGAGTTTGGCCGGTTATGAAGGAACCGGAACAAATTTTAATATACATAACCATGCAGCCGAGATTGTTGAGCTCTACGAAACCCTTCGACTCCGCTCAGTGTGACGTCATCCTGAGCGAAGTCGAAGAATGAATTCAACCAGAAATACTTAAATGAAAACATTCTATGTATATATTCTGAAGTGTAGCGACGGCAGTTATTATGTGGGCGTTACAAATGATATAGAACGAAGATTAGAGGAACATAATAAAGGAGTATCTGCCAATAGCTTTACTTTTAAAAGGAGACCAGTTGAGCTGGTTTTTTACGAAACCTATAATGATTTTAAAATTGCGGAGCAATGGGAAAAGAAATTAAAAGGTTGGTCGAGAAAGAAAAAGGAAGCATTGATTGAAAGAAACTGGAATAAATTAAAAGAGTACTCTGTTTGCCAGAATGACTCTCATTTTTCTAATTTTAGAGATAAGAATATTAATCATAAATAACGACCCTTCGACTACGCTCAGGGTGACAAAAAAATGCTACTACAACTTAAAAACATATCAAAAGGATACGGAGAAGCCGGAACGCACAGTTTTCGACCCGTATTAAAGGAATTAAATCTTGAACTGGAGAAAGGACAAAAAGTGGCTATAATCGGACCTAGTGGCTCCGGAAAAACAACCTTGCTGAATTTGGTTGGCGCATTGGATACACCCGACTCTGGTGAGGTACTATTTAACGGAACCAACATTACCGGGTACACGTCAACACAATTGGCGGCGTTTCGTAATAAGAATCTTGGTTTTGTTTTTCAGTTGCACCATTTAATGCCACAACTGAGTTTATGGGAGAATGTGTTACTACCGCTTTTACCGCAAGGAAAGGTTACGAAGGAACAAAAAGACTGGGCGGAATACCTGATCAAAAAAGTTGGCATTTCAGAACAACGTAACCAAAAGCCTTCGGAAATGTCGGGAGGGGAGTGCCAACGTACTGCTGTAGTTCGTGCGCTGATCAATAAACCGGAATTGATTCTTGCTGATGAACCAACCGGGGCGCTTGACGAGGCCAATGCCAATGCACTTTCTGAACTTTTAATTCAACTCAGCGAAGACGAAGGTGTAACGCTGGTTACGGTAACTCACTCGGCAGAGCTGGCCCAAAAAATGGATACTAAATTCTTACTAAAAAACGGACAATTGGAAAAAAAATAATCTCCCCTCTTTGAGGGGAGTACGGCGAAGCCGGGAGGGGTGAGTATGACCAAATTTCAATACATAATAAAATCTTTTCTGCATTATTTTAAAGCCAACTTGCTGGTGGCAATTGGTGTGGCAATCAGTACGATGGTTTTAACCGGTTCGCTGGTGATTGGCGATTCGGTGAGGCACAGTTTAACCCAGGCAACCTTTTATCGTTTGGGCGAAACAACACACCTGGTAGCCGTAAAAGAGCGCTATTTTCGCCAGGAAATGGCTTCGGAGATGGAAGCCGTAAATCCTGATCTGAAAGCTACTTCTGTGCTTTTGTTGGAGGGAATGGCTGTGGCAGACGGAGGTCAGGAACGCGCGAATAAAGTACAGGTGGTTGGTGTTGATGATGATTTTGAGGAGATTGCAAACACACCGTTTTTTGCTGAATTACAAAATAGCGAAATCGCCATAAGCGAAAATCTGGCAGAACGCTTACAAAAAGGAGCCGGCGATAATATTCTGGTTCGTATAAAAAAGGCCAGTTTAATTCCGATGAACGCGCCGTTTGTGTCGGCAGAAGAGACAAGTGTGGCTTTGCGCGCAACCATAAAAAAAGTGGTTAGTAAGGAAGAGTTAGGGCGCTTTAGTTTGAAAAATTCGCAAACAGCACCCTACAATATTTTTATGTCGATTGAACGCCTGAATCGGTTAATGGATTTTGAAGGAAAAGCCAACCAGATACTGGTTTCAACAGAGCTGGAAACAGCAGTGGTTTCAGAGGTGGTAAATACCTGTTTAACCCCCGCCGACGCCGGGTTAGTGTTGAAGAAACTAGATGATGGGCGTGAGGTGGAAATTTCTACCGAGCGGGTTTTTATGGAGCCGAAAATTTCAGATCTGCTTGGAAGTTTGCCCGGCGCAGATATGATATTGACTTACTTTGTAAACGCTATCGACCATAAGCAATCTTCGGTTCCCTATTCATTTGTGTCATCGGTGAATAACCCGGAACTTGCTTCAAACGAAATAATTCTAAACCAATGGGCAGCTGATGATCTCAACGCGAATTTGGGAGATACTATTCGTTTGCGGTATTTCGAGATTGGTCCTTTACGCCAATTGGTAAACAAAGAGGCTAACTTTATTTTAACAGAGATTATCCCTATGGATTCGCCATTGGCTGATCCAACGCGTGTGCCGCATTTGCCGGGATTGTCGGATGCCGGGCATTGCCGCGAATGGGAAGCCGGAGTTCCCATTGATCTGGATGCCATTCGCGAAAAAGATGAAAAATACTGGGACGATTACAAAGGCACACCAAAAGCTTTTATTTCAACAGAAAGTGCACTGCGTTTGTGGTCAAATCGTTTTGGTGACTACACTGCTGTACGTTACCCGGCCGGATCGTTTAATGAAGATGTTTATAAAGAGGAATTCGCCCGAGTAATTTCGCCTGCTGATCTTGGGATGATCGTTGAGCCAATTCGTGAGCAAGGCGTGCATGCTGCCCAAAACGGTACTGATTTTAGCGGCCTGTTCATCGGCTTAAGCTTCTTTATCCTGGTTGCTTCAATAATTTTAACGGCATTGCTTTTCCGTCTGAATCTTGAAAGTCGTTCAACACAAATCGGACTACTTGTAGCTCTTGGATTTCAGCAAAAACACATACGTAGTTTTTACTTGTCTGAAGGTTTTGTGGTTTCATTGTTTGGTGGAGTTGTCGGGCTGGTGATTTCCTATTTTTATACCACGCTGGTTTTCCGCATTTTAAATTCGTTGTGGTTCGATATTGTTCGTACCAATGTGCTCGAAATTCAATTGTTGCCATCAACGTTAGTAATCGGATTAGTTATCAGTTTGGTAGTTTCTTTGGTTGCCATTGCTATTTCACTACGACGTTTTCAAAAACAAAAAGCTGTTGAATTACAAAAGCAGATCGGCGTTAAAGAAAGCCACCTAAAAACACGTTTGCTGAATGGAGTTTTGTGGGGAGCATTGGCATTGTCGGTTGTAGTTTTTGTTATGCAGCTGTTTGCTGAGCAGGCCGATGCTTCAATGTTTTTTATGTCCGGCGGATTAATGCTACTTGGATTGTTATTGCTTTTCAGAAAGTTGTTGCAAAAACGGGAAGCTAAAAAATCCCGCGAATTTCAGTTCAGTCAGTTGTCAGCAATAAATCTTACACGAAATATCAGTCGGTCGACTACCATTGTTACGCTTTTTGCTTTAGGAACCTTTATCGTTATTTCAACGGGTTCGTACAAAATGGATTTGATTGCCGGAGCCAACAAAAAAACAAGTGGCACCGGAGGCTTTCTGTATTTTGCCGAAACTACGATGCCGGTCCTTTTCGATATTAATAACAAGGAAAAGAAGGCGGAGGAAGGAATATACGAAGATTTTAATGTGGTGCAGTTCCGAAAAGTGGATGGCGACGATGCCAGTTGCCTGAACCTGAACCGCATTGCGCAGCCTGCAATTTTAGGTGTTGATGCCGCGAATCTGGCAAGTCGTTTTGATTTTGCTGCAAAAATGAAAGGTTTGGATGCTGATCCGTGGTTAAGTTTGGAAACTGATTTTGATGACGGAACTATTCCTGCCATTGCCGATCAGACTGTAATTCAGTGGGGGCTCGGCATGAAAGTGGGCGATGTGATATTGTACCAGAACGAATTGGGCGATACCTTAAAGTTAAAACTGATTGCCGGAACAAAACCTTCCGTTTTCCAGGGCTATGTTATTATCTCGAATAAACATTATCTGAAAAACTACCCAAGCAGTTCAGGATCGAATATCTTTTTGGTGGGTGGCGATCCTGAAAATGAAGCCGCAATTGGCGACGAGTTGCAATCGGTATTTCGTGATTATGGCTGGGAAATGGAAAGTGCAGCAAAACGATTGGTTGAGTTTTATTCGGTGACCAACACCTATTTATCGATATTTCTGGCGCTTGGTGCTTTGGGATTAATTCTTGGAACCATTGGTCTGGCTGTTATTCTGGCACGAACCATTTTAGAGCGTCGGCGAGAGATTGCCTTAATGCAGGCCATTGGATTTACAAAAAGTTCCGTTTTTAAATTACTGAGAAACGAATACTTATTGTTGCTGGTATCGGGTGTTTTACTTGGTTTTATTACAGCTGTTGTCGCAACTTTGCCGGCATTTTTGTCTACCAATACCGATGCATCATTTTCTACAGTAGCAATTGTTGTTGCATTAATTCTTGTAAACGGGGTAGTCTGGATCGTTGGTTTAAGCTGGTTTTCTTTAAAACGAAAGGTGTTGGTGTCGGGATTGCAGGTTGAATAATATTTGCATTTCTTCAAATGAAATTCAAAATGATAAGAATAATCCTACTGAATTTACTTATTTTCTGTTTTACATTTCAGCTCATAGCACAGTCTCCGGCTAAACCCAAAGTGGTCGCTTTTTATACAGGAAAGAATGATGCTGCACATATAAGTTTTGTGCATGAAGCCGATAAGTGGTTGGCAGAACTGGCGAAAGATTCATGTTTTGAATACGAATCCACAAACGATTGGAATGATTTGAATAAGGATAATCTTTCAAGTGTAGATGTTGTCGTTTTTCTTGATACGCGCCCCGATTCATTGCCGTGTCGGCAGGCCTTTCAAAACTATATGGAAAATGGGGGAGCCTGGTTAGGATTTCATTTTAGTGCTTTTGCACTTAATGGTTCTTCCTATCCTCAAAACTGGGACTGGTACCATGAAACCTTTTTAGGGGCCGGACAATACAAGGGGAATACCTGGAGGCCAACTACGGCAATTCTGAATGTCGAGAATAATTCTCATCCTGTTACAAGTGATCTGCCGAATAACTTTGTTGCATCGCCCAACGAATGGTATAGTTGGGAAAATGATCTCAGAGAAAATCCGGACATTGATATTCTTGTTTCCATTGATTCGTCCAGTTTTCCTCTTGGAACAGGTCCGAAAAAGCATGAAATATGGCACGACGGATATTATCCCGTTGTGTGGAGCAACCGGCATTTTAAAATGCTTTATATAAATATGGGGCACAACGATATTGATTATGAAAGCGGAACGAATAAGGAACTGTCTTTCACATTTGAGAACGATGTTCAAAACAAAATGGTAGTAAATGCCTTGTTTTGGCTCATGTCACGTAATTCAGCTTCAATGAAGTGACTAGATCGTTGCTTCTGCTTTCATTTTAACAATAACTATTATAACTTTACGAGTTCGTCATATAGTCAGGAAAACAATGGAAGAGCAGAATGAGAAATTTATGCGGGCCGCTATTGAGCTTGCTAAACAGGGGATGGATGGTAATCATGGTGGCCCGTTTGGTGCGGTGGTGGTAAAAGGCAATCAAATTATTGCAAAAGGATATAATCAGGTGACTTCATCAAACGATCCGACTGCACATGCCGAAGTGGTTGCGATACGGGAAGCGTGTAAGGTTTTAAATACTTTTCAACTGGAAGGATGTACAATTTATACTTCGTGCGAACCTTGCCCAATGTGTTTAGGCGCCATTTACTGGGCCCGCCCCGACAAAGTTGTTTTTGGAGCAACAAAACAGGATGCAGCAAGTGCACAATTTGACGATCAGTTTATTTACGATGAACTGGAGACGGAACTGAGTCGGCGCCACATTCAATTTGAAAATCTGATGCGCGATGAGGCTCGTGAGGTTTTTGATGCGTGGAATAAAAAGGAGGATAAAAAGAACTATTAATTGCATCCTCAATCCTAAAAGCTTTGTAGAAAGGTACTCCTCGATAATTTTCTTATTTTTATTGCATGACCGGCGAAAAAAATCAGGATCATAAAAAGCGAACAGAAGAACTGGAGCAAGAGCTTTCGAAGTTAAAGCTTGAACTGGAGAATGCCCGGTTTCAGGAAGAACAGGAGCGGGAGAAACGTTTGTTTTACCAGTTAATTGCCGAGTTTGCTTTTGCCTGGGAGTTGTGGTTTGAACTCAATGGCAAGATAAAATATTGTTCGCCATCATGTTCCGATCTAACTGGATTTACCGCCAATCAAATTATTGCTTCGCCTGGAATTGCAGCCTTGCTGGTTTATGATGCCGACAAAGAGAAATACACTAACTTTTTAACCGGAGCTTTAAGTCAAACACTGGTTAATCAAACCCTCGAATTTCGGGTGCTTACACGTACCAAGCAGCTCCGTTGGTTTATGATGAATGTGCGTGGTGTGTACGATAAAATTGGCAAGTATCTCGGAATCCGGGCTTCGGTACTGGATATTACCCGCCTGAAACAGGCCATGGGACATATCTCTGAATTGGAGCGCACAAAAGAATTTGATAGCCGAAACAAACAGCGATTGCAAACCGAGCTGGAAATGAAAGACCGTGAACTGGTTGCGTTTTTATTGCAGTTGTCGCAGAAAAACGAATTATTAAATAAAGCGGTTCATTTACTGCAATCGGATGAGGCAACTAAATCGAAAAAAGCAGTTTCGCTTGTTCAGCAATTAAGAGATTTGTTGGAAGCTAATGCCGTTCAACCGGTTGATTGGTCGATGGTTGAGAATCAGGTGGATAAAATTCATCCGGGCTTTCTTGATCGACTGCAAAAAAAACATCCTGTGGTTTCGGTCAACGATAAAAAATTGTGCTCCTACATTCGTTTGGGGTTATCGAGTAAAGAAATTGCCGGTCTGCTGAATATTACTTCCAAAAGCGTGGAGATCTCCCGCGTGCGATTACGTAAAAAACTGGGCATAAACGCAAAAATCCGTCTGGTAAACTATCTTGGGCAATTGTGATATTAGGTATTTTGTCTATTGTTTTATTATTGTTGATGTGTTTTGGGTATTTGTAAAATGCAATTAATCAGGTATATGTTGTTAGTATATTAGGTTTATTGTTGTTTTTGTCGTGTAGTTGTTAGGTTGTTGTTGTCATTAATGTAATATTTTTATAATAACTTTAGTTTTCAAAATAGTCCGCAATGGCACAAAACACAGAAAATAAGTTCAGAAATCTGTATGATGAGGAAATAGGGCAACTCGTTCATCAGGGATGTTCTTCTTCCGACTGGAGTTTAATAAAAGTTTCGCACGATTTTATTCCCGACTGTATTGAGAACTGCAAGTTCTCCGGTAGTATCCGACTAGGCAGTTTTGCCGGAACAGTAAAGCTGATCGGTGGCATTACTTTTAAAACAGGTATCTACAATGCCTGGCTGCACAACTGCGAGGTGGGTAAGAATGCCCTGATACACAATGTAAGAAGTTATATCGCAAACTACCGGATTGAAGAGAATGTGGTTATTCATAACATTACAACGTTAGCTGTTGATGGCGAAACATCGTTTGGTAACGGGGTAGTGGTGGAAGCAATAAACGAAGGCGGAGGCCGCGAAATTCCGATATACGATTATCTCTCAACGCATGTTGCCTATATGATGGCTTTGTACAGACACCGGCCTGAAGTGGTGCGTTCTCTAAAAAATATGGTTGCCGATTACACTAAATATGTCAGCAGCGAAATGGGAGTGATCGGAGCTGATTCGAAAATACTGAATTGTAATACCATACTGAATGTTAAAACCGGACCGGCGACCATAATTGATGGGGCTAAAAAATTACACAACGGAAGTATTAACAGTAACTACGAAGCACCTGTAAAGGTTGGCGAAGGAGTGATAATGGATAACTTTATAGTTAGTTCAGGATCGAAAATCACCGACGCCACACTGGTTTCAAAATGTTTTATTGGTCAGGGTTGTGTCCTTGACAAACATTATTCGGCTGAAAACTCTTTGTTTTTTGCCAATTTTCAGGGATTTCACGGCGAGGCTTGTTCAATCTTTGCCGGGCCATATACTGTCACACATCATAAATCTACCTTGTTGATTGCCGGTATGTTTTCGTTTTTAAATGCCGGTAGTGGATCGAACCAAAGTAATCATTTATACAAACTGGGGCCAATTCACCAGGGAATTGTGGAGCGTGGAGCAAAAACCACAAGCGACTCTTACGTGCTGTGGCCATCCCGTATCGGTGCATTTTCGCTGGTAATGGGACGCCACTACAAACATTGCGATACTACTGATTTTCCCTTCTCGTACCTGATCGAGAGTAAAGACGAAAGTATTCTCGTTCCCGGTATCAACCTGAAAAGTATCGGAACCATTCGCGATACTCAAAAATGGCCAAAGCGTGATAAGCGTACTGATTCGAACCTGCTCGACCTGATTAATTTTAACTTGTTGAGTCCGTATACCATCGATAAAATGGTTAAAGGAAGGCAGAAATTAATAGATCTTCGTAAATCCTCGGGTGATAAAATTGAGGCTTATACTTACGATCGAATGAAGATTGAGAAACATGCACTCGACCGGGGAGTTCAGTTGTACGAAATGGCTATCTGGAAATTTTTGGGGAACTCGTTGATCACTCGTCTGAACGGAAATGAGTATAAAACCGCAGCAGATATTCAAAAAGCGCTTCAACCCGATATAAAATTTGGGAAAGGATATTGGGTCGATCTGGCTGGAATGATCTGTCCTTTTGAGGCACTCGACCAATTACTTCAGTCGATAGAAAACGGTTCAGTGCAGTCGCTGGAAGAAGTAAACTCAGCATTGGCAACCATGCACAAGAACTATTACAATTTCGAGTGGACCTGGGCGGTAGATGTGCTGGAAAGTTTTTATGGAAAAAGTATTTCGGAGTTTGATGCGTCGGACGTAATAAGCATCGTCAAGAAATGGAAAGAAAGTGTGTTGGGTATCGATCGCTTTTTGTACGAAGATGCGCGGAAAGAATTTTCGATGAGTAAAATGACCGGTTTTGGTGTCGACGGGCAGGACGGAGCACGCGAACTCGATTTTGCTGAAGTACGTGGCGAGTTTGAAGATAACGATACCGTAAAAGAAATTAAAGAGCACATGGAGAAAAAGGAACGCCTGGGTAGCCGGGTGATTGAGCAAATGATGCAGGTGCGGGTAAATAAGCAAACAGTTGAAAATAATAGTTAACCCAAGGAATAGATTATGTGTGGAATAGTAGGATACATTGGAGATAAAAAGGCCTTCCCGATTCTGATCGGAGGGCTGAAAAGATTGGAATACCGTGGGTATGATTCGGCGGGAGTGGCCTTGTTAAACGGTTCGCTCGAAAACTATAAAAAGAAAGGAAAGGTTTCCGATCTGGAAGCCTTTGTAGCCGGAAAAGCTGATGGCGGAACCATTGGGATAGGGCATACACGTTGGGCAACGCATGGCGAACCCAGCGATAAAAACGCGCATCCGCATGTTTCTATGAATGGTCATTTTTCCATTGTGCATAACGGTATTATCGAAAATTATGCGCAGCTGAAACGTGATCTGGAAACACACGGATATGTTTTCGAAAGCGATACCGATACTGAGGTGTTGGCCAATCTGATCGAGTATTTTTATTTGCAGGATGATGAGATGTCGTCGGAAGCGGCGGTGCAGTTGGCTTTGTCGAAAGTGGTAGGTGCATACGGAATTGCAGTGCTTTGTAAAAAGGAAACCGCGAAAATTGTGGTGGCCCGAAAAGGAAGTCCGCTCGTGGTTGGATTGGGTAGCGGCGAATATTTTATTGCCAGCGATGCCTCGCCCATTGCGGAATATACCAATCAGGTGATCTACCTGAACGACGAGGATATTGCCATTCTGCAAAAAGATGGCTTTACGTTAAGTAATGTTCAGAATACTCCGGTTTCGTTGAAGATCAGCAATATTGATATGGAAATCGGGGCGATGGATAAAGGCGATTACGATTATTTTATGCTCAAGGAAATTCACGAGCAGCCAAAAACCATTGAAGAAACTTTTCGCGGGCGGTTGCAGAATGATTATTCCGAGATTGTATTGGGAGGACTGTTAAATGTCTTTCCAAAGATAGAAGCCGCTAATAGGATTGTAATTATTGGTTGTGGAACATCGTGGCACGCAGGGCTAATTGCCGAATACCTGTTTGAAGAATATGCACAGGTTTCGGTTGAGGTGGAATATGCCTCCGAGTTTCGTTACCGGAAGCCCGTGTTGTCGTCGGAAGATGTGGTGATACTGATCAGTCAGAGTGGTGAAACTGCCGATACGCTGGCGGCTTTGGAATTAGCCAAATCAAAAGGAGCAACCGTGCTCGGAATTTGCAACGTGGTGGGATCAACCCTGTCGCGCGAAACCGAAGCCGGAGTGTATACCCATGCCGGTGTCGAAATTGGTGTGGCCTCAACAAAAGCTTTTACCGCGCAGGTAACGGTGCTCACGATGATTGCCCTGAAACTGGCCAAACGCAAGGGAACCATTAGCGACGATGACTATAAAATGCTGGTAAAAGAGCTGGCTGAAATTCCTGAAAAAGGACGTGCCATTCTCAACGACGGAGAAAAAATAAAGGCTATTGCCGAGAAATACCAGGAGGCTGTAAATGCGCTTTACCTCGGGCGCGGATATTTGTTTCCGGTAGCGCTCGAGGGGGCTTTAAAGCTAAAAGAGATCTCGTACATTCACGCCGAAGGATATGCCGCCGGCGAAATGAAACACGGGCCAATTGCGCTGGTCGATAATAATTTGCCGGTAGTTGTAGTTGCTCCTCAGGATGATTATTACGAAAAAGTGGTGAGCAATATTCAGGAGGTAAAAGCCCGCAAAGGAAACGTAATTGCCGTTGTAACCGAGGGCGACAAAGGATTAAAAGAGATGGTAAACGATATCATTGAAATACCAAAATCGCATCCGGCAGTAGCACCTTTGCTGGCAGTAATTCCTTTACAGTTGCTGGCCTATCATATTGCTTTGCTAAAAGGTTGTAATGTCGATCAGCCGCGCAACCTGGCCAAATCGGTTACGGTGGAGTAGAGTGCTTATCGCATGAAAAAGCTCGCTTGACGAGGTTTTTAAGTCAGTGGTCGATAAAATTAGAAGCATCAGAACATTTGCGTAACTTTACTATCAGATTAGTTATTGACTTATAATCCTGTTTTACAGATGAACGGCAAAATAGCAATACCCAAAAAGTTTTATTTTATCTTGTTTGCTTCGGTTATTGCTATTTGCCTGTTCTCGTTCACCATCGGTCGCGAACTCTATGCCGATAAAACAGAAAGTATCTTTTCTTTTGGTCTTATTCACTTTGCCGGTTACCTTTTCTTTTTGCTTATGCCGGTTGAGCTGGCATTTATTTACTATTTACCCCATTACTCCGGTTTCGATCTGGTTGCCACAGCTATGGTAACAGCAGTTGCGGCGCAGTGTATCGATTATATTATTGGCCGTTTATTGCGTCCCAATAAAATTATTGAACTGATGGGGCAGAAGCGCATTGAAAAAGCCGAGCAGAAAATTAGTCGATTTGGGATGCTTACCATTTTTGTATTCAATTTGTTTCCCTTGTCGTCGCCGGTAATTGCACTGGCAGCCGGAATGTTCCGTTACGATTTTAGGCGGTTTCTGCTGGTAAGTGTTCTGGGGCTATTGTTGAAATATGTGGTTGTTTATTTTGTGTTTAAAGGTTAGAGAATTGAAAGCTACGAGTTACGAGTTCCAAGCCACGAGCCACGAGCCGCGAGCCACTAGCTTCCAGTATCCAGAATCCAGTTTCCCTAATTCTCGACCCGAATAACCCGATGTTCGATTCCCCAACAAAGATTTTGTCAAATTATTGGCATTGGTGCAGAAAAGGATTTTGTCCTTATAAAATTAATGTAACTTTGCCGCCGGATTTTTAAAAACAAAAAATTATGAAGGCATTTGTATTCCCTGGTCAGGGAGCGCAGTTCCCGGGAATGGGAAAGGATTTATATGAAAATTCTGCTGAAGCAAAAGCATTATTCGAAAAAGCAAACGATATTTTAGGTTTCAATATCACCGACATCATGTTTGAAGGTGAAGTTGAAGATCTGAAACAAACAAAAGTAACCCAACCGGCCATTTTTCTACACTCTGTATTATTGGCTAAAACCTTAAAGGATTTTGCTCCTGATATGGTTGCCGGTCACTCATTGGGTGAGTTCTCGGCACTGGTTGCCAACGGAACATTAAACTTTGAAGACGGTTTAAAACTGGTTGCGCAACGTGCAATGGCCATGCAAAAAGCTTGCGAAATTGAGCCATCAACAATGGCAGCAATTGTTGGTTTGGAAGATGCAGTTGTTGAGGCGGTTTGTGCCGAAATCGACGACGTGGTAGTTCCGGCAAACTATAACTGTCCGGGGCAGTTGGTAATCTCAGGTTCTGAAGCAGGAATTGACAAGGCTTGTGCCTTGTTAACCGAAAAAGGTGCAAAACGCGCATTGAAACTGGTTGTTGGTGGTGCTTTCCACTCGCCGTTTATGGAGCCTGCCCGCGAAGAACTGGCTGCTGCCATTGAAGCAACTACATTTAATCAGCCAACTTGTCCGGTTTACCAGAATGTTGATGCAAAACCGGTTTCTGATCCTGCAGTGATTAAAGAAAACCTGATTGCTCAGCTTACTGCTCCTGTAAAATGGACACAGATTGTAGAAAATATGATCGCCGATGGTGCTACTTCATTCACCGAAGTTGGTCCGGGTAAAGTGTTACAGGGATTGGTTAAAAAAGTTGACCGCTCGATGGAAACCGCCGGCGTAAATAGTTACGAAGGATAGAAGTCTTCGACTACCCTCAGACTGACGTTTGGGTTAGCGATATAGATATAAAAAATCCCGGACTTAACTGGTCCGGGATTTTTTTATGCTATTAATAGTGTGCTTAATCCATGTGTTTCTGTAGCATCCGGTAAATGGTTGATTTTCCAATCCCTAATTTCGATGCTACCAGGCGTACATTCTGATTGTATTTATTCAAAAAGAATTTTACAATTTCGTTGTTGTATTCTTCCAGTGTTTTTTCCTGGGCAAGCAGGTTTTGCACACTTTCGTCAACGTTCATATTCAGGTGGCTCGGTTTAATCACATCGCGGCTGCACATTACGCAGGCCAGCTCCATAATTGCTTTTAGCTCCCTGATGTTGCCGGGATAGTGGTAGTTCGACAACATTTGTTTCGCTTCCGACGAAAGGGTTTTGGGATCCATATCATTTTCGCGGCAAAACTCATCAACAAAAAACTTAGCCAGCAAAATTTTGTCGTTTCCGCGCTGACGCAACGGAGGAATTTCAATTGGTAAACCCAGTAAACGATAGTAAAGGTCTTGCCGGAACTGGTCGTCGCCCGAGAGGGTTGCCAGGTTTTTATGTGTTGCCGAAATAATACGTACATCAAGTGGTATTACATCGTGGCCTCCCAGGCGCACTAACTCGCGTTCCTGTAAAACACGCAGCAATTTTGCCTGAAGGTTTAAATTCAGGTCGGCAATTTCATCAAGGAAAAGTGTTCCTCCGTTGGCGGCCTCAAATTTTCCGATCTTTTGAAAATCGGCACCTGTAAAAGCTCCTTTTTCGTGTCCGAACAATTCACTCTCGATCAATCCGTCGGGGATGGCTGACACGTTTACTGCGATAAACGGTTTGGCACTTCGTTTCGAGTTATAGTGAATTCCTTTGGCAACCAGCTCTTTACCCGTTCCGGTTTCACCCGAAATGGATACGGAAATATTGGTTTGAGTAGCTTTGTTCATTAACTCAAACACGTGCTCAATTTCGCGGCTGTTACCTTTAATCAGGTTTTTAAAATTATATTTCTCGGCAACCGCTTCTTTCAAATTTGTATTCTCGGTTTGCAGCTGGTCGGTGCGGTAAATATTCCGGATAATGTTACTCAGCTTTTCCCTGGTGTCGGGCGCTTTCATAATGTAATCGTAGGCTCCGTTTTTCATCAGCTCAATAGCGGTAGAAATATCGTCCTGCGCAGAAATTACGATTACATGAGTATCCGGGATTTTCTCCTGAATTTTAGCAAGTACTTCTTTCCCTGTCATATCGGGAAGCGTATAGTCAAGCGTTACCACATCAGGCTTTTCGCTCATTGCATTAATGAAGTCTGTCCCGTTGTGAAACACTTTTACCTGCAACTGGTCATCCAGGAGTTGCTTTTTTAGCACTCTGGCGTAGAGTACATTGTCTTCCACAATGTACACTTTGTAGTTGTTTTTGAGTTTTTGGTTGGCCATTTCTTTTATTTAGAGTGCTTAAAAATAGTGAAATGTAAGAATCTATCAAACAAAATGTCCAGATATTGGAAAATAATTAGAAAATATTCCCAATTTTAAATTTATTGTGCCTAATTTCCTTGATTTTGCTTGGATTTGTACGTTTTTTCTTTTGCTATTTTTTGTGCCAAAAATGGAATTCTGCGCAAAATTGTTCCCTTATTTTCGCAATATTTCCTGAAAAGGGAGTTTCCCTTCTGAACTCCGGCTTCCTTTTGGTGTTGTTGTTTCGAAAATCGACGTACATTTTTCTTGTTGCCGATACACAGGTTGGTATAAAATGTTAGAATTTAAAACTGTACTGGTAAGTAAAATTGAAAATGTATTGTTAAATTTAAACAAACGAAATTCAAAAATTTAAAAGAATGAATTATTCCGCCTTTCATAAACTAAGTTATGGCTTGTATTTAATTGCTACTGAATTGAACGGTGAAAAAGCCGGTTACATTGCAAACACGGCTTTTCAGATTACTGCCGAGCCATCGAAAATTGCCATAAGTTGTAATAAAAATAACTACTCTACCCAAAAAATTATTGATAGTAAAAAGTTCTCGATTTCAGTGTTGAAGAAAGAGGTTGATACTTCGTTGATCGGAAAGTTCGGATTTATGTCGGGGGCTGATATTGACAAGTTTCAGGGAGTTGAAACCATTGTCGCAAAAACCGGGGCTCCAATCGTTGTTGATTCGTCGGTGGCATGGTTTGATTGCGAAGTGATTGATTACGCCGACGTGGGGTCGCATTATTTAATTACTGCCGAGGTGGTTGACGGCGATAAACTATCGGATGAAGAACCGCTAACCTATGCGTATTATCACGCCAAGTACAAAATGCGTTCGCCGAAAAATTCGCCAACTTATATTGATAAAGATAAACTGGAAGAAGAACCTGAGCCGGTTTTGTACGAAGAGATAGAAGAGGAAAAACACGAGCATACGGTGAGTGCCGACGGAATCTATTCGTGCAATATTTGTGGTTATCAGTACGATCCGGAAGAGGGTGATCCTGCGCTTGGAATTCCTCCGGGAACGCCTTTTGAAGACTTGCCCGACGACTGGAAATGCCCGATCTGCAACGCTTCACAAGACGATTTTACAAAGGTTTAGTAAGCTGTTAAATGCTATAAGGTTCGATGGGTGCCATCGCAAAATGGCTTATTTTTGGAGTGTTTGCATTGACAAAGCCAAACTGCCTTTTTCTCATCGATTTCGAATGGGAGTGGAGTGAATTCTGTTCCCCGGTGCGATCCGTCGCAAAAGGGTTGGTTTTTGCTTCGTCCGCAGGCGCACCAATAATAGGTGCCCGGCTCAAGCGTAAGAGCTTTTGGTGCTTTTTCAGCTATTACAGGTTTTTGCATGTTTTTTATTTAAGTGTTTATTAAAGATACAACTATGTTACGTAATATTTTGTTTAATTGCTTATTAGTTTTTCTATGTGTAACCGCCGGATACGCGCAGGAAAAACAACTATTTTATGTAGGAACTTTTACTTCTGAAGGTGCTGAAGGAATAAACTACTGCAGCTTAAATACCGAAACCGGAGACATTGATTTGCTTACTACTTTTAAGGGAATTGATAATCCGTCGTTTTTGCGTTTGAGCCCGGATAAAGAGTTTTTATATACCGTATCGCGTACAACGCCCGAAGTTGAACCATCGGGAGGTTATGTGGTTGCATACAAACTCGACACGATAGGAGGATTACATTTCCTGAATAAGCAACCCGCAAATGGAAGTGGTCCTTGCCATATTGATGTTTCGCCCGACAGAAAGTATGTGGCAATTGCAACCTATGGCGGAGGAACAACATCCATATATCCAGTAAATGAAGATGGCAGCCTGAAGAAAGCGCTGACAGTTGTTAAAAATACAGGCAAGAGTGTGCATCCTAATCAGACGCAGCCACATGCTCATTCCATAAAGTTCTCAACAAAAGAACCAAGCATTTTTAGTGCCGACCTGGGAACTGATCAGTTAAACATTTTCCACTTTCAGAATGGAAGCCTGGGGCGTTACAATCAGGAATTTGTAAAACTTCCGGCCGGTTCGGGTCCGAGGCATTTTGTATTTCACCCAAGCGAAGATGTAATTTATGTAATCAACGAGTTGAATTCAACTGTTTCGTGTATTCGGAAAGTAGACGAAATTTGGTCGATATTCCAAAACATATCAACGCTGCCAAAAGATTTTGAAGGAGAAAGTTATTGCGCTGATATTCATTTTTCGAAAGACGGGCAGTATTTGTATGGTTCGAACAGAGGACACAATTCAATTGCTGTTTTTAAAGTGAATCCCGACCAGAAACTTACATTTTTAGGAACTGTACCGGTGGAAGGTGACTGGCCACGGAATTTTGGAATAACACCCGATGGCAAATGGATGCTGGTTGCCAATCAGCGCAGTCACAATATTACTGTTTTCAAGATTGATACCAATTCAGGAATGCCCGAATTTAGTGGAAAACAAATTAGTTTGCCGGCGCCGGTATGTATTGAATTCCGGTAAGCGCATTCCCGAAGGCTTTGCCTCGGGGTAAGCGAACAAGACAAAAAGAAAGTCCTTAAGAGAATCGGATTCCTCGTCAGCTTTGCTGCGAGGAGTTTCAGTTTTTGTAGCTTTTAGCTCAGCTTGGTACTGATTAGTTTAATAAATTCTTCGCGGGTAGCCACTTTTTCAAAAGCACCCGTAAAATCCGAAGTAGTTGTAATCGAGTGTTGTTTTTGTACGCCACGCATTTGCATACATAGGTGTTGTGCTTCAATAACAACGGCAACTCCAAGTGGTTTTAGCGTGTCCTGAATACAATCTTTTATTTGAGTTGTTAACCGTTCCTGCACCTGCAGTCGGCGGGCAAACACATCAACAACACGGGCAATTTTACTTAGTCCGGTAATGGTTCCGTTGGGAATGTAGGCAACATGTGCTTTCCCGATAAACGGAAGCATATGGTGCTCACACATCGAATAAATCTCAATATCTTTTACAATCACCATTTGTCGGTAGTCTTCTTTAAACATGGCCGATTGAAGGATCTCTACCGGATCCATTTGGTAACCCTGCAATAGAAATTGCATGGCTTTAGCCACTCTTTCCGGAGTTTTGTCGAGTCCCTCACGCGATGGATCTTCACCAACGATCTGCAAAATTTCTTTGTAATGCGACGAAAGCTGTTCGGTTGCTTCTTCGTTGTACAAATCAGTCCGTTGGTATCCGTTTGAGTTGTTATTCTTTAATGAACACATTTTTGTTAAAATTTTAATCAATACAAAGATTAACTTTTTTTTATAAAATCAGTATGAATGAGTATATGGATTTGATAAGGAGTGAGACGATGACTTGTTGTAAAAGCAAGGTTGAAATACAGATTTGGTGTAATAATGGACATTGTTCCGAAGCATATCGGAAACAGAAAATACAAAATTTAATTTATGGAAATTTTGATTGTAGCAGCCACTACAATGGAAATAAAATTGATTGTTGATGAGCTGGAAAGAGTAGAGGAAGAAAGTCATTTTGTAAAAACTTACCGATTTGGAGACTTCAATATTGATATTTTGGTATCAGGTATAGGAAGCTCGTTTGTTACTTTTCACTTAACAAACGCACTTCGCGAAAAAAAATACGATGCTGTTATTAATATTGGTTTGGCCGGAAGTTTAACCCAGGAGTTAAAAATCGGTGAGGTGGTGAACGTGGTTAGCGAAGAATTTGCCGATTTGGGTATTGAGAAACAGTATGAATTTCTTACGCTTTTTGAATCGGGGTACATTGGAATGAACGATTTTCCGTTTGAAAATGGTTTGTTAAAAGCAAGTAATTCAAACGGTTGGATAAAGCTTAAAAAAGTAAAAGGAATAACCACCAACAAAAGTTACGGGCGCGATACAAGTATTGCCGAAATGCGCGAAAAATTTACGGCACACGTAGAGTCGATGGAAGGCGCTGCCGTTTTTTATGTGTGCAACTGGATGGGCGTACAATGTTACGAAATACGATCGATATCGAATTATGTAGAGCCCCGCGACTCCGCACAATGGAATATTCCACTGGCACTTGTCCGTTTGAAAGAAGCATTATCAGTTATTTTAAAACAAGTTCCTGCTCCAGTGGGCTAAAATCGGATATGTGCTTTGCTTTCGTATCGCAGATCGGAATCCTAATGTATTTATAGTGTTAAGTTGTAGTAGTAAAAACAAGCTGTTTTGCGTTTGGGTGTGCGTTTACGAATAATTTTTTGGCAAATACGAAAAGTTAAATTTATTTTGCGAGGCGTACAATAAAAAGCAAAGTGGTTTGTTCTTTATAACAAAGCCACATTTTTCAGAAAACAGCGTTTTTGCGTACCAAACGAAACCGCTTTAAAATGATAGTTGTAACAGGAGCAGCCGGGTTTATTGGAAGTTATTTAGTAGGGAAACTCAACAAAGAAGGATACAAAGATCTGATACTGGTTGATAAGTTCGATGACCCCTGGAAAGATTTAAATCTTCTGAAAAAGGATTACCGCGAGTACATTGATCGGGATGAGTTTTTTAACTGGTTGATTAAGAATGCACAGGATGTAGATTTTATTTATCACCTGGGTGCACGTACCGACACGGTGGGGCAGGAGCCCGAGCTCTATCAGCAACTTAACTTAATTTATTCGCAACGCCTCTGGAATATCTGTTCCGAAATTCAGGTTCCTCTTCTTTACGCATCGTCGGCTGCCACATATGGTAATGGCGAAGAGGGTTTCTCGGATGAGCATAGAAAAATTCAGGATTTACGTCCGCTAAATTTGTATGGTTGGTCGAAACACGATTTTGATGTTTGGGCGCTAAAGCAGTTCCGCACTCCGCCGTTTTGGGCAGGCATGAAATTCTTTAATGTTTACGGACCCAACGAATACCACAAAGGTCGAATGGCTTCGGTGGTGTTGCATGCCTATAAAACCATAAAAGAAACCGGGCACATGCAATTGTTTCGTTCGCACCATAAAGCCTATAAAGATGGCGAGCAAAGCCGCGACTTTATTTATGTGGAAGACATTGCCGATGTGATGATGTACTTTATGGAGAATCAGGATAATACGGGAATTTACAATGTTGGCACCGGAAAGGCCCGTTCTTTTCTCGACCTTACAAACGCTGTTTTTAGCAGTATGAATATAAATCCCGACATCTCATTTATTGATACACCCGTTGATTTACGGGGAAGGTACCAGTATTTTACAGAGGCCGAAATGCAGAAATTGCGCGATGCCGGTTACAAAAAACCTTTTGTTGAATTAGAGGAAGGCGTTAACGATTACGTAAATAAGTACCTCATGGCGGAGGCTTGTTTTTAAGTTCCGGTTTCGTTTTTTAACCGAATAATTTTAATTTTACCTCAAACAGCTATTGATGAGAAAGATTTTTCTTCACCTTCTTTTTGTGGCAATTGTGGGAGCCGATTTAATCGGTGAGTATTTGCAGAACCCCCGGATAGATCATATTGCAAAACCTTTACTTTTAATATGGATTGCCGGTTATTTCTTTTTGCACTCAAAAAATATCGATAAAAAGGTGTTGCAGTTTGCCGGTGCCGGGTTTCTTTTTTCGTGGATGGGTGACTTATTAATGATGTTCTCCGCCGATTTTACCTGGTTTGTACTGGGAATTGCTTCGTTTTTGGTGGCGCAGGTATTCTATATTTTTCTGTTTTTACGCACCATCGATCTTTCGGGGAAAACACCGTTTTTGAAAAAGAAACCCATGTGGCTGATCCCGTATCTTGCGTTTGGTTTAATCGTGTATATCGTGATTTTTCCACAGCTGGATTTGGTACTCCGGTTTGCCATTTTTGTGTATATGGTAGCCATTTTAACCATGTCGGCTATGGCGCTGAATCGCTTTGGTAATGGTCACCCCATCAGCTTTAGCCTGGTATTTGCCGGTTCGTTGTTTTTTGTTTTGTCCGATTCGCTGATTGCAGTCAATCGTTTTCTGGTGGCAATTCCTTACGAAGGTTTATTTATAATGACAACCTATATTGCTGCCCAGTATTTAATAATGTTGGGGCTGTTAAAGCAATACGAATAAAAAATCCCGACTGGTCAGCCGGGATTCTCAAAGAATATCCTGTTTGATTTTTAAGCAAAAATTTTACTGTTCGAGCTAATGATTTTATCGATAAATATCAGCACCGAAACCGCTATAGAAATCCCGGCAATACTCAACGGCAGTGTTCCCATTTTGCTGAAGAACGAGTCGTAGCCTTCTGTTAATCCTTGTCCGGCTTCGGGTAGCAATTGTCCGATTTGGCTGTCGGCCTGCATGCCGGTGTTGCTTATAACGAAAATGGCTGCCAGTAACACCACAAAAAGTATGGAAATAATCCAAAAGCCTTTTCCCAGAATTTTTTGAGCTTTTATTTGTTCCAGCGCATTGTCTTCCTCAAAAATCTTGTTCATCACCTGAACCGTAAAACCAGAGCCCGGCTTATCCAGCTCCATGTTTTGCAGAAATGCTCTTAATTTTATGTCTTCCAGTTCGCTCATAATATGGTGTATAATTCGTCTTTCATTAATTCATTCAAAATAGTATAGAGCTTTTTACGTGCTCTGTAAAGCTTCACTTTTGTATTACTCTCCGAGAGTTTTGTCACTTTGCTGATCTCCTCGATCGATTGTTCCTCGAAATAATACAAAAGTATCAGTGTGTATTCATCTTCCGGCAGTTTGTCCATGGCGGCCTTTATGGCTTGTGCCCTGTTTTCTTCCGGTATTCCATCCAGGTTCATTTCTGTGGCTTCGTCAGCAATCTGCACATCGTCGGTTGATGCAAAATGCATTTTTCGTTTCCTGACCTCCGAAATACAATTGTTATAGGTAATGCGGTACAGCCAGGTCGAAAATTTTGCAGTTCCTTTAAACGTGTGCAACGATTTGTAAGCTTTTATAAAACTCTCCTGTGCCATTTCTTCGGCGTCTTCACGATTTTTAAGAACTTTCATTGCAATGGAGAAAACAATATCCTGGTATCTTTCAACTATATACGAAAAGTAATTGGTCTGTCCGGCCTTTACCTTTTCTATGTAATAGATATCATCTTTTTGCTCCATTCGCTCTTTTGACGTAATAATGATTAGCAGGTTACAAGTTACAAAGAAAATTTTTCGCTGATAGCGCGGATGACACAGATAAATAAAACCACTAAGACACGAAGAGCACAAAGAGAAGATTAAACTTAGAAACTTGGTGTTCTTGGTGGTAAGAATTTCTTCTCTACACTACGCACAATAGAAATCATTAGTTTTCTGATAGGGAATTTTGTCGTTATTGAATTTGTGACATTCGTGAGAAAATATTTCACGCAGATAGCGCAGACGACAGAGAGAAATAAAAATCCAAGACGTGAAGAACATGATGGGGAGATTAATTTTAAAACTTTGTGCTCTTAGTGTCTTAGTGGTAAACGTTCAGCGTAATCAGCGAGAAAATTTTCATCAGCAAGAAAAAAATCTGAAAAGTTGTAACCGCCAGAACAAAGTGGCGTCAAAAGAGCGAAATCAGAATAAAAAAACAATTTAAAATTTAATATCATGGAAGGAATTTTCGTACCAATCAGTTTTTTTCTGGCAATCTTCGCCATCTTGTATGTATACTGGACAACACGCACCAAAGAGCGCCTGGCGCTGGTAGAAAAAGGGCTCGATGCCGGAATATTTAAAGGTGAATGCTCACAGCTTTCGCTGGTTAAGTGGGGAATCTTTTTAATTGCAGTAGGCCTGGGGGTAGTTGTCGGATTTGCGTTATCAAACGTAATGGATGAAGTAGTTGCCTTCTTTACCGCAATCTTAGTTCTTGGAGGAGTTGGCTTAATTGTA
This sequence comes from uncultured Draconibacterium sp., assembly GCF_963674925.1. NCBI lineage: Bacteria > Pseudomonadati > Bacteroidota > Bacteroidia > Marinilabiliales > Prolixibacteraceae > Draconibacterium > uncultured Draconibacterium sp. Next base: position 2,794,998 of record NZ_OY771647.1, read on the forward strand.
GCTTACTTTATAACTTCTAAACTTTTGAAGAAGAAAGAAGAATAGTAATCAAAGAAAATCGCAATAAAAAAGCGGATGAGTTGTTTTAGCTCATCCGCTTTTTTTTGTTTTCTTCTTTTTGGGAGGTGAAATCTGATGTTTTTTGTCCTACTAAATATTGTAAATCCGATATTATTCCGAATAAAATCGAATAACCTTCCGAATGGCTTCCTGACACACCGGGCAAAAACCTTCGGCTTCGTTGGTATTCATTCGGCAGTCGATATGCGGGCTGTAAATTCCTTTGGCCATGTAACCGCCTCCTTCGTACACACCAACGGTATTTCGGTATTTGTCTTTTCGTGGTGTTGGAATCGGAGTGTCTTCGTCGATCCTATTCTTCCATTTCTTATCGAAATCAACCAGAGTGGTGATGTTGGGCTCCCAGGGTTCAATTTCAAGGTTGTAGAAATCTTCGTAAGCAACGGCCGAGTTGTAATATTCGTCGCCCAGCCCGCCAAAACCATGGCCAAACTCGTGTACAATAATTTTTGGTGTCAATTCATTGTCGGCAGTGCAAACGGTAACAAAATTGTAAAATCCGCCACCTCCGTACCGTTCGGTGTTTACCAAAACATAAATCTGGTCGTACGGAACGCTGGCCGCTGCATCGTAAACGGTTTTCATGTCGGCAGTAGTCAGGTAGCGCGGCAAATCGAAGGTGTAGTAACTGGTGTTGAAATAAGTGTTTTTGTAAATGTGTTCGCCCGGAACGTCGGTGCCCGAATCTTCCGACGGCGCAAAAACGGCACGCACATTAAAATGTTCTTTCTCCGATTTGAAAGGTTCGGTATCAAACAGATAACCCGAAACCTTTGCCGCATCATCATAAAAATCATTCATCTCGCCGGTAGTGTAACCTTCAGCCAGAATAACAATATCCACTTTTTTTGCTGGATCGCCGTTTTTAACAATGTCTTTCGTTTTTAAATCAGGGGTGTCTTCTTTTAAAATGAAATAATCTTTTGGATCTATATCAGTTTCAAAAATTGTTTTAAACGTTCCGTCCCACTGGCGGGCATCAATTTCAAGACGCACATCGTTTTTTGGAAACGGGAAAAGAGCTGCCTGGTAAAAAGTTTTGTTGCTGGTTTTCGCGTCGGCGGTGGTTTGCCATTCCTGAAAAAGTGTGCTAAAACCTTTGCTGTATATCAGACTGTTTGATTTTAGGTCGAAAACGCGGTAACGGTAACTGCCGTAATTAAACACGTCGATAAGGTTCTTTTTCGAGCCGCCCCAAAACGGCTCCTGTTTCATTTGCTGAGGATACACTACAACTTCTTTACTGTTTCCACCCAGCAGAAAATCGAAGCGAAAAGTTTTGTTCTTAAAATAGGCGTCGAATTTGGGTTGTGCGAACGATAAAAACGGGATTATTAACAGAATAAAAGAAAACTTCAACTTCATTTTATGCTCATTTATTATTTTTGGGTGAAAATAAGGATACATATTGACACAAAGAATGACATATGCAACCACTTTGCTATTCACATTCTTCAAGTTGCCCAATTTATTCAATATTCAGAATAAATAGAGGTTTAATTCTCAACTATTAATGATAAATTGTTGGCAGAAATGAGCAGGAAGTTAGCTTTGAAGTCGAATAAAATAAACTGAAAGAATAACCTTTAGATCTATGAATATTATTTACCGCTATTTACTTGATCATATCCGTGAAATCGGAACAATAGAAATTTTAGCCAAACCTTTGGCCGCATTAATTTGCCTTGTGCTTATTGTTTTTGTGGCTTGGCTGGCACATTTTATCACGCGCAAGATTTTTTTGGCGATTGTGCAGCGTATTGCCAACCGCACAAAAACAAACTGGGATGATATTTTAATCGAAAACAAGGTTTTTAAGGGGCTAGCGCATTTGGTTCCGGCATTTATACTGTTTTATACTGCCGATTTTTCGTATCCCGATATTCACCAGCAGGTAAACGAACTGGCTCCTGAAGTGTACAAGGCCTTATCGCAGGATTATTATTGGGGGCTTAGCAGCTTGCTGACGAAAATATCGCGTATTTATTTTATTGCCATTATTGTTTTTGTGGCCAACTCAACCTTAAATGCCGCACTACAGATTTATAATACTACCGAGTTTTCACATAATCGCTCGATAAAAGGTTATGTGCAACTGGTGAAGATTTTTGTGTTTTTTATGGCGGGTATTCTGTTAATCGCTGTCCTTCTGGGGAAAGATCCAACAGCTCTTTTGGCAGGTTTGGGAGCAATTGCAGCTGTTTTATTGTTGGTTTTCCGCGATACGATATTGGGTTTTGTGGCTTCTATTCAGCTGTCGGCAAACGATATGGTAAAAATTGGCGACTGGATTCAAATGGAAAAGCACAAGGCAGACGGAACTGTTATCGATATAACTTTAAATACGGTAAAAGTTCAGAACTGGGATAAAACCATTACCACTATTCCTACTTACGCATTGGTTTCCGAGTCGTTCTTTAACTGGAAAGGTATGGAGGAATCGGGTGGACGCCGTATAAAACGCTCAGTTGCCATCGATACCAATACCATTAAATTTTGCGATGCAGCCATGTTGGAGCGTTTCGAAAAGTTCGATCTTATCCGGTCGTATATTCAGGAAAAGGAAAAAGAACTGAAGGAATACAACAAAGGAAAAAACCTGGCCGAGGAAGATTATATCAGTGGCCGGCATCAAACCAACGTTGGTATTTTCAGGAAGTACCTGGAAGTGTATCTTCGCCAGCATCCAAAAATCAATCAGGATCTTACGTTTTTAGTACGCCAGTTGCAACCGATAGGCAAAGGTTTGCCCATCGAAATTTATGTGTTTAGCGCCGACCAGGAATGGGCAAATTATGAAAGTATTCAGGCCGATATTTTCGACCATATTTTTGCGGTTATTCCCGAGTTCGAGCTGAGGGTTTTTCAAGAGCCTTCAGGTGCTGATATTGAAAAGATTGCGCTGCGGTAATCCCGGTGCAAAATGTTTTGTTTTTGACTTCTTTAAAAAAATGAATTTCTTACAATCTGTAAGCAATGATATGTTTTAAAGCATCACAGATTAGTGATTGTAAATTTTACCTACATTTGTGCTATAATTTGAAACTAACTCAGAAGATTAGAAACATGAAGTCGAATGATTATTTAGAAGAAAAGCCGGCTGATATTGATGAGCTGGATGAAAAGATATTAAAGCTTATTACAAAAAATGCCCGAATACCTTTCTTAGAAGTTGCCCGTGAATGTGGAGTTTCAGGTGCTGCTATTCATCAGCGTGTTCAGCGCTTGTTAAATATTGGTGTTGTTCATGGAAGCGAATTTGTGGTTAGCCCGCAAAAACTAGGGTACAACACATGCGCTTACATGGGAATTTATCTCGATAAAGCCAAATACCATACACAAGTTGCTGAAGCTTTGCGAAATATTCCGGAAATAATTGAGTGTCATTACACCACCGGTGCCTATGCTATTTTTGTTAAAATACAAACTAAAACAAACAAGCATTTAAAACGTCTGATCGACGAGCAATTGCAGGACATCGAGGGAATTGCCCGCACCGAAACATTTATTTCTTTGGAACAGGACTTTAAACGACAAGTACCTATAAAATAAAAAAAAGGCCGGTTAAAACCGGCCTTTTTTATGCGTCGACGTATTATATTTTAATCTTCTGAGTAAACAAAGTTATATGATTCGTCGTGTTGACTAATATCCAAACCTACTTTCTCGCCATGTGGAGAAATTCGCATCGGAACAATCATATCGGTTATCTTGTACATTAACAACGAACCTCCGAAAGTGAAAATTCCAACAATAACCAGTGCCAGTAAATGGTAAAGGAAAGTGGTGACCTCTCCGTGAATTAATCCAACTTCGTTGGCAAAAACAGCAGTAAACAACATACCGGTAATACCACCCATTCCATGAGCAGGGAATACATCAAGTGTATCATCCAGTTTCGATTTTGTACGTAGTGTAATGGCGTAGTTACTAATAATAGCGGCGATTACACCAATAAATATACTTGATCCGACATTTACAAACCCGGCGGCAGGAGTAATGGCAACCAAACCTACAACAAGTCCGATAGCTGCACCAACTGCCGATGGTTTTTTACCTTGTGCCGCGTCAAAAAATATCCAGGTTAACATGGCCGCTGCCGATGCTGTGTTGGTATTAACCAGTGCTGATGCGGCAATAGAGTCGGCTGCCAATGCAGAACCTGCGTTAAAACCAAACCATCCGAACCAAAGCATACCCGCACCTAATAAAATGTAAGGAATGTTTGCCGGTTTAATTTCTTTGTTGGCGTCCTTTCTTCTTCCAAGGAAAATTGCTCCGGCCAAAGCCGCAAAACCTGCCGACATATGTACTACTGTTCCTCCGGCAAAGTCAAGCACGCCCCAGTTACGCAGGAATCCGTTTGGATGCCAGGTCCAGTGGGCCAGTGGGGCATAAATAAATAATATAAAGAGTACCATAAATAACATGTAGGCTCTGAAACGTACTCTTCCGGCAAACGAACCGGTAATAAGAGCCGGTGTAATTATGGCAAATTTTAACTGGAACATCGCAAATACTGCAAAGGGGAATGTTGGTGCAAAATCGGGATGCGTTCCTCCGTTAACTCCTCTAAACATAAAGAATGTTAATGGATTACCAAACAGGCCAAATCCTTCGCCTCCGATGCTGTCGCCAAAGGCAATGCTAAAACCAACTACCACCCATAACACGCTTACAATTCCCATGGCGATGTAACTTTGCAGCATGGTAGAAATAATATTTCTCGACTGGATCATTCCTCCGTAAAAGAATGCTAGTCCCGGAGTCATTAACAATACTAAGCCTGTTGCTGTTAGCATCCAGGCCGTATCTCCTGCGTCGAGGTTCGAGGTGTCAATATTTCCAGCTCCGCTAGGAATAATTACACCGAGAGCGGCAACAATTATCAAAAGGGCAAGAATAAACCACCAACTTGTTGAATTTTTCATGTCTATAATTTTAAGATTACTAATTTAAAGTCTGTACAGCACCATTCAACTCATTATTTCAAGTTGAAATTGAGTTGTTTTTTATTGCTGAAATCAAGCTGTCTATACCTGTTTTAGATTTTTATTGCTGTCTGTTTTTATAAAAATCTATCGTAAAAGTATTAATTAACATTAAAATGGTCGTTATTTATGGAATAATGAAAGCATTTTGGAATATTAATTAACAAACTGATAATATTTTTGTGTTTTTTGTAAGTCTGGGCTTCTTTGTTGTGATTTTGTTACTATATTGTATTTACGCTGACTTTAGCTTGAAATTATGTTAGTTTTTTGATACTTTTGTAGAAAATTGTTAAAGATGACTTTAAGGAATAACTTAGACGACTGGGATTTAAAAATTCTTGATATAATTACCAAAAACGCAAGGATACCTTTTAAAGATGTTGCAAAAGAAGTGGGTATTTCCCGTGCAGCAGTACACCAACGAGTTAACCGAATGGTTGATTTGGAAGTGATCGTTGGATCGGGTTATCACATCAATCCCAAAAAGGTTGATTTTAAAACCTGCACTTACATTGGAATTTTCCTCGAAAAAGGAGGTCTGTTCAGCGAAGTGGTAAAAGGTTTGGAAGAAATCCCTGAGATCGTTGAGTGTCATTACACCACCGGAGCATACGCCATTTTTATAAAAGTTTACGCCAAGGATAACGAGCACTTGAAGAATATCCTAAGCGGAAAAATTCAAAAAATTGGTGGTGTTGCCAGTACCGAAACTTTTATTTCTTTGGAAGAGTCATTTAAGCGTACTATTCCTGTTCAGGCCTGATTTCGTTGTCTGACTGCTTCGTAAATCATTAAAGCAGCAGATACCGAAACATTTAATGATTCGATCTGTCCCAGGATCGGGATTTTTAATTGTTCATCAGCAAGTTTCAGAATTTGAGCAGAAACACCTGTGTCTTCTGATCCCATAACAATGGCCAGTGGCGATTTCATATCGGCATTACTGTAAAGTTTGTCGCCTTTTTCGGTGGCAGCAACTATTTTAATGCCCGAGTCTTTCAGAAACCGGACCGTGTGGTAAAGATTATTGGTTCTGCAAATTGGTATGTTATGAATAGCGCCTGCCGATGTTTTTACCGCATCGGCACCAATACGAGCCATACCTTTTTCGGGAATAATAATGGCCTGCACCCCGGCACATTCGGCCGAGCGGGCAATGGCTCCGAAGTTTCGTACATCGGTTATCTGGTCTAAAACAAGCAGGAGAGGAGTTTTACCTTCTTCGTAAATCCCCGGAATTACTGTTTCAATATTATCAAACTCAATGGGGGAGACAAAGGCCAGCACTCCCTGGTGATTTTTTCGTGTAATACGATTAATCTTCTCGATAGGAACGTACTGAACGCTAATATCGCTTTCTTTTATCAGCTCTTGTAGTTCGGAAATCAATTCGTTTCGCAAACCCTTTTTTATCAGGATTCTGTCGATTGTTTTACCTTTTTTAATGGCTTCGATTATAGCTCTTGTTCCAAACAGAAAATCCTCTTTATCTATTCCTTTTTGTCTCATCATTTTTTATTTACCAGGTTTTTTTCGCCTTCCAGTTTTCCAGTTCTTCGTGGGCATTTTCCCAATCGAGCATACTTTCTTCCAGGTTCGATTTCAATTGTTCGTACTGCTCAAAAACCGAATGGTCATTAATATTTTCGGGTTTGGCAAGCAGCTTGTCCATTTCTTCTATTTCTTCCTCCAGTTCCGCAATCTTTTCTTCGGCCTGGGCTACACTTTTCTCCATTCGCGAAATGGTGCGGTTTATCTCTTTCTTTTCATCGAACGACAGCTCGTCATTTTGTTTATCCGAAGTTACAACTTTTGCGGCTTTTGTATTCTTTTTCTTGCTTTCCAATTCTTTCATCGACTCCATTTTCTTTCGGTACAGAAAATCGAAAATGCCGCCCAGATGTTGTTTTGCCTTTTTATTTCTGAATTCGTAAATGCAATTCACCAAACCATCAAGAAAATCGCGGTCGTGCGAAACAACAAGTACCGTTCCCGAAAAATTGGCCAGTGCGTTTTTTAGAATCTCTTTCGAGCGCATGTCGAGGTGGTTGGTGGGCTCATCGAGAATTAGAAAGTTAACCGGCTCAAGCATCAGGCGAATCATTGCCAGTCGCGACTTTTCGCCACCGCTTAATACCTTTACTTTTTTATCGATGTCTTCACCCCAGAATAAAAACGCGGCAAGAATATCTCTGATCTTAGTTCGGATATCGCCAACAGCAATTTCATCTATGGTTTCAAAAACTGTAAGTTCTCCGTTTAACAGTTGCGCCTGGTTTTGAGCAAAGTAGCCAATTTTTACGTTGTGGCCCAGTTTCATAGAACCGTTGTGCTCCAGTTCGTTCATAATGATCCGGGCAAGGGTAGTTTTGCCTTCTCCATTACGGCCAACAAACGCTATTTTTTCACCATTTTCGATGTTGAGGTTGATGTCGTCGAGCACATGCAACGAATCGTAATATTTGCTGATATGTTTGGCTTCAACCACAATTCGTCCAGAACGGGGTGGCGGCGGAAAGTTGATTTTTAGTGCAGAGTTGTCTTCTTCTTCAATTTCAATACGATCCAGCTTTTCAAGCTGTTTTACCCTCGACTGCACCTGCACAGCTTTTGATGATTTGTATCGGAATCGTTCAATAAAACGTTCGGTATCTTCAATCATTTTTTGCTGGTTGGTGTAGGCTGCCAAATTAATCTCACGCTGTTCAGCTTTCCAATCCATAAAACGGGTATAATTCATTTTCTGGTCGGTAATCTTACCCAGCGAGATTTCTATCGTGCGGTTACAAACTGCGTCAAGAAAAGCTTTATCGTGCGAAACCAGAATAACGGCTCCGCTGTATGTTTTCAGAAAATCTTCTAACCATTGAATCGATTCGATATCGAGGTGGTTGGTCGGCTCATCCAGTAAAAATACATCGGGCTTTTTTAGCAATAGTTTTGCCAGTTCAACACGCATACGCCAACCTCCGCTGAATTCGGAGGTCATCCGGTCGAAATCAGTTCGTTCGAAACCTAACCCCAGGAGTGTTTGTTCCAGCTCGGCTTCGTAGTTGTCGCCACCCAAAAGCTGGTAACGTTCGTTGTATTCGGTAACCTGATCGAGTTTCTTTAAATACTCATCAGAATGATAATCTTCGCTTTCGGCAATTTCGTGGTTTAGATTTGCTATTTTCTTTTCAATAGCTAAAAGCTCCTCGAAAGCCTGTGTAACTTCGTTTTTAAGTGTGCGCGTGTCCGAAACCACCATTTGCTGAGGTAAATAACCAACGCTTGTTTCTTTCGGAACAGCAACTACGCCGGCCGTTGGATTTTCTATGCCCGTAATAATTTTTAGCAATGTACTTTTTCCGGCACCGTTTTTACCAATCAGTCCGATTCTGTCTTTTGGATTAACCAGGAAACTGATTTCTTTAAACAGTTCGAAACCGCCAAAACTGAGATTTATTTTATCTATCGATATCATTCTGTACAAAAATTGCCCAAAGATAATTATTTCGAACAGACGGGACAGTGCAAAAACGGGAGTGTGATTTTATTGATATTGGTTTGTTTACCGATCACGAAAAATAGTAAGGTTTGAAGTGTGATCTTCTTTGTTTTATTTTGAAGACAGGCATGTTAAGAAACGGAAGTTATTTAACAAATAAGGGAGTTTGTTCAAATGGATGAACATTATTTTTTGGCGAAGTGCAAGAAATGCGAAATAGAATACTATTTGGTGTTTTAATGTTTAATCCGTAACTTGTGTAGTGTAATTTAAAAAGATAAATTATAAGGGTAGAATATGTATCTTGATTGGTTTATGTTTAGGGGTTTGTAAAATTATCAATCATCTTCAAAAAAGCGTCCATAAATGTTCTACCCTTTTTTCAGAAACTACAACCTATTACGTATATAGTTAATCTTCAACTACAAAAATTAGTGGTATCGAAAAAGAGCTTCAGCTGGATAGCTCTTTTTTGTTGTTTACTTACCTATTATTTTGCAAAAACGGGCCTGAATTCAACTGGGATTAAAAAGAAAAAGGAGCCCGGTAATTACCTGACTCCTCTTGTTTTAGTAGCGAGAGGCGGGCTTGAACCGCCGACCTCATGATTATGAATCATGCGCTCTAACCAGCTGAGCTACCTCGCCATTTGTTTTTCAAAAATGCGGTGCAAATATAGTATTTATTTTTATTCCCGCTAACCATTTTCGTAATTTTTCAAAATAAGTTTCTTTAGCCAATTTTAACTAGTTGTAAGTTACATTCTTATTAATTATATTGCCAAAAATCAAACTTATGACTAGTAAAGTAAAAATCAATCTGGAATACTTAATTAATTGTTCTCCTAAGGTGCTCTATAACAGACTAAGCACTGCCTCGGGGCTTACTGAGTGGTTTGCCGATGATGTTCGCGTCCGCGGAAAACGCTACACTTTTATTTGGGACGGATCGGAGCAAACTGCTGAGATGACACTTCATAAAGAAAATCGTTTGGTTCGGTTTAGCTGGGTAGATGAAGATGAGGATACGTACTTTGAATTTAAGATCACACGCGATGAGCTTACCAACGACGTTTCTCTTTTGATAACAGATTTCGCTGATGAAGATGAAGTTGACGAAACCCGTGGTTTGTGGGATTCGCAGGTAGCCGATTTGAAACACGTACTGGGCTCGTAATCCATTTTTTCAGATTATTAACAGCTGTGTTCCGCCATCAATAACGTTTCTTAACCTTTTTTACTTTACTAATTCCTAAAATAACTTAGTTTTGTAAGCGTTTCCAGAATGAAAGAAAGTACATGAAACGTCTACACCTTTTTGTTATAAAATCATTTCTAGGGCCATTTTTTATGACCTTTTTTATTGTGGTCTTCGTACTGCTTATGCAGTTTCTGTGGAAGTACGTAGACGATCTGGTTGGAAAAGGACTTGATTTTAAAGTGCTGGGCGAAATGATGTTTTATGCATCGTTTGCTTTACTTCCGCTGGCATTCCCGCTGGCTATGCTGCTGGCATCAATTATGACTTTTGGAGCATTAGGCGAAAATTACGAGCTGGTGGCAATGAAAGCTTCCGGAATTTCGCTTTTCAGAATCATGCGTCCATTAATAGTTATTGCGATACTAATTACCGGAATTGCTTTCTATTTTTCCAATAATGTTCTTCCGAAAACAAACCTGAAATTCTCGACACTTTTATACAGTGTTAAAAAACAACGCCCCGAACTGGTTTTACAGGAAGGGGTTTTTACCAACGAAATGGATGGTTACAGTATTAAAGTTGGCAAGCGCGATAACGAAACAAAAATGCTGTACGATCTGCTCATCTACGACCATACCAAAAATAAACCCAACGAAAGTGTTACGGTTGCCGATTCGGGATTATTGCGTATTACGGAGGATAAAAAGTTCATGGTGCTGAATTTGTTTAGCGGAGTAACTTACCAGGAGCAGGCATCGCAAAACCGGGGGAAAAAGGAAACATATCCGTATCAACGCAATCGTTTTGAAGAACAAACGATCAGGGTAAAAGTCCGCGATTTTGAATTTAACCGCCGCGACGAAAGCATTTTTAAAAACCAATACAGAATGCTAACCATCGATCAGTTGGTGGCTGCCGATGACAGTTTGTCGGATGATTATTACGATCGCTTGCGTAATTATATGATGCAGATTAGTATAAACCCGACAATTACGCGGAGGATGTATAATCTGACTGCAAAAGCCGATTCGTTGAAACGGGATATTGAGGAAGTAAAAGCAGATTCTGTATTTGATTTTGATACTTATTATTCAGGACTTGATAAGTGGGTGCAGGCCGATATTGCCAAAAGTGCACTCGATAGAGCCCGAAGCAATATGCAACAGGTAAACATGTTTCAGGGGCAGCTTTACAATAAAAAGAAAACGCTGAATAAATACCGCATGGAGCGACACCGGAAATTTACGCTGTCGATTGCCGTGCTCATCTTCTTTTTTATCGGGGCACCTTTAGGTGCAATTATCCGAAAAGGAGGATTGGGAATGCCGGTAGTTGTGTCTATTTTCCTGTTTATTTTATATTACATTGTTTCCATGAGTGGCGAAAAAACTGCCCGCGAAGACGTTTGGGATATGTTTAACGGAATGTGGTTTTCGTCCTATATCTTTCTGCCCATTGGCGTTTGGTTGACCTATAAAGCTGCTACCGATTCGGCTATCATGACAGCAGAAGCTTATACAAAGTTTTTTGCCCGCCTGGGGCTCGAACGGTTTTTCAAGAAAAAGAAATCAAACGACTAAGCCCGAATGAACATCTTGCAGGTAACAAATAAGGTTCCGTTTCCAGCCAGGGATGGTGGGGCCATTGCCTGTATGAATTTAACAAAAGGATTTGCACGGCTGGGAAATAGGGTAACTGTGCTGGCGATGAATACCTTAAAACATCATGTTCGGCCGGATGAAATTCCCGATGAAATAAATCAATTGGCAACATTTAAACTGGTAGATGTTCCTGCTAAAATAAATGCGTTTACCGCTTTATCAAATCTAATCTTTTCGCGAAAACCTTACAATGCAGTACGTTTTATAGATGATGATTTTAGTGCAGCGCTGGCAGAATTGTTATCCGAAAATGAGTTTGATATTATTCAGTTGGAGGGACTTTATGTTTGTCCGTACATTCCGGTAATACGAAAGTATTCCAATGCAACAGTGGTTTATCGTGCGCATAATGTTGAGTTTGAAATTTGGGAAAGGGCAGCAAAACTATCACATGGAGTGAAAAAGTTATACCTCCAAAATCTTTCAAAAAGGATAAAAAGCTTCGAGACGGGATTGTTAAACTCGTACGATATTTTAGTTCCGATAACTGCCCGAGACGGCGAGATTCTGGATTCGTTGGGTAATATGAAAGACAAACAGGTTTCTCAAACCGGAATCGATTCATCGGTTGTTGCCCCGGTTTCATCCAGTTTGGAATTCCCAACGCTTTTTCACCTGGGATCGTTAGAATGGGCGCCCAACCAGGAAGGTATTTTGTGGTTTATTGAAAACTGCTGGAAGCAGATTCACACCCGATATCCCGATTTGTGTTTTCATGTAGCCGGAAGAAATGCACCACCGTGGTTAATCGATAAATTAAATGTCGATGGTGTTATTTTCGAAGGAGAAGTTACCGATGCTTATCGCTTTATGAATTCGAAAGCTATTATGATTGTTCCACTATTTTCGGGAAGCGGCATGCGAATTAAAATTATTGAAGGAATGGCGTTGGGAAAAAGTATTGTGTCAACATCGATAGGCGCTGAAGGAATTAAGGTTACCGATGGTGAGAATATTTTGCTGGCTAACGATGCGAATAGTTTTATTGATGCTGTTTCCAGCTTACTCGAAGATCGTAACAATTTTGAGCGTATTGGAAAGAATGCCACTCTTTTTATCCAACAGAATTTTGATAATTTAGCGATATCGAAAGAGCTAATCGGATTTTACAAACAATACATTAAATGATCCTAAACCTTTTATTCTGGGTATTATTGTTCATATTGTGTTATACCTATTTCGGGTATGCGCTTGTATTGTGGCTGTTTGTGGGCCTGAAAAAGGTGTTTGGCCGACGCCAGATTTCATTGGAAAGCGATAGTTACGAGCCCGAAGTTTGTTTGTTTGTAACAGCATTTAACGAGAAGGAATACATCGGACAGAAAGTAAACAACGCTTTTTCGCTTGATTATCCCAAAGAAAAAATTCAATATGTATGGGTTACCGATGGATCGGATGACGGGAGCCCGGAAATATTAAAGCAAATAGAAAAGCTGGAAGTATATCATCAGCCGGAACGAAAAGGGAAAATGCATGCGATGAACCGGGGGATGAAATTTGTAAAAGCACCTATTGTGATCTTTTCCGACTCGAACACGGTTCTTGGAAAACAAACCATTCGCGAGATTGTAAAGTGTTTTAGCAATCCGAAAGTTGGTTGTGTGGCAGGGGAGAAGCGCATTGTGCAGAATGAAGAAGAAGCTGCAGCCGGTGCCGGTGAAGGTTTGTATTGGAACATGGAGTCGTGGATTAAACGCAAGGACTGGGAGTTGAATTCGGCAGTTGGCGCTGTTGGTGAACTGTTTGCCATACGAACCGAACTTTTTGAGGAGGTGGAAACCGATACTTTGCTCGATGATTTTATTATCTCGTTACGTATTGCCCAACGGGGATATAAAATTGCGTACGCTCCAAATGCATATGCCGAGGAAACCGCTTCGTTGAACGTAAAAGAAGAATTGAAACGTAAAGTAAGAATTGCTGCCGGAGGAATTCAAACCATTATACGATTAAAAGGATTACTTAATCCATTTAAAAGCGGCATTTTGAGCTGGCAGTATTTTTCGCACAAAGTTTTGCGCTGGGCGTTTGCTCCGCCGGCTTTGTTCCTTTTATTTATTATAAATCTGCTGTTGGTGGTAAATTCTAACAACTGGACTGTATATAATATAAATGCGACAGTGCTGTATCTGCAGGTTTTGTGTTATATCGCCGCCGCATTTGGCTGGTATTTCGAAAACAGAAAGGTGCGGATGAAGGCACTTTTTGTACCATACTATTTTGTGATGATCAATTATGCCACCATTCTTGGGATTATTCGTTACGCAAAAGGCCGTCAAACGGTAAACTGGGAAAAATCAAAAAGGGCAGGGTAGCTTTATTGAATTATGAATTATGAATGTTGAATGATGATTGAAGAATGAAGAAGTACATTACACTCGAATTATTTGTGCTTTCCTAAAATTCGTAGTTCGCAAATCGTTAATCGAAGTTCATTATTCACGGCCGGCTTTTAGATTATAGAATAGTAGAGAATATTCATTACCTGTCTATTTTTGAACGCCAGTGACTATTTCTTTTTGTTCTCCTCCCAAAAACGTTTCTCGATCAGCTCGCTTCGTTTAATGGTGCTTCGTATCCATTCCATTTTCAGCTCGTTCTTTTCCGCAGGACTTAATTGCCAGTTCAGGTCTTTACTATCTCGCATTTTCATTGTAAGATGGTGCAATATGATTGCTGCAGAAACAGAAATATTAAAGCTTTCGGTAAAACCATACATCGGAATTTTTAGAAATTCATCGGCTTCCTGCATAATTGTTTCTGTTATCCCCGGTAATTCCGATCCGAATACCAACGCCGTTTTTCCTTTGGCGATATCAAAATCCTGTAATTCGAGGTCGTTATTGTGCGGAGTGGTGGCCACAATCCGGTAACCTTTCTTTTTTAAGGTTTGTATTGCATCAAGAGCGTTGTGTTCTTTGCTATTGTATTTATGTAACGACAACCATTTTGAGGCTCCCATGGCAATTTCGCGGTTAACCTGAAATTCGTTGCGGTCTTCTATAATATGTACATCCTGAATACCAAAACAATCGCAGGTGCGCAAAACTGCACTTGCATTTTGTTTCTGAAAAATGTCTTCCAAAACAACAGTAAGGTGTCTGGTACGCTTATTTATTACTTTTTCAAAAAGTTCCTGTCGTTGTGGTGTAAGGTAGCTTAAAAGGTATTCAAGAAGTTTGTTGTCCATTTTTGCTCAAGTTTGATGTCGTTAAAAGAAAAAGGGAAGCATTTGGCTTCCCTTTAATCAGTTTTTTTACCTACTCGTATTTCGTTACGATACAGCGTCTGCTAATTCAGCACCAGCTTTAAATTTAACAACTTTTTTTGCTGGAATTGTAATTTCTTTTCCTGTTTGAGGATTTCTACCAGTTCTGGCACCACGTTCTGAAACAGAGAAAGAGCCGAATCCAATAAGTGCAACACGGTCTCCAGCTTTAAGAGCGTCTGTAGTAGCACCTACAAATGCATCAAGAGCTTTTTTAGCATCAGCTTTAGAAAGGCCAGCTTTTTCGGCCATCGCATCAAGTAATTGAGCTTTGTTCATAAGGCAAAATTTTAAATAATTAATTAAGTGATTGAAAATAAATAACTTAGTTCTATGTACTTTGTATAGAATATTCAGAATCTATATACTTTTTCAAGGGTTAAAATTCGTCAAACATTCAGTAAAATCAAGCGTTTCAGAGAACTTTTTTAAGTTTTAGCTAAATTCATAAATATGTTTTAAAAAACCAAACCCTAGCACCCTTTTTTTTTAAGTAATTTCTGAAATTTTTGTCGAAAAGTGTTTTGTACTTTGAAAAATTAATCTACTTTTGCACCGCATCTGGAGAGATGGCAGAGTGGTCGAATGCGGCGGTCTTGAAAACCGTTGTACCGCGAGGTACCGGGGGTTCGAATCCCTCTCTCTCCGCCAAAATCCATCGAAGTTTTTCGATGGATTTTTTTTTGCTCAAAACTGTTGATAACTTTTTGCTTTGCTAGGGTTTTAACTGGCTCTTTTTTAGTTGAATATGGCGTTTATGAGTCTGTTTTTAATGACATGTTACAAAATTATGTTTCAAAATGTCATTTTTATATCCAAAATAAGATCAAAAAACAATATTCCTCTATTGTTTAAGTGTTATGTTTCTTTTCTAATAAATGGTTAAAACCTCCGATTTATATTCGGGCAGGTTCTGCAATCTTGTCATAAGGTAGTCAGGTTTAATTGCAGTAATTTTTGTGTCTGTATACCTTAATAATAATGTTGTATTTATTAGAGTACATAGATAGAAGTATTGATTACACTTTCTGCTCATTAAGAAATCCTGATGGGATATATGCAATTGGATAAAGCAAAACATGGCCATCAAGATAATATAAGGACACTATGAAAACGTAGTGAGTATTCACATTGGGGTTATAATTAAAAAATGAAATCAGTTCTAAATTTTGTTAAATGCGTAATCTCCGATTTTCTTACATCTGTACATTTTGTAAATTCGTCCCCCGGAAAATCAAAAATGTTTCACTTGGCAACTGTCTCAATCAGTTTGTGATATAGATTTCAGAGTGTTGATTATGAGAAATTTTGTTTTTATATTTTGCATTCTTGCCATCGCTTCAATCGCAAAAATCGGCTTTTGTAGAAAATCTTCGGTGGTTTCCAGTTTTAAAAATGTACAGTTTCAAACTGAATCTCATGTAAGTGGATTCGTTGAATTAATTTCTGAAACAACATACGTTGTTTCAAATATTCTATCTGAGAAAAAAAATGAGAATAATTTAGCTCGAGCTAAGAATATTAAGATCCTTTCAACATATGTTAAGAGCTGGAAAATACAAAATCAACTTCAACCTCTTATTTTCGATTTACCCCCTCCTTACTGCGTTTAATAACGATCCCTTGCACGCTGCTTAGTTGATATAATATTGATATTTATAATTTTAATTAATAGTTTGAATTACATCCGGACTATGTATTAAACGATCAATCACGAGCAGAACCTACATCAAAAATCAGATACTAATATGCTGGCATAGTTTGGCGTATTTATGCTGGCATAGCTGCGCGTATTGTTGCTTGTTTTTCAACTGTCTGTCATAGTGTTGTTTAAGTCTCGGCATGACGTTTTGATATATACTACGGCTAAAAATTATGGAGGATGATTTATGAAAAATTTAAAATTTTACTTCAGTAGTTTTGTTATGCTGTTTTTTACTTCGATGGTAACAAACGGTGTGTTTGCCAATTCTTTAGACAGCATTGAAATTTATACTCCCTACACCAAGGTTTCGGTTTCGCCGGGGAAAACTGTTAGTTATAAACTAGACATAATAAATAACGGAACACAAACCGTTAATAAAAATATTGTTATTAGTAACATTCCTCGCAGCTGGGATTATACGCTTACGGCAGGCGGACAGAATATTGAAAAACTTGCTATTCTTCCTGACAATAAAAAGACTTTGGATTTGAAAGTAGAGATTCCTTTTAAAGTACGAAAAGGTAATTATACTTTCTACGCAAAAGCCGGAGACAGTGCCAGTTTACCCATTACCATTAATGTATCTTCAGCAGGATCGAATGAGACGGAACTAAGCTGCGATCAGCGAAATATGGAAGGTACCTCAAAATCAAATTTTAGCTTTCAAGCCGTGTTGAAGAATAAAACTGCCTCGAAACAACAATACGCTTTAATGGCTAGTGCTCCGCGTGGATGGACAGTGGCTATCAAACCCAATAGCCGGCAGGCCACTTCAACCGAGGTAGAGGCTAACGGAACAAAGAACATATCTTACGATATTAAAGCGCCATCAGCGGTAAAAGCCGGAACCTATAAAATACCGGTAAAAGTGGTATCAGGGAGTACTTCTGCATCACTTGAATTCGAAGTGGTTATTACCGGAACCTACGAATTGGAATTTGGAACGCCATCGGGATTACAAAGTACAAAAATGACGGCCGGAGATGAAAAAAGGGTAGAATTAATAGTTGATAATAAGGGCACTACTGAGCTTGAAAATATAGAATTAAGTGCCAATAAACCACAAAACTGGGAGGTTGCATTCGAACCTGAAAAAATTACAAAGCTGGCACCGGGAAAAAGTGAAACGGTTTATGTTACCATAAAGGCCGATAAAAAAGCCATTCCGGGAGATTATGTGAGTAAAATTACAGCTAAAACACCGGAAGTGAGCGAAACGCTTTCTTTTAGGGTAATGGTGAAAACCCCAATGTTTATGGGGTGGTTGGGTGTAATTATTATTTTGCTGGCTCTCGGTGGTGTTGCATTCTTATTTAAAAAATATGGAAGGAGGTAAACTGTGGCTGAACCAATTATTCAACTGGTTAATTTAACCAAAAAATATGGAGAATTTACGGCCGTTAACCGGCTGGATCTGACAGTCGGGAAGGGAGAGATCTTTGGTTTGCTGGGACCGAACGGAGCCGGAAAATCGACTTCAATTTTAATGATGCTGGGACTTACTGAACCTAACTCAGGAGAAGTATATGTTTGCGGAATCAATTCAACGACTCATCCAATTGAAGTAAAAAGAAAAGTAGGGTATCTACCCGAGGATGTTGGTTTTTATGACAATTATTCGGGGCTTGAGAATCTGGTGTATACGGCTCGTTTAAATGGTTTTTCAAAAACCGAAGCGGATAAAAATGCCAGGGAGTTGATTAAACGGGTTGGACTGGAAAACGAGATGAATAAAAAAACCGGGAAATACTCGAAAGGGATGCGCCAACGCCTGGGGTTAGCCGATGTTCTGATAAAAAATCCGGAGGTGATTATTCTGGATGAACCAACATCGGGAATCGATCCGAAAGGAGTGCAGGAATTTTTAAACTTGATTGTGGAGCTTCGGGATGAGCATGAGATTAGCGTTTTATTTTCGTCGCACAATTTGCATCAGGTTCAGCAGGTTTGCGACCGGGTAGGAATTTTTGTGGAAGGTAAATTGCTGGCCGAAGGAAATATCGAGTCGCTTACAAAACAATTATTTACGCACGACATGTATTTGATAGAGCTTGGGATTGCAAAAACTTCAACCCAAAAGAATGCGGAATTTAATGCAGCTTCACTTAAACAGATTTTAGATTCGGTGTCGGGTATTCAAAAAGTTGTTCAGCTAAACGATGTTTTTCAGGTAGAGTGTGAACGTGATATTTCCCCCGCAATTGCCAAAAGAATTGTGGAGGCCAACCTGGATTTGAATTTCCTGAACCGCAAAGAGTACGGACTGGATGCCATATATAACCGTTATTTTGAAGGAGGAATAAATCATGCATGAATCAGCAAGTAACAGAATAAGACCTTTTGGTGTGATTGTACACAAAGAAATATCAGATATCGTCAGAAGCTGGCGTTTTTTAATAATGCTTGGCCTGATCTTTTTAACCTGTATGGGCTCTTTGTATGCTGCTTTAAACGATTTTTCATCGGCCATTAAAGCAAGTAATGCTGAAAGGAGTTTTTTCTTTCTAAAGTTGTTTACCCACTCGGATGGTACCCTGCCTTCGTTTATTGTTTTTGTGAGTTTTTTAGGGCCTTTATTAGGCATTAGTCTTGGCTTCGACAGTATTAACCAGGAGCAAAACAAAGGAACCTTAAGTCGGATTTTAGCTCAGCCTATTTACCGTGATTATGTACTGAATGCTAAATTTCTGGCAGCATTAATTGTTTTAAGCATATTGTTTATTGTTCTCAGTCTTTTAGTACTTGGTTTTGGTTTAGTATTTATAGGTATTCCACCTACGGCAGAAGAGTTTTTAAGGATTATCTTTTTTGCACTGGTAACTGTTTTGTATGTAGCCTTCTGGCTAAACCTATCCTTGCTTTTTTCTGTGAAGTTCAATCAGGCCGCAACTTCGGCATTGGCGGGAATTTCAATTTGGTTGTTTTTTACCATCTTTTTTGGAATGATTGTTAATCTTATTGCCAAAGGATTGGCACCAACGATGTTTGTCAGTCAAAATCAGGCAATTGCATTTCAGCGTTTTGTGCAAAATATTATACGCATAAATCCGAGCCAGTTATTTAACGATGCTGCTACTTCGTTGCTTATGCCAACTGTTCGAAGTTTGGGACCTTTAACAATGGAACAAATGCAAGGAGCAATTCCCAGTCCATTGCCACTTGGGCAAAGTTTAATGTTGGTTTGGCCACAAGTTACAGCTCTTGTTGCCGGAACGATTATATTTTTTGCTATTGCATACACTTTATTCATGCGACGTGAGATACGTTCGCGTTAATCTGGTTTGAGATATTTTTTCGCCACTGGAAATTTCATGTGATCCTTTTTTTGTTTCACTTCGATTTAAAATTCTGGAGAGTTATTCCGTCAATGGCATTGTGTGCATATTTGCAATAATTTCTTTCGCCGGCTTAGGTAATTTGAATTGAATTACTATATTTGCACTCGCAAAATGAAACACGGGTGTAGCTCAGTTGGTAGAGCACTGGTCTCCAAAACCAGGTGTCGGGAGTTCGAGTCTCTCCTCCCGTGCAAAAGCAAAAGGCCTTACTTTAGTAAGGCCTTTTTTATTGAATTAAATTCCGGGTGAAATATTTAAATCTTCAGCTTATAAGTGTTATTTTCACCACAAATTCGAGGCAATGCAAATCAACGTCTTTATTCCATGTTTTATCGATCAGTTTTATCCTGAAACGGCAGGAAGTTTTGTAACCCTGCTGGAAAAGGTGGGGTGTGATGTAAAATACAATCCAAAACAAACCTGTTGCGGGCAACCGGCATTTAATAGCGGGTATTGGAAAGAGGCCAAAACTGTAGCCAAAAAATTTCTCGATGATTTTGAATTAGCAAACGTTGTGGTAGCACCTTCAGCCTCATGTACAGGCTTTATTCGGAACTACTACCATAAATTATTTGAAGATGACGAGGAGTTGCTCAGAAAGACGAATAAAACCCGGAAAAAGGTGTTCGAGTTTACCGACTTTTTGGTGAATCATTTAAAAGTAACTGAACTGGGGGCGACTTTCAACCATAAAGTTACGTTCCATGACTCGTGTGCCGGTTTGCGCGAATATGGTATTAAAGAAGAACCCCGTAAATTATTAAATGAGGTAAAAGGTCTGGAGTTAATAGAAATGGAAAAGCTTGAGACCTGTTGTGGTTTTGGGGGGACATTTGCAGCTAAATTCCATAACATTTCAACGGCAATGACCGAGCAAAAGGTTGAATATGCACTAAAAACCGGTGCCGAATATATTGTGTCTACTGAAGCTTCGTGCCTGATGAATATGGATGCCTACATTAAAAAACAGAAGCTTCCCATTAAAACTATTCATTTGGTTGATGTTCTGGCATCTCGTAGCTAGAAACTAGCGGCTCGCCGCTTATTTAAAACATCTGCATGCCATGTAATTTCTTGTAGCGTCCGCCAAGCTCCATTAATTCTTCATGTGTTCCTTGCTCCACAATTTTACCTTTGTGTAATACACAAATCAGATTCGCGTGTTTAATTGTTGATAAACGGTGCGCGATAACCAACGAAGTGCGGTTTTTCATCAGGTTTTCCAAAGCTTCCTGTACCAGTTTTTCTGATTCGGTATCCAACGCCGAAGTGGCTTCATCCAAAATCAGAATTGGCGGATTCCGTAAAATGGCACGTGCAATAGAAAGGCGTTGCTTTTGTCCGCCCGAAAGTTTATCGCCACGGTCGCCAATTATCGTGTCGTAGCCATATTCTGTTCCCAGTATAAAATCGTGGGCATTGGCAATTTTTGCTGCCTGTATTACTGCTTCGTCACTAACGTTGTCAACGCCAAACGCAATGTTATTTCGTATGGTGTCGTTAAATAAAATGGGCTCCTGGTTCACGTTTCCAATCAGGTTACGTAACGATTTTAGTTTCAGGTCGCGGATATCGGTTCCATCTACCTCAATATTTCCCGAGGTAATGTCCCAGAAACGCGGTAACAAATCAACCATTGTGGTTTTTCCGCTACCCGATGAGCCAACCAGTGCAACGGTTGTTCCCTTTGGAATATTCAGGCTTACATTCGTAAGGACTTCTGTTTTGTTGTAGGCAAAGCTCACATTTTTGTATACAATATCTTTTTCGAACGACTCGATGTTTTTGGCATCCTTCTTATCAACGATAGTAACTTCTGCTGCAAGAACATGATCGATACGTTGCATTGAAGCCAGTCCTTTTTCAACGCTGTAAAGTGCTGTAGAAAATGCTTTTGCCGGATTTATTATTCCGTAGAAAAACACCATATAGCCGATAAATTCGGCAGCTGTGAGCGACGAGTCGTTTCCTCCAAGAATGATTCGACCACCATACCACAAAACAACAACAATAACTATGGTTCCCAGAAATTCGCTGGCCGGGTGGGCCAGGTGACGACGCCACATCAGGCGATTCATGATCAGCCGGTAGTTTTGGTTCTCATTCTGAAATCGTCCAATGGCTTTTTCTTCAGCATTAAACGATTTGATAATCCGCAATCCCGAAAGATCTTCTTCAATAATCGACAGAATTTCGCCCAGTTTATTTTGCCCTTTGGTCGACACCCGTTTCAGGCTACGGCCAATTCGCCCAATAATTAAACCGGTTATGGGCAACATAACAAACACAAACAAAGTCAGCGACCAGCTCATGTATATCATCACAGCCAAATAAACGATTATCAGAATTGGGTTTTTGATCATCATTCCGAGTGAGTTGGCTACTGAGTTTTCCACTTCCTGTACATCGCTGGTAATGCGAGCCATGATATCACCTTTTCGTTCTTCCGAAAAATAACCGAGTGGTAAGCCAATTATCTTCTTGTATATAAGCGAGCGGATATCGTAAACAACACCGTTGCGTAAGGCTATAAGTACAAAATCGGCCAGGTAAGTAAATCCAACTTTAAAAAGGGTGGCAATTACCAAAATTAAACCAATAAGCAGCAACGAATCCTGTTCGCCATGTTTACTAATAAACGAGCTGATGTAATAGTTTATGTTATTGGTAATTGAATCGGCTGTAAATGCCCATTGTACTTTCTCGGTTACCAGTTCTTTTGTTTTGAACAAAATATCGAGTGCCGGGATAAGCATAGCAAACGAAAAAGTTCCGAAAAGTGCACCTAAAATATTGTAAATAATGTTCATGACGACTTTCCCCCGGTAGGGCGGAACAAATCGTTTCATGAGTTTTAATAAGTCTTTCATATGTAGAAGACGGAAGTTTGAAGACGGAAGACCGAAGAGGTCATCCCGTCCACATTATAATTTTATTAAAAAATTCCTGTGTAGTTCTGTGGTGTAATCGCTTTTAACTCTTCTTTTACAGCATCACTAACATCTAAACCATCTACAAAATTGTGGATAGCCTCTTTGTTAATTACCTCGTTTTTACGGGTCAGATCTTTCAAAGCCTCGTAAGGGTTTGGGAAAAACTCGCGACGTAAAATGGTTTGAATGGCCTCGGCAACCACTGCCCAGTTATTTTCAAGGTCTTTTTCGATGGCCGCAGTGTTGATCAGCAATTTGTTCAAACCTTTCAAGGTTGATTTGATGGCAATTAGAGTATGACCAAACGGAACACCGATAAAACGGGTAACGGTTGAGTCGGTCAGGTCGCGCTGCAAACGCGAAACAGGAAGTTTCTGTGACAGTTGCTCAAAACCTGCATTTGCAATGCCAATGTTTCCTTCCGAGTTTTCAAAATCGATCGGATTAACTTTATGTGGCATCGTTGATGAACCCACTTCGCCTTTTTTAATTTTCTGCTTGAAGTAGTTCATCGAAATATAACTCCAAATGTCGCGGTCAAGATCGAGAATGATATTATTGATACGTTTTAATCCATCAAAAATGGCACTGTGGTTATCGTAGTGTGAAATCTGTGTAGTGAACTGCGAACGGTTCAATCCCAGTTTGTCTTTCAGGAACTTATTGGCAAAATCTTCCCAGTTAATATCAGGATAAGCTACATAGTGCGCATTAAAGTTACCGGTGGCTCCACCAAATTTAGCATCGATGGCTATGGATTTTAACTGAACCAATTGCACCATAATTCGCTCGATAAATACTTTGATCTCTTTTCCTACTTTTGTTGGCGACGCCGGTTGTCCGTGCGTTTTAGCTAACATTGGAATATCTTTCCATTCAGTGGCCATTGTAAGCAGTTTTTCAATCAGGTCCTGCAATAGCGGGTAATATTCCTCTTCCAAAGCATCTTGTATCGATTTTGGAATGGCGGTATTGTTAGCATCCTGAGAAGTAAGCGCAAAGTGAATAAACTCTTTGTATTTACCCAGTTCCAGCTTGTCAAATTCATCTTTAATAAAATACTCAACAGCTTTTACATCGTGGTTGGTCACACTTTCAATGTCTTTTATGCGTTGCGCATCTTCCAGTGAAAAGTTTTTGTGAAGTTCACGAAGTTTGTCCAGTTTATCTGCAGGAATATCAGCAAGTTGTGGCAAAGGAATCTCGCACAAAGCGATAAAATATTCTACCTCAGTGAACAAACGGTATTTAATCAGGGCGAATTCGCTGAAGTATTTTCCCAATCCTTCTACTTTGTTACTGTACCTGCCGTCAACCGGCGAAATTGCTGTTAATGTATTAAGTTCCATTATTATTACTTAGAATTAAGCTGCAAATTTATAAAATTAAGCGGACTAGCTATTTGGCAGCCGAATGAATTTAATATTCTTTAACCGCAGCGCAGAGTTGAGACCACTTAGAACTTATCATTTCGAGCAAAGCGAGAAATCTGCTCAATCTTTACCGGACACCAATGTTTCAGAGTCAGGCATATTACCGATTAGAAATCAGAATGAGTTTTTGGTTCATTTATTCCGAAAAGCACTTCGATTTTCTATCGGCATTAACTCCCGAAATTTCGGGATAATTCCATCGTTTCGCTAAAGGCTCACAATGAAAGACAATTGGTATAATTTGTAATTTGTTTTTTGTATTTTGGAACTTGAAAAAAATCAATGCCATGAAGCTAAAAAATTTCTGGATTTTGTTATTTGTACTCGCCACTTTAGCTGCTTTTGCGCAGGAGGCCAACAAGAAAAAAGTGTTTCTTCTGAATATCAAATCCGAAATTACCCCGGCCACGCGACGCCAGGTTAGCCAGGCTTTTGAAGAAGCCGATTCGGTAAAAGCCGATGTGTTTCTAATTCACATGAATACTTATGGCGGCACTGTTGTTGATGCCGACTCGATACGTACTCGAATTCTGCAAAGTAAAATCCCTGTTTATGTGTTTGTCGACAATAACGCGGCATCGGCAGGTGCATTGATCTCCATTGCCTGCGACGGAATTTACATGCGCCCCGGGGGAAGTATCGGTGCGGCTACTGTCGTTAACCAAACCGGTGCGGCAATGCCCGATAAATACCAGAGTTACATGCGATCGACTATGCGGGCAACGGCTGAAGCACACGGAAAAGACACAACAATTACAGCCAGTGGTGATACGATTATAGAGTGGTTTCGCGATCCGAAAATTGCCGAGGCCATGGTTGATGAGCGAATTTTTATTGAAGGTGTTTCCGACACGGGACAGGTGCTTACGTTTACACCTTCGGAAGCAATGGAAAATGGTTTTTGCGAAGGAACGGCCGAAAACGTTGACGAAGTGCTGCAACAAATTGGTATCGACGATTATGAATTGTTTGAGTATGAACCAACTTTTATTGAGAAGATTATCGGTTTTCTGGTGCATCCAATCGTGTCCGGATTATTGATTATGGCAATTGTAGGCGGTATTTATTTTGAGATGCAATCGCCTGGAATCGGGTTTCCGCTGGGAATTGCGATTCTGGCAGCGGTATTGTATTTTATGCCGCTTTACCTCGAAGGTTTGGCCGAACACTGGGAAATTGCGCTGTTTATTGTCGGGCTGATACTTATTGCGGTGGAAATATTTGTGATCCCGGGCTTTGGAGTTGCCGGAGTCCTGGGAATATCGTTTGTTTTTGTTGGCCTGGTTTTGAGCCTGATCAATAATGTAAACTTCGATTTTGAAGGTGTTCAAATAGAAGGTGTTGGGACCGCAATGGCAACTGTTGTAATCGGTATTTTTGGGGGCTTTATTTTGTCGCTTTACCTCGGGAAACGTATGTTTACAGCGCAGCACGGAATGTTTAAAAACTTTGCATTAAACACAGTTCAGCATGTTAACGAAGGTTTTGTTAGCGTCGAAACCAAACTTTTTGAATTAAAGGGGCGAAAAGGGATTGCACAAACTGTTTTACGCCCGGGTGGAAAAATAAACATTGAAGGCGAAGTTTATGATGCTGTTGCTGTTACCGGTTTTATTGATAAGGATGAAAAAATAGTAGTAACAAAAGTGGAGGCAACACAGCTTTATGTGGAGTTGGATGAGGAGTAGCTTTTGTCAAAGCTGTCATTTTAATACGTCATGCTGAACTTGTTTCAGCATCTTCCAGTTAACCAGATTCCGAACTAAATTCGAAATGACGATAATATAGCTATACTTGAAATAGACTTAGTGAGTTTGAACTATTCGCAACCTTTTCAATCCTTCAGCTGATAAAACATAATCTCTTCATCATCATTTGGAAGTGTGACGTGTTTAGTAAATTTCAATCCAAGTTTTTCCAATAACCGTTGCGAGCGTAAATTGTACTTTGCCGTGATGGCAGTAATGTTATTGATTTTAAATTCTTCAATTCCTACGTTCTTAAGTTTTTCGGCAGCTTCAAATGCATAACCCTGGCCTTCAAATTCAGGTAAAAAGGCAAACCCGATGTCAATACCTTCCAGCCCGTCACGATCAAAAAGTCCGCAAGTACCCATCTTAACATTGTCGGCTTTTCTGATGACTACATAGTTTCCATAGCCTTCCTTTTTTAGCTGTGGATACATCTTTTCGCAAATATACACACGGGCTTCTTCTTCCGAGTAAACACCACGGTCGCCGATGTATTGCAACCACTTTTCAGAATTTAATAATTGATAAATAAACTTAGAATCTTTTTCCTCGCACGGACGAAGAATTAAACGTGAAGTTTCAAAAGTTTGGTAGCGTTTACCATCAATAATCACCGACATAATTTGTGTTTTTGTAAAGAAACAAAATTATGCCGGAAATTGAGGATGCTGTAAATTCTTAAACAAGCTTTTCTTTAAAGAAATCGATAGTGCGATTCCAGGCAAGTTTTGCCGCTGCTTCATCGTAACGCGGAGTAGTATCGTTATGGAATCCGTGGTTCACGCCCGGGTACATATAGGCTTTATATTCTTTATTGTATTTTTTCAGTGCTGCTTCATAGTCCGGCCATCCTGCGTTTACGCGCGTATCGAGTTCTGCATAATGCAACAGAAGCGGTGCTTCAATTTGTTTGGTTTGCTCTTCCGATGGCTGGCCGCCATAAAATGGAACAGCTGCTTTTAGATCAGAAACTTCAACAGCCATCATATTCGATATCCAGCCGCCAAAACAGAAACCAACCACACCGATATTTCCATCACATTCCGGGTGTGCTTTCAGGGTTTCATAGGCAGCAATAAAGTCCTGCAACATTTCATCTCTGTCACGCTCACGTTGCATTGTCCGGCCATCGTCGTCGTTTCCCGGATAACCACCCAGCGGGCTAAGCGCATCGGGCGAAATTGAAATAAATCCTGCCAGTGCAGCACGCCGGCCAACATCGGCAATATGCGGATTTAACCCGCGATTCTCGTGCACCACCACAATTCCGGGCAGTTTCTTTGAGTTTCCTGCCGGTCGCGACAATTGACCGCTGATTTTACCTCCACCTTTGGGCGATTGGTATTCAATCGTTTCTGTTTTCAGTCGCGAATCATCTGCTTTAATCTGAATTTTATCCTGGTAGTTCGGCATAATAAAACTCATGAGCGATGAGACGGTTAATCCTCCAACGGCATAAGCCGAAAGTCGTTCAACAAATTTTCTCCGATCGATTCGATTGTGAGCATAGTCATCGTAAAGGTCGAAAACCTCCTGGCTAATTTGTTCTTTCTTTATTGATTTCATTGTTAGATATTTATATGGAAATAACGGTGGAGGTTTTTGCTTTGTTCATTCCTTAAGTTCGATTTTTGTTTGAAAAAGAATGTTGCAGTTTCAATAAAATGTTAGCAAAACAGTGTTGGTGGCAATTATAAAAATGTACAATCGGAAATAAATCTATTTTTGCGGCATCAAAAAAAAATGAAAAAACAGGGATGAGCACAAAGGTAGTTTTAGGTACAAAATTTTCACCGTCGGCAACAAAAGTTATTTTGCTGGGATCGGGTGAATTAGGAAAAGAAGTGGTGATTGAATTTCAGCGTTATGGCGTGGAAGTTATTGCGGTTGACAGTTACGAAAACGCGCCTGCCATGCAGGTTGCCGATCGTTATTATGTAGCTTCAATGTTGGACGGTGAACGTTTGGCTGAAATTATCAGAACGGAAAAACCTGATTATATCATCCCGGAAGTAGAAGCCATTGCCACCGATAAATTATTGGAGTTGGAGCAGGAAGGATTTCATGTAATCCCAACCGCAAATGCAACGCGACTGACCATGAACCGCGAAGGAATAAGAACATTGGCAGCTGAAGAACTGGGGCTCTCTACTTCGCCGTACAAATTTGCCGGATCGAAAGAAGAGTTTGAAGTCGCGATCGATGAAATTGGATTTCCTTGTGTGGTGAAACCGATCATGAGTTCGTCGGGTAAAGGTCAAAGTGTTGTAAAAAGTGCTGCCGATATTGACTATGCCTGGAATTACGCCATGCAAGGTGCCCGCGGAAACAGCGACCGTGTAATTGTAGAAGGTTTTGTTGATTTTGATTATGAAATAACCTTGCTGACGATCAGTCACGTTGCGGGAGTTTCTTTTTGTGAGCCTATCGGTCATCGTCAGGAAGGTGGCGATTACCAGGAGTCGTGGCAACCACAAGCCATGTCGGAAAAGGCGCTGACAGAAGCACAACACATTGCCAAAACGGTTGTGGAAGCACTTGGCGGCCGCGGTTTATTTGGTGTTGAATTTTTTGTGAAAAACGATACCGTATATTTCAGTGAGCTTTCGCCACGTCCGCACGATACCGGAATGGTAACGATGATTTCGCAGGATTTGAGTGAATTTGCCTTGCACGTAAGAGCGATTCTTGGTTTGCCTATTCCAAACATCAAATTTCACGGGCCATCGGCAAGTAGCGTGATTATGGTAAAAGGCGAATCAAAACAAGTGGCTTTCTCCAACCTTACCGAAGTTTTGAGTGAACCGGATACTCAATTGCGTTTATTTGGTAAACCAGAAGTTAAAGGCGAACGCCGGATGGGAGTTTGCCTGGCTCGTGCCAACTCTGTGGAGGAAGCGCGCGAAAAAGCCAATAAAGCAAGTAGCTCAGTTGTTATCCAGTTATAAAGTAGAGCAAGGATAGTAAACAAATAGTTTTATTGTTGAAAATATATTCGTTACCCCGATTCGCCAAATGGCGGGATCGAATTGATTTTCCCTGCACCCTTGAGGGATGGGGTTGACAGGGAGAATACATTGAGAATGTGGGAAATGAAAAATAAAAACCGGCCTTGAGGAACAAAGCCGGTTTTTTAATGGTTTAGATTAAAGTCGGCCTTTTCTATTTTGTATCACGATAAATTTGTTGTAGATCTTTAGCTTTTGATAGCGGAACCAGCTTAAATTCATAGCTGTATGACTTCTCCAATAAACGATATTTTTCTATTGGACGTGCATTGATCGACCATGAATCGTTACCACCAACACCGGCCATTTTATGGCTGATATTTACTGTTAAAGCATCTGCTTTTTTTAGTTCTGTTGGGTGTTGTGCTATCCGAATGTTTTCGGCAGTGTATGGCCAAACCGATGTTTGAAGCGGTGTTTCTCCAAGCACCATCAGCCCGGAATTGTTATTGGTAAGTGCCAGCCAGCGCACGCAGGTGTGGTTGCTGCTTTCCTGCGGTTTGGTGTAGTTGTAGTAGAAATCATCTACACTTCCGTCATATATATTGATATCGGCAGCACCATTTCTGTCCGAATAATTTTCAAAAGGACCTTTACCATAAAAGCTCATTTGTTGTAAGCTGGTTGAAACGCCCATATTCATTCCAACACGAATAGGTTCCGGCATTTCTTCAGGAATCGACAGATCAAATTTCACCTCAACAGTTCCTTCGTTGGAAAAAGTGTAGCTTAAATTTAAGCTCAGCTTTTTGTAAGCTAATTCCACAGAAATACGAGCTGAAGAAGCATCAAGGTTCATATCATTTACGCTCAGCATTTCGGGAAGGTCTTTCCAAATGGCAAGGCGTTGTTGTGCTCTCCATCCGCTTTCGTCGTTGTCGGTTAACGGCCGCCAGAAGTAAGGTTTCAGTGCTGACGTGATCACTTGCTTATTGCCTGTTTCGTAGCTTTCGATCAAACCACTTTTTTTGCCTATACTTACTTTGAAATTTTTGCCGCTTACCAAAATCTGGTCGTCGGTTTCGTTGAAAGTAATATTGTCGGAGTTTATTTCTTTTGAAGTAGCTTCTGTATTAAATGGAAGTTTGAATTGTTGTTTTGCCACTTCGTGACCGGCTTTTGCCCAGTTTTTGTCTTCTTTCAGCTGAACACTTATTCTCAGCCAGTATTCCGCATTTGCTTTTGGACTAATTTCTTTAAAAGGAATTTCAGCCACTTTACTTGCTCCCGGATTCAGGCTTAAATCTTCCAAGGTACCTGATTGAATTTCGGTTGCATCTTCGCTTAACGTCCAGCTAACCTTGTATTCGTTTAAGTTGGCAAAATTAAAACGACTGAGCAGTCGTACTAATCCTTTTTCCAAATCAACGGCAGTTATTTGTACCGGCTGCATCACATATTTTGCCTCCCAGGTTTGTGGTTTTGGTGTGCGGTCGGATGCAATTACACCGTTCATACAGAAGTTATTGTCGTTAGGCATATCGCCAAAATCGCCACCATAAGCAAAAAACTCTTTTCCGTTCTTATCGGTTCTCAATATTCCCTGATCAATCCAGTCCCAAATAAATCCACCAATAAGGTTCGGATAGCTGTGCATCAAATCCCAGTATTCCTGGAAATTGCCCAGCGAGTTACCCATAGCATGTGCATACTCGCACTCCATAATCGGGCGACTGATGTAAGGGCTTTTTGCCAACGCTTCCAAATCTTCCAGATTGGCGTACATACGGCTGATCACATCAACCCAAAGCGGATCGGTTGGATTGGCGGTTCTTCCTTTTTTTCTGAACTCCTCAGAACCGTATATGGTGTAATCGGGGTGTTCAGGTTGTCCTTGTGCTCCTTCGTAATGAATAAAACGTGTAGGATCGAAATCTTTAATCCAGCCGGCTGCTCCGGCGTGGTTCGGTCCGGTTCCCGATTCATTTCCCAGCGACCATCCAATAATCGACGGGTGGTTTTTATCGCGCTCTACCATACGAACTACACGATCCTGAAAGGCCATGTGCCATTCCGACTGGTTGGTGAGGTAGCCCATTAAGCCGTGCGTTTCAATATTGGCTTCGTCGAGCACGTAAATTCCATATTTGTCGCACATGTCGTAGAAATACGGATCATTGGGGTAGTGGCTTGTTCGAACTGCATTAAAATTGAAACGTTTCATCAGCAATACATCGTTCTCCATATTTTCTCGGGTAACTGACTTCCCGCGCTTATAATCGTGGTCGTGACGGTTAACACCATATAATTTTATTGATTTTCCGTTTACATAAAGCTGTCCGTTTTTAGTCTCTATTTCGCGGAAGCCGATTTTTGCAGAACGTGCTTCAACAACATTCCCCTCTGCATCTTTTAACGATAGAACTATCGTGTAAAGTGTTGGCTTTTCTGCCGACCACAATTCAGGGCTGGTAATTTTTTCTTCCAATAACCCGAAATAAACATTGTCGCGTTGCGGGTAACCTTCGTAAATAATATCGTCAACATTTTTGGTGATTGGTGCTTGCAAAACCTTATTGTTTTGAGGGCAATACAATTCTGCCTCCAGTGTCCAGCCTTTTGTGTCAACATCGGCTCCGCGTGTAAGTGTGGGGCGTATTTGCAGCAATGCATCCTGGTAATTGGCATCCAGACGGGTGCGAACAAAAAAGTCTTCAATGGCCACTTTGGGTTGCGCCATAACCATTACCTCGCGATGAATTCCACTCATTCGCCAGTGGTCCTGATCTTCCAGATAACTGCCATCGCACCAACGGAAAACCTGAACGGCTACTTTATTTTCACCTGGTTTTACAAATTCAGTGATATCAAATTCGGCAGGCAAACGGCTGCCCTGACTGTAACCCACTTTTTGCTCGTTTACATAAACAAACATGGCCGAACTCACTCCGCCAAAATGCAATACAATTTTTTTATCGCTCCAGCCTTCAGGAATGGTAAAAGTACGAACGTACGATCCAACAGCATTATCGCGTGTAATAAAAGGTGGTTCAGGAACTAACTTTGAAGCTACATCGGAATAAAACCGACGATATAATTCTTCTGTTGAAAGTCCTTCCGGAACTTCGTAATTTTCTTTGTACCAGGCGATCGGGTCTTCCTGTGCTTCCGCAGGCAATTCCGGACGGAAAGGATAGCCGGCACTAACATAAATTGGCGTTCCATAGCCTTCCATTTCCCAGTTCGATGGAACTTCAATATCATCCCAGTTCGAAACATCCTGCTTGTAGAAATCCAGCGGACGATCTTCCTCCTTTTCCACAAAATTGAATTTCCAGGTTCCGTTCAGCGAAATCATTCTCGAAGTTTCGCGATTACTATCTAGCGCGTCATCAGCTGATTCGTAGGAATAGGAAGTGGCTCTTCCTGGGAGTTTGTTTTTTGCGATGTAGGCGGGATCTTCCCATATTTTGTTTTGGGCAAAAAGGGTAGTGGCACACAGGCTAAGAACCAGAATGAGCAGTTTCTTCATTTTAAGTAATTCAATCTGTTATCATTAATCAAGACGAGATAAAACAGGTTTACACCTATATTTTATTAGATGATTCGGGGGATGACTTCAGGATTTGTTGCTTATTTATAAATGCGGCGTTCATTCAGCGCATCACGGTATTTTTTTGCATTCCGGTTGTGCTGACTAAGCGTTTTTGCAAAATTGTGGTAGCCCGAAAAATCTTCACGCGCGCACATATACAGGTAATTGTGATCTTCGTAATTCAACACGGCATCAATCGATGTGATCTCCGGAAAACAAATTGGCCCCGGTGGTAAACCTGCATATTTGTAGGTGTTATAAGGCGAGTCAATTTCGAGATGTTTATTCAAAACCCGTTTAATGGTGTAATCGCCAACAGCATATTTAACGGTTGGATCGGCTTGTAATGCAATACCTTTATTCAGGCGGTTGATATATAATCCGGCAACCGTTTTTAGCTCGTCGGGTTTTATGGTTTCGGACTGAACGATGGAGGCCAAAGTAACCACCTGCTGTGGTGTTAATCCCATTTTTGCTGCCTGCTTTAAACGGGTGTCGTTCCAAAAACGGTCGTACTCTGCTTTCATGCGTTGTGCAAATTCTTCCGCCGAAGTTGTCCAATACATTTCGTAGGTGTTTGGAATAAACATCGCACGGAAATTTTCCTCGGTGAATCCCCAGTCTGTGATCTGCTGTTCATTTGAAAACAGTTGTAATATCGAGGTGGAATCGGCTTTAATATATTTGCTCACTTTTCCGGCCAGTTCTTCTTTAAAACGAACATTGTTGAAAGTGATATCTACCGGCGATTGTGCCCCACTGCGGAGCATGTTAACCAATTCGTTGGTAGTCATTCCTTTCTTTAACTCGTAACGCCCCGGACGCATGTAGTCGGCATATTTTTTCTTTTTGGCCACCCATTTAAAGGCTTTCATGTTGGATAAAACCTCGTTGGTTTCCAGTTTCTCGCTAATACTTTTAATATCATCCTCTTCAGTTACGAGAATTACGTAATCATTTTTTACATTTTTGTCAAAAACATAGCGGTATAGCTGGTATCCCCGCGCTCCGGCAAGGATAAAGGCAATAGCAAAAAATATAATAATGAATTTCCCAACCCGGGGGAATGTCATGGCACGGCTTTTCTGATCAATCGACATAGTTCTAATTTGAATTCTGCTTCAAAGATAAAATTCTTTCAGATAGGAGGGAAAGATTGAATTTAGAGATTGATGTAGATTGGGAAAATAAGCTATTAGTCACAAGCTGCAAGTTACAAGTTGTGGCAGTTGGCAAAATTCCAGGTTGAAAGATTGCTTCGCTACCCTCGCAATGACAAGTATTTTATAGAATCGGGCAGCGGACAACAATAAATCTTGTAGAAATGAAATCTTTCATTGTCCGCTGCCGGCTAATTCCTGCAAACTTTGTCATTGCGAAGGAGGAACGACTGAAGCAATCTCCATCAATCTTTTAATTAATCAACTACAAAAAGGCAGTTATCAAAATAACATCAGGCAATTTTACAAAGCTACTGCTTATTAAAGCATTCACGCATTTACGCATTCCAACATTCAGTCCTTCAGCCCATCAATCTAAACTTTCAATCTCCTTCAAGCTTATTCATATTGCTAACATTCCCTTAACCCAAGTTCTAAATAAGGGCAGTAGAAAATAATTTTATGTGCCGTCAGCCGAAATTCACTAATTTTGTGCGTGTTTCGAAAAATGATATAAAAACTGAAAATTATGCTACAAGTAAATCTTGCAGAAGATATTTATTATTTGGGATTTAACGACCGCCGTACTCACTTGTTCGAGAACATCTGGCCAATCCCGTACGGGGTTTCGTATAATAGTTATTTGATTGTTGATGAAAAGATTGCGTTGGTTGACACTGTAGAACGCGCGTTTATCGACGATTACCTCGATGCCATTGAAGAGATTATTGGCGACCGCGAGGTGGATTACCTGATCATTAACCACATGGAGCCTGACCACTCGGGAGCTTTAAAAGCAATCGTTCACCGTTACCCGAATATTACGCTTGTAGGAAATAAAAAGACCTTTGGTTTTGTAGAGTCGTACTACATGAAACCGGAAAACATACACATGGTACACGATGATCATGTGCTTGATTTGGGAAAACACAAGTTACAGTTCCAGATGATTCCGATGGTACACTGGCCGGAAACGATGGTGACTTTCGAGGAGACAAACCAGATTCTGTTCTCAGGAGATGCTTTTGGTAGCTACGGAACAATGGACGGTGGTATTTTCGACGACGAGATCAACCTCGATTTCTACGAAGTGGAAGTGATGCGTTATTTCACCAATATCGTTGGAAAATATTGTCCGCACACACAGCGTGCCATTAAAAAACTTGCCGGACTGGATATTAAAATGATTGCGGCAACGCACGGTCCTATATGGCGTAGCGACCTCAACTGGATTTTGAAACGTTACAACAAATGGAGTTCGTACGATTTGGATCGGGGCGTGGTTATCGTTTACGGTTCGATGTACGGGAACACCAAAAAAATGGCAGAAACGATTGCCCGTCAGATTGCAGTTCGTGGTATCAAAAACATCCGTGTTTACGATGCTTCAAAAACGCACTCATCGTATATCATCAACGACATTTTTAAATACAAAGGCTTTATTGTGGGTAGTGCAGCGTATAACAATGCGATGTTCCCTAATGTGGAAACACTGCTTACAACCATTGAGCACATGGCACCAAAAGACCACTTACTGGGTATTTTTGGTAACTACTCGTGGAACGGTGGCGGCGTGAAAAACCTGAAAACTTTTGCCGAAAAAATTAAGTGGGATATGGTTTACGAACCAATCGAAGAAAAAGGTAATATGAAGGTTCAGACGCAGGAAGAGTTGATTAAGTTAGCCAATGCAATGGCTGATAAATTGCTGGAAATGCCTGCCCCTGAAAAGATTTAAGATCAATTTATAAGATAATTAAAAAGCTGCTCTTCGGGGTGGCTTTTGTTCTTTTAAACCGACTCGCCTAACATAACCATGATTCTATTGTTGTAATTAATTCAATGGCGTTTAGTTTATACAAATTTAAATTTATCCCCAAATCCCCTAAAGGGGACTTGCGATGCTCCACTTTAGGGGCCGGGGGTAATACCGAGGCAATGTTTGTCTAAGCCAATTGATAATTGAATAATAGTTTTTCGCACAAATTTGAATAAGAAATGGCTACAGAAATAACAATTATACGACACGGAGAAACGATGTGGAATGTGCAAAAGCGCATACAGGGGCAGCGTAACAGTAAACTTTCTGAAAACGGGATTACACAGGCCGAATTGGTGGCAAAGGCACTGGCTAAACGTGAGTTTGATGTCCTGGTAAGCAGCGATCTTGAGCGAGCTGTAGAAACAGCAAAGATCATCAATAAACAACTTGTTTTACCGCACAAATACAATGCTAACCTGCGCGAACGTTCTTTTGGTATTTTTGAAGGAAAGAATTTTGCCGAGATTGAAGAAAAGTACCCCGAAGAATTTCGACGTTACAAAGAGCGGAATCCTGAATTTGTAGTCCCCGGAGGCGAAAGTATTCAGCAAATGTATAAGCGTGTAACATCAGAAATTGAATCGATAGCCTGTAACTTTAAGGATCAGAAAGTTTTAATCGTTTCGCATGGTTTGGTGCTGGAGATGATGATGTATCGAACCTTTAACTTAAAATTGGATGAGCCAAGGGCCTTTTCCATAAATAATAGTTCGATCAGTTCGTTTTATATTGACGGTGACAATTGGTTTTTAAAAGAGTGGGGTGTAATTGAACACCTGGTTTCGTTGAATGTATTGAATGAGCTTTAGGATTTCCGTTATACGGTAGGCTTTTCTACAAGTCTATTCAACTTCACCAGCTTTTTTCAAAGATAGCCGCGAAAAAATCGGGCCAATAATTTCATGAATAAGTGCTGCTCCGATTACCACACCCATTATCATCGAACCTGTTTCTTTAAAAACGGGATCTTTGGTCAGTAACAATGCCAACCCAATTACAATTCCGCCTTGTGGAATCAATCCGCCTGCTGTGTATTTTTTCACTTTCGGGCTGGTGCTGAATAGCAGTGAGCCACTGTAAATACCGGTAAATTTACCGATCATCCGTGCAATGATATAAATTACGATCAGCAAATAACTGCCGGTAATTGACGATAGTTGCAGGTGTAAGCCCGACAGCGTAAAAAAGATTACAAAGATCAGTTCGTCGGTGTAGCGTTCGATGAGTTTAAATATTTTATCCGATATCGGATTAAAATTGGCGACAACTGCTCCCAACGCGATGGTGGAAAGCAGCGATTCAAAACCAAAGTATTCCGAAATACCGTAACTCATCAATATGGCTCCGAATGTTAGAACGATAAGGGTTCCTTCTTCCTGCCTGCTAAAAATTTTGGTGATAAGCTGAAACACAAAACCAATGACAGCGCCAATAAGAATAGCTCCGCCAACATCGATACCTAATTCCATAACTGTTTTGCCTATTTCAATATCGGTGCTGCCCAAAAAGAAGGCGGCAAAGGCAGTAACCAGTGTGTAAATGACAATTCCCACAATATCATCGAAAGCGGCAATTTCGAGCATGGTTGAACTTACTTCGCCTTTGGCTTTGTATTCGTGAATAACGGCGAGCGTTGCCGACGGATCGGTTGGTGCAGCCAGCGATGCCAACACCAGACTTACGGCCAATGCTACACTTGTTGATTGGAAAGCAGGCATAAAAAAACGAAGGCTTAAAAACATAAACAGAAACACCATAAGAAATGCAAACAGCGATTCGAATAGGGTTAAGAATAATATTGTTTTGCCGGTAGCGCGAAGTTTCTTCGCCGATAAAGAGCCACCAATTGAAAAAGTGATAAACGATAACGAAACCGAAAGCAGGGGATCGGTGTGGGTGACAAATTCATCCGACATAATTCCCGACAGATCAGGATTGAGCAGAATACCTGCCAGGATATATCCCGATATTTTTGGGAGTTTTATTTTTTCGGCGAGTTCGCCCAGTAAATATCCTGTAAAAATTAAGAGTCCAATGCTTAAAATTACGTTCATATGATTGTTTTTGTGGTCTTTTAACGGGCCAATACTACCATAACCATTCAGCATGCAGATGGTTTTCGGATTTCCGGCTTATTCAATTAAAAGTATTGCAATCCGGTTCATATCGCCCGGATTGTTGGCTACCACATTAATTTCCATGCCGGCATTCCGAACAGTTTGGTATACATCAACAGCAAAACTCTCGGGGCTTGGCCGTGCGTTTCTCTTGTCGTTGCAATCGAGGCGGTTGCCCGAACAGTCGCTGCACAAAGTGCAACAGGTTTGGTTTAACAGGAAAACTTTTGGATGGCCGAGCAGAAAAACGGCACGTTCCACACTTAAAAGTTTGGTGGTCATTTCCCGCGACCAATCGGATGGATAAGCATCTTTATCGGCAAATTTGTTCAGTTTAATAAGCAGCGCACTTTTATATTCTTTAAAGAAACGCTCGCATTCGTTAACCGATGGCGTATTGGGCGGACACGAACCAAGACCGTAGTCGCTACAGCCAAAATAACATTTTACGCGTACCCACTGTGCAACAACAATTTCTTTCGGATCGATCCATTTGTAATCGGTAAGTTCCTGTTCCTTGAGAAGTACTTCTATTTGGTTTATGTTCGTCATTTTTTTTTGATGTTATAAGTTTCGGTATAGTACGTATGGCCGATATTATTTCAGTTTTTAATCTATTTACTCCCCTTCATATTTAAGAAGATAAAGCTGTATAAAGATTCCGTTTTTGAATTTGTTATCGCTTATTGTATCTATTTTAAGGAGTTCCGATTCAGATATAATCCGGTTCAGATTTTTTATATTGAGTTCTAAGTTATTAAATCTTACTGCACAAAATTGTTCGTTGGGTTGTAAAAACTGGCTGGGCTGGCTGTATTGATGAACTTCTGTAAAAGCATCAACGTTCGACATTTCTGCCTTAAGCCAATAATGTGTTAAATCGGTTTTCTTACTGTATTCTATCAAAGGTCCGGCGGTAACTTCAGTAACATGAACCATCTTTTTTATTTCCGGATAATTTGTAGTGACATACTCGATGGTTTGTTTGTATGGGCCGTATGAAAAACTGAAAATGGAAGCTGATATTCGCATATTCAACATGAAAATTGCTATTAGTAATAGGATTTTTACCCATGTTGCTTTAATTCGAATTAAAAGTATTGTTGGCGCCACAACCAACATCGAAACGATTGCCATTACATACCGTGTGGATAATATGGGCTGAGAAAACAGGGAAATTAGCGTGACAAGAAATAAAGTTCCGAAAAATATGGATAACGACAGCCATAAAGCCAAGCGGTAATCGATTAACGATTTTGAAAAACTGATGAAGATCGTAATAACAATAAGGGCATACATTAAAATTGTTAATACATAGGCATATGTAGTTGTCCAGAATTGTTCGGTAAACGGAATTGTAATACACGAAAAAATACCGGCGAGGCTAACTTCGGGAGCCCAAAAAGCATGTTGCACTTTGTTTATTTGAACAAAAAACATAAATAGCCAGGGGAGAAATAATGCAACTGCCAGCAGTGATGAAATTAAATGCTGTCGCCATTTCTTATTTTTAGTAAAGAAAAGGTACAGGAAAACAAATAAATTAGCTGAAAAAGCGGCAGCCAGACTATAGTAGTGTACATACATGGCTAATACCGTGAAAAGAAATAGGAAGAACAGATCGCGACGTTTCCCCGTATTTAGATATAAGCAGGAATACATAAACACTCCTGTTACAGTGAATGTAGCCCAGGTATACATTCGGGCCTGGTGAGAGTAGGTTGATAACATCGGGATCGAAATCAACAGTAGACAAAAATACAGTGCTCCTTGTTTGCCAAAAATACGTTGACCGGTAAAATAGCCCAATAGTAGCGTAGACAATATTCCCAGCACTGAAAACAGTCGTAATGTTATAACGTTTGTTCCAAACACAGAAGTAAAAAGTCTTAATCCCAGGTAATACAACGGAGGATGTAAATCATTTCTAAATTTGGCATAGAAGTCGGATAATGAGCCGTTCAACATTGATTTGGTATAAATCTCGTCGCTCCATAAATCGCTAAAACCAAGTTTAAAAATGTAGAAAAATGTGGCAAAAATAAAAACCAGCAAGAAGAGCAGTAACTGATATTTTCCGGGCTTTTTCAGAAATTTATTCATTTTGTTAGTTGAAAAACTGAAACGATTCTTAGTCCTTTCAATTGGTTTATGATAGTGTTTTTTAGCTCTTCAACGTAGTGCCGGTGCACTGTGCATATTGAAAAGAATATGCATTAAAGTTTGTTTGCAACAGTATTATTTTGGCTCCCTCAATATCTTTTCCATTTTCCTTCCTTTTGCCAGTTCGTCTACCAGCTTATCGAGGTATCTTACCTGTTTTGTCAGTATATTATCAATTTCCTCAATTCGGTATCCACAAATCACACCTTTAATTAATTCGGCATTTGGATTTAAATTTGCCCGCTCAAAGAAGGTTTGGAATGTCACCTTCTCATCGATCATTTTCTGCAAAGTTGCTTCATTGAAACCGGTTAGCCACTCTATTACCTGGTGTAGCTCTTCTTTCGTTCTTCCTTTTTTCTCCACTTTTGTAACATAGTGCGGATATACAGCAGCAAAGGTCATTTCTGCTATTTTCTTGTTATGTTCCGGTGTTGTTTTCATCTACGTAAAACCTTTTAGTTTCTGATGTTTATTTGCAGAAGGGAAATTGCTTCCCCTGGAATTTTCAGAACGATTCGAATAATAGTTCTACCCCAAAGCAACATCCAGCAGCATCATGGTGGCAAAACCCAACATGGCTCCAATGGTCGATAAATCGGTTTCGTTACCTCGCTGCGATTCCGGAATCAGCTCTTCAACCACCACAAAAATCATAGCACCGGCTGCAAACGACAGCGCATAAGGCAGCAGTGGCTCGATGGTTAATACCAGGTAAGCCCCCAGTACTCCGGCCATTGGCTCAACAATGCCCGAAAGTTGTCCATAGTTAAAAGCCTTCCATCGTGAGAGTCCCTCGCGGCGCAGCGGAATAGAAACTGCCGCTCCCTCGGGGAAGTTTTGCAGCCCGATTCCCATGGCTAAAGCAACGGCTCCGGTAAGAATCCCCATGTCGGGATTATTAGCCAGCGCGCCAAATGCAACACCCACAGCCAGTCCTTCCGGGATATTGTGCAATGTTATGGCCAGCACCAAAAGAATACTTCGTTGCCAGGTTGTTGGAATCCCTTCCGCTTTATCGATTGACAAGCCCATGTGGAGGTGAGGCAGAATTTTATCGATTAACAACAGAAAAGCACCTCCCGCCAAAAATCCTATTACGGCAGGCTTCCATGGCACGTCGCCTTGTGCTTCAGCCATTTCGATGGCCGGTTTCAAAAGCGACCAAAAGCTGGCTGCAATCATTACGCCGGCAGCAAAACCGAGCATCGAATTTAAAATCTTTTTATTTATCGACTTAAAGAAGAAGACCATGGAGGCTCCGGCTGCGGTTATAAACCATGTAAAAAGCGTAGCACCCAGTGCCAGTAATATGGGATTATATTCTAATAGTTTCTCCATTATTCTAATTTTTGTATCTAAACGAATAGGGTAAAACAAAGCTAACAAAATTATTGTTCAGCATTTTAAAGGTGCTTGCAATAATCAATAGATTTGGTTTTTTTTATGGCTCGGATGTTGCCGCATGTCTTTTGTTTTGTTGATGGAATAAAACAAAATTCCAAGCGGCCAGAATTAACAGGCAGCCTGCAATAAAGAAACCTGCCAGATGGAAATCCGGGGAAGTTAAACGCAGTGTCATCAGCAGACTTCCAAACGAAATAATTCCTGCCATAACAGCATAGGCTTTGTTGTTGTAATACCATGAATACGGGAAAAAGTGTGCCCCGGTAATTATGGCGTAGGTCATCAGGAAATAATCAGGATTTTTTAGCAAAACAAATATCAGAAACGGGAAATAGAATAGTTGTGCAAAATTTAACCACAGGCCAAGCGGTTGCAAAGGGTTGTCCGGAATTTTCCAGCTTGTTTTTAGCAGTTTCGAAAAGCCCAATGCAAGTGGCAAAAGCAAACTCCCAACTATAAACGTAAAAACGCTTCGGTCGTACGCCGAAAAGGGGAGCATCCAAATTACGGCAATCATGATCCATATAATTGTTGCTGCAAGAATAAAGTCGATTCCGTTTTTTGCTTTTGCGCCTACGTCGGCTCGTAGCGCGTCGATTTGTGTTTTTGTTATCATGTTGTTTTGTTTATGAAATTAGTAGTAAAAATTGCATGCGAATTGCATGACCATCGCTTCTCAATGAGGTCATTAGTATGATATTGAGGTGGTTGGGTTATTGTGTCAGCAAGTCTTCGCGTAATCTTTTGATTTCGTTTAGTGCTTTCATTTCGCGCCGAATTGCAGAGCGAATGAAATAGCTGAAAATTACCGCAGCCAGGATATATGAAAGGTCGATAAGGATAAGTACCCACATGGGGAACCAGTGACTGAACTCGGGAGTGAGCATGTAAAAACCAATGGTGTAAAGCACTATAATGGCAATGGTTATCGTGCCGTGGATCTTCTTTCGGAAGTTGTAAAAGCTTAGAATTGAGGTGTTGCTTTTTAATGCGGCTTCGCTTAAATCAATACGTTTTGCATAAAAAATACTGGCCAGTTCTATCCCAATCCGGAGTACAATACTTCCGCACATTATTAGGGCTCCAAATCTGCTTAGTGTGAATTGAAATTTGGCCACAAACACGAAGTAGGCCAGCAATGCAAGAACGACCACCACCAAAACGGTAATATTTGCCAGTTGTGTTCTTGTGGTACTTCGCTTTTTCTGTTCGGCCAGTTTTATAATGGCTGATGAATCGGGACTATCATTTGCCGAAGTTTTATCCTGCTTCCACAGTTGTTTTATGTCGTTAAATTCAGTTTGCATTGTTCAAATCGTTTTTCAGGTTCTTTTTAATTCTGTGAATTCGCACACGTAAATTTCCGGAGCTTAGGCCCATTACCTGTGCAATCTCGTCATAGTCGGTCTCGTTTAATACCATCATGATGATTAGCCTGTCGATTTCTGCTAAACGCCCAATTGCTGCATACAGCTTTGCGATTTCCGTTTCAAGTGGCTGCGAATCGTCGGTGTGTTTTTGCTCAATCGTTTCAATCGGAATATCTGCCTGGTCTTTTTTGTTCCGCAGATAATTCAGGCAAGAGTTTACCGTAATTCGATAGATCCATGTTTTGTGCGAAGAAATACCTTTAAAGTTAGGGAGGGCATTCCATACGTTTATAAATACTTCCTGCGCCAGATCTTTTGCCGGTTCTTTGTGCCCTTTCATATATCCGCGGCACATTTGCAGCACCATCGGGTGGTATTGTTGATATAGCTCTTCAAATTGTATTTTGTGCGCTCTGCTACTCATTCCGTTCAGGTAATTTCCCCTTTGAACCTAAAAAGTTGAATTTGTTACAATGTTTGCAAAAAAAAAGGAAAAAAATTATGTTTTGTTTTTTGTGTTTGTTTAAAACGAGGTCTAATGTGTTTATTCAGTGCTCTTTAAACGTTTCCTGTCGATCTTGCCATTTGCAGTGCGTGGAAGTTTTTCGATAAAGCGGATTTCTTTTGGCCGCTCGTATTTTGAAAGTAATTTGGTGCAATGAGTTGCAATGGTGGTTTTAACTTCATCATCAGCCTTTCCTTCAATTAGCAGAATTATTTTCTCGCCAAGATGTTCGTCGGGGACTGAACCGATGGCATAGGGTAGTGGCATTTCTTTTACCAATTTCTCTTCAATTTGTTCGGGCAGAAATTTGATACCCCCGGAAATGATGACATTGTCGATACGTCCCAGAACTTCAAATTGATTGCGATCTTTTATTTCGCCCAGATCATTGGTTTGAATGGCTCCGTTTTCAAGTCCCGGCATCAGAATGCGAATGCAATCGCGTTCATCCAGTTCAACGGAAATGTCATCCAGACATTGGTAGCTCCCGGTTTTGTCGTAGCCATTTAATTTGCGCAGTGCAATGTGAGTTGCTGTTTCGGTCATGGCGTAACTCGAGTAACATAGTGTTGAAATTTGTTGAAGTTGCTCTTCCAAAGGTTTCGGAATTGCAGAGCCGCCGATCAACAGGTTTTTAATGTTTTGCTGAGGCAGTGCCAGGTATTTTGTTACCTGGTTAATAACCATCGCAGCAAATCTTATGGGCTTATCATCTGGAAAGTTTGTAAAATCGGATGCCGGATCAACAAGTTGTAAATCAAGTTTCCCAATAAGTGCCCGAACGGTCATCAATTTTCCGGCAATGTAACGGCTATGCAGACAATGCAATACGCGGTCGCCTTTCTGTAAATCAAAAAAGTTAATGGTGCGCAGTGCACTTGCTGCCACAAAATCCTTTTTGAGTGTAATCGTTTTTGGCGTTCCGGTGCTCCCCGAAGTCTGCACTTCTATATAATCATTTGTATTGTACCATTCTTCCAAAAATTCCAACCAGCTTTGTTCCCACTCGCTATTAGGTTTTTGTTGAAGCAACTCTTTTATATTTTCCGATTGCCCTTTTATCGTAATATGTGCAGGAAAAAGCTCCATTACATTTCGAATGATTTTGTGGTATTAAACCACAGTTGCTCACCACGAATTTCAAGTGGTGAATCAATGTTATTGGTAAAAAGCTGACCGGTCCCCAGTCCCTGGTGCATTTTGCTGTCTTTTGTAAAAGCCCACTGTGCAATGGCATTTAGCCCAATATTCGACTCGAGGTAAGAAGTAACCCACCAACCGATAGAACGTTCGTCGGCTAGTTCTATCCACTCATCACAACCGGAGATGCCGCCATGCAAACTAGGTTTTAACACCAGGTATTGTGGTTGTATCGTATCCAGCAGTTTTATCTTTTTCTCGCGTTTGTTGATGCCGATCAGCTCTTCATCTAAAGCAATGGGCAGGGGCGTGGTTTTACACAGTTCAGCCATTTCGTTCCATTTCCCTGCACTTATCGGTTGTTCAATGGAATGGAGTTGTAATTCGGCAAGTCGTTTTAGTTTGTCCGGAGCAGCATCAATATTGAAAGCACCGTTTGCATCTACTCTTAGAATAATTTCATCGCTGGGGATACGCTCGCGTACAGCTTTAAGTAGCTTCAGTTCCTGCTCAAAATCTTTCGCTCCGATCTTTAGTTTTATACATCGAAAACCGGCTGCCAGTTTATCTTCTATCTGGTCTTGCATGTTTTCGATTTCATTCATCCAAATCAGTCCGTTTATAGGAATACCTGCTTCTCCACTTGTGAATGCTGATGGAAATGGTTCTCTTTTTCCGCCGTTTTTCAAATCCAGCAGTGCAGATTC
Organism: uncultured Draconibacterium sp.; assembly: GCF_963674925.1. Taxonomy (NCBI): domain Bacteria; kingdom Pseudomonadati; phylum Bacteroidota; class Bacteroidia; order Marinilabiliales; family Prolixibacteraceae; genus Draconibacterium; species uncultured Draconibacterium sp. The sequence goes on from NZ_OY771647.1 coordinate 2,839,786, forward strand.
CATTGCAAATTTCAGAGATGGAAGATCATGCAATAAACCAATATTATTGATGAAAGGCTCAGGATTGTTACATATGTTTTCCAACTGTTCTTCAACTTGTTCAGGCGTTTCAAAGCTCAATCCCGGTAGAGGCGCACATTCCCCAAGCCCGGTTACACCTTTCTCTTCCAAAAACAGATACCAAACCGTGCGTGTTTTTAACACCCCGCGCGATGTGCCGGCAGGTTGCTTAAAATGCAACTCATATTTTTGGTAACGTGCTTTTATCATGATAATATCAATCCAAGCGAGAACAGTAAAGTTAATGCCAGAGTTTGTAATGCCAGCCGTTTTAAAAAGGGATCAAGCTGACGACTGTCTTTTATGTGGAATATTTTTACAAGGTCGATAATAGAAACCGGCAATACCAACAGAAATAACCATTGCCACGCCGTTTTTTGTTGCTGAACTGTAAAAATGATCAGTGCAATCCACGCCAATAAAATTAATGAAGTATGATAGATTCTGCTTTTAATTGGCCCCAGTTTTACAGCAATGGTAATTTTTCCCGACTGTTTATCGTTTTTAATGTCGCGGGTATTGTTCAGGTTCAACACGCCGGTGCTGAATAAACCCATACTAATGGCCGGCAGCCAAACAGCGGTTTCAATAGTATTGTTGTGCAGGTAAAAAACACCTATCACCGGTAGTAACCCGAAAAACAAAAACACAAACAAATCACCCAGACCAATATAACCGTACGATCGTTTTCCGGCGGTATAGAAATAAGCGGCTAAAAGTGCCAGAATTCCCAGCCCGATATATACAAAAAATGCAGTGGGACTATGGTGCCAGGTTCCTAAAAAGACCAAAATAAAACCCAAAAGAAAGCTTAATCCGGCAACAATAAACATCCCGGATTTCATTTCTTTGATGGTGATCTCTCCGCCCTGCATCGTTCGTGTTGGTCCCAAACGCTGATGATTGTCGGTTCCTTTTTGGAAATCACCGTAATCGTTGGCAAAGTTCGAGAACACTTGTATCAGCGTAGCGGTGAGCATTGCAAGAATAAAAATAAGCCAGTTAAACCCATGCCAGAATGCCGCCAGTGCCGAGCCCATTAAAATGCCCGATAATGCCAGTGGCAGTGTGCGTAACCGTGATGCTTTTACCCAACTTTTTGCTGTTGCCATACTTGATTTTGGATGCTAGATTCTGGATATTTGATACTGGATACTGGATACCCCGACGCTGCGGTCGGGATTTCGCTTCGCTCAACTCGTAACTAGCGTCTCGTATCTCGCGACTAATTATGGGAATTTTGGGTATTTTTTAAAGTCAGGTTTACGTTTTTCTAGAAAAGCATGTTTCCCTTCCTGTGCTTCCTCGGTGAGGTAGTACAACAATGTTGCGTTTCCGGCAAATTCCTGAATCCCGATCTGTCCGTCGAGTTCAGCGTTCAATCCCAATTTTAGCATGCGCAAGGCCAGCGGACTGTGTTCCTGCATTTTTTGTGCCCAGGCAACCACCTCGTCCTCCAGTTGGTCGAGCGGAACAACTTTGTTTACCAATCCCATTTCAAGCGCTTCGGCGGCCGAGTACTGGCGACACATAAACCAAATCTCGCGGGCTTTCTTTTGCCCAACAACACTTGCAAGATACGACGATCCTAATCCTGCATCGAAGCTACCCACTTTTGGGCCGGTCTGGCCAAAAATGGCATTTTCGCTGGCAATGCTGATATCGCAAACCACGTGCAATACGTGACCACCGCCAATGGCATAACCATTCACCATAGCAATTACAGGTTTGGGCATGCTGCGAATTTGTTTTTGCACCTCCAGGATGTTTAATCTTGGGATACCGTTCTCATCAATATAACCACCGGTACCTTTAACATTCTGGTCGCCACCCGAGCAAAAAGCCTTATCGCCGGCACCTGTCAGTACAATTACATTAATGCGGTTGTCTTCGCGGCAAAGGTGCAAAGCATCGCTAATGTTGTTTACCGTAGTTGGACGGAATGCGTTGCGCACCTGCTCGCGGTTGATGGTGATTTTGCCAATTCCATCGTAATAATCGAAAAAGATATCCTCGTATTCTTTAATGGTTTCCCATTGTCTTTTTGTACTCATTGTATGTTGTTTTTATTGTTTTACAAACTTAAAAAGGCCCCGGAATGTTTTTGTATTCACCTCAGCGTCGGTGAAAACTTCCAGGATTGCCGGTTTTTTTCTTGTTGGGGAATACAGATCTGCAAGCGAGTCTTTTAATTCCGACTCATTTTCAGCACTTAAATAATCCAGCCCGAATGTTTGGGAAATACCTTGTGCTTTAAATTTGTTTTCGGCAAAAAAATGCTGCTGGAAAGCGGGTGATTCGCCCGGCCCTTTTATCAGACCAAAGATGTTCCCTCCGCCATTATTGATTACGATGATCCGTAGATTTTCACCAAGGTAACTGTTCCAAAGCGCATTTGAATCGTAGAAAAACGACAAGTCGCCGATCAGCACCGTATTTATCTTTTCAGAGACAGATGAATAACCTACCGCAGTTGACATTGGTCCGTCGATTCCGCTGGTACCACGATTACTTAAAAAAGTAGTGTTTTTTGCCCAGTCAGAAATTAATGCGTATCGAACAGGTGAACTGTTTCCCAGGTGCACAACCGAATTTTCGGGAATTGCCTGGCCAACCTCTGCAATTACTTTCAGGTCAGAAAAAGGGCTTTCCAAAATATATTTGTCCCGAAGCTGATTGACTTCGTTTTCTTTGTTTTTCCATCGTTGCAAATATTCCTGTTCATTCTCGCTTACTTCAGGGAGTAATTGAGAGAAAAAGGTCATTGCTTTAGTTTGCAAAACCTCAGTCAGCGATTGGTAAGTATCGTAATGATCGTTGGCGGGTGATAAGTGCCAGTGTTGACTTGCTTTGTTTTTGCGCAAAAATTGTTTCAGAGCTTTCGAAACAAAATGCCCGCCAAAAGTAATCAGAATATCCGGTTGAAAATCAACAGGTAGGTCAGCTAAAATGGCTGCCATCAGCGTATCGATACTTTCGCAAAAACTTTCATCATTCAGGTTTGCCAAATGTTCTTTTAAAACAACGGCTCCGGTTTTTTTACTATACGCTGCAAGAAGTTTTTCCAGTTTCGAATCCGGATTTTGTTGTCCGGCCAGTATAAGTATTTTTTTTGCTGCATTCAATTCAGTAGCTAACTTTTTCAGGCTTGCGTCATCAATGTCTAAAACTGAACCTTTGGCATCAATTGCTTTTATGTTCGGTAATTTTTCGTTCAGTAAATCATGTAACGGTTCTTCCAGCGGAACATTAATATGCACAGGTGCAGGTTTTCCTGAAATTGCAGCGTTAAGGCACTCGTTTATTTCGCGGGCAGCTTGCCACAGCTCTGTCTCCGATTCTTCCAGAGGGAGGTTGTATTCCTTTTTTACGAAATTGGAATAAATCCCTTTCTGATTGATGCACTGGTTTTCGAGCTGATCGATCCAGTACTCCGGGCGATCGGCAGTGATAACGATCAGCGGAATATTTAAATAAAAAGCCTCGGCAATGGCAGGTGCGTAATTGAGTGTTGCTGTCCCCGAGCTGCAAACAATTGCAACAGGTTTATTCAGTGCCTGTGCCAAACCCATTGCAAAATAAGCCGCACTGCGTTCGTCAACCACGTTGCGGCAATTAAATAATCCGCCACCAACAAATGTGTGTATCATTGGCCCGTTTCGCGATCCGGGAGAAATAATCACGTCATTTATTCCCTTCTGATGAAGGAGTGCTGCCAGTTGTTGAACGTGTTTTTTAGTTGAGATCATTCTGTCGTATAGCTTCTATTGCCGATAACAAGGTTTTTGCTTTGTTGTTGGTCTCTTCCCATTCTTCTTCGGGAACCGACCGGGAAGTAATTCCGCCACCAGCATAAAGCATGTATTTCTGCGGAATAATTTCCATGCAGCGCAAATTTACAAATAATCTTACTGAATCTTTTAGCTGCCACGGACCAAGAAATCCGGCGTAGTAACGTCGGTTGTGTTTTTCGACGGTACTTATGAATTTATCGGCCTTCGATTTTGGGAAACCACAAACTGCCGGCGTTGGGTGCAACTCGGCAATAAAATCACCCAAACAGTCGTCCAGTTTCTTTTTGGCAAACAGAAAACTGGTAAACAGGTGCGCCACTTTTCCACTTTCAAGTGTTTCCGGGCCGCGTGTGGTATATCGGTGAATATCGAACCGATACAACAAATCAACCAGGTAGCGCGAAACAAAAGCTTGTTCTTCAATATCCTTCGTGCTCCAGCCGTATTCTGTTCCCGAAACACGGGGCTGCGTACCAGCCAGCGAAACGGTTTCCATCGTTTTGCCTTCCGATTTCAGCAGGATTTCGGGTGTAGCTCCCATCCACAAACCGGCTTTTGGCAGGTTTACCATATACACAAAAGCGTTTGGCGTTTGTTCGAATAACTGGGTGTACAATTTGCCCAATGATTCATCTTTTCGGTCAATCGGAATAATGCGCGAAACAATAGCTTTTGCCAGTTTCGTATTTTTTATGGTATTTACTGTTTGCTCAATATCGGAAAGATATTCTTCCTTTTCAATTATGTAGTGCGATGTGTAGTTCGCCTCTTCCTTTTGGCAGACTTTTACATCATTCATATCGAGCTGGAGGATTTCCTTAAGCCCCGTTTTGTAAATATCAGGTTTTAACAGAATCAGCGGTGTCTCTTCGCTAACGTGATAAGGCGCAAAAACAAATCCTTCCTGCCCGTTTAAGCGGCTTACCTCGTTGGGATAAATTAAGGCTTCCTGGCACGAAATAAGCAACTCAAGCGTTTTATCACCGGGCACAGACCAGAGGGCAAAAGAGCAGTTTTTGTTAACGAGTTCGTCGATCAGATGTATTAATCTTTCGTTATCGGTCATTCTTTTCAGTAATCATATTGGTAACACGTACAGATGAAATCAATCTCCCTTCTTCATTGCAAATATCAACATTCCACACATGCGTTTGTTTGCCCTGGTGAACGATTTTTGCAACCGCCAATGCCTTGCCTTTTTTTAACACGCCTGTGTGATTGCCGTTTACCATAATTCCCAATACATCGTAGGCATTCATGTCAACTAATAACATGCTGCCCAAACCCGCAAGTGTTTCGCCCATTGCAAGGTTGGCGCCGCCGTGTAAAATGCCTCCCGGGCGTGAGTTTTTTTCAGAAAGATCCAACATCCCCTCAACACTTCCATCTCCAATTTTTGTAATCTCAATTCCGAGGCTCCCGACAAGTGTGTCTTTAATGGCCTGATTGATTAGCTCAACAGGTGTATCGAATGATAATTGTGTAAAATCCATAGTGCTATCCTAAATCGAGACTAAAATAAGTGATAGTTTTCGAAAATTGCCAAAATGGGTTTTGTAATTTTAGGTTGAATTTCGAAATCGGGTAGATTGTGGTGGTATTTAACAAGCCTTTAATGTTAAACAGCTGCTATAATTTTTTTACATTTGTTTTTCATAAATCAACTTAAATAGAACCAAATGAGTATTTCCAGAAGAAACTTCTTATACAAATCAACCGCAGGAGCAGTGGCTGCTGCAAGTATTTCAAGTATCGTTTCGGCATGTGTTTCAGAACCGAAACAAAAGGCAGCATCAATTTTTGCAAAAGGCAATACGGTATTGTTTCAGGGGGATTCGATCACAGATGCCGGTCGCGACAAACAAAACGAAACGCCAAACCGGGCATGGTCGTTTGGAAATGGTTATGCGCTTTTGGCAGCTTCACAACTATTAAATACCTATCCTGAAGAACAACTTACTATCTACAACCGGGGGATTAGTGGTAATAAGGTTTTTCAACTGGCCGACCGCTGGGACAAAGATTGTATGGAATTAAAACCTGATGTGCTGAGTATTTTAATAGGAGTGAACGACTACTGGCACACTCGCGATGGTCATTACGACGGCACCATTGAGATTTATGAGAACGATTACCGTGCATTGCTAAAACGTACACAAGAAGCTTTTCCGGGTATAAAATTGGTTTTGTGCGAGCCATTTTATGTGCTTAAAACAAGTGCAGTTGACGAAACATGGATTGAGCCGATGCAACAATACCAGGTGGCGGCAAAAAAGATATCAGACGAATTTGAAACCATTTGGGTACCTTTTCAGAAAGTATTTGATGAGGCGATTAAACACGCTCCGGGAACCTATTGGACACCCGATGGAGTGCACCCATCAATGGCAGGCGCCGAATTAATGGCCGAGGCCTGGCTGAAAGCTGTTGGCGAATAGAGGCACAGAATTTCCAATAATCAATATCCAATTTTGAATGATCAATTCTTCAATATTGGATATTTTTTATTTCCATGCCAGAATTAATCATTTCCGCTAATTGGAGTCAGGATTGTTTTTTTGTATAAGAGCGATAAAATAACTCCCCTCGAAAACATGAAAAGCAACATTCCCACCCATAAGGCATGATTATTCCATACCGGATTTAAGAAATAATATACCGGGGCAAAAATCAGAAAAGTTGAAACCAACAAGCTGTTTCTCATGGGGCGCGATGCTGTTGCCCCGATGTAGATTCCATCCCAAATGAATGAGCCAACACTGGCAATTGGAATAAGTACCACCCAAATAAGAAATTGCTGGGCAGTTTGGATTACATCTTTTTGAGAGGTGAGTAGTTTTAAAATAAAATTGGTGCCCGTCCAGTAGAGTAGGGTAAAAGTAATTGCCAGTGCCAGTCCCCAGTAAAGTAGCAGTTTTACTACTTTTTTTAAGTTGTCAATTTGTTTGGCTCCTATAAATTTGCCAACCAATGCTTCGCCGGCAAAGGCAAAACCATCGATAAAAAAGGAGAAGAACATTAAAAACTGAAGTAATATTGAATTTACGGCAAGTACAGTGTCGTTAATGCTGGCCGATTTCGAGGTAAAAAAAGTGAATACAACTATAATACAGAAAGTTCGGATGAAAATATCAGAATTCACCTTAAAGAAACTCGACATAAATTTTAGGTCGATAATTCCTGCTTTGGTGACTTTGGGTAACATACTTCTGTATTTTTTCAGTAACAGAATAATGGCGGTTAATAACCCAATATATTGCGAAATAGCCGTTCCTAAAGCTACGCCTTCTGATTTCATATCAAGGCCAAAAACAAAAAATGCACTCAACAGAATATTAACAACATTAACCACAATTGCGATAATCATCGGGTAGCGTGCATTTTGCATACCCAAAAACCACCCGCTAAAAACAAACAGACTTAAAGCGGCAGGTGCGGCCCAAACACGGATACGGAAATAGGCTTCGGCAAGTTTTTCAACTTCCGGACTTCCGCCTATAACTTTAAAACTTGCCCAGGCAATGGGCGACTGAAGCAGTAGTATAAAAACACTGATAATAATGGTTAGCAATAATGCCCGAACCAGAATTGTAATAGCCTCGGTCGGTTTTTTTTCACCAAAAGCCTGTGCTGTAAAACCGGAGGTACTCATTCGTAGAAAACCAAATCCCCAGTAAATGATATTAAAAATTACGCTACCCAGTGAAATGGCACCAATGTATACGTCCGATCCGAGGTGTCCCATCAGGGCCAGATCAATCAATCCAAGTAACGGAACAGTTATGTTACTGATGATATTGGGAAGGGCAAGTTTTAAAATACTTTTATTCATCCTTTTTTAGTGAGGGGCAAAGGTAATATTATTGATCAGGCCAGTAAAAAGATAAAAGTAAATAAATATTTTTCGGTCTCATTTCTGCTTGTAGACAGGGGTTTTAGCTCAATTCTATGGTTTAAATCATTGAAGTTCTGTATTTATTAATTCCTTCTATGAACAATAAAGGATTTCAATGTGTTTTATTATTCGAAGATTTGGATTAATTCTAAATAGCGTCTATTTTTGCTAAAGAGAAATAAACATATTTAAATCTTTAAATAATAAAAAAATGGCATTTGAATTACCAAAATTAGGATACGATTACACGGCACTGGAGCCACATATTGATGCAAGAACGATGGAGATCCATCACAGTAAGCACCACGCAGGTTATACAACAAACCTGAATGGGGCAATTGAAGGAACTGATCTTGCAGGAAAATCAATAGAAGAAATTTTAAGTGGTGTGTCGGGTCAATCAGTAGCAGTACGTAACAATGGTGGTGGATTTTATAACCACAATTTGTACTGGGAAGTAATTGCACCGGGTGGTGCACCGGCTCCGGAAGGAGTTTTATTAGATGCAGTAAATGATTCATTTGGAAGCATAGAAAATTTTCAGGAAGCCTTCGTCAAGGCAGCTTTGACTCGCTTTGGGTCAGGTTGGGCATGGTTGGTTCTTCAAAACAATAAGCTGGTGGTTTCGTCTACGCCCAATCAGGATAATCCGCTGATGGATGTGGCCGAAGTTCAGGGAACTCCAATTTTGGGGATTGATGTATGGGAACATGCATATTACCTGAACTACCAAAACAGACGTCCGGATTATGTGAATGCATTCTGGAATCTCATCAACTGGGATGAAGTCGCCAGGCGGTTTAAAGGTTAGTTGATTTTTGGTTTTTTCCCCGGGGCAGAGGCTCCGGGGTTTTTATTGCCCTCTTGTATTGTTTTATGTTAATCAAGATCTTCATCGTCAGAATTATAGCCTCTTTTGCACCTTTTTTCGCGATTCTAATTCGCTCAAGTTTTATTTAAACTCCTTCCAAATTAAAGTTATCACTAATCCTTTTTGCCCCAAAAACGTTGTACCTTTAGCAGACAAAAATCAAATTAGTAATCTTTAAACAAGGAAAATTATGGCATTTAGTTTACCAAAACTTCCGTATGCAAATAATGCATTGGAACCAGTAATAAGTGAAAAAACAATCGAGTTCCACTATGGCAAACACCACCAGGCTTATGTGAATAACGTAAATAGCCTGATTGAAGGAACTGAGTTTGAAAATGCAAGTTTGGAAGACATTATTAAAAAGGCCGAAGGTGGTATTTTTAATAACGGAGCACAGGTTTGGAACCACACTTTCTATTTTATGCAATTTAGTCCTGATGGTTGTAAAGAACCAAAGGATGAATTAAAAGCAGCCATTGATGCTAAATTTGGATCGTTTGATGCTTTTAAAGAGGCATTTTCGAAAGCAGCTGCCACTTTGTTTGGCTCGGGCTGGGCATGGTTGGTTGTTGATGAAAACGGCGAACTGGAAATCGTTCAGACAAGTAATGCAGGTAACCCTTTACGCGATGGTAAAAAACCGCTACTAACCTGCGATGTTTGGGAGCATGCCTACTACCTGGATAAGCAAAATGCACGTCCTGCTTATGTTGCCGACTTTTGGAAAATTGTAGATTGGAAAGTTGTTTCAGAACGTTTTGCTTAAAACAAGAAGTGTAGAATGAGTACAGAAAAAGTACTGGCGGCCATGCAGGCTGCCGGAAAACCAATGAAGGCCGGAGAAATTGCAGATGCTTCAGGATTGGATAAAAAAGAAGTGGATAAAGCAATGAAGGTGCTGAAGGCCGAAGAAAAAATTGTGTCACCAAAGCGTTGCTTTTGGGAACCAAAATAAAGAAAACAAAAAACGGGATTTTAAAATCCCGTTTTTTATCGTTTCAACTAAAAACTATTTTTTCCAGAGACTTTCCATCTCCTCCAAAGTTTTTCCTTTTGTTTCGGGTACCATCTTCCAAACAAAGAAGAAAGACAGTAAACTCATTAATCCATAAAAACCATAAGTTACCGCACCACTGAACTCCATCATGGCCGGATAGGTTGATGAAATAAAGTAGTTAGCTGCCCACTGAGCAACAACCGCAATTGCAACTGCACGACCACGAATTTTATTCGGGAAGATTTCCGAAATAAGAACCCAGCAAATAGGTCCCCACGACATCATAAATGAAGCAGTATAAACAATGATGAATATAAGTGTGCTAATTCCAATTATTTCGAACAAAGCTAAGCCTGCTATTGCAAACATTCCAACGGCCATCCCGATTGAACCAACCATTAACAGTGGTTTACGGCCCCATTTATCAACCGTTACAATGGCTATAACAGTAAAAATAACGTTCACTAATCCCATTACAATGGTTTGCAACATCGAAGCGTCTTTTGCAGCTCCCATACTTTCGAATATGCGTGGGGCGTAATACAATGCCACATTAATGCCTACAAATTGCTGAAATACTGAAAGCAGAATACCAATAATAATTACCAGTTTTCCGTACGACCATAATTTGCCTGAATGACTTTCAACGGTCGCTTTAATATCGTTAAGAATTTCTTTTGCCCTGCTTTTTCCATTAATTTTTTCGAGAATAACAAGGGCTTCGCTATCTTTTTGTTTCAAAGCGAGGTATCGTGGTGTTTCGGGAACGAAAAACAGCAATAGTCCAAATAAACCAGCAGGTATCGACTCGGATAAGAACATTCTTCTCCATCCGATTTCGTTGATCCATTCCAGCGTTTGACCATTAGCAATTCCCCAGTTAACAAAGTATACAACCAACATTCCAAAGATGATCGCAAACTGGTTTATCGAAACTAATCGTCCGCGAATACCTTCAGGGGCAATTTCGCCAATATACATGGGAACAATAGCCGATGCCATACCAACGCCAATTCCTCCAATTATGCGGTAAACATTAAACATGTATAACAGCCCCAAAGTGGCCTGGCCTTTTTCGAAAAATAAGAATTCAGGATATCCCGAACCCAACGCTGATATAAAAAACAGCAAGGCGGCGATCATCAGCGATTTTCTACGGCCAATTTTTAGTGCAAAAATACCCGATATTCCACCTCCAATAATACAGCCAATTAAGGCACTTGAAATGGTTAAGCCGTGAATTAAAGTACTTAGGCCCTGACTATCGATGAGGAAGGCTTGTACCGATTTCTCGGCACCTGAAATAACCGCTGTATCGTAACCAAAGAGCAAGCCTCCTAGTGTGGCTACAATGGTTATCGAAAAAATATAAAAACTATTGTTCTTCATAATATTGGTAATGTTAGTTTAGTATGAAGAAGCCCAATTCAAACTAATTTTTGAACCGGGCTTTCTTTAAATATTATTTAAGATAAGTCTTGATCTATCTGATTTACATATGTGTTATATATAGGCATTAAATGGCTGCTTTAATCATTCATATTTATATATAATCTTCTCATATTAAATTCAAAATAATCAGGTTTCTGATCTTATTAAATGTACATGTTTACAATTGCTTCGTACAATTCTTGCTTACCACTTATTTGTTTTGGTTCGCCATTTGCTTTAGCATATTCGTAAACATCTTCGAATGTAAGTTTACCTTCTTCAAACTCTTTACCTTTACCTTCGTCAAATGACGCGTAACGCTCTGAAAGCATTTTCTCATATGATGAATCTTCCAAAATAGCAGCAGCTGTTTCCAGTGCACGTGCCATAACATCCATTCCGCTAATGTGTGCAATGAATAGATCTTCAAGGTCGGTTGAGTTACGACGGATTTTAGCATCAAAGTTAGTACCACCACCTTGAGTACCACCACCTTTTAGGAAAACGATCATTGCCTGAGTTAATTCGTAAAGGTCGATTGGGAATTGGTCAGTATCCCATCCGTTCTGAACATCACCACGGTTAGCATCAATTGCTCCAAGCATGCCATTATCAACAGCACATTGTAATTCGTGCTCGAATGTGTGACCAGCCAAAGTAGCGTGGTTTACTTCAATATTGATTTTGAAATCTTTCTCTAAACCATATTCTTTAAGGAAACCCATTACTGTTTCTGTGTCCACATCGTATTGATGTTTCATTGGCTCCATTGGTTTTGGCTCAATAAGGAATGTTCCGGTAAAACCTTTTGAACGTCCATAGTCGCGTGCCATTTGCAACATAGTTCCCAGGTGTTGTTTTTCACGTTTCATGTTTGTGTTCAACAACGACATGTAACCTTCACGTCCTCCCCAGAATACATATGCTTTACCGCCTAATTCGATGGTAGCGTCAATTGAATTTTTAATTTGAAGCATCGCACGGGCAGCAGTATCAAAATCAGGATTCGTGCTGGCACCGTTCATATAACGTGCATGAGAAAATACGTTGGCAGTACCCCACATTAATTTAATTCCTGTCTCTGCTTGCTTTTGTTTTGCGTAAGCAACAATCTCTTTCAGGTTTGCTTCGTATTCTTCAATACTGTTACCTTCGCTTACTAAGTCAATATCGTGGAAACAGTAATATTCGATACCCATTTTTTCCATGAATTCGAAACCAGCATCCATTTTATCTTTTGCAGCTTGTACAGCATCTTCTGCGCCTACCCATGGATGAACCTGTGTGCCACCACCAAATGGATCGCCACCATCGGCACACAACGAGTGCCACCATGCCATTGAGAATTTAAACCATTCAGCCATTGTTTTTCCATAAACTACTTTTTCAGGATTGTAGTAACGGAAAGCCATTGGATTTTTACTGTCTTTTCCTTCAAATTTGATTTTTTCCACTGATGGAAAATAAACTTTTGTACTCATATCGCTAATTCTTAAATTATTATTGTTGTTAATTTGTCTGTAACTCCAGTTAATATTGTTTAGATGAATTTCTCCAATAAATTCTTCCAGTTGCCGTAAGCTTCTTCGTATTCAGCTTTTTTCTTCAAGTCCGGTTCAATGGTTTCCAACTTTTTCAGACTGCCAAATGCCTCATTAAACGATTTGTAATAACCTGATCCAACTCCGGCACCTCGTGCAGCACCAACCGATCCGTCGGTATTGTATAATTCGATTGTGGCTCCTGAGATTCCGGCAAGCGTGTCTCTGAAAATCGGGCTGAGGAACATATTTGCTTTCCCTGCACGAATAACAGACGGATTAATACCAATATTTTTCATGATCTCCATTCCGTAATTGAACGAGAAAACGATTCCTTCCTGAGCCGCACGCAGCAAGTGTCCTTTATCGTGAATGTTAAAACTGATACCGCTAAATTGCGATCCGATATTTTTGTTCTGAAGAACACGCTCGGCGCCGTTTCCAAAGGGTAGGATAGAGATGCCATCCGACCCGATAGCCACTTTCGAAGCCAGGTGGTTCATCGCTTCATACGAAAGATCTTCGGCTACCATTCGTTTCAACCAGGCATTTAAAATACCTGTTCCGTTAATACACAGCAGAACGCCAAGTCGTGGATCTTCCTGAGTATGATTAACGTGTGCAAATGTGTTTACCCGCGATTGCGGATCGTATTTAATTTCGCTGCTTACACCATAAACCACTCCCGAAGTTCCGGCTGTTGTGGCAATTTCGCCCGGATTCAGCACATTCAGCGAAAGTGCGTTGTTAGGCTGGTCGCCTGCTCGATAACTTACTTTTGTTTTTGTTGATAGACCAAGTTCGGCAGCCGTTTTGGCGCTCAGCTGGCCCGATGTTGCAAAAGTAGGTACTATTTCAGGAATAATATCGGACGAAAAACCATAGTTGTCGAACAACATTGTAGCCAGGTCGTTTTCATTGAAATTCCACATAATTCCCTCAGAAAGACCGCTGATGGTTGTTTGTGCTTCGCCGGTAAGTTTCATCGCAATATAATCACCCGGGAGCATAATTTTATGAACCTTGGCAAAAGTCTCCGGCTCATTTTCTTTTACCCATTTTAGTTTCGATGCGGTAAAGTTACCCGGCGAGTTTAACAGATTGGTTAAACAACGCTGTCCACCAATTTCCTCAAAAGCCTTGTCGCCATAAACAGCAGCGCGGCTGTCGCACCAAATAATCGACGGGCGCAAAACTTCCTGGTTTTTGTCAACCATTACCAGTCCATGCATTTGATACGAAATACCAATCGACTCAATACTTTCTTTATCAATATTGGCGGTTGAGAGAACTTCGGCCAATGCCAACTTCAGATTTTCCCACCAAAGCTCCGGAGCTTGTTCTGCCCAGCCTGCTTTGTGTGCGGTAATTTTCATTTCCTGTTTTGGGTAAAACGATGAAGCTACCAGGTTTCCACTGTTTGCTTCTACTAACGAAACCTTAACTGAAGAGCTTCCGATATCGAGTCCTAATAAGTGCATGATTATAAGTGAATTTATATATTTTAGTTTTTAATCTGTTCTGTTCTGATACGGTGCAAAAATAAATTTATTTTGTATGATCTCAAACTTTAAAAAAAATGTTTTAAAACATGTTTACAGCGATGATCTGAGTTTTAAGCTTGTTGGAATCTCAACATTTACAGGCTTGCCCTGTACGATAAACTCAGCTGCTTTTTTCCCCATTTGGTTAAAATCGGTTGAAATTACCGTTATGCCTTCCTTAACGTATTTTTTCATCGGTGTTTCGTTGTACGAGATTACGCCGACTTCTTGTCCGGGTTCAAATCCTTTTTCAGAACACTGATCGAGAAATCTTGCCAAGGTACGGTCGCTCACCAGAAAATAAAGGTCTCCTTCCTTTAAGTCAAATTCATCGAAGGTTGTTATTACCCTGTGGTTTAATTTATATTTCTTAGCAAAACGTTCGAAATGGTCCACAATCTCACGCGGGTGATAAGTGAAATCCGGGTAAAAAAGCGTAAAACGTTTGTATTTCGAAATGGCACTTTTATTTTCATCGAGGCAATTATAAACGGCTTCCCCAAAATTCTGATAAACACTCGATTTTCCTTCACCATTTATTTTCCAGTCGATAATAAGCAGTTGTTCTTCCGGAATTTTATCGATAACATTTTTTACCTTTTTGTGGTCGAAATTCATTACAATATATTTAGTGTAACGTCCCACGCTTTCGGTAATAATTTTATCGAAAAGGTCGATGTTGTAATGGTGAAAGTGCAGATCAACACTAATGTTTTTAGGCAAATGATTCAGAATAGAGTGATAGAGCACTTCTTTGTAGGCCTTAAACGTATCGAGGAACAAAAATATTTTGGTAATTTTTCGGGTAACAAAATAGCCGCGGTTGGGAACCGATTCTACCACACCACGTTTTTTAAGCTCGGCATAAGCTTTAAAAACGGTATCTCTCGATAGTTTGCAATCCTTCATAATCTGATTTACCGAAGGAAGCATGTCGCCTTCTTTTAACTCGTTTCGGCTGATCGAGTCGAGAATGGCGTCAACCAATTGCTGGAATTTCAGAACATTGGAGTTCTTTTCTATAGTGAATTTTATGTTCATAGTCTGGTTTAATTTCAGAACCCTATTCTGTTCTGTTCCACAAATCTAGTAATAATAATTGTAATAATCCTATTGAATTTGAAGCTCTTAATGAATTGTTTATTCTTCATTTAACATTTATTAAAGTTGGCCGGCGCAATAGATTCAGGCAAAGTACGTTTTTGTGAAAAAGGGTAGAGTGAGGTTATTTTTTCTAGTGGTTAAGTTTGGTCAGCAATTCTTTTTTAGCCTCAGGTTCTATCCTTTTTTCTTTTAAATTGAAATAAGCTTATTAATTTTACTTCAGAACAAGAAGCAAAAATCATGATCAAGGAACTTATAACCCGTAATCGCAGTTACCGCCGGTTTGATGAGGCGGAAAAAATTTCTTCAGAACAAATTACCAAATGGATTGACCTGGCACGGCTTTCGGCCAGTGGAAGAAATGCGCAGCCGTTAAAATATGCCATTATTAACAAACCCGAAATGTGTGCAAAAATCTTTCCTTTTCTGGGGTGGGCCGGCTATTTAACCAACTGGAAAGGACCGGCTGAAGGGGAGCGCCCCGTGGCGTATGTTGCCGTTATTAAAGACCGCAATATTGCGGAAAACCACTATTGCGACGACGGAATTGCCATGCAAAGCATTTTACTGGGGGCTACCGAAGATGGTTTTGGCGGTTGTATGATTGGTTCGGTAAATAAAGCCAGGGTAGCAAAGTTACTGGGGCTGGACGAGAAGCTGGAATTATTATATATTATTGCATTGGGCAAACCAGCAGAGACGGTTGTAATTGATGAGGCCAAAAATGGTGAAATAAAATACTGGCGCGATGAAAATGGAGTTCATCATGTGCCCAAACGACCGATTGATGAGATTGTAATTTGTAAAGATTAACAGCATAAAAAAAGGATGGCACTGCCATCCTTTTTGGTTTAACTCCTAAAAATTACCCCCTTATAAAAAGTGCCTTAATTATATGTTGAGCCATTTTTGGATTCTCTTTTAATCTTCTGGTTGAATAGTTGAACCATTTTTCGCCAAACGGAACATATACACGCATTTTATGTCCGTTGTCAACGATTAGCTGGCGCAGTTCGGGTGTTACTCCGTACAACATCTGGAACTCGTACATATCTTTCGGGATATTCATTTCCCCGATCATCTTCATCGATTCCTCAACCAGAAATTTATCGTGAGTAGCTATTCCCACGTACATTTTATTTTCAAACATGTATTTCAAATCCCTCAGGAAATGCTTGCGAACTTCGTCGTACTCTTTAAAAGCAATGTTTTCGGGTTCAACGTAAATACCTTTACACAGCCGGAAACTGATGGGGTAGTTTGCGTTATTCAGGTCGTTCAGTGCTACCAAATCGCTTGCGGTACGGCGTAAATAAGCCTGAAGTACGAGACCAACATGTTTTGGAAATTCTTGTCTCAAACGACGAAAAATATCCAACTCCATGTCAACACATTGCGAATCTTCCATATCAATTCGAATGAAAGAATCTTTTTGTGCTGCAAACTGAACCACTTCGCGAAGCAGGTTGTAGCACACCTCTTTATCCAGAAGCATCCCAAACATGGTTGGTTTTATCGAGAAATTACCTTGTACATTCTCCGAAGTAAAGCGCTCAATCACTTCCAGGTATTCGTCACGGTTTTTTTCTGCTTCGTCAAGTCTGGTAATAAATTCACCTAAAATATCAACCGTAACTTCAATTCCCTTTTCATTCAAAAGTTTTGAGGCAAGCAAACCCTCTTCCATCGATTCACCTGCAATGTACCTTTTCGAGAAAACCCAAACCAGCTTTTTGGGCATGAAAGGCAGCATATTTGCTATTAACTTATTCAACATTTTATAATTTAGGTAAATACTATTTTTCGCAGCATAAAAATACTATGCGTGGCGCCCCTTGTGCAATGACGTTTATCATTGGCATATCATGATTTTAGGCAGCTTTTTTATAGAACTTCTTGATTATTAACGACATGAAAAAATTGTTAATTAAAGTAGGGCATTTCCGCTAAAAAAGTATCTTTGTCGGGATTAAAAAAGTTGAACCTAAAAATTTATTGAAGATAACAGTTGCCCGAATCGCAACTTATATTCAATATATTGATGAAGTAAAAATAAAAAAGATGAAAGGAACATCGTTAGTAGTTAGTGTAGTGCTTTTTGTTGCAGTTGCAGTTTTGTACGTTTTACATTTTACAGGTAGCGGCGCCAGTGAAGGAACACCAATTAAAGCAGCGGCCGGAACGGGTGGTGATTTGAAAATCGCTTATATTAAAGCCGATTCTGTGCTTTTAAATTACACCTTATCACAGGATTTGCACGATGAGTTTACCAAACAACAGGAAGCTTATACTACTGAGTACGGAACTAAGCGCCAGTCGTTTGAAAAGGAAGCAGCTGCTTTCCAGGAGAAACTTCAGCGTGGAGGCTTTTTAACAGAACAACGTGCAGTACAAGAGCGCGATCGTTTGTTGGGTAAAGAGCAGGAAATTCAGAAACTTGACCAGGAATTGTCGACAAAACTGGCTAAAATCCAGCAGGATAACAACAACCAGATCCTTGACAATATGATGGATTACCTGGATCGTTACAATGAAAAAGCCGGTTACGATTACATCTTAAATGGTGCGAACGTTTTAGTTGGCCCTGAAACAACTAATATTACAGCCGATGTTTTAAAGGCTTTGAATGAAGAATACGAGGCCACAAAAACAGAATAATACAACATAAGCATAAATGGAAATCCGGGTTAGCGCCCGGATTTTTTTTTGATATAAACTGAAAGCCGGGTTCATCTTTAAAATAACTTTTAGCTTTGTGCTATGTTTGCCGATAAATACCTGGGAAAAAATGAGCACAAAATCCTCATCAACGAGTTGCCGGAAGAAGCACCGGGAATAATTGTTGTTATTCCGTGTTTACGAGAAACGGAGTTGACGAATATACTCAACTCGCTGAATGAATGTGATTTGCCAAAATGTAAGGTTGAAGTCATTCTGCTTATTAACCAATCGGAAGTTGCTGATGCCGACACTATTCAAATAAACAGACAAACAAAAGCTGACGCCGATAAATGGATAGCAACGAACCAAAAAAGCGGCATTCAGTTTTATGCTGTTGGCCCGATTTTCCTGAAAAAGAAATGGGCAGGAGCAGGATTGGCGCGCAAAAAGGGAATGGATGAAGCCATAAGAAGGTTCAATCTCAACGATAACAGGAACGGAATTTTGGTGTCGCTGGATGCCGATACGCTGGTGGCAAAAAACTACCTGCTTGAAATAGAGAAGCATTTCAGAGAACACCCGAAACAGGTTGGTGCAACAGTGGCTTTCGAGCATCAAAAACAACAACTGGATAAAATGCAGCGGCGGGGGATTGAGCTGTACGAGTTGTACCTCAATTATTACAAAAGGGCGCTTGATTATACAGGATATCCGTATTCGCTGTTCACCATAGGATCTGCCTTTGCCGTAAAAGCCGAAGCCTACGTTAAACGTGGAGGAATGAACAGAAGGCAGGCAGGCGAAGATTTTTACTTTCTGCAAAACCTGGTGCAAATTGGCCGCGTTGGCGAAATAACAAGCACAATGGTTTATCCGTCGGCACGATTGTCGAATAGGGTGCCTTTTGGAACCGGCCCGATTCTGCAAAAATGGATGAAAGGAGAGGAGGATCTGTCGTTGACTTATAACTTCGAAGCGTTTAAAAACCTGCAGCAGTTTTTTGCTCAGAAAGACGGTTTGTTTAAAATTCAGCAAAACGACTATCTGGAGTTTGTAAACCAATTGAATGAGCCGATAAAGGAATTTCTGGAACTGGATCAATTTGGTGTTGAGTTGGAAGATTTAAATAACAATTGTTCGCGTTTAGAAACCTTTCAGGTGCGCTTCTTCCAGAAATTCAATGCTTTTAAAATTCTGAAGTTTCTGAATTTTGCTCACGAAAAATTTTATCAGAAAGCTGATTTATTGCAGCAGATTAAGTTGTTGAACCGAGAACAGAAGGATTAACACTTTTGCTGTTGGTAAACAACTACTTTTACAGAATAAAAATTATTCCATTGTATTGTTCAATTACTTGTGCTGTAGTTTTTTATTGCTATGTTAAACTTATTTGGTTACTCTGGATTGATAATATGGAATCATTCCATTCAGAAAAATTAGCATTAGCAAAATTAGCAAAAAGAAGATTAATTGAATATTAATATGTGCATAGGTGGTAACATTAAGATTATCAGTAGGTTTGCGGTGGTTACTGTAAAACATATGAATAAAATGTTTTTTGAACTTTGATTTTATATCAAACTTTGTACTTTTGCTGAAAACGATAATGTTTAACTTTAAAAATCATTGTTATGGCATACAAAATTTCAGATGAATGTATCGCATGTGGTACTTGTATCGATGAGTGCCCGGTTGACGCTATTGCAGAAGGTGATATCTATACCATCGATGCAGAGCTTTGTACAGACTGTGGTTCATGCGCAGAAGTTTGTCCGGTTGAGGCAATTGCTATTGAAGAATAGTCCGCTCAGCATAAAGACATTGAAGCTCGCGCATGCGGGCTTTTTTTATGCCCTTTTGCTACCCCAAGCAGTTTTAAAACCCATTCAACTCCATAAAAACAGTTGGTAGAATCAATAAAAAGCCAATAACAATTAGCATTAAAGTAAACGAAGCAGCCCATTTAAACCACTTTTCATAAGGAATACGTGCTACTCCCAAAACACCAATTAATACGCCACTTGTGGGAGTAATCATATTGGTAAAACCATCACCAAGTTGAAAGATTACCACGGTAGTCTGGCGCGAAATACCAATCAAATCCGATATCTGCGACATAATCGGAATTGTTAAGGCCGCCTGTCCCGATCCGGATGGGATAAACACATTCAGCATGGTTTGTATCAGGTACATAATTCCCACTGTTCCAACCTCGCCGAAGTTTTGCATCGAGTTCGAAACATAAAATAATATGGTATCGATAATTTGGCCGTCTTCAAGAATAACCACTATTCCGCGGGCTAAACCAACTATCATGGCGGCCGGAAGAATATCTTTGGCACCATCTAAAAAAAGTTTGGTAATGGTGTTGGGCGATTTATTGGCTGCGATGCCGGCAAAAACTCCCATTGCAAAAAAGATGGTAGCTATTTCTTTAATATACCAGCCGTGGCCCATTACACCAATTACCAGGAATACAATGGTGAAAGTGAGCAGGGTTAAAATAAAATATTGCACCGACCTCCAAAGAGTTAAAACGCCCATAATAATAAAAAGCGCTGAAGCTACCGGAATAGCCGGAACAGTAAAAACATTGTTGCCAATGGCAATTGAACTTTGCGGAATGGTTATAGAGAAAACGATGAGTGCAACAGAAATAATGGCCAGTGCAAACCAGGCTGCAGCTGGTTTTATCTTTTCAATTTTTACGGCTGTGGTTTCATTGCGCGACCGCCAGTAGGCATCATCTTCGTAAACGACTGATTTGGTAGGGTCTTTTTTTATCCTGGCGGCATAACGCAGAATAAATGCAAAGCCAAAAAAGTTGATCACTACCCACATTAGAATTCGGTATTCCAGTCCTGAAAATAAAGGGATATGAGAAAGTCCCTGCGCAACACCAACGGTAAACGGATTTAAAAAAGCTCCGGCAAAACCCATTGCTGCAGCAATAAAACACAGCGAAACGCCAACAATCGAATCGTAGCCCATAGAAATGGCCAGCGGAACAAAAATAATGGTGAAGGCAATGGTTTCTTCGCTCATGCCAAAAATGGCTCCAAACAAGCTGAAGATGGTCATAATAGAAACGAGTACAATATTGTGTACCCCCACAAAAGCCAGTATTTTCGATCGTTCAAGCCGTTTTAAGCGTTTCAGGAAAGTGTATATACCAATGTCGATTGATTTGCTTTCGTTAAGAATCCAGAACGAACCACCGATGAGTAAAATGAGGGCAATAATATTTGCAGTGCTTAAGAAACCATCAAAAAATGATGAAAAAACCTGCCATGTCTGTAACTGGCTGTCGGTTTTTTGAAACGATCCGGTTTGTATCACACTACGTTCAACGCCATTAACAACAACACTTTCGCGCTCAAATTCACCTCCGGGAATGATCCACGTCAGTAAAGCACAAAAAACAATCAGAAAAAATATGATAACGTAGGTATGCGGAACTTTTTTTAACATGCCTGAATGATTTTGAAACCTAAGATAAGAATTTAAATCAGATGAGTGGAAAGTCAAAGCTACCTGAGTTGAAGGTTCGATTTTTTTGGCGATGATTCTCTGATAAACATTATGAAAAGTTCTTTTTATATGGTTGATTTTTCTTAAATTGTTAGATATAAATTTAAACCATACACTTATAGTATAATGCGAAAATATCTGATTTTACTCCTCGTGACATTAGCTTCATTTAGCAGTTCTGGTCAAAACGCAGCCAACGACAGCACTTCTGTTGTTCAGGCAAAAAAAGAGAAGAACTTTAACTTTAACCTGATGCCATATATGAGCTATAACCGCAATCTGGAGTTTATGTATGGTGTTCTGCCGCTGGCCATGTACCGGCTGAACCCAAACGATACTATCTCTCCAAAATCATTATCAGGTATTACAGGCGTTTTTACTACGAACGGTTCAAAATTTATTGGTTTTTTTAACCGCTGGCACCTGGCTCAGGATAGGTGGCGGATTCAGTTTTACGGTGCTACCGGAAATCACATATCACAGTTTTATTACGACTACGATATTCCTCCCGGTTTTTACGATTATAAAACAAAAACGAAACTTATAAGTATTGGGTTTCAACGAAAAGTTTTGCATACACTTTATGCGGGCATAAGCTATACCTATACGCATCATTTTACTAAATACGAAGATGAAATAATTCCCGATGCAACCACCGATACACATTCACTGCAATATATTGCATTATGGGATACCCGAAACGAAGTTTACTATCCCACCGAAGGAAATCAGATACGATTGAAGTGGAATTCTTTTCCGCAGTGGATGGGCAACGATATTGAGGCCAACAAAATTATTAGCGAGTACAACCATTATTTTCCGTTTCACGACGGACGGGATGTTTTGGCTACCCGCTTCTCAGGGACTTTTGGTTTGGGCGATATTGCTTTTGAACAACAGGTTGTTATTGGAGGCAACGATATTCGCGGCTATTCGGAAGCTAAATACCGTGGCGATGGGTTAATGGCGGTACAGGGCGAATACCGTTACAATTTTACCAGCCGGATGGGATTGGTTGGTTTTGCCGGGGTGGCTACTATTTACGGCTCGCCAACCAAAGAATTCGACTGGGATTTATATCCCGGATTTGGAGTTGGCTACCGTTATCAGGCTTTTAAATCGGCCAAATTTAATATCGGTCTTGATGCTGCATTGGGAAAAGACGACTGGGGAATTTATTTCAGAATAGGAGAAGCATTTTAATTGATTAGAAACAGCTGCATAGAATGGAAACAAAAAAAGGTAAACAAAAAGCCGGAACCTGGAAACGTATTGTATTGATTATTTTACTGGCATTGAGTTTGATTGTGGTGATCGCACTGGCATTGGCACCGGGTTTGATTAGGAATTACATCAATAAAAACGGTGTTGAACTCTCGGGCCGAACCATCACTATCGAAAAAATAAAGTACAATTATTTTACTTCTACGTTGCAGGTATTTAATATGGCCATGTACGAACAAAATAATACCGATGTTTTTGTTGGTTTCGATACACTTTTACTCAACCTCAAACCGCTGCGCTTATTGAAACACGAAATAACTGTGCAGCAATTTCAACTGGTAAATCCTTATTCGCAGGTTATTCAAACCGATACGGTATTTAATTTCTCCGACCTCATTGAGTTTTTCGATACCGGCGAAGCAACGGCCGAAGAAGACACCACACAGTCAAAACCGTACCTTCTGAATTTGAATTTACTGGAGATAAAGAACGGAACGGTGAGCTACACTGATACGGAGCTAGACAATAACATCTCAATGAAAAATATTAGTTTTCTGATTCCGCAAATATATTGGGGTGGCGAAGAAAGTTCTGCTGATCTGGATTTTAATATTGGTAACGGAGGTAGTATCAGCACCGATTTTGATTTTGATTCTAAAACGGGCGATTTCCGGGGCGAAATAAAATTAAACAAACTGGTTCTCAATATTGCATTGCCATATATTCAGGAGTACATGCAGTTTAATAAAATGGAGGGAACGCTCGATGCCACGGCTAAGTTTACTGGAAATGAGAACAATTTGACCAACTTTGAGTTGAGCGGAAATGCTGAGGTTGCCGGGCTAATGTTTACTGATATGAACGACAAAAACGTATTGGGAGCAGCAAAAACCAAACTGGATTTAAACCATTCGAAACCCTTGTTATACCAAGCAGAAATTGGGAAAATCGAAATCATCCAACCTTATGTATATTTTGCTTTGATAGACTCCTTGTCCAACTTCGAAAAAATGATGGTACCGGTGGAGAATGAAACGGTTGCCGACACGACTGAAAGTGAAGAAACCGAACCTTTCGATATTCTGATCAATAAATTTGTGATCGACAGTGGGCTTATCGATTTTAGCGATCAGCGTTTGCAGGAGGTTTTTAATTATGAACTTTCGCAGGTGCATGTCGATATGGATTCACTTTCGCTAAACAGTAACTGGCTGGAGATTAATTCGAGCATGAAACTCAATAAACGAGGAGACCTGGTAGCCGAACTGGGATTGAATCCTTACGATCCTTTTCAGCATATTGAGTTAAATTATGTGTTGTCCGAGTTTCAGTTGCCCGATATAAATATTTACTCGAAATACTACGCCGGACTGCCAATTTTATTTGGCGATATGTATTACCGCAATAAAACCTCCATCATTAATAAAAAGCTAAACAGCGAAAACGAACTGATAATTAGCAATGTTGAAATGGGCCGTAAAAGCGGGGGATTGTATGATGTACCTATCAAACTGGCTTTGTTTATTCTGAAAGACAAGAATGGTGATGTGAACCTGGATATTCCGGTAACCGGCGATCTGTCGGACCCGAAAACCGACGTGGGCAAAATTGTTTGGAACACTTTCAAAGGGTTTATGGGGAAAATTGTATCCTCACCTTTTCGGGCGCTTGGTAATTTGCTGGGGGCCGATCCGAAAGAACTGGAAGAGATTACTATTTTATACAGCGATACCACTTTAACGCGCAAACAACATCGTTCGCTCGATTTATTGCTGGAGTTGGAGCAACAGAAACCGGAACTGCTGATTGAAATGCAGTACCTGAACGACCGGAAACTGGAACGTATTGATGCCGCTTCAGAAATTGTGCAAGAGCGTTATACTGAAGAAACAGGTAAGAAAAAGGCAAGAAATAATAAAGAGTATCTCGAATATTTGAAAACTGAAACACAACGCGATTCGCTGGTAATGCAGGATTACGAACGCCTGCTTGCTCCCAAAACGGAGGTTGACAGTGTAATCATTTCCCGCGAAAACAACCGACTTCAACTGGTAACGGATTATTTGCACGAGCAAAATAACTCAACAACCATTCGTGTGTTGGAATACAACGAAGATGAAGTGTTGAATATTGGCAGCCGGCCACAATTTAAAATTTCATACAAACTTGCTGAAGACGAAGCTGCAGTGGAAACTCCTCAGGATAGTCAGTAGATTAATTCTTTGTTTTATAAATGAAGGATCGTCCAGAAAATGCGGAACGATCCTTTTTTATTGTAAATGCTTAAATCTTCTTTCCAATATAAAACACGTAGCCATAATAATCTTTGTACTTGTTGTACAATGTCTCTTCGTGTCGTTGGTTGGCAATAAAACCCTCGGCAGCTTTGTTACCGGCGTGTTCTTTTAAGAAAGTTTCCTGAGCCCTGATTTGTGGCTTGTAAAAATACTCGAGCCAGCAGTTGTCGGGTAAAATAAACGATGCCACGGGTATATAGCCGGCTTGCTGCATTTGCGCCACTTTATTCGGAATAGTATCGATGCCGGGATAAGCATCCATCCAAAAATCCTGTATTTCCTGAGGACGCTCCCCGGTGAACCACGATGCTTCACTCACCGCTACGTATCCTCCCGGTTTCAGAAACGCTTTCCACTCGCGCAGGCCGCGTTCAAAACCAATGTTGTAAATGGCGCCTTCCGACCAGATTAAATCCAATTCTTCCGCCTGAAAAGGCAGCTGATCCATCGAACCAACAATCCCTTTTACGCGCTCCTGCAGATTGTGCTTCTGTGCATTTTTATTAAACAGGTCGATAAAAGTGGGGAAGAGGTCGAGCCCCTTTATTTGTCCCGGTGTATGTTGAGCTAAAATCATGGTTTGCCCACCGGTACCACAGCCCAGGTCTGCAATCTTTGCTTCTTCGCCAAGCTTTTCGATAAAACTCAGCGCCTTTATGGTTACCTCCGGGCTTCCCGGCCCCTGGCGTTCGAGGTGAGAGAAATATTCGCAAATTAAACCTAAATCGAATTCGTGTATAGATGAATTATCGTTACTCATTTTTTTAAATATTGTGCCAAAAACCACGTTATCTAATGCTTCTAGGTTTTAGGCGGTTTCAAATAAAAAGATATGAAAAATACCACTGACAGGAAACTGTCAGCGATTAACGAATGGATAACCAAAGGCCAACTGCCAAAGGTTATTTACTTCACGGAATCCAAATTTGTGTTTAACATGCAAAAATTTTACTTGCACGAAATTAGTCTTTTTCGCAAAATAGCAAGGGACGCTCAACATTTTACAAACTTAAACGTTGGATTGAGACTGTTTGAACAGGTATTAAAATTACAATGAAAAAAAGTTATATCAGTTTATTAGGTGGCATTATTGCCTTGTTTTTTGTTTTGAATGTTAACGCGCAGGAACTCGATCATGATGAGCATGAACACCACGACCACACGCACGGACATAAAACCGAAATAGGAATCGGAAATTCGGCTGTTTACTTTTTTGGAGAAGAGGAGCTTAGTTATGGCCTGCACCTCCATGTGGTCAGAAATATCGGTCACTCGAATTTTGGAATGGGACTGGCTTATGAGCGTATTTTCGACGAACACCACCACAATACAATTGGTATTGTTGGTAGTTATACACCTGTTGACAGGCTTCATTTTGCACTAACACCCGGCATTGCATTTGAAGGGGAAGACTGGGAAGAGAAAAACTTTGCCCTGCATTTTGAAACGGCCTACGATTTTCAGGTGGGTAATATCCACATGGGGCCAATGGTGGAGCTGGGCTACAATTTCGAACACGTGCATTTAAGTTTGGGAGTACACATAGGTTTTGGATTGTAATAAAATAATCCCAAAACTGGGGATAGACTCTGTCGGCGATTCAGCGTTGTTTGTTTGTAATGCTCACTTTATTAGGGGAATAGTTTTTTTTTCGCCGCTTTTTTGAGCCATAGTAACTTTTAAATTCACTACTATAGAGGATTGTACACCCCCTTATGTATCCCTTTATTTTTGCGACACTACTTTGATAGAATTCGTGAAAACAATGGGAGTAAAAACAATTTTTAGAAATAAGCTACTACAAAATATCCTGCTGAACCTATCGATGGTTTTACTTATACAGCAAAGTGTTTGGGCGCAATCCGCAGAAAAAAAGGAGCTTTCCGGAACCGTTCAAACAGCTGACGTACCGAGAAAAACCAATCAGGCGGTTCAATGTAGTTTAAAGCATCTTCCACTTGTATTGCTTCAGTGAGCAATGCAACATTTGTATCATTGTCATTATTGTTGCCTGAGATCAGACTTTTTTATGCATCCGGTTCATTTGCTATCGGGAAATAGTTAGTTTAGGAAACGGAAATACGAGCATTTTTAGCGTTTTTTCAAACTTATTATAATCAATAAACGTTTATTATTTTATTGACAGCGTTTCAATATTATTTTTTAAAACAGCATTGCGAGGTGAACTTTGTTTCATTAAATTAGTATTTTGGTGTCTAATTAAATCAAGGGAAATATGGACAGACCTAACAAAACTCCCTCAAAGCTTAGCTTACTGGCGCAAAAAATATTCAAAAACCCATTAATCGAATCAGACAATCCTTTGGACAGTAATTTAGAAAATGAAATTCGATCTTTCGGTTCTAAATTCTACAGTTTATCAGGGGGCGACCTTTTAAACTCTATTTGTAATTTGTTCGTTAAGTCGATGGATATTGACTTTGTTTACATTTCAAAATATGATCAAACCGCGGAGGTAATTGATGTAAAAGCGGGTATTGAAAATGGCAACCCGGTTAAAGCTGCAGTGTACAATATTTATCACAGTCCATTGGAAGATATTATTCACAAAAATTTTGTTTGTTATCCATCCAATCTGCGTGATAAGTTTCCTGACGACCAATTAGTAAAAAAATACAATCTACAGGCATTTGCCGGCGTTCCGCTTTTTAATAAGTGCCGGGAAATTATAGGAATGTTTACTGCCTACAGCTCAAAAAACATAACAAATCAAGACTGGGTAGAATCATTTTTTAAACTGTTTTCAGGACGAATCGCAACCGAATTAAATCTCCTGATTAAAGAGGAATTGTTAAGTGCCAGCGAGAAAAAATACAAAACGCTATACGAAACCGCCAACGATGCAATAATATTACTGAAAGGCAGCACATTTGTTGAGTGTAATCCTGCAACACTCGAGATATTTGGCTGTTCACACACCGATGAATTTATTGGGAAAACAGTGATGGATTTTTCTTCGGAGAAACAGCCCGATGGAAGCTACTCGAAAGATAAGGCTTTGGAATATATTAATAAAACGATTAAAGGGAAATCACAACGTTTTTACTGGCAACATTGCCGAAAGGACAAATCGACATTTCACGCCGAAGTTACCCTGAATCCCCTGCAAATTGAGAATGAAGTACATTTTCAGGCTATCGTCAGGGATATAAGCGATCAAAAAAAGGTTGAAGACAGCTTAAAAGGCTCGGAAGAACGGTTTAAAATTATTTTTGAATATGCACCCGATGCGATTTATCTGAATGATTTAACCGGAAATTTTATATACGGTAACCGTGCGTCGGAAGAATTAATTGGCTTTCCCCGCGAGGATATGATTGGCACAAATCCTTTTGAAGGAATGTTGAATTCGAACGATTTTCCGAAGGCTATTGAAGCGCTCGAACAAAATGCAATGGGATTAAAGTCGGGGCCGAACGAGTATCGGGTTAAAACGTCTGAAGGTGAAAAAATTCTTGAAGTCAGTGGATTCCCGGTAAAAATCGATAGTGAGTTGGTGGTATTGGGAATAGCTCGCGACATTACAAATAGGAAGAGGATTGAAAAGGAATTACGCGAACATGAAAGTTTTATCCGATCGATAGTTGAAACTTCGAAAGACTGGATTTGGGCGATAGACGAAGAGGGGGTACACACCTATTCGAATAATGCCGTGATGGACATTATTGGCTATGCAGATACCGATATAGTTGGTCAGCAAAGTGCATTGCTCATTCACGAAGATGACAGAAAGAAGGTAGGAAAGTTATTGTCGGAATGTATTGCTGAGAAAAAAGGTTGGCAGAATTTTGTGCTTCGATGGCAGCATAAAGACGGCAGCTGGAAATACCTCGAAAGCAATTCGGTGCCTATTTTGAACGATAAAAAGATAATTGTTGGTTTTCGGGGCGTCGATAGGGATATTACACAACGTATTCAGTTTGAAAATGAGTTAATTAATGCAAAAGAAATTGCTGAAAAAAATGAAGAGCGTTTACTAGAATCACAACGTGTGGCCAAACTGGGGCATTACAGCCTCGATCTGAATACCGGGCTGTTTTTAATCTCACCGGAGGTTAAACGAATTTTCGGCATCGATGATACCATCGAATATAATGTTGAAAACTGGCTCAAGCTGATCCATCCCGACGACAGAATGGAACAGAAGCAATATATTGAACAAAATATTCTGATAAGCAAGAGTCCAGGCGCCATGGAATACCGGCTAATAAATGGAGAAACCGGAAATATTGTTTGGGTACACGTTGAAGGGGAAGTACGAAGGGATGAAGACAATAAGCCGCTTGAATTATTTGGTACCGTTCAGGATATCACCACCCAGAAATTAATCGATTCGGAATTGATATTGGCCAAAGAAAAGGCCGAACAAAGCGACAAGTTGAAAACAGCATTTTTGTTAAATGTTTCGCACGAAATACGAACACCGATGAATGGTATAATGGGGTTTCTTGAATTTCTGAGAGAACCCGATTTAAGTGATGTTGAAAAGTCAGGTTACCTTGAAATTATCAACAAAAGTGGCGAGCGCCTGATGAATACGATCAACGATATTGTGGAGATTTCGAAGATTGAAACCGGCGATATTAATCTGATCATTCAGGAAATTGACCTTGCCGAGGTGATGCAATATCACTATAATTTCTTTCGAATAGCGGCCGAAGAAAAAGGTCTTAAACTGATTATAAAAGAGCAGGTTTCGGGAGATAGGGCCATTGTAAAAACAGATAAAAATAAACTGGATGGTATTTTAATGAACCTGATTAAAAATGCCATAAAATTCACCGACGAAGGTAAAGTAGAACTCGGGAACTACCTCGAAAATGGTCAGCTGTATTTCTATGTGCGCGATACCGGAATTGGTATTCCGGAAAACAAGTATGAAGCGATATTCGAACGATTTGTTCAGGTTGATACCAATTTAAGCCGCGGGTACGAAGGATCGGGAATCGGTCTTTCGATTGCAAATGGCCATGTTGAGGCACTTAATGGAAACATCCAGGTTAAATCGGAGCAGGGAAAGGGGAGTACGT
This sequence comes from uncultured Draconibacterium sp., assembly GCF_963674925.1. Classification (NCBI taxonomy): domain Bacteria; kingdom Pseudomonadati; phylum Bacteroidota; class Bacteroidia; order Marinilabiliales; family Prolixibacteraceae; genus Draconibacterium; species uncultured Draconibacterium sp. Next base: position 2,869,790 of record NZ_OY771647.1, read on the forward strand.
TTCTTTTTTCCATCGAATATAATCCGGCAAAACAGCTTACCGCCTCAATAAAAGAGGACGATAATCCGGAATTAAAATCAGGGGAGGGAACCATTCTCATTGCAGAAGACGATAAAATAAATTTTATGCTGCTGGAACGAATACTTTCGAAAGATTATAATCTGATACATGCTGCTAATGGTGAAGAGGCGGTTCGTTTACTGTTTGAAAATCCAAACGTAAGCCTGGTGCTGATGGATATAAAAATGCCCGGAGAATACGACGGCTTGGAAGCAACACGTTTAATCAGACAGAAAAATACCGCGATCCCGATAATTGCACAAACTGCTTATGCGCACAGTTCGGATAAAATAAAAGCCATTGATTCCGGTTGTAACGATTATATTACAAAACCGTTTAATGCCGAGCAATTAAAATCGATAATTAAGAAATATTTGCCGTGGACAAAGCGGTAAAATCAAAATAAATACGTGATCTGAATAGATACCGTGCAAATTTGTAATTCTCCAAGTTATACCACCCCACCGCTGTAAACGCGATGCCCCTCTCCTGGCAGGAGGGGAAACGTTCTTGGAAAGCTCTTTGATATTGCTACATTTGATCGGACAGTAGGTTAAGATATGATTGTAATAAAATTGTATCTTAGAATTATGAGTAGAGAAAGACGAACATTTACACGAGAGTTTAAGCTCAACGCAGTAGAATTGAGTTACTCCAGAGAAAACATTGTTGAATTGGCACATGAGCTAAAAATACGTCCGGCATTACTTTACAGATGGAGGAGCGAATTTGCCAGCTCACAAGGGGCAAGTTTTCCAGGTAATGGCAATCCAAAAATGACGGATGAAGAAAAAGAAATAGCACGTTTGAAAAAAGAGCTTGCCGATATGCAAATGGAAAGGGATATTCTAAAAAAGGCAGTAGGCATCTTTTCCAAGAGCGATGGAAAATATACCGGTTTATAACCGATAACAGCTCCATGTTTCCCATTGAAATGATGTGTAAAGTATTAGGAGTAAGCAGAAGTGGATTTTATTTCTGGTTAAAAAGGAAGCCCTCAAAACGGGCACTTGAAAATGACGATTTAATGGAACAGATACGAGTGATACATAAAAAGAGCAAAGGAACTTACGGAAGTCCACGCATCTGCGAGGAACTTAAGAAAGGTTATGTTCATGTATCACGACGCCGTATCGCCAGGTTGATGAAAAAAGCTAATATCCGCAGCACCACAAAAAAACGTTTTAAATGCACTACCGAATCCAGACACCAGTTCCCAGTTGCACCGAACCTGTTGAACCGGGAGTTCAAAGTGGATCAGCAAGGAAAAGTATGGGTTTCTGACATTACTTATATCCGAACCACCGAAGGCTGGTTATACCTGACTGTTATTATAGATCTATGTGATCGAAAGGTAATTGGATGGTCTACAAGCAATACGCTTAAAACCAATGAAACAGTTGTTCCTGCATGGAAAATGGCAGTTACAAACCGACCAATAACTGATAATCTGATTTTTCATTCTGACAGGGGAATACAATACGCCTGTACAGAGTTTAAAGAACTTCTGGCAACAAATCCATGTGTAAAACAAAGTATGAGCAGAAAAGCAGATTGTTGGGATAATGCAGTTGCTGAAAGCTTTTTTAAAACCTTAAAAACAGAATGGATTTACAGAAATAAGTATGCCACGAAAAAGCATGCGAGAGTTTCTGTTTTTGAATATATAGAAACCTGGTACAATACGCAGAGAAGCCATTCTTCTTTGAATTATTTGTCACCGGAAGAATTTGGAGAATTAATGAACAAACAAAAATTGGCAGCATAGCTTAACTGATTGTCCACTTTTTTGTTGCAAGTTCACTTTCGCTATTAATGAATTAGAATACCTTTATTTCTCCTTCGAGGAGGAGTGGGCTTTTATAATCCGTTGTTGACGGATTTTGAAAGGTCGAGGTGGTGTTTTGATTACTTCTCCGCTAACTCGCAACTCATGTCTCGCAGCTAGCAACCGGTAGCTCGCAACTTTTTTAATACTTAATCACTAATCCTTCTTCCTTATGCCTTTCAACTTTTGCCTTTTGCCTTGATTCATCCTTCATTCTTAATCGTTCATCCTTTCATTCGGCTTGCCACGCTCGTTCCTCCCTCGCAATGACATTGTTTGTTGAGGAAGGCCGGCAGCGGACAATGAACTCATTCGTCCCGGCAAAATTGTTTGTTGACCGCTGCCCTGATCTCACTAGGTAATGTGTCATTGCGATCCGCCAGCTGGCGAAGAAGCAATCTCTGTCTAGCTACTCGCAACTCGTGTCTCGCAGCTAGCAACCGGTAGCTCGCAGCTTTTTTCATCCTTAATCACTAATCCTTCAATAACCTTGTAACCAACAACAACTTCGCGCGTCTTTAAAATATCCGGTTCATTCATTCACGGAAAACTAAAGCTATCGAAAACATGATTAAAAACTTATTAAAACACAGCCTGCGGGCGTTAAAGAAGCAAAAAGGATATGTTGCTATCAACATTTTGGGACTGTCCATCGGAATAGCCTGTAGTATTATCATAGCGCTGTTTATTATCCACGAGTTAAGTTACGATCAGTACAACGAAAATAAAGACCGGCTTTACCGTTTAACACTCGACGGTAAAATTGGCGAGCAGGAAGTAAATGCTTCTTATACGGCGGCGGTTATTGGGCCAACCATGGCCATCGATTTTCCCGAGGTGGAAAAATTTTGCCGCCTAAACACATGGGGCGATGCCATTGTAAAAAAAGAAGATATCGCTTATGTGATTGACGATTTTGCCGAAGTGGATTCTACCTTTTTTGAGCTGTTCTCCATACCGCTGCTGAAAGGCGACAGCAAAACCGTACTGAACGAACCCAACACCATGGTGCTGTCGGAGTCGACGGCTAAAAAGATCTTTGGCGACGAAGATCCCATAAATAAACTGTTACGCGTAAATACCGGTCAGGATCCGTACCGCGTAACCGGAGTAATGGCCGATTTCCCCGAGGAAACGCATTTAAATGCCAACATCCTCACTTCGTTTATGACCAACCAAAGATCCGACGACAAGGAGTGGTTAAACAATAGTTTTTCTACGTACATATTACTAAAACCGAATACTTCGCCCGATAATGTTGAGGCAAAGTTTCCGGGCATGATTGAAAAATATGTTGGCCCGAGGGTGCAGCAGCTGTTTGGCGTTTCGTTGAGCGATTTTGTTACACAGGGCAACCGTTACGAATTTCACCTGCAGCCGGTAACAAAAATTCACCTGCAACCGGAGGTCGAGCACGAAGTAAAACCTGCCACCGATCCAAAATACCTGGTAATTTTCAGCAGTGTGGCCATTCTGATCATTGTAATTGCCTCCATTAATTTTATGAACCTTTCCACCGCGCAGGCCACCAAACGTGCCAAAGAAATTGGGGTGAAAAAGGTAAGCGGTTCGTCAAAAGGAATGCTTATTCTGCAATTCCTTACCGATTCAATTTTAATTTCATTCATTGCACTCATTCTGGCCGTGGTTATTGTTTTTATATCGCTGCCGTTCTTTAACGATGTTTTTGATACGCAGGTACAATTTAATCTTATCGAGCATTTCTATTACATACCCTTGCTAATTGTCTTTGCGCTTTTCGTAGGCTTTATTGCAGGCGCTTATCCGGCCTTTTATCTCTCGTCGTTTAATCCCAACACTGTGTTGCGCGGAAAACTTCGCGACGGGGCAAAAAACGGGAAATTACGCCGCATTCTGGTGTCGGTTCAGTTTCTTATTTCCATTATTCTTATTGTAGGAACGGTTATTATGTACCGTCAATTAACTTACATGGTAAATAAAGATGTTGGTTTCAACAAAGAGCGTTTGATGGTGATCCACAGCGCCGGTGCAATTGGCGACCAGGTAAAGGCATTTAAACAGGAAATACTAAAAATACCCGGTGTTGAGTTTGTATCGGCATCGACGGCTGTTCCCGGACACAACACCAACAACAACGGTTATATGCTGGAAGGCCGCGACGGGCAGACCTTCCTGATGCAAACTGCCTATGTAGATTACGATTTCCTGAAAACCTACAACATCGAGCTTAGCGACGGCCGTTTTTTCGACCGTGAGTTTGGGGCCGACCACGACGCGTGTATCGTAAACCGGAAAACCGTTGAAGAGTTTGGTATCGACGATTATACCCAGGCACGGTTTGTAGTTGTTTTTAACGACGATGGCGAGAAAAAATTTATGCCCATCATAGGTGTTTGTAATAATTTTCATTTCGAATCGCTTCACAGTCGGATAAACCCGTATGTGATGCGCTTTAAAGAAGACGACAATAACTGGGGTTTTATATCGGTAAAATTTAACACCGATGCATCGGCGGCGGCCATTAACCAGATTGAAGACAGCTGGAAACGTTTTGCATCGAATAACCCGCTGCGCTACTTTTTTATGGATGAAGACTTTTCGCACATGTATAAAGCCGAGCGGCAAAATGCAAAGTTGTCGGTTGTTTTTGCCATACTGGGGATTTTTATTGCGGCGCTGGGATTGTTCGGCCTCACCTCGTTTACCGTTGAGCAGCGAACAAAAGAAGTGGGGGTACGCAAAGCGCTGGGAGCTTCCGGCTACAGTATTTTCTACCTTATTTCGAAAGAAATTATTGTACTGGTTTGTGTGGCAACTCTTGTGGCCTGGCCGCTTATTTACTGGGTAGCTACCAACTGGCTGCATAATTATTACTACCGCATCCACCTCGGTGTATTTGAGTTTATTATTGGCTTTATTGTGGCCATTTCCATAGCATTGGCTACCATTAGTTATAAAACACTGCAAACACTGCGGATTAATCCGGCGCATACCTTGAGGTATGAGTAGGGGAGATGGATTGAGGGACTGAGGGACTGAGGGACTGAATGCTTAAATGCTTTAGTGCGTGAATGCTTTAATAAGCGGTAGCTTTGTAAAATTGCCTACTGCGATGTTGCCAACTGCTAACTTGCCGCAGATTGAATAAGATTGAAGAAAGCTATTCGCTTACAGCTCGCAGCTCGTAGCTTTTTTCATCCTTCATCAATAATCCTCTGAAATACTTTTTTGCACCGTGGCTTTAGCCCGGTGTATTGATGAGACAATAAGAAAGGCTTTAGCCATTACTATTCACATTAAAGGCTAAAGCCTACATGCCATTTTCTCCTGAATCACCGCCCTGAAGGATGGTGCAAAATTGTTGTCCGCTGCCCTGATCGCTTTGGGCTTTGTAAAAAAGGAGAGCACGCTTCGAGGTGCTGTCGTTGCCCGCTGATAACCTTTACCTTGTAAAATCGTAATAACCTGAGAGCATATCAATTCTAAGGTTCAATTTATTTAGTAGATGCAAGCCGGAGAAGCAAAGGAAAATTGAACTGAATTCGACCAACCTATAAATTTTTACAATGAAAACATTTTTATTAGCGGTAGTTCTTGCACTGGTTACATTAAGCGTACACGGGCAATGGTATTCGAGGTCGTTTGGTGTCGACAACATCAATGATTTAAATGAGGCACAGTTAAACTATTCCTTGCAACGGGCTCAGACCAATATTAAAGCCGGGAAAATTCTAACATGGTCGGGTGTTGGCGCCTTTTCTGCAGGCCTGGTTATTGCTGCTGCAAGCCTTGGTGATATGATAACAGACTGGGACGATGACAATTTTGGTATGTACGTGTTTGGCGGTTCTCTTATGCTGTTAGGCATGGCTTCAACCGTTGTGGGGGTACCTTTCTGGATTGTTGGTGCCAGCCGTAAAAAACAGGTAGAAATTGCCCTGCTCCGTTTTGATTCATCCGCTTATACCGGTTTTAAACAAGCTAATCAGCTTGGGCTAAGCCTGACGGTTCGTTTTTAATGGAAGTCGGGAACGCAATTCTTATTCAAACCAAACAGTATCTTTCGAAATTATCCATCGTAGCCCTTGTTCATGTGGGCACGATTTAGCATGGTGCTCTGCCTGAATCCTGATAGTAATAAATCATTTTGGATAGAAAAAAAGAAGGGGAAAGCTCTATGGACGCTTTTTGAAGATGATTGATAATTTACAAACCCCTAAACACAAAACCAATCATAAATACAGAAGTCGCTTTCCCCGCCTGAGTTTAGCAAAACCAATACCAAAAACTAATGAGGTCTGGCTTTTAGATACTTAACAAAATATTTCATTTTTTGCCTTTCTCTATTTGGGAATTATTTCCTTCGATGGTACAAAAAAGGGAGACCGACAGATGTGGTTATGTTTCTGCTATTGCACTAATTCTCCTTCCGTCAATTCGTATTTCGGGGCTTATTTAATCCTTCATCCTTAATCAATAATCCTTTGATTCGGATTGCCACGGTCGTTCCTCCCTCGCAATGACATTGTTTGTTGGGGAAGACCGGCAGCGGACAATGAAATATTTCATTTCGGCAAGATTAATTGTTGTCCGCTGCCCTGATCCTGAACTTAGTCTGTCATTACGAGCGTAGCGAAGTAATCTGTTTTACCACCCCGTCAGCGAAAGGATATTTTTTATTCATGGCAATATTTAGTGTCGCTGCCACCCCTCCTGGTAGGAGGGGAAACGTTCGTGCAATGTTTATTTTTTGTAATTATGAATTGAAATGCGTTCATTTCTCCTCCTCTCAGGAGGAGTGGGCTTTTAGAATCCGCTGTTAACGGATTTTAAAAGGTCGAGGTGGTGTTTAGAATGCTTCTCCGCCAACTTGTCGCTTGCAACTTGCAACTCCATTAATCCTTTTATCCTGCTCGTGGCCAGTAACTCGCGTCTCGTAGCTCGTTCACATCTTTTTACTTGATTTCTTTTATGTTATATAAACAATAACTACTTTAGTGCCTTATAACCCGGTCACAGCGAGGAAGATTCAAGATGTTGGAACGTGCCCCAGGAAAACTGCTATTTATCCATTTGTAAATGCTTATAAACGTTTACAAATACTTATGAACGGATATTTTGCTGAAAACAAATGTTTTATACCGAAGAATATAAACCGAAACTATAAGCGAAATAAGTGTAGTACATATACACATACGTTGTGTGTAATACTAAGAAAGCCAGCAACAATATGAAAAGCCCAAAGAATATAGAGAATAAATGATGAGACAAGGAGAAAGCCCAATATATAAATCTGAAAAAGAAAAAATAGACGCATTATTCTCTGATTATAAAAAATTAGCCACTCATGAGATTGATGAACTTATTTTACTAATGAGTGAAAACGATTATCAAATTCATGAAATTGACAAACTCACTCAGGAGGTAACAAAAAGAGAAAAAATTAGAGAAAGAGCGATTGAGCTTCCTTCCAGAAAATATGCATCATGGGGGTTTCCATGTCCTGTCATCAAGTACACGTTAAATACAAAAATATCATATAAGCAATTAGTGTTAATTACAAAATCTATTGAAAATATACTATTATGGAAACGTGACTTAACATTGGGGTGGTTTCTTAATAAATCGCTTACTCTGGTTCGAGAATATAACATTTACCGAGGTAGAAAGGATAGTAACTTAATTGTTAGTCTATACCTTGACAAGCATGGTGATTTAGCAATAAAATGTAAGTCAAGAAACAAATTTTTATATGATAACGAAGATAATGTAAGGACTTTAGATATGGTTTTATCAGTTATTAGTGATATTTCAAAATATGAAGGATTACAAATTTCAAAATAAAAAAAGTACTACACACAACAAATTGTATATGGCAGGCGGGGGTTTTAGCGGTCTGACAAGTCAGACCTTGCACCCACTTTCCTGCGGGTCTGACAGGATTTCTTTTCGAAATCCCGCCCGACCACATACAAGTGACCGCTGTAGCGCATAAACAGAAACCGAAAAATAAACAGTCACTTAATAGAAATGATTAAAAATAAACTTTCGATAATTGGATTAGCTATTCTTCTTGGAGGATTTTGTCAATATGGATATAGTCAAAACTTGAAAGATGACCCCTATGCTAAAATCTGTTTCAAATTTTCTCAGCATTTGAACTCTGACACAGAAATTTCAGAACTTGTGAAATATTTTGATGATATCCAAAAGACTGACAGTTTAAAAATAAAACTCTATAAATGCAGAGAAAAGCTAAAAACTAACAGAGATAACATTGAGTATTATATTACAAAGTTTGATAGACCAAACCTTGTTTTTTACAATGTCAACTTAAATAACCCAGCGGAAAAATTGACTTTTGGAGATTTAAGAATTGTATTCAAAGACAAAAAGGATTTTTTAATAGATGACTGGATATATCTAGGGGAAACTGCTTCAAATGATAATGAAGATGAAAATGAACTACCTTCAATTCCTATTCCTCCAATACCTGAATAAAGTATTTGCTAATTGCGTTTAAGGATAATAAAAGAAGGTGTTTAAATAAAAAACTAAAGACACAAATGGATAATAAGAAACTTTACAATTTAAGGCAAATTCAAATTTGGTGTGTTCTTGGATCTCCATTTGTTGCCGGGATTCTTATTTCTCAGAATTGCTCCAAATTTGGAGAAGCAAGAAAAAGCACACTTTGGATTTTTATTGGCACACTATGGACGCTGGCATTATTTGGAATTGCAATGTTAATACCCGATGAAACTACCAGAAGTGCAGGAATGCTTATCCCTTTACTAAATGGAGCGCTTATCCATCCAATTGTTGATCGGCTTCAGGGAGAAAGAATAAGAGAACACTTTGAGAATGACGGAGCTAAAAGTTCAAATGGCTTACCCATTGTATTATCCGTAATTCTTATAGCATTAATAGTAACGCCAACCATACTTCTTGACCGGATTTCAAATTTTAATAACTATTTACGTGCCGATTTTAATGGTAATGGCGTTTTCTATACTCAAAATACATCCATTGAAGAAGTTGATAAACTTGGAAGTATCTTGACCAGAGTTGATTATTTTAATTCCGAAAACCCGGTCGAAGTAGTTTTCGCGGATTGTGATTCGGTGATTGAACTAAAACTGGTAACTGATAAAGACTATTTTGATAATTCGGAGTTTTTAAATGAGATGCTCCCCGTTTTTAAACATTTAAGTTTCTATGATTTTTCAAAACCAGTTAGATTCAATTTAATTGATGAATACCTGAAAACGGGAAAAAGAATTAATCTAAGTCAAAGCGATAGTATTCAGTACCTAATGGAGTCAGTTCCTTTTATCAAAAACGAAAATTTCAGACTTTACTATGATATTATGATTCCTGAAATTGAAAGATCAAAATTTCAGGATTTAATTCTAAAATTAGATAATCTTTTCCCGCATCAATATCAATTTAATTTCATCTGTGAAGTTGCGGACAGTTCATTCCTTCTTAATCTTTATATTCCTAAAAAGGAATGGAATAATCCAAAACTTATTTCAGAAGCAAAATTACTTAAGACTGAATTAAACCAATCAGACTTTAGCAAACCATTTAGAGTTAAATTATTTGAAAGCTCTGAAACTAATTATGAAGAATTTGAAATTCAATAAATACCCCCAGCTAGCGCCGATTTGCAATCGGTGCTTCGGTTGAAACAACCGAAAAGCAAAATTCCGCCACCTACAAAAAATTGTAATCCGTACCACTAAATAACTACCAATAAACAAAAAATGGAAAATCAAAACTACCCCGGAGTTTTTGTAAGAGTAAAAGCAGTAATTACCGATTCGGTACTGCTTCTGGTTTTTATGCTGGGCGTTGTGGCTTTGTTCGATCGCTTCGAAAACGTTCCCGACTTTGCACGGATAGCCGCATTTGTTTTTATTTTCCTCTTGTACGACCCGCTTTTTACCAGTTTGTTTGGCGGCACCATTGGTCATTTTTTGTTTGGTATCCGCGTAAAACGTGCCAACAACCCGGAGAAAAATATTCTTTTTCCGCTGGCTGTAATCCGCTACATCATAAAAGCTTTGCTGGGCTGGCTTTCCTTAATTACCGTAAGCGGCAATAAAAAAGCAAAAGCCATTCACGATATGGTGGTACAATCGGTTGTTATTTATAAAAACATTGCCGACGAACAAACCATTAGTGAGCCGGGTAGTTAAGCTCAACCCTAAAAACCAACAAATGACAAGGACTAAACTCGAAACACTATTCACTTCAAATATTCCGGTAGACTGCCACCTATTAAAAGGCCGGCTTGAAACCGAAGGCATAGATTGTTTTGTTTTTGATGAAAATATAGTCTGGGTGTTTCCCTTTCGGGCGGTTGCCGTTGGAGGTGTAAAACTAAAAGTGCCGTCGCACCAGTTGGAGCCGGCCGCTGCACTACTCGAACACCTGAAAAAAGGCTGTTTGCCGGATGAAAAGGGGGAATACAAAATCAGCGAAATCCTTCAGACTGAATATGAACGGCAGCAGGAGGTTTTAAGCATCAAATCGGCAATCCGCAATAACCCGGCTTTGCTGGATAAACCTGCAGAACTGGCAACTTCGCTATTAAGCACCGATGAAGTAGCTGAAATTGTTAAAGCAGAAAAGGAATTTCAAGTACTGGCAAACAAAAAACTGCATTTTAGCTGGGATGATTTTTTTTATGAATTGTTCGATTTCGACCGGGATGTTTTTAAGTATTTACGTGTACGGCCTGTTGAATATTACCTGGATAAAGAGCTGGTAGATCGTTTTAATTCCTCTGCCGCTGACGAACATGCGGTTATTTGCCCCAACTGCAAATCGGATAACACCAAATACGGATTTGCGATCGACTACAAATGGGATGTGTTGTACCTGGTTTTGTCGCTGCTATTCAGTACTCCTTTCCCGTTGATCCGTAAAAAATCGCATTGTTTCGATTGCGGCTACGATTTTTAAAGAATAGAAGTCGTCTTCTTCATCGCTCCTGCGCCTCCAAAACTTTTTGTTGTTGTCCGCTGTCTTGATTCTACAAAATAGCGTGTTATTGTGGTACCAATAAGTAACACGAATCGGGAGAAGTAAACCCGCACCCAAAAACCTTTACAAATTGCCATTTTGCCAACTACCCACTTGTTGTAAATTGAATCTCGCGGCTCTTAGCTTCAAATTAATCCTTCTTACCTTTCTTTACTACTCATCACACCATTCCGTTGGACTATATATCTTATTATTACCGGTGTTGTACCTCGTTCGCTGCCAATGCTTCCGGCAACGTTATTTGGTATCCTTTTAACGATTTTAACGTATAGTCGGTTATGTTATTCGAATTCCAATCCTGATCCACAATATACCTGATCCCTGCTGTTTAATTTTAAGTTTCACCAAAAAAAAAAACATGAAAAAACTTGCTTGTATTTTACTGGTGCTTGTATGGGGCACCTGCGCCTTTGCGCAAACAAAAAACGGAACAGTGTATTCGGAACACGAATACATAACCAAAACACGCGAAATGTGGAAAGCCTTTCAGGATGGTGATGCCACAACTTTTCAGAGCTTTTTTGCTGATAGTGTTTCCCGCTCGATGAACGGAACCTGGGACAAGGTGTCAAACGAGGTGTTTAAAAATGCTGCCGAATCGTGGAGCAAAGCTTATGAAAATCTGGAAGTAAAAGATGATAAACCTGCTTTCCCGGATGCCATAGAGTATAAAGAAGGAGGCACCTGGGTGCAGGATTGGCTTTTGTTTACCGGCACTCACATTGAAAGTGGCATCAATATATCGGTGCCGTATCATAACCTGTATAAGTTTAACGATGAAGGTAAGATTGCTAATATCGGTTTCTATTTCCCAACAGCCACTTTCGATGCCATTCGCAAGAGTCGCACCATTTCCGAAAACGGAGAGGTGTATGATAATCATCCGTTTATTACAACGGTTCGTAAAGCTGTTAATGCCTACTGCAGCGAAAATCTTGATGCACTGGTTGATTTTTATACCGAGAATGCCCGCTTTAGCGATTTAACGATGCCGTGGAACGAGTCGTTTGGCCTCGATGAAGCTAAAAAAGGCTGGATGTCTAATTTTGAAACTTACGATAACATCACCCTGAAACAACAGGGGTACCCCGATTGTATTCACTATAAAAACGGAGACATGACCGTTGTTTATTCATGGTGGACCTGGTCGGCCGTCGTTACGGCTACCAAAGAGAAACTATCGATTCCGGTAATGATGTCGAACTATTTTAACAAAGATGGAAAAATAACTATGCAAAGTCTTTATATGAGAACCGATGAGCCGGAATAAAATTATATCCTGATACTTATTGAAACAGAACAATTAATGGGCAAAGGCCATCCGGTTCGAATGGCCTTTGCCTTTTTAATTGAATAATTTTTCACCAGCTACAGCTTTTTTATCGCTACTGCGTCACCAAAACTTCGGGGCTTTTCGCTTTGCAGGCAATAAAGATTATCTCTCCGTCAGCCAACGGATCGGAATAACGTTGTTTGTTAAAAAAGGCCGGCAGCGGACAATGAACTTATTCAGTCCGACACGTGGTTTGTTGTTGCAAGTTTATGATTGCCCCAAATATGTTTTCAAAAACTTACTTCGTGATGATTTTTGTAAGCGTCGGATAGCCTTTTCTTTTATCTGCCGTACCCTTTCGCGGGTTAATCCAAATCGTTCTCCGATTTCTTCCAGTGTCATTTCCCGACAACCGAGACCGAAATACAGTCTAATAATGTCGTTCTCGCGCTCTACCAATGTTTCTAATGCTCGGTGTACTTCTTTTTGCAATGATTCCGTCATCAATGCACGGTCGGCGGTTGGTGAATCGTGATTAACCAAAACATCCAAAAGACTATTGTCTTCGCCATACACGAATGGGGCGTCAACAGAAACATGTCTTCCTGAAACGCTGAGCGTAGCGGCAACTTTTTCGGCAGGTAACTCCAGTATTTCTGCTAATTCTTCCGGTGATGGTTTCCGTTCATTTTTTTGCTCAAATTTTGCAATTGCCCTGTTAATTTTATGCAACGAACCTACCTGGTTCAATGGCAAACGAATAATACGTGATTGTTCTGCAATTGCCTGAAGAATTGATTGCCGAATCCACCACACTGCATAGGAAATAAATTTAAAACCACGTGTTTCATCAAACTTCTGACCTGCTTTAATCAAACCAAGGTTTCCTTCGTTTATCAGGTCGGTTAAGCTCAATCCCTGATTTTGGTACTGCTTTGCCACCGATACAACAAAACGTAAGTTAGCTCTGGTTAATTTTTCCAAAGCATCGTGATCACCTTTTTTAATTCGTTGTGCTAATTCAACTTCTTCCTCAATAGTAATGAGTTGTTCCTTACCAAGTTCCTGTAAATACTTGTCTAACGAAGCACTTTCACGGTTAGTAATAGTCGTTGTAATCTTTAACTGTCTCATAGTTTTCCTAAAAAAGCGTGCAATAGTACACCGTGAAAACCGAACCCATTAACCACCTCTCTTTTATTTTTGAACCAAGTCGTACAGGTACCGACTACGCACTCGAACAGAAACATATATATTATATACTTCTGTAGCATAGTCTTTTATGCAATACTTAAAAAGTATGCATTATTATCTCTCCTGCGATCAGTGACTCCGATTTTTGGTGATAAGGTGGTCCGATTTTTCCACAGCTTCTACTACGAAAGAAATACAGGCTTTGTTGCAATGCACAATGTAAGATTTCAAACTAATCGAAGAATGGCATTAAAATATTAATTATCTGGTCTTTGCAACGATTTAATGAAGCGGCAAAGTCGAATTAGGATACTCCTGATTGGCGCATCTGCAACAGCAGATCAGGGCAGGGGAGTTCATTGCGCCGCATTCGGGAATGTTGATTTACAGGGCGAAGCAGTCTCAATCAGGGTGAGTCAATAAATTTTGAAGCATATTTGGCTATTTATTTTCACTTAACTTTTCAGAAAAAAAGGCTTAACAAGTCGTCAAGCCTTTTGTATTGAGGTATATAGATCCGGTTCTTACCGTTTGCCTTTAAGCATTGTTATGGTGCCTTCCCAGTAATGGTGCGAGTTGTTATCTTCTGTACTGTTGTAATCGTTTGACCATCCTCCACCTGTTGCTCCGGCAAATCGTCCGGTTCCGTCAAGGATTACAAATGGGTCTCTCCAGTAGTTCACTACATAATCCGGGTGGTCTTCCAATGGTGGCGAAACGACAGCTCCTTCAACAGAGACAAATAATGAATCTCCGTTGTCGGCCACAATGTAGGCGTAAGTATTGCCATAAAAAACTGAATCTCCAGTGGCGGTTGCACCAAGAATACAAAAATCAAAATGAATGGTTGAAACACCCACATGTGTTCCTTCGCCCACACCGTCGACAATAATATTTGCATCGCATCTGTCTCCATTGGGCATATACGTTCCAAGGTAATGTGCTTTAAATGGAACAGTTACCATTTTTACGTCTCCATCTTTATCGGAGCCATACTTACCGCTTTTTAGGTCGGTTGTAACATCTTCATTGAAATCTGCACAAGCAAAACACAGGCTGACGCAGAAAACCAGACACAGCAATTTTCTGAAATTTTTCATAATTGGTAATTTTTGGTTAATAAAAAGTCTGGTTTTTCCACAACAGAAAATGGACGTAACTTTTCTTACGGATATTGCGGAATAAAAGTTATCCTATGAGTTTTGTAGGAAGAACATTGTTTGCTATGAAGTTTGGTCTTTAATCCTCCGTCCCGATCATCGCATCGGAACACCTCTTTTAAAAACTGAGGACAAGACTCGAAGCGCCATGATGGCTTCTTTAATGCTTCTCAACCAATGATTTTTTAATGAAATTTTAGATAAAGAAAAGAAGGGGAAAGCTCTATGGACGCTTTTTGAAGATGATTGATAATTTACAAACCCCTAAACACAAAACCAATCATAAATACAGAAGTCGCTTTCCCCTGTTTCATCTATTCCAAGAGTCATACCAAAGCTGAATGAGGTCTGACCTTTAAATATTTAACAAAGTATTACATTTTTAACCTTTCTCAAGTTGGGAATTATTTCCTCATTTGAGCCCATCTTCCGGTGAAAGGAAGTACGTTTGGAATTACTTCTGCACGTATTTCGGCACCGGAAGAATTTGGAGAATTAATGAACAAACTATTCGGCCGGCTTAATATTCTGGTTAACACGGAAGAAATTGTCCGGATCGTACTTCTTTTTTATCACCGACAGGCGCTCGTAGTTTTTCCCGTAACTGGCTTTAATACGTTCCTGTCCTTCATCCATAATAAAGTTAAGATATACGCCTCCCGATGAATAGGGATGAAGGGCTTCCCAATAGTCTTTTGCCCATTTGGTAATTTTCTCCGCATTAGCAGGATCAGGATCAATTCCTACAAATACACCGGCGTATTTTGCTTCACGATGAACCCATGGAGTATCATTTTTTCCAACACGGCCGGCAGCGCCACTAATTGGGTAGAGATGCATTTGTGACAGAGGGGTTGGAATTTCGGAGCCAAATTTTTTGTGAAGAGCTGCAGCTTCATTCGGAATATCGTTAAAAAAGTCGGCCTTCCAATACCACTGTAATCCTGAAGGCATTAACCCATCAAATAAGCTTTGTAAGGCGGGATAAGGCATTGCTCCAACAAGGTCTAAAACCGGATTCTTGTCCCTGATAGGCTTGAAAACTTCTTCACCGTTTTTAACATCACCCGTGTAGCACCAAACAGCAGCGCAAAATTTCTTATTATGCAGATGCGGAGGGAATGGTGGACCGGGTATTTCCAATGTGGCTACAAATCCATTTAAATCATCGGATGCACTATGAACAAATCCATGAAACCATTCCATGATTTCTTCTGTTTTTTCAATGGGCCAGAATGTTGGGCCGCCATAAATTGTGCTTAACGGATGAGCCTGAAATTTAAATGAAGTTACAATCCCGAAATTACCTCCTCCACCTCTGATCGCCCAAAAAAGGTCGGTGTTTTGTTTGTCATTTACGGTGACAAAACTGCCATCTGCCAAAACCATATCCGCCTCCAATAGATTGTCGATGGTTAATCCAAACTTGCGTGAAAGATAACCCACTCCACCACCAAGAGTTAAGCCTCCAACACCTGTGCTCGAAACTATCCCCCCGGGAACAGCCAATCCAAATGGATGTGTCGCATGATCCAGTTCATTTAGCGTATTTCCACCACCAACAAAAACTGTATTATCCGCTGTATTCACTTTGACAAATTTCAGACCTGCAAGATCTATTACCATGCCATTATCACAAGATCCAAGTCCACCTGCATTGTGACCGCCTCCCCGAACAGCTGTTAAAAGGTCATTTTTTCTACCGAAGTTCACCGAATAAATAACATCTGCAACATCAAGACATTGTACGATCAATCCGGGCTTTTTATCAATCATACCGTTATAGACCTTGCGAACATCATCATAAGTACTATCAGTAGCCGTTATTACCTCTCCTTTTAATCCATTTCTGAACTCATTGATCAGCTCCTGATCGATGTTTGATTTTTCACCGGATTTTAAAATTATTTCCATGACTTTATAATTTTGGTTAATAATAAAAATTACTCATCCATTCTTCACACCGATTGGGCATTACTGGGAATGTAATGTCAATTGTCTGAAATATTATCCTGGTAATCAAAGCTCAATTGAGTTGGGGGAGTAGTGCACGCAGGAGTGAGAGTTCTAACTTATACGGCTATCTGCGATGGAAGGATACCATATTTCGCCTGAAAACACTTGGCAAAATACGAGGGGTTGCTGATGCCAACATCCAGGGCTATTTCGGTGATGTTTTTCTTTCGTTGTTTCATTAACGAAAGCGCTTTGC
This sequence comes from uncultured Draconibacterium sp., assembly GCF_963674925.1. Taxonomy (NCBI): domain Bacteria; kingdom Pseudomonadati; phylum Bacteroidota; class Bacteroidia; order Marinilabiliales; family Prolixibacteraceae; genus Draconibacterium; species uncultured Draconibacterium sp. The sequence continues at coordinate 2,886,553 of NZ_OY771647.1, forward strand.
TCAGGCGCAGATCGCGAATAAAACCGTTTGGTGAAGTTCCGGTAAGACTTCGGATTTTTCGGTACAAATGTGGCCGGCTAACACCGATTTCCCGGCTAAGTCTTTCCACATTAAACGATTCGTTGGGGTAGTGGCCGTCAACAATTGTAAACAAGCGGGTAAGAAAAGCTTCTTCTGCTTCATTCAGTACTTTTACGGTTTCTTTTTCGATTTCCTGATCGCAGAAAACACTGAGCTTACCAATAAGCGTTGAAGTGATAATTTCGCCGTTACCGGCAATCTTGCAAAAGCGATAACTTTGTTCTACAGCGCGTTCAAAAATGGCGTTTCCGTGATCGGTAACCGGCTGCCCAACGCTTATTCCCATTTTATACCGGATGTTCCAGCTGGCGTCTTTTTGTTCACCGATGTTTTTATTAAATGCCTCACGAATACCGATGGCACACTGAACGGCACTTTCGGGCGTGTAAAAGGTCGTAATAAGGGTGTCGTTCTGGAGTTGCCGTAAAATACGCCCCTGGAATTTATGAATATAATCAACAGCAACTTGCCGTGGTTTTTCAGGAAACTTTAATCGTTCGAAATCAATACTTTTTTTCACGGTGGTGAGCGAAATTATATCGAGCGTTAAAATAAAGCGGGAACCCGTGTCGGCCTGGCTGGCATTTTTCATTACAATGCCGTGGTCGAGTGCCTGGTCGTAGGCCATAAAGGCCGAATACATTCCGCCGTCAACCTCAACAAGGTTACATGTTTCTATATCGTTGGCCTCTTTGTGTACGGCGCGGCATGCTTCTTTGCTTGGGCCTTCCATCAGGCAAAACACCATGCCATCTTTTTCGTTCACCCAGAACTGGTGGTATTTTACCTTGTATTTCGACTGAACTGCAATGTCTTTGAGGTGTGCTTTTTTAGCTTCTTCGAGTTTTATGCCGGGGGTGATGTGGTAATCCATAAATAGTGGCATAAGTGCAGTTTTTATAAGTTCGGTATACATTGTAACATGGCGTTGTAATAAATAGTTCATCAGGCAATTACGCAGGTGCAACAATAAAGCCTTAGTCGTTTGATGACTGGGCTTCCTGCATTTCTTTCATTTTCTTTTCCAGGTGCTCGCCCAGATGGTGCATCCCTTCTTCGGGGCTAAAGCTTACCAATAGCAGGTCTTCCAATACTACCCCGGTATGTCCGGGTTTCATATAAAAAGCTTCTCCCTTTTTAAAGGTCTCTTTGCTTCCGTCATCGTATTCAATTTCAATGGCGCCTTCAACTACGTAGCCCCAATGAGGTACCTGACAGAGATCGTTTTCCAGACCTTTGAGTAGTGGACTGAAGTCGGTGCCTTTGGGCGCATTGTTAATGTCGACGGTCATTCCTCCCCATCCGTGAATCATTGGTAATGCTCCGTCAGACGGGAAATCATCGAGCTGAACATGTGTTACCTCGGGAATGTCGTTGGTGTTTAGAACAACCTTCCCTTTCTGAGAGAAGGCTGTTGAGCTAATAAAAATAAGGGCAAAAAAACATACAATAATTTTAATTTTTTTCATGACTTTAATTTTAGTTAAACTGTTAATGGACAGCTATTCTGGTCGCATTGTTATTACAAATTTACGCCAATACGACTATGCCAGTCGAACACAGATGAATCATTAAATGCAACATTTGTATCATTGATGTGTATGCGGGGATGATGATTCATTATTTCTCATTTTAAATTGTACATAAACAATAGTATCTTGGTCAATCCTTTCCGGTTTGTTGAATAGATGATGCGGCGGGAGAGGAGTTATTTTTTTTATGAGATACGAATATTGAAGAAAAGACAGATAATAATGAAGACACGACAGTTAGGAAAAAATGGTTTTGAAGTAAGTGAAGTTGGTTTGGGAACCTGGCAGATCGGAGCCGATTGGGGGAAGAATTTCCCAAGCGAAAAGGCATTGGATATTTTAAACACAGCAGTCGAAAACGGAACTACTTTTTTTGATACCGCTGATGTTTATGGCGCCGGACAAAGCGAAAAATTTATCGGTGAGTTTTTAAAGCAAACGGATAAAAATATTAAAGTGGCTACCAAGTTTGGGCGTGGCGGTGATGTATTTCCCGATTCGTATTCAAAAGATGCCATGCGAAAATCGATTGAAGGATCTTTGTCGAGGCTGGGAGTGGATGCACTGGATTTATTGCAACTGCACTGTATACCGACCAGAGAATTGCAAAAAGGCGATGTTTTCGACTGGCTGCGCGATTTTAAAAGCGAAGGCCTGATTAAAACTTTTGGTGCGAGTGTTGAATCGGTAGACGAAGGATTGTTATGCCTCGGGCAGGAAGGAATACAATCCTTACAGGTAATATTTAATATTTTCAGGCAGAAACTGGTAACCGGGTTATTACCACAGGCCGAAGCAAAAGGAGTTGGTATTATTGTACGTTTGCCGCTTGCCAGTGGTTTGCTCACCGGGAAGTTTAATAAAAATACGACCTTTGAGAAAAACGATCACAGGAACTTTAATAAAGATGGCGAAGCGTTTAACGTAGGAGAGACTTTTGCCGGTTTGCCTTTTGAAAAAGGTGTTGAACTGGCCGATGCCTTAAAAAGTTTCGTTCCCGATGATATGAATATGGTACAGTTGGCACTGCGATGGATTCTCGACCACAAAACTGTTTCAACCGTTATCCCCGGAGCAAGCTCTCCGAAACAGGTAACAGGAAATAGTGCTGCTTCTGAAATGGCTCCGTTGACCGATGAACTTCACGCTAAATTGTCGGAATTTTACCTGTCGCGTATTCATGATTCAATTCGTGGTGTATACTAAATTTACCGGGAGTGCGTTAACTTTTAAAGAAAAATCAGTAATGCCAAAAAATACAAAGTTTTTCGTTTTGTTTTTAGTGCTTGTCTTAAATGCCTGCATTTTTAATAACGACGACGATAAGCCCAAATCGTATTTGTTTGTTGAAAAATTTACCCAAACTGAAGGAGTTCTGATTTCCGGTCCGGAACCACCATCAATGCAAATTGATTTTCCGACTTATCGTTATGATTCTGAGTTAAATACACTGAATGGTATTATCGATTTTGAAATCGACAAAAACCTTCGATTTATATATGGTAGTGGAACCTGTTTATCAGGTACGGCAGGTGGCGGATGTGGTACCGGACTAACAGGTGTTTACGAAATACCTTTTAAACAGGGAGCGTTTGAAATGCTGAAAATTGAGGATGACGGTACGATACGATTTATTTACGAAGACGAGGTATTTAGTTTGGGTGCAAATGAAGAACATGCAGTGGTGATTTCCTACTTGGATACTACCGATATGGATGGGGTAAACAGTATCTCTGAAATTACCAGTACGCTTACTATTTCGAATTTTGGTTTTATCAATGAGGAAGATGTTATTTCGTGGGAATGGTAATGCCAGACCATAAATAATCAACTCTTATCCCGGGCAGATAAATCATTTTTGGTGCATAATGAAAAGGCCATCTCGGAAATAACTTCCGAAACGGCCTTTGTAAAAACCTTCTAAGTAATACGTTTAATTATTTGTTTGCAAAAAGTTGCGAAAGTTGTTCGTAGCTATCAACGCTTTTAACGTCTTGTGCGAGTTTTTCTTCCAGGATGTCTTTGTCTCCTCCCAGTTTCCTGAAACGATCAACATAGGCCTGAGCTGCTTCGGTATTTCCGCGGTCAACTTCGCAAAGAGCCAGCATATATAAAGTACTTTGGTCGTATGGACGGTAGCGGACGGCAGTCTCGAAATGTTTGATTGCTTTTTTGGTTTTCTGGTCAAAGAATAATTTTTCAGATCCTTTGGTGAAATGGTCCCGGGCAATTTCAGTAAAATCGCGATCTTTAGCTGCCGATTCGGTCATTCCCAGTTTTACCTGAATAGCTATTTCTTTTTCCATGGCTACCGGAACTCCATTGTTTTTACCAGGCATCCACATATAATCGGTTCCTTCCAGTATACTTGTAATTAGGTTGTCAACTGTTGGCGAAACGCTGTTTACCACTTTAATCTCCGACAAACTTCCATCGGTATTAACAGTAAATTTAACCACTTCGGTACCATCAGTTATCTCACCATTTTCTGCATCGTATTTAAAATTGTTGGCGATGTAGGTTTTTAGCGAATTTGTATTATCAGCAGGACTATACTTAACCGCTGTAAATTTAGGAGGAGTTACTTCCACATCTGTCATCATGTAGGGAGGTACATTTTCTTGTGCATAAGCAAACAGGGTTGCCAACATACAAACGAATAATAATTTCATTGTTTTCATGACTTTGAGTTTTAATAGTTTTCAAATTTTAATCTTTAATAGTTTTCTGTTGTTTCTATATTTCTGTTTTCATTGTTATCCTTTATCATAATTTAGAACTTTTTGATCCATTTTATAACACCGTTTAATGTCTAAAATTTGTTGGGTTTAATGTGTTTGTGTCCGACTTCAGTATTGGTTTAATTACTTGTTACTTGCAAATTTACGGCGGAAGATGTTGCAAGTGTTAGCAATTTTGATTCAAAAAAAGGTAATAAAAGACCAAAAGGTATTAAAATGTGTATTTGTACAATTTCAATCTATCATTTGTTATCTGACGTTTTAATCCCGTAAACGAGTAACAAGTTGTGAATTTTTGATTCGTGGATTATAAAGCATTTCGGAGATTACCGGCACGCATCCCGTTTTGAATTTCTTATTGGGGAAACGTTACTGAGTGGAATTGATAATTAACAACTCTGGATCGGAATAATAAAAAGGCCATTCCCAAAATACTTTCCGGAAACGGCCTTCATAACACTTTCGTGTGTACGTTTATTATCAATTGTTTGCAAAAAGTTGCGAAAGTTCGTCGTATGCTTCCATGCTTTTTACTTTCTGAGCCAGGTTTTCTTCCAGGATATCCAGATTTCCTCCTTGTTTCTTAAATCGATCGATATATGCTTGTGCTTTCTGAGAATTTCCCCGATCCAGTTCGCAAATTGTCAACATGTACAGCGTAGCCTGATCGTATGGTTTATAGCGAATCGCTGATTCAAAATATCTAACGGCTTTTTTGGTTTTTCCGTCAACAAATAATTTTTCAGCACCTTTGGAAAAATGACCTTTGGCAATTTCAGTAAAATCACGTCTATCTGCCGAAGTTGATGTTGGGCCTACTTTAATCTGAATAGCAATTTCTTTTTCCATGGCTACCGGGACTCCGTTGTTTTGACCCGGTTTCCACATATAATCGGTTTCTTCCAAAATTCCTGTAATAAGGTTGTCGATGGTTGGTGAAACACTGTTTACAGTATGAATGTTCGACACAGTTCCATCAGTGTTTACAACAAACTGAACGACCTGTGTTCCTTCACGAACCTGTTCAGATTCGGTCTGGTTTGCAAAGCGTTGCGCAATATAATTTTTTAATGAGTTTGCATCGTCAGCTGTGTATTTTACTGCTGTAAATTTTGGTGGCATTACTTCTACATCGCCCATCATGTGCGGAGGTACATTTTCTTGTGCATAAGCAAAAATACTTGCTATCATGCAGATAAATAAAATTTTAATTGTTTTCATGACTTTGAGTTTTAATTGTTTTCAAAAAATGTTAATTCTCTCTTTTAAATTGTTTTCTGTTATTGTTTCTATTGCTCTTTTTTTCGTTGTTTTCTTTTTCTGAATAAAAACTTCTTATCCAATTCGTCTGGATGTACTCTAAATAAAATCTCTCGGGTTTAATGTGTTTGTGTCGGATATCAAATCAGGTTCATAGACTTCTTACCTACAAATTTATGGCAGAATCTAATACGAGTGTTATCAAGTTTGATTCAAAAAATGATAATAAAAGACCAAAATGTATTTTAAATGCAGAAGTGCAGATTTTAAAATTCCAGTTGGTAGTAAGAAGGTTTTATCCCGAATTCTTTTTGAAAACATTTCGAAAAATAGGATGGACTGCTAAAACCTGTATCGAAAGCAATTTCAGATATGTTACCATTTTTATTACGAAGGAGTTCTTTGGCGCGGCTCAGGCGATAGGCTTTAATAAACGAATTGGGAGACTGTCCAATAAGCATTTTCATTTTTCTATAGATCTGCGATTTACTGCAGCCCAGCTGTCGTTCAAGCATTGAAGCATGTAGATCCTGGTTTTGCCAGTACTTTTCCATGTAATCCATTAGTTCAGTTAAAAACCGAACATCATCGGGTGAAACCGATTTTATGCGGTTCCCTTTTATAACCACTTTCATACTTTCGTTTTGAAATTGATTTCGCACTTCGAGAGTAATCAGAATTTTTGATGTAGAAACGTAACACAACCTTTTGGCCAGTTTTACCGCTTGTTGAAATTCTTTACTATCGTTATTACTCAGAAAACAAACGCTTATTCCAACTTTTAGAAATAACTGTTGTTCCAGGGTTTTAATTACCGGCGTAAAGTCTTTATGCATTTTTAAAGCACAATCAACAGCAGCACTCACCGAATCAAAAGTAAGTTGCGAAGCATAATGGTCGCGTTTAATTATAGTCCCTTTAAAGTGATCGCTGTACTCAACCAACAGACTTTTAAAATTTTTCTGAATTGCACCCCGATCATTTGCCGCCATGCTGTACAACTCATTCGATTCAATACTGAGTGCCATTATAGTTATAAGCGGTCGGGTGGCAATACTGCCGATATCAACTTTTTTGGTTTCGGTTTCTTTTTCAATTTGTTTTAGAAAAAAATCAATTATTCTTGAATCGACTTCGATAATATGGTTGGGCACATTCGCATGTTCTTCCTTGTGCAGTTGTTCCACACAGCTGCGATCGGGGGCTTCAAACAAACAAAAGGCTATTTTTCTTATCTCGTCGAAACAATAACCCAGTTTCCGGCAGTTGTAACGGTCCTGAGTTTGCAAATCGCGAAGATGTTTTTCTGCTATTGTAATGCTGGGGGTGTCTCCGTTAAGCTCATGACTATCAATAAAATATGGCATATTCTCAAGCTTTAATTAGTGGTTAAATACATGGGAATTACCAGAAAGTATATAAGGATAACCGGGTTAACATGGATGCAAAAGTGGTAATTAGAGAAACGCTTGGGTTGAGTAAATGTTCAGGTTTGTTGTTAATTATTTGAATCAACAAATGTAAATGCTATGTTGCTGGTATTCTATCAAAATGTTGCTTTTTAATTGTGTATTTAGTAACTTATATAATTGAAATTCAAGTATTAAGAGTGTGCTTTTCTTTTGTTGTTTATTCAACTAAAATCAAAAAATTATGGAATGTTTTATAGAATTGTGGAGTGCCAGGCAGGTCTGGAAACAGCTCTCGCACGAAGAACGTAAGGCTTATCTCGAGCAAATCGGACCACATTTAGAGAACTTGATTGAAAAAGGAGTGGAAATTGTTGGCTGGGGGGTAAATGATGAAGCAACGACCCACAGGGCTAATTTCGACTTTTATGCCGTTTGGAAATTTCCCACACTGGAGATGAAAAAAGAGTTTGAAGCCCTTGTAATGGAAGCCGGCTGGTACAACTATTTTCATCAGGAAAATGCGTCAGGAAAACTAACTACACCTGATGAAATTATTGGGAAACTAATTGTGATTTAGATATTTCTGGAAAATTCTCATACTTAATTATTTAAAATCTTAAACTTTAATCAAATGAAAACCATTTCAATCCTTTTAATTGCTGTTTTGTTGGTATTGTCAGCTTGTAACACAACAACAAAGCAATCCTTGTCTCCAACTGAAAAAGTAGAATTAGCAGCAGAAGTAAGTGCCACCGTTAACAATATGATTGATGGCATGAAAAAAATTGACATTGAACAGGCTTTTGAATCTAAATTTTTACTGAACGATGACTTTAAATACATCGATATTTATGGGAAAGTTTTGACCATGGATGAATTTTTGAAAGAGGCTCGTGGAGTGTTCGATAATGCTGAAAAAGTAGATTTTAACTTTTCTAGTCCAGATGTTAGGATTCTTTCCCAGGATTTAGCTGTCGTTACATTAGTTTATAGTGGAAAATTCTATTTTCCGGGCTCTACTCTCGCATTTCCCGAATGTGGAAGCACGCTCATATTAAATAAAATTGACAATGTGTGGAAAGTGATTCACTTTCATGAATCGCTGCAAGCATCTGAGTTTGTTATGACGGAAGTGTAAATTACTAAATCAAAAACAATGAAAAAGGTTAAAATTGTGGCTATGGTAGTATTGATGTTGTTTGTGGCAGCATGCAATTCAGGTCAGGTGAATACCAGTAAAATGGCTCTAAGCAATGAAGAGAAGCAAGAGATTATTTCAGAAGTAATGGCTGTTTCTTCAAAATGGATCGATGACAACAATGCCATGAATCCTGATCGCGCTATTGAGTTTTGGTCTACCTCGCCCAATTTAAGATTTGCAGAGTTTGGTGAATTTTTTGTCAATCGGGATTCCATTCATTCCACCTTAAAAAGTTATTATGATTATACCCGTAATATGGATGTGAAATGGCTCTCACGCGATGTCCGTCCTATTGCCAAAAATATTGCTCTGCTTTCGGGTAAATTTCAGTTTAAAATGGTGTTTAATAATGGTGAAGTCTTTGAAGGTATAAATGCTTTTACCGCAACGATGATAAAAGAGGAAGGGAAATGGTCGTTAATTCAAGGACATGAGTCTACTAAATTTCCGGAATAAGCGAAATACTTATTCGACAAAATAAAAACAACCATAATTCCCTGAGTTATGGTTGTTTTTATTATTTCTTTTACAAATCAACAATCTTCAAATAAATCTGATCTTCCAATATTTTGGAAGCTTCTTCCGGAAAATTATCGGAAACACTTTTCCAGCCTTCACTATCGTGTATAGCGTCGTAGGTCTCCTGGTTTTTCCAGTTTCCTTTTATAAAGTAGTTAAACTCGTCGTTACTGCCCGGAACAACTTGCATAACGGTGTAGCCACAATCCCAGTATCCCATTTCGGCAATAACCTGGTTAAATTTTTTCATTGCATTCTGAAGTACATCTACAGACTCAGCATCTGGTATTTTAAGTAAATGCAGGCTGGCCAGATGTTTGTCGCTTTTATCGGGTAAGTGTGTGCTGTGGCAGTAGTACATCAGCCATTTTCCGTTTTCTTTTTTTAGCACATAATTCTCATTTGCATCTATATCCATGGTTGTTCCACCATTCTCAATTGCAGCTTTAAATTGCAGCAGAACAAGTGCCATATCGCCAACCACTTCCGTTTTATCAATATCAAGTGTAATGTTTAAGTTGGCTCCTTCCATCGATTTAACTGACGCGATAAGTCCATCCAAATCAGTATGATCAAATCCGGTTTCGTAAAGACTAAAATCTGTTGTACATAAAGCACGCATGGCATCGTAGTTAAAATCTTCCATGGCGTTAAAAAAATCGTTTAAAGTGGTTTCAACAGCAGCTTTTTCTTGCGTGGGATCAACAGTCTGGCAGGCTGTTAGTATAACCAACATGCCCAGGATAAGAAATAAATTTTTCATAATGTGATGATTTTTGTTTTCAACTGATACGAGATAATCAACTAAAGGTTAACTGACTCCTGTTGCTTTGTTTTTTCTGTGTTTCTGCTGCCCTGATTTCTGTCATTTCAAAAACGACTTGTAAAAGGTTGATTTACCTCTACATTTTTGTACCTTGAAAAAGCAAACAGAAAACGACAGATAATATGAAACTATTACTTGAAAATATAAAGGAGCTGGTACAGGTGGAAGACCAGCCTTTACTGTTTAGGGCCGGAAAAGAAATGGCAACAGTGAATACTATAAAAAATGCTTTTTTGATTATCCGCGATGAAGTGATCGAGGAATTTGGCCCAATGGAGGAGCTGAAAGACAAATATTTTGATGATGATTTGTTGATTGAGATCGATTGCTCGAATCGGCTGGTTTACCCAAGTTTTTGCGATTCGCATACACACCTGGTTTATGCGGCTCCGCGCGAAAAGGAATTTGTGGACCGGATAAAAGGTTTGTCGTACGAAGAGATTGCGCGCAGGGGAGGAGGTATCCTGAATTCGGCGAAACTACTGCACGAAACTACGGAAGAAGAACTTTACGAAAGTGCTATGGAGCGCGTTAGGGAGATTGTAAAAATGGGAACCGGTGCCGTGGAAATTAAAAGTGGTTACGGACTAAATACCGAAGATGAATTAAAAATGCTGCGTGTTGTTCAACGGATTAAACACACTTCGCCCATTTGTGTACGTGCCAATTTTTTGGGAGCACATGCCATTCCGCCCGAGTATAAAAACAATCCGTCTGAGTACGTCGATATCATTATCAATGAAATGATTCCGCAGGTGGCAGCCGAAGAACTGGCCGACTTTATCGATGTGTTTTGCGATCAGGGTTTTTTCTCGGTAGAAGATACCGAGCGTATTCTTATGGCCGGATTAAAATACGGTTTGCGGCCAAAAATCCATGCCAACGAACTGGGTTTAACAGGTGGTATTCAGGCCGGGGTAAAATACAATGCCCTTTCGGTCGATCATCTGGAATATGTAGGTGAGGACGAAATTGCCGCACTAAAAGATTCGGAAACCATGCCAACTGTTTTGCCGGGAGCCGCTTTCTTTTTGAATATGAAATTATCGCCGGTGCGCAAAATGATAGAAGCCGGTTTGCCGGTGGCGCTGGCATCCGATTTTAACCCGGGATCATCGCCAAGTGGCAATATGAGTTTGATATCGGCAATGGGCTGCATCAACTTTAAAATGTTGCCCGAAGAGGTGATAAACGCCACCACACTAAACACGGCCTACGCCATGGGAATTAGCGAAAGCTACGGAAGTATTGCCCGCGGAAAAATTGCCAACCTGTTTATTACCGGCGAAGTTCCCGGAATTGAGTATTTGCCGTATGCTTATGGCTCTAACCTCGTAGAAACGGTTATTATTAACGGCGAGATTCAAAACTTCTAGGCTTCGGTTTTCTGAGTGTGACTGTTTAAAATCACTGTGAAAAATCATTCGGGAAATCTATTTCAATTTATACATTCGCATAAATTGTCATTTCGACGAGTATTCGAGGAGAAATCGGTTACAAAACGAAGAGATTTCTCTCTACGTTCGAAATGACATATAAAGATTAACGAGATGAAAAAAATAATCGAATGCGTTCCCAACTTCTCTGAAGGGCGCGATATGAGTATAATCAAGGAAATTACCAATGCCATTGAAAGTGTGGCCGATATCAGTTTGTTGGATGTCGATCCGGGAAAAGCTACCAACCGCACGGTGGTAACTTTTGTTGGTACACCGGATGATGTGATTGAGGCTGCTTTTCGCGGAATAAAACGTGCTGCCGAATTAATCGATATGAGTCAGCACCATGGTGAGCACCCGCGTTTTGGCGCTACCGATGTTTGTCCTTTAGTGCCGGTGGCCAATGTGAGTATGGAAGAAGCCATTGAGTACGCCCGCAAACTCGGGCAACGTGTTGGTGAAGAGCTGGGAATTCCGGTGTTTAGTTATGAGTTTGCTGCGTTTAAAGAAGAGCGCCGCAGTTTGGCGAATTGTCGCTCGGGTGAGTACGAAGCTTTAAAAGAGCGTATTACAACAGAAAAGTGGAAGCCTGATTTTGGTCCCAATGCATGGAACGAAAGAGTGGCCGGAAGTGGCGCAACAGCCATCGGAGCCCGTAATTTTTTGGTTGCGTACAATATTAATTTGAATACAACCTCAACCCGCCGTGCCAATGCCATTGCGTTTGATATTCGTGAAGCAGGACGTGTAAAACGCGAAGGAGATCCAATTACCGGGAAAATTGTTACAGATGAAAATGGTGAGCCGGTTCGTATTCCGGGCAGTTTGAAAAAGACCCGCGCCATTGGCTGGTACATCGAAGAATATGGAGTTGCCCAAATCTCGATTAATTTGACCGACATAACAGTTACACCTGTGCACGTAGCTTTTGATGAAACCTGCAAAAAGGCTACCGAACGTGGAATTCGTGTAACTGGTTCCGAGTTGGTGGGTTTAATTCCGCTACAGGCGATGTTGGATGCCGGAAAATATTTCCTTCGCAAACAAGAACGTTCAACCGGTATTTCGGATGATGAGATCATAAAGATTGCGATAAAATCTCTTGGGCTGGACGAACTTGGGCCTTTCGATCCGAAAAAGAAAATCATTGAATATGTGATCCAGGATAAGTCAGCGAAAAAGCTGATTGACATGACGTTGACACAATTTAAAGATGAAACAGCTTCTGAATCGCCGGCTCCGGGCGGAGGTTCCATTTCTGCTTATGTTGGTGCATTGGGTGGCGCTTTAGGTGCTATGGTTGCCAATTTGTCGGCGCATAAACGTGGTTGGGACGAGCGCTGGGAAGAATTCTCCGACTGGGCGGAAAAAGGAAAATATTACCATACCGCTTTATTGGATTGTGTGGATGAAGATACCGATGCTTTTAACAAGATTATGGCTGCTTTTGGATTGCCAAAATCCAGCGAGCAGGAAAAAGCCGAACGTAAACAAGCCATTCATGATGCCACAAAAAATGCCATTGAAGTGCCGTTAAAAGTAATGCAACTGGCGCACGATTCCCTGGAAGTGATGCAGGCCATGGCCGAAGTTGGTAATCCGAATTCGGTTTCCGATGCCGGGGTAGGGGCTTTATGCGCACGCACAGCTGTTCACGGTGCTTACCTGAATGTGAAGATTAATGCAGCAGGTTTTGCTGATGCCGAGTTTTTAAGTGAGGCTTTATCAAACGCAGAACACTTATTGAAAGCTGCAAAAGAAAAAGAATCCGAAATTCTGAAGGTGGTCAATAAAAAGATTGAAGGATAACTTTGTTTGTCATTTCGAAGGAGGAACGACTGAGAAATCTCTTTCTTAAGCGAAATCAATTACAGATTTCTCACTTTGTTCGAAATGACATTCAACTATGATACTGATGAATGGATTAAGGCGGTGAAGAAAAATTTTACCGCCTTAATTTTTGAATTTTATCGCTTACCGTTCCGCGTTCTGTCCAACGAATAATTTGGAATAGAAACCGAATAACTTTCCCCGGATCGGTAATCAACCGGGTTTTATCGACTACTTTTTGGTCTCTGACCCTGATTGTTTCCGGCCAAGCTACTTTTTCAAATGAAGCTATTTCACTGGCAAATTTCCATGCTCCGTTGCGGGCAATTTTCATACTAAAATCAACCAGCAAATTATCGGCCTGTCCCAGCCACTTTAGAAGCTTTCGCAAAAACGGCCAGATGGAAGAGAGTCCCTGCTGTACTTCGTCTACCATCGATGCCAGAATGTCGTTTATCCGCTTAAAATCATCTTCCAGCTCATAGATCTTTCCTGGGGCAGAAATTTCGGCGGCAGCTATGCCAAGATCGAGATTAATGTGAGCATTCATTCCCAGTATAAGGTGTTGAATCACCAGCAGATTGTTGTTGGAGGCTTCTGTAAAAGCAATCGCCCACGATTGAGTTACCGGCTCGTTATTCTTCCAGACAAAATAAGCTTCGATGTAACGTTTGGCAAAAACAACATCAAGTTTTTCCATTCGCGGGCCATCATCAAAAAAATTATTCTGAATTTCCTCTTTTACCTTGACAGTTACTTTTTGGTAGAGAACGGCAAAATAGCCCAGCGTGTCGCCGGTTTTCAACGATTCTTTAATAATGGAATCCAGGATAAGGATAACATCATCCATGTTTTCGATTGGTTTCATGTGTTCCGTTTGCTTGTGTTTTACTAAGCAACAAACAAACGGAGATAGTGTTGAAGGCGAAGTATCCGGGAATGTGGTAGAATAGAAAAATGAATTGTCATTTCGACGAAGAATGAGGAGAAATCTGTTAAACTATTCTTGGATGTAACAGATTTCTCTCTTTGTTCGAAATGAAAGTAAGGTTTAATTATTTTCCTGTGGCTGGTAGTTCTTTTGCAGGCTAATAAGTACAACAATTCCTAATCGTGTTAACGCAAATACCAGAATTCCGCACAATGGAGCAACCAATGCTATTTTTAGTCCGTCGGCAAATACACTTGGTGCTACATCGCCCATCGCCTGAACTTTATCGAAGATCATAATCAGTCCGAAAGTACGCCCCAAAAATCCCCAGGCTACGGCGAACCAACTTATTTGCTTCATTAATTCGATGGTCTTGTATTTTTCTCCTTTCATTAAAATTCCACGTACAAACAGGCCGATTAGTACTAAAAATGTAAGTACGATAATGTAGGTAAAAGCAGGACCGCCATCGTTAAGTTTGCTAATTAATCCATTCATAATTTTAGTTTTTAAATAAATACTAATCAAATGTAAGTCAGAAACTGATCGCATTTATTTTATTGCGACAGATGGAACATTCTGTACGTGTTTTTTCAAAATTAAGCTTATAAACCGAAAACGAAATGTTATAAATGCAACAAAGCGAAGAAAATCCGTAATTCGTCGCTAAAAAAATGCCGGTTCGTGAAAAATCAGTAGTATTGTATTAATGAACCTTTTGACGAAAATAAACTTTAAAACGATCCTTTTCCATGCCCTGTTTTGGGTGGCGGTTTGGTTTTTCTTTTTCTATTTTTTTAGCTACAATTCTGATAAAGTTGATTATGCACTGTGGTTCTCGAGCGGTTTATTGCCGCTAACAATTGGCGTTACCTATTTTGTAAACTACCGTCTTATTCCGCGGTATTTACTGGCTAAACGTTACTGGAAATTTGCCCTTTACAGCTTTTATACATTCGTTTATATTTCCTATGTCATCTCCTTGCTAATTTATACCTGCCTGATTTTGGTACTTAAATTTAACCTGAATGAGATGCCGCCAATGAGCAAAAACTTCTTCTTCGTTTTGCTGCTGGTAATTATTGTGGTTGGTGTAATTAGTTTTGTAAGCATTTTAAACCAGAGCTTTAAAACAGCTACCGCAAACAAAGAGTTACAAAACAAAATTCTGGAAACGCAGCTGCAGCTAAAAGAGCAGGAGTTGCACTATTTAAAACGTCAGATCCATCCACATTTTCTGTTTAATACTTTAAATACGATTTATGGATTTGCCTTAAAGCAGTCGAAACAAACGCCCGATATTATTCTGAAACTCTCAAATCTGCTTGATTATATATTGTACCAGGTAAACAAACCACTGGTAAGTTTGAAAGAAGAAGTACTGCATATTCAGGAATACATTGAGTTGGAAAAAGTACGTTTTCAGGATACGCTGAAAGTTGATTTTAAATCGACAGAAGTGAATGAGGAGATTCAGGTGGCTCCGATGTTGTTGATTCCGTTTGTTGAAAATGCCTTTAAACATGGTAACTTAGTGGATGGATTTTTGAGGATCAAAATTGAGGTTCGGGTTGACAATGACTGCCTGAAATTTGTGATAGGAAATTCATTTATTCAAGAGGATAACGAATATAAAAATGGCGGGCTTGGGCTGTTGAATATCCGGAAGCGGCTGGATTTAAACTACCCGAATAATTATGAGCTGGCAAACGAAATAAAGGAGAATTGGTACTTTGCAAAACTTGTAATTTGCGACCTGACAAAAACAAAACAATCAGACCGGGGAGATGAGTAAAATACGTTGCATTATTGTCGACGACGAGCCGATGGCACGCGAAATTCTGGAAAGCCATCTCCGGAAGATCGAAACCATTGAAGTTGTGGCGTTGTGTAAAAATGCCATCGAAGCGTTTAATGTAATCAGCAATCGTTCTATCGATTTGGTTTTTCTCGATATAAATATGCCGGAGATTTCGGGTTTATCATTCGCCAAATCCATTAATAATTCGGTAAAAGTGATTTTTACTACTGCCTATCGCGAGTATGCGGTTGATGGTTTTGATTTGCAAGCGGTAGATTATTTACTCAAACCTATTTCGTTTGGTCGCCTGATGCAAAGTATTAATAAATACCTGAACGAAAATCAGCAAGTGGATTTTGACGAGCCGGCACGGATTGAGCCCGAGAAAAGCGAATCGGTATTTGTGCGCTCCGACCGCAAAATGATAAAAATAAATTTCCCGGAGATCCTTTATATTGAAAGTCTGGCCGATTATATTAAAATACATCTGGTTGATAAAACAGTGGTAACCCGCGAAACCATTTCGAGCATCGAAGCCAAATTACCACAGCAGGATTTTCTGCGGGTGCATCGCTCGTTTATAGTGGCCGTTAATGCTATCAGCTCATTCACTTCAGAAATAATCGAAATCGGTAAAAAGCAAATTCCGGTAAGCCGCAGTTATAAAGATGCGGTGCTTCAAAAACTTCAATCATAAATTCTTTGTATTTTGGTGTTAACGGTCAGTATGTCAATTTGATAATAGCTGATATTTTTAAACAAGTTCAACATGTCGTTAATACTATTTTTTGTGTTTGTTCTGTCGTCAACCTGAACTGGTTTCAGGGGCTTTACCTGTCTGTTTATGACATAAGGTTGCTGTAAAACATGGATTCATTCTTTATTGTTTATGACCGGGTAGTCATTTTTGTTTTTATATTTGTGACCAGGTAGTCATAATTATGCCAAAAGAAACATTCATAAAACTAAAAGAAGAAAAGAAAAAACAGATCACAGATGCTTTTTTGAGAGAGTTTGCTGTAAAGACCTACGACGAAGCTTCTATCTCGATGGTGGTAAAACAACTGGGAATTGCCAAAGGAAGTATTTACCAGTATTTTAACGATAAACTGGATTTGTTTATGTACTTGGTAAACGAATCGGTTGCCGTTAAAACAAAGTATACAGAATCGGTAAAACGCGAAAATTACCCCAACTTTTGGGCTTACTTTTCTGCTTTGTACGAACACGGATTTCGCTTTGATGATGAAAATCCCTTGCAAAGTCATTTTTTGCATAACCTGACACAAAATCTCAATTCACCTTCCATCAAACATTTGTACAACGAATTACTGTCGCAGGTGGTGGCAGGCTTTGAAAAGATGGTGGAATATGAAGTTCAAAAGGGTTTGTTCCGTTCTGATATTCCGGTAAAAACACAGGGATTCTTCTTGTATAAACTGGGCATCAGTATTCAGGAACAGCTGGAAGTAAGCGACGTAATCAATCCCAAGGAAAGCATTGAAAAGCAACAGCCGGTTTACTTCGGTAAAAAGAACGATTTAATGCAGGTAGTTGCTGACTATATAAAACTGGCCAAACCGGCTTTTGATAAAAACTAAACGAATGATACAGGTTGAAAATTTGGTGTTTCAATACCCCGGAAACGATGGCCCAACATTAAAAGGTCTTGACTTTTCGATTACAAAAGGTGAGATATTTGGTTTTCTCGGGCCTTCAGGAGCCGGGAAAAGTACAGCGCAGAAAGTGTTGTACAAAATTCTGGAAGGCTACAAAGGGCAGGTAAAAATTGATGGGAAAAACCTTTCGGAGTGGAACAATTCGTATTTCGAGCGGATTGGTGTTGGATTTGAGTTACCCAATCATTACCTGAAATTGACAGGAAAGGAAAATCTGGAGTTGTTTGCTGCTTTCTACCCAAACGGAAAAAAACATAACAGTACAGAGCTTTTTGAAATGGTTGACCTGCTGGATGCCATGGACAAGCCGGTAGAGACCTATTCAAAGGGAATGAAAATGCGTCTGAATTTTATTCGTGCCATTCAGCACGATCCGGATATTTTGTTTTTCGATGAGCCAACCACTGGTCTTGATCCGGTAAATGCACACAAAATAAAACAGCACATTCTGGATCTGAAGAACCAGGGGAAAACCATCTTTGTAACCACGCACAGTATGGAAACGGCCGATGGTATCTGCGACCGCGTATCGTTTATCGTAGATGGAAAACTCGTGCTCACTGACACTCCGCGCAACCTGAAAAGCAGTTACGGAAAAGCAGCTGTTAAAGTTGATTTGAAAAACGGAAATTCTGAGGAATTTCCTTTGAAAGATATTGGTGCAAATCCACAGTTTTTGGAATTTCTGAAAAAGGATGAGGTAAAGCGCATTCATACGCTTGAGGCAACTTTGGAAGAGGTTTTTATTCGTGTAACCGGAAAATCGTTGGGTGATGAATAGTTTTGGTTCCCAACTTAAATGGCAGTTCGTTCTATTGCAAAAAAACAGCATAATAACGATCAGTTTTGTGGTAACGCTAATGTATGGTCTGGTACTATATTTCTTGCGCGATATTGGCAGTTTGGATAAACTGCTGGTCGCACTTGTGTTAAACGACCCATCAGTAATTGGTTACTTTTTTATTGCACTGGCCATTTACATTGAAATGAAACACCAAATCCTGCAAGCTATTATTGTAACTCCCTTCAATTTGCATCATCTGCTCCTGTCCAAAGTGCTTTCTATTTCGTTAATTGGAATGGTGTGTTCATTGGGGCTGGCATTTTCTGTAAAAGGATTTGACTTTAATATTGCCTGGTATGCATTCGGTTCACTCTCAATTTGTATCCTATCCTCGCTGCTGGGATTATACATGCTTACTTTTTCCGGCGAGTTTTTAAAATTTACCATGACTTCTATTCCTGTTTTTCTCGCATTTGTAAACCTGCCACTTCTGCAATACCTGGGGGTTTTTAAAATAGGAGCGGTAAAATATATTTTCCCGATACAGGGAAGTCTTGATCTTATCGATTACGCAGTTAGCGGCACGACGGTTAATTTTGTATACGCAGCTGTTTCTATCGCTATTTTTATTCCGCTTTTTTACTGGATGGCATTTCGTCGCTTTTCAAACAAAATTGTTCACCAATAAAACACGAGAAATGAAAAAGATTTTTAAACTGGCTTTTACTGATTTTAAGCTGATCTTTCGCGATCCATCGCTAAAATCATTTTTGGTGTTACCGGTAATTTTGTTTGCGCTGATTATCTGGGCTGTTCCTCCGCTACTTGAAAAATACGCTTTTCTTATTCCTTACTTGTCGTTGTTTTTGGTGGTTGCGGTTATTGAAAACACACAGCTGTTTTGTTTTATAAATACTATGGTTTTGATTGATGAAAAAGAATCGGAAGTAGCCAAGGTTTATGGTGTTGTTCCGTTAAGCAAGCCGGAGTATGTGTTTTCTCGTTTCCTGATTCCTTACTTATTTACAGTTGCCCTGAATTTGATATTATTGCTCGTACAAACGATTTGCCATCTGTCGGTGGTATCAATTTTACTTATTTCGTTTTTGGCTGCGCTGGTAGTTCCGGTTTACGCTTTGGCCATTAATTCAATGGTACAAAACCGCATGCAGGGAATGGTGTATGTAAAAGCTTTTAATATGTTGGTGTTGATTCCGGTTGCAGCGTTTTTTGTTCCCGAAAAATTTGTGCATCTGTTTGGGGTTTTTCCAACGCACTGGGTATTTCAGGCAATCGATAAAGCTACACAAAACCTCTCAATAGGCTTATTTGCAGCCATTGGTTTTGTGTTCTTCCTTACTTTGTTGTGGTTGGTTAGCCGTACTTTTGTTCGGAAACATTTTGTGTAGCTAAAAGTGCTACCAAATGCCACTCAAACCATCCTCCAATGCTTTTTTATAGCTCTCGCGGTTGAATTCGTAAAGAAACGGTGCTTTATGGGCTCCGCCTGTTTTTCGTTCATTCAGTTTATTCAGGATTTTATATGACAATATTTTTCGCTGAAAATTTCTGCGGTCGAGTTCGCGGCCCAAAATCGTCTCGTACAGCTTTTGTAATTGCGGCATGGTAAATTTCCGGGGCAGCAGTTTTAGCCCAATAGGTTGCTGATTCAGTTGAATACGCAAAGTTGTCAGTGCTTTATCAATAATATCTTTGTGGTCGATAAACATTTCAACATTGGCAAACGGGCTTATCCATTCACAGGCTTCAGAAAGTGCGTCGGGCTTTGGATCAACTTTCGAGAACTCAACCAGCGCATAAAATCCTACTGAAATAAAACGCTTTTTGAAAAACTCAACCACTTCGGGCGGTTCGTTTCTTAAAAACTCAGGATCGTCTTTTTTCGGCTTATCCCTAAGTGGATCGCTAAAAACCTTAAACTGATTCAGGAATATATTGTCCAATCCGGTTCGTTCTTTCAGGGTTCGTTCGGCGGCTTGTTCCAGCGTTTCTTCGTGTTTTAAAAAACCACCGGGCAAAGCATATGCTTTTGTGTGCTTTAGCCGAAGCATTAAAACTTTTAATTCGTTGTCGTGAAAACCAAATATTACACAATCTAAAGAAATATGATCGAGTATCTCAGAAACGTTAAGATGATAATTATTAGCCAATGTCTGAATATTTTAAAAACTACAAAATAACCGAAATTTTTTGAATCTCAATTTTCAGCACGAACTTAGTTCTGTTTGCAAGGATGAGCAATGATATTTACGGGCTTTTAAAGAAATTCCACATTCAATTTTGAAACGCTTTTTTTACAATTAATTCAGGCGTTTGCGAAATTCCGAAGGATTCATGCCAACTTTCTTTTTAAAGATCAAACTGAAATAATGTATGGTTTGAAAGCCAAGTTCAAGGCTGATCTCTTTAATACTTTTATCGGTAGAAATCAGCAGTTCTTTGGCACGGATTATACGCAACTGTAAATGATACTGCCCGGGCGAAACACCGGTGTATTTTTTAAACATTTTCCGGAAATAGGAGTAACCCACATTGTGCTGACGTGCGAGCTCTTCCAAATCGAATTCCTGTGCAGCATTCTGACGCATTAAAAAGCGCACCTCTTCAATAACTTTGGAGATCTGTTTCCCGGAGAATCCTTTTCGTTTTTCGAATGAAATAATGTATCCCAAAAGTTTTACCACCATTCCTGATGCTATTTGCTGGTAGCCTGGTTGCTCTTTTTCAACCAGATCAAATATTTTTAAATAGGAGTCGATAATTTCTTCACGAATGCCACACTGGATAACCGGTTGCTGCGACGAAAACATTGGGTGATTCAGAAGCTGGTTGGCAATGTGTCCGTTAAAACCAACATAGTTTTCTACCCAGCCGGTTTTTTTTATGGGGCGGTAGCGGTGCCATTCATTGGGGAAAATTAGAATTAAACTCCCCGGTTTTACCTGGAATTTTCCCGTTGAATTCTCAAATATTCCTGTACCTTCTGTTATGTAATTCAGCTGAAATTCATGAAGAATCCGTCCGTTTTTCCATTCAAAATAATATTCCGACGGATGATCTTTTGTTGGGTATTGTGTGTCGGCTTTTATCCGGGCATATCCGGCTACCTTTAAATATAAACCCCAGTCTATATCTTCTTCACTTGTTGTTAGATATTTAAAATACTCGTTCATTTAATTAGTGTCAAAAAATATAAATTATTTGCCAGTTTATGTATTGTTTTCACTAAAAAATGGAAATATTTTTAGGTTCTCTAATTGAACTAAAATGTATCAATTTATTTAAACCATAAAACTAATCAATATGCAAGCTCTACTTGGAATTATTTTTCATTCGCTTGGCGGTATGGCATCCGGAAGCTGGTACATGCCTTATAACTGGGTGAATAAATGGCGTTGGGAAATCTACTGGATTGTAGGAGGTATTTTCTCGTGGCTGATTATGCCTTATCTGGCTGTTGTTTTAACAATCCCCGATTGGCAGGGAATTCTTCAATCAGCCGAAGGAAGTGTAATCAGAAACACTTTTATTATGGGCTTGCTTTGGGGAATAGGAGGACTAACCTATGGGTTGGCCATTCGTTATTTAGGTATGTCGCTTGGTAATTCTGTTTTATTAGGAATTACTTCTGTAGTAGGATCGCTGGGTTTACCCATCTTTCGTAATATTCCGGGAGTTGCCGAATTGCTTCCTGCAGGACTTTCTTTCTCTGACCTTTTTGGAAGTACCGGAGGTAGAATTGTGCTGCTGGGCATTGTTATTTTAGTAGTAGGTATTATTCTTAGCGGACGTGCCGGTATTATAAAAGACAAGGATCTGGCAGGAAACAAAGATGGAGTTAATAAAGAGTTTAAGCTGGTAAAAGGATTAATAATTGCCGTAATATCAGGTGTTTTAAGCGCATTTTTTAGTTTCGGAATCGATACCGGAAAAGAAATGGCAGAAGTAGCCCGCACGATGGCAGTTCAGCAGGATTATTCTTTTATAACAGAAAATGGCAGCGGATTTAAATACCTCTTCGAAAACAACATTATTTTCTTTGTTATCCTTTGGGGAGGCTTAACAACCAACCTGATTTGGTCGGTTGCACTGATTCTGAAAAATAAAACCGGTGGCGATTTTGTCGATAAGAAAACACCGCTTCTTAAAAATTACCTGTTTTGCGCACTTGCCGGATCAACCTGGTTTCTTCAGTTCTTTTTCTATGGAATGGGCGAGACCAAAATCGGTAACGGTGCCAGCTCGTGGACGCTTCACATGGCAACCATTATTCTTACTGCCAATTTGTGGGGATTTTACCGAAAAGAGTGGCGGAGCGTTTCCAGGAAGGCTTTCAATATGATTCTTATCGGAATCGGAACCATTCTTTTATCGGTTATCGTAATAGGAATAGCCAAGTGGTTATATCCTGAACTTAATGCCCTGGGATAATGAATCAAAATATTTAAGCAGATGAAACGGCTGGCATTTAAAATGTACCTCAACGAGGGGCAAAAAGAAGAATATAAAAAACGACACGCTGAAATTTGGCCGGAATTGAAACAGCTGCTAAAGGAGGCCGGTGTTTGTGAGTATTCTATTTTTCTCGATGAAGAAACCAATACCTTATTTGCTTTTCAGAAAGTAAGCGGCGAAGGTGGCTCGCAGGATTTAGGCCAAACAGAAATTGTACAAAAATGGTGGGCTTTTATGAAAGATATAATGAAGTCGAACCCCGATAATTCGCCCGTATCGGTGCCGCTGGAAGAGGTGTTTTACATGGAATAAAAAATCAAGAAAATAATAGAACGATGAATGAATTAATAAAAAGGGCTTACGAAATAGCCAAAGAGCAATATGCTGCGATTGGTGTAGATACCGATGCTGCCATTGCAAAAATGAAAGATGTAAATATTTCGTTGCATTGTTGGCAAACAGATGATGTTGGTGGGTTTGAAACGGCTGATGGCGAACTTTCAGGAGGAATTCAGGCAACCGGTAACTATCCCGGAAAAGCAACGACTATTGAGCAAATGCGTGCCGATCTGGAAAAAGTACTTTCCTTACTTCCGGGTAAACAGCGTTTGAATCTTCATGCTATTTACGGTGATTTTCAGGGGGAGAAAGTTGACCGCGACGAGATTGAAGTAAAACATTTTCAAAGCTGGATTGATTGGTGTAAAGCACAGGGAATTGGTATGGATTTTAATGCCACTTGTTTTTCTCACGACCGTGCTGCCGATGGTTTTACCTTGTCGAGTAAAAACGAAGAAAACCGTATGTTTTGGGTGGAGCACGTAAAACGTTGTCGTGCTATTTCTGCTGAAGCAGGGAAACAACTGGGTACTCCTTGTGTGCATAATACCTGGATTCCTGACGGATCAAAAGATACACCGATTGATCGTAATGGATACCGTGCTAATTTAAAAAAGTCGCTTGACGAAGCTATGGCAACCGAGTATCCAAAAGAGCATATGAAAGATGCGGTTGAGAGTAAATTATTTGGTATTGGTGTGGAGTCGATGACGGTTGGTTCGCACGATTTTTACCTGGGATATGCCATTAAAAACGATAAACTGATCTGTTTGGATACCGGACACTTTCATCCAACCGAGCAGGTAGGAGATAAAATTTCAGCCGTATTACAGTTTGTTGATGAAATATTGCTGCATGTAACCCGTCCCGTACGTTGGGATTCTGATCATGTTGTTACATTAAACGAAGATGTTCAGTTGATTGCTTCAGAAATTATGCGTAACGATTTCCTTGACCGTGTAAATATTGGGTTAGACTTTTTCGATGCATCTATCAATCGTATTGGTGCGTATGTAACCGGTACGCGCGCTGCTCAAAAAGCATTCCTTATTGCTGCTCTTGAACCTACAAAATCTTTGGTAGCCATTGAAGAAGCCGGTAAAAACTTCGAGCGTTTGGCCATGTTGGAAGAACTGAAAACAATGCCATTCAGCGCAGTTTGGGATTATTACTGTTTGCAGGAGGGTGTTCCAACAGGTATGGATTATATTGGAGAAATTCAGCAGTACGAGAAAGACGTGCTCTTAAAAAGATAAGTTAAGTTTCAAATTTCAATCCTTTTCTGTCTCTTATTTATTAGGCAGGGGAGGATTTTTATCTTCAAAAAATGACTGAAGTAATCGCTGTTTTCGACATAGGAAAAACCAACAAAAAAGTGTTGTTGTTCGACAGCAATTTTAAGGTTGTAAAACAGCACGAAGAAAAGTTTCCGGTTATAAGCGACGATGACGGATTTGAGTGCGACGACATCGGTCTGATCACTTTGTGGATAAGCAAAAGTCTTGAAGAAATTGTTGTCGGTAATGAATACGATTTGAAAGGTGTGAATTTTTCAACTTACGGTGCATCGCTGATGTTTTTGGATGAGAAAGGGCAACGGCTGACACCGGTTTACAACTATTTAAAGGAGGTTTCTGAAACGATTGCAGCGGGTCTTTTTAATCAGTATGGTGGGAAAAATGAGTTTTGCCGAAATACGGCCAGCCCGGCGTTGGGATTGTTGCTGAATTCCGGAATTCAAATATTGTGGTTAAAACAAGAAAAGCCAGAACTGTTTGAAAAAGTAAAATCAATATTGCATTTTCCGCAATATTTATCGTACACTTTGTCAAACGAAATAGTATCGGAGCCGACCTCGATCGGGTGCCATACCTTTATGTGGGATTTCGATCAAATGAAATATCATCAATGGATCAGCGATTATGAAATTGCTCTACCGGAGCCTGTTAACAACGATGTCGTTTTTACGGCCGATGTGGCTGGAAAAGAGGTAAAAGTTGGAACCGGTATTCACGATAGTTCGGCTTCGCTGGTGCCCTATTTAAAAGCCAGTCCCGCAAAGTTTATTCTGGTATCAACCGGAACATGGTGCATCAACATGAACCCATACAACAAAGAGCCGCTGACGGCCGGTGAGCTGGAGCTGGATTGTTTGTGTTTCCTGACGCCCAACAAAGAGCAGGTAAAATCTTCGCGTTTGTTTATGGGGCATTTTCACGAAGTTTGGGCTGAAAAACTGTCCAAACATTTTGATGTTGCGCAAAACACATTCAAAAAAGTAAAAAACGATCAGGAATTGGTTGATGTGCTTTCAAACAAATACGGAGAGGCTTCCGTATATTTTCCCAACGGCAAGGAAAGTTTTGAGGATGGATTGAAGATTGTTGATTTAAGTGTTTTTGTAAATTATGAGCAAGCATACACCAAATTGATGATCGATCTGACAGCACTTTGTGTAACAAGCATCAAGCTGGTTGTTCCCAAAAGTGATAAAACTGAGATTTTGTACGTTTCAGGAGGTTTTGCCCGAAACCCAATTTTTATAGAATTGCTGAAAAAGAGCTTTCCGGGTAAAAAAGTTCTGATATCAGAGATTGATAATTCAAGTGCATTGGGCGCTGCAATGGTTATTGCCGATACTTTATCGGATGCCGGTGTTGCAAACCTGGAGTTGGGAATAAAGGACTAATTCGCCGGTAAACATGGATTGTGCTATAGTACTGTAGCGGATTTTATTTAAGTGTAGAATTAAAACGTCCCAAAAATAGCGTACTTCTCGCTGTTGCAATACACCTGGCTGTAGATAAAAAAGCCCTCGCGGCTGGTTTCCATTTTGCGGTTGATGTGAAGAATCGGGTGTCCCTCTTTTACATTCAGGTATTCCTGAATTTTATCGTCGGCCAAAATTGCCATCAGGCGTTGTTCGCCACCGGTGACTTCTATGTCGTATAGGGTGCGCAGGATGTTGAACAGCGATTTGTTCTCCAGGTTTCGGCTGATAAAACGACGCAGGTTGATGTTGGGCATCATGGTAATATCGTAGAAAACCGGCTGCTTGTTCATTATCCGCAGGCGCTCGAAATAGATACAGCCGAATTCTTCTTCATTGTTCAATAGCGGATAGGCAAGATTTGTGGTGTCCCACTGTCTGATCTCCGGTTTTACAATTATCTCCGTAATAAGGTTTTCCTGTCCTACAGCGCTGGTGGTACCCGATAACGATAAAATACCAACTCCTTGAGGAACGCCCATTACAATACTTCCTTTCCCCTGTTTCTTTCGAATATAGCCTTCGTGAACAAGACGGTCAAGTGCTTTGCGTATAGTAGGGCGTGTTGTCTGATGTACCGCGCAAAGTTCGTTTTCCGATGGTAGAATGTCACCTTTCAGGTAAACTCCATCTGATATGTGTTTGCGAATAATTTCGTAAACCACTTTGTATTGCGGTAAATTTTTGTTCAGACGCATTTTTTTGATTTTTTGTCGAGTGACAAATATAAGCGTTTTTCTTTTTAGATGTAAAGACAAAATTAAATAAATGTATTTACAAGTTACTTGTAAATGTGTTAAAAAGGTTGTAGATTAGGGTTTTAAGTAAAAACAATGAATTAACTTGTAAATACAAGTAGTGTAGGTTATGTTTGTCCAAAATATTAAAATACTATGGCTACACCAATAATAATGCCTCGCCAGGGGCAATCCGTTGAGACCTGCATCTTTACCGAATGGACAAAAGAAGTAGGAGAGGACGTGAAAAAGGGCGATGTGCTCTTTGCTTATGAAACCGATAAAGCATCATTTGAACAGGAAGCTGAAGAAGATGGCGTTTTGCTTGCTGTGTTTTGCGAAGAAGGAGATGAGGTGCCTGTTTTGCAAACCATTGGCGTAATTGGCCAGCCGGGCGAAAACATCGATGAGTTTTCTGCTGGAACAGCACCGGAAGATACTGTCGAAGTAAATGAGGAGGTTGAAGAAGTTTCGGAGGAAAAACAAGAAGAGGTTCGGGTAGTATTGAAGGAAAAAGCGGAGGGCGAGAAGGTGAAGATTTCTCCACGGGCTAAAAAG
Organism: uncultured Draconibacterium sp.; assembly: GCF_963674925.1. Taxonomy (NCBI): domain Bacteria; kingdom Pseudomonadati; phylum Bacteroidota; class Bacteroidia; order Marinilabiliales; family Prolixibacteraceae; genus Draconibacterium; species uncultured Draconibacterium sp. The sequence continues at coordinate 2,913,469 of NZ_OY771647.1, forward strand.
CTGGCAGAAAAGAAAGCAGTGCCTTACGAATCGATTGAAGGTTCAGGTCCTGGCGGACGTGTAATCGAGCGTGATGTGCAAGCGTTTGCAGCATCGCAGCCTAAAATGTCGCCGCTGGCGAAAGAGGTAGCCAAAACTGAAGGATTGGAAGTCGCCGGCGAAGGAAGTGGTTTGGCCGGAACAGTAAAAGCATCCGATCTTGGAGCAAACCCGGTTTATGCCGATGATTTCGAGATCAGGAAAATGCCACATATACGCAAGTTGATTGCCAAAGCAATGCATCAGTCGTTGCAGAATTCGGCACAATTAACGCACCATTTAGGTGCCGATGCCAGAAGATTATTGGCCTTGCGTAAAGAAATTAAGGCCAACGAAGGGGCGCCGAATATCACACTGAATGATATGGTTTGTTTCGCCGTTATTAAAGCGCTGAAACAGTTTCCTGATGTAAATGCACATTTCCTTGGCGACAGCGTAAAATATTTCAATAAAGTACATTTAGGTTTAGCTGTTGATACCGACAGAGGTTTGATGGTTCCGGTAATTAGAAATGCTGATGATCTGTCGATAACAGGGTTGTGTAACCAGTTTAAAGTGGTTGCCGATGCATGCCGTACAGGAAGTATCGATCCTGAGTTGCTTTCTTCAGAGGCTGCATCATTTACCGTTTCAAATCTTGGAAACTATGGTGTAGAGATGTTTACACCGGTAATTAACCTTCCGCAGGTAGCTATTCTGGGCGTAAATACCATTGTTCCGCGACCAAAAGATCTGGGTGACGGCGTTTATGGTTTTGTTCCATACATGGGCTTGAGTTTGACTTACGATCACCAGGCACTGGATGGCGGAATGGCAACACGTTTTGTGAAGCAGGTGGCTATTGAAATTGAAAACTTAAGCTTTGATTATTAATACCGAAATGAAGTACGATTTAGCAATAATAGGTGCCGGACCGGGCGGGTATGTTGCCGCCGAAAGAGCCGGGGCAAAAGGACTGAAAGTGGTTCTTTTTGAAAAGAAAGAACTGGGCGGTGTTTGTTTGAACGAAGGTTGTATTCCTACAAAAACCTTGCTTTACGGGGCTAAAATATACGACAGCGCAAAAACCGGAAGTAAATACGGTGTTGAAGCGAATGATCTGTCGTTTAGCTTCAAAAAAATGATGGCCCGCAAAAATAAAGTGGTGAAAAAACTGGTTGGCGGCGTTGGCATGAAAATGAAGCAGTTTAAAGTGGATGTGGTCAACGAGGCAGCGATGATACAAAAGAGAAGTGCCGATGGTATTGAGATTGAAGCTGGTGGTAAAGCATATAATGCAGCCAACCTAATGATCTGTACCGGCTCAGAAGCTTTTGTGCCTCCAATTCCCGGAGTACAGGACAATAATGATGTACTGACCAATCGCGAGATTTTGCAATTGAAAGAGCAGCCAAAATCATTGGTGATCATCGGCGGAGGTGTTATTGGTATGGAGTTCGCCAGTATATTTAACAGTCTGGGTACAAAAGTTACCATCATTGAAATGCTGGATGAGATTCTGACCGGAATGGACAAAGGACAAAGTGCCATGTTGCGACAGCTATACGCCAAAAAAGGTATTGAGTTTAATTTGTCGTCAAAAGTTACCAAGGTTGACGGAACTAAAGTAAGCTTCGAAAAAGACGGAAAAGTAACCGAGATTGAAGGTGATAAAATATTAATGAGTGTTGGCCGCAAACCGGTAACCACAGGTTTTGGCCTGGAGAATCTGGGTGTTGAATTATTCAAAGGCGGAATTAAGGTGGACGAAAAAATGCGCACCAATATTCCAAACGTTTATGCAGCCGGCGATGTAACAGGTTTCTCATTATTGGCACACACTGCCAGCCGCGAAGGTGAAGTGGTGGTTAATAACCTTTCCGGTCGCCCGGATAAAATGCGTTACAATGCCATTCCTGCGGTGGTTTACACCAATCCTGAAATATCGGGTGTTGGCTTAACCGAAGAATCTGCAAAAGCAAAAGGGATCGATTATAAAATTGCCGAACTGCCCATGGCTTATGCCGGAAGGTTTGTTGCTGAGAATGAAGGTGGCAGCGGATCGTGCAAAGTTTTGGTCGGTGCAAAATATGGCGAAGTGCTGGGTGTTCATATGATTGGAAATCCATCGAGCGAAATGATCTACGGTGCCTGTATGGCCATTGAAGCTGAAATGACACTGAAAGAAATGGAAGAAGTGGTATTTCCACATCCAACCGTTTCGGAGATTTTTAAGGAAACCGTTTTTAGTTTCGGACATTGATTATAAAAGTTGAGATGCTAAAACGAGTTCAGCATGACGTACTTGGGGTAGTTCCTGCTAATCATGTTTGAACGTCACCCTGTCTGTCAGCTGACGGATCCAGGTCTGAATTATAGAAAAGAGTAAAAATTAATTAAACAAAATACCATGCCTAAGTCGCAATTTATTGATCCGGTTGAAGTAAGAAAACCGGGTTCCATTCAATTCAAAGAGATACCTGTAAATCAATACGACAAAAGTATTGATGAGGAAAAAGCAAATTTCTCGAACGAAGAATTCGTTAATATCTTCCATGATATGGCATTGATTCGTGAGTTCGAAACGATGTTGAATCTGATTAAAACAAAGGGAGAGTACGAGGGAATCGAGTACAACCATCCCGGACCGGCTCACTTGTCTATCGGGCAGGAATCGGCAGCGGTTGGTATGGCTTATCATCTGGGCGTTGAGGATTTTATTTTTGGTTCACACCGTTCTCACGGCGAAATCTTGGCCAAAGGTATGTCGGCCATTCATAAAATGAGCGACGACGAATTGATGGATGTAATGACAAACTTCTTCGATGGTACAATTCTGAACATTGTAAAAGAAGGTCACGAAGGCAACGTTAAATCATTGGCACGCCGTTTCCTTATTTATGGAACACTTGCCGAGATTTTTGCCCGCGAAACAGGCTTCAATAAAGGTTTAGGTGGATCGATGCACGCTTTCTTTACGCCGTTTGGAGTATATCCGAACAACGCTATTGTTGGTGGTTCGGGCGATATTGCTGTGGGTGCTGCATTATTCAAAAAAGTAAATAAAAAAGATGGTATTGTAGTGGCCAATATTGGTGATGCTTCAATGGCTTGCGGTCCTGTTTGGGAAGGTCTTGCTTTTGCATCGATGGACCAGTTTGAGCAGCTGTGGGAAGGCGCCTACAAAGGTGGTCTGCCAATCATTTTCAATATTATGAATAACCAGTATGGGATGGGTGGACAAACCTGTGGAGAAACCATGGGCTACGATATTGCCGCTCGTATTGGTGCCGGTGTAAACCGCGACAGTATGCACGCCGAACGTGTTGACGGTTACAATCCGCTGGCAGTAATTGATGCGTACAAACGCAAAATGGAACTGCTGAAAGACAAAAAAGGTCCGGTTCTGCTCGACGTTTTAACTTATCGATACAGTGGCCACTCGCCATCTGATGCTTCTTCTTACAGAAGTAAAGAGGAAGTGGAAGCCTGGGAACAGCAGGATTGTATTGCCTCGTATGCAAGCGAGTTGGTTGGAGCCGGTGTTGCAAAAGAAACCGAGCTTGAAAATATAAAAGCTGACATCGTAGAGTTGATGAAATACGCCATGAAACTGGCCATCGACGAAAAAGTGTCACCACATATGGATATGGAAAAATATCCGGAACTGATTGGTGATATGATGTTCTCGAACGAGAGCGTTGATAAAATGGAAGACCGCGAAGTGGAAGTTAATCATCCAATTGAAGAAAATCCACGGGTTAAGCAGCTGGCTAAAAAAGAACGTTTTGCTTTTGATGCCAACGGAAAACCATTCTCGAAAATTAAACAGTACCAGTTACGCGACGGTATTTTCGAAGCTGTAGTTGATCGTTTTTATAAAGATCCGACATTGGTCGCTTACGGTGAAGAAAACCGTGATTGGGGTGGTGCTTTTGCTGTTTATCGTGGATTGACAGAGGCATTACCATATAATCGTTTATTTAACTCGCCAATTTCCGAGGCGTCGATTATTGGTACAGCCATTGGGTATGCCATGTGTGGAGGTCGTGTTATTCCTGAAATTATGTATTGCGACTTCTTGGGTCGTTGTGGTGATGAGGTTTTCAACCAGATGCCGAAGTGGCAGGCCATGTCGGGCAACGTAATTAAAATGCCGGTGGTAGTTCGCGTTTCTGTAGGATCGAAATACGGAGCTCAGCACTCGCAAGACTGGACTTCGCTGGTAGCGCATATTCCCGGATTGAAAGTGGTATTCCCGGTAACTCCATATGATGCAAAAGGTTTAATGAACACTGCCTTGCAGGGAACTGATCCTGTGATCTTCTTCGAAAGCCAGCGTATTTACGACATTGGCGAACAGTTCCACAAAGGTGGTGTGCCGGAAGAATATTACGAAATTTCATTTGGCGAGCCGGATGTAAAACGCGAAGGAAAAGACATTACAATTCTTACAATTGGTGCAACATTGTATCGCGCATTGGAAGCTGCCGATAAACTGAAAGAAGAATACGGAATGGAAGCAGAAGTTATCGATTCCCGTTCACTTGTTCCTTTCAACTACGAAAAAGTACTTGAGTCGGTTAAAAAGACCGGAAGAATCATCATTTCTGGAGATGCCAACTCTCGTGGTTCATTCCTGAATGATTTGGCAAGAAATATTACAGAACTGGCTTTCGACGATCTGGATGCACCTCCTGTAGTTGTTGGTTCGCGTAACTGGATAACTCCGGCCTACGAACTGGAAGAGTATTTCTTCCCGCAGGTTGACTGGTTCCTTGATGCAATTCACGAAAAAATCGTTCCGTTGAAAGGACATGTTGTAAAAAACAATTATACAAACGCTGAGCAAATCCGCAGAAATAAGTTAGGTATATAATCTTTGTTAGTTGAAAAGCATAGTGTGAATACATTTTTGGTAGGAAAGGATTTTTTATATTCACGCTTGCTTTTTAACCAATAACTAATAACAGATATGAATTTTCTAAAAGAATACCCGGATATTGAAACATTAATGCGAATTGGAGGCGATGTTAGCATTCCTCATGTTAATGGTCACATCCATACACCTTACTCATTCAGCTCTTTCGATAATATTGCGCAGATCTTTGATTTGGCAAAAGACGAAGAGGTGGATGTGCTGGGGATTAACGACTTTTTTGTTTCCGACGGCTATAACGAATTTTATAACTACGCGGTTAAAAATGGCGTATTTCCATTGTTTAATGTTGAGTTTATAGGGCTGATTCCGGAACTGCAACGTCGTAATATTACCATAAACGATCCGAATAATCCGGGGCGCATTTATTTTAGTGGTAAAGGGTTGAATTATCCCTACCGGGTTTCGACAGAAAGCAAAAAGTTTTTGGAAGATCTGATTACTGAAAGCCAGAAACAAGTGGCGAAGATGATTGAAAAGGTGAACTATCTTTTGCAATCGATCTACCCGGAAATGAGCCTTACTTATGAAGATGTAAAAGCGAAATATGCCAAAGAGCTGGTTCGTGAAAGACATATTGCCAAAGCCATTCGTATTTTGGTGGAAGAGAATTATCCGAAAAAGTCGGGCAAAAAAATGTTCTACACCGAACTTTTTGATGTGGAGCCAAAATCAAATCTCGACGATATTCCAGCAATTGAAAACGAAATCCGTGGCAAACTGTTAAAAGCCGGTGGTTCTGCGTTTGTTCCTGAATCGCCTGCATCATTCCCGCCGGTGGAAAAAATAAGCGAGTATATTTTAGATGCCGGTGGTATTCCGTGTTATCCTGTTTTGCTCGACGATAGAAAAGGAAATCTGATCACTGTTTTCGAAAGGGATTGGGAATTTATGGATGAGCAATTACAGGCTATGAAGGTGCATATGATCGAATTGATCCCGTCACGGAATTCAGTTCAGAAATTGCGCGAGTTCATTAAATATTTTTGCAAAAAGGGTTATGTAATTTCACTGGGATCAGAGCACAATACGCCGGGAGTTTTCCCAATCGAGGTAAAAGTTGACGGGGAAGATATTTTGCCCGAAGATTTGAAAAAAGTATCGTACGACGGCGCATGTGTGATTGCCGCTCATCAATACTTAAAAACCCATGGCGAAGAAGGATTTGTTACGGCAAACGGCGATCGTACTGAGCGTTCCGTTACCGATTTAATCACCCTGGGTAATGCGGTTATAAAAGAAATGATCGCATAAAAAAAATCACGCAGATAGCGCAGATATTCGCAGAGAAACAGAAGAATAAAATCTGCGCTGATCCGCGAAATCTGCGAGCAAAAATTAGCGAGAAAGAAGAAAATGGAAGGATTAGAAAATCTTATTAAGATATCGCAGTTCTATGGCAAAAATCCGGAGATGGTTATTGCCGGAGGTGGAAACACTTCTTATAAAAACGACGAAAATATTTGGGTGAAAGCCAGTGGTCATGCACTTGCTACGATCACCGAAGATGGTTTTGCAAAACTCGATCGAAAAAAACTGGAACTGATCTCGGGAAAAACATACAGCGCCGATCCGTTTGAGCGCGAACGCCAGATTAAAGACGATTTGATGGAAGCTACCATCACAAAAGATCGCCGTCCTTCGGTTGAAACATCAATGCACGATGCCATCGATTATTCTTACGTAGTGCATCTGCATCCAACAAAGGTAAACGGACTGATGTGTGGCAACGAGGTGGAAAAATACCTCGATGAATTGTTTGGCGATCAGGTGGTTTATATTCCATACATCGATCCGGGGTACGTGCTGTTTAAGGAGGTTGAAAAGCAACTGTCCAAATTCAAAGCTGAAAAAGGCAAGGCGGCGCAAATCATCTTTTTGCAAAACCATGGAATATTTGTGGCTGCTGATTCGATTGATGAGATTGAAGCGATATACAACGATGTATTTGCAAAATTGAACGGTGCATTGAAAGAGGAACTGCCGTTAGAAACACTTCCAATTCGCGATGATATTGCTGAATTTATTCCGGCTATCAGAATGATGGTTTCCGAAGAGGAAATTAAAACGCTGAAACTTCGGAACAATGCCATAATTGCACGATTCGCAAAAGATGCAGAGGCCTTTGAAAAAGTAGCGAACCCATTTACGCCGGATCTGATTGTTTATTGCAAATCGAAATATGTATTTATTGAAAATACCGAAGCCGTTGAAGACCTGTTGAAAGAGGCCAAAGAAAAGATTGCGGCTTTTATTTCGGCAAACGGCTTTGCACCAAAAGTAATTTTACTGAAAGGAATCGGTTTACTGGCAGTTGGCGATCATGCTGCGCAATGCAACACTATTTTGGATGTGTACGAAGATGCAATGAAAATAAGTGCTTATTCTGAGTCATTCGGAGGTCAGCATTTTATGACAGCTGAGCAAATTGCCTTTATCGATACCTGGGAGGTGGAGAATTACCGCCGCAAAATTGCTGCCGGAACATCTGTTGGCCGCGTTCAGAATAAAACCATTATTGTAACCGGTGCTGCCATGGGATTTGGCGAAGGTATTGCCCGCCATTTAACCGAAGAAGGTGCCAACATTGTTGTGGCCGATATTAACGAAGAAGTTGGACAAAAAACGGCTGCAGAACTAGCCGCCATGAAAGGGAACAACCGGGCGATTTTTGTAAAAACCAATGTGGCCGATATGGATAGCCTGGCCAATTTGATGAAAGAAACCGTTGCTACTTTTGGTGGGCTCGATGTGTTTGTGAGCAATGCCGGCGTTTTGCGTGCCGGTGGTCTGGATGAAATGACACCGGAGAATTTTGAGTTTGTTACCAAAATAAACTACAACGCCTATTTCTATTGCACAAAAGTAGCCTCCAAAATATTGAAACTTCAAAATGCTTATAAGCCGGATTACTATTCTGATATTATTCAGATCAATTCAAAATCGGGTTTGAAAGGAAGTAAGAAGAATTTTGCATATGCCGGTGGTAAATTCGGTGGAATAGGGCTTACTCAGTCGTTTGCACTGGAACTGGCCCCCGAAAAAATTAAAGTCAATTCGGTTTGTCCGGGTAATTTTTACGAAGGTCCACTGTGGAGCGATCCTGAAAATGGTTTGTTCATTCAGTACCTCAATGCAGGGAAAGTGCCGGGAGCCAAAACAATTGACGATGTAAAGCAATTTTATTTAGACCAGGTGCCACTTGGAAAAGGATGTTCGCCAAAAGACGTGGTGAAAGGCATTTTATACCTGATCGATCAGGAGAATGAAACAGGACAGGCGCTGCCGATTTCTGGTGGCCAGTCGATGTTACACTAGGAAGAAAGGCAAAAGTAAAAAAGACAAAGTTGGAAAAGGATTAAGAATTAAGAAGCTTTGAGACACCAGTTACGAGGCTGGGATTCAATCTTCGATCAATCTAATTCAATCTCTTTTCAGTCAGAAAATTATAAATAGAAAATGAAAACAAAAGCAGTTCGATTATACGGTAAAAAAGACCTTCGGGTAGAGGAGTTTGAATTACCACAAATTAGTGATGATGAAATTTTGGCCAAAGTGGTAACCGACAGCCTGTGCATGTCAAGTTACAAAGCAGCCAACCAGGCAAGTGATCACAAACGTATTCCGGATGATATTGCTGAGAATCCGATTATGATCGGTCATGAGTTTGCCGGTGAGATTGTTGAAGTAGGAGCCAACTGGCAAAGTAAATTTAGGGCAGGACAGAAATTTTCTATTCAGCCGGCAATCTATTATGAAGATGGTCCGGTGGGCGTGTTGAGTGCTCCGGGTTATTCCTACAAACATATTGGTGGTGATGCTACTTATGTGATCATCCCAAAAGATGTGTTGGTGCAGGATTGTTTGCTGGCCTATGAAGGACCGGGTTATTACCCTGCATCGCTTGCCGAGCCGTTAAGCTGTGTTATTGGTGCTATGCATGCCAATTACCACACCACTGCCGGTAGCTACGTGCACAAAATGGAAATTGTTGACGGTGGAAAAATGGCGATTCTCGCCGGTGTTGGTCCGATGGGACTGGCAGCTATCAATTATGTTTTGCGCCGCGAAGACAGAAAACCTTCGTTAATGGTGGTGACTGATATCGATCAGACAAGATTGGACCGTGCTGCTGAACTTTACACCGTTGAGTTTGCAAAAGAGCGTGGCATTGAATTGAAATACATCAATACCGCAGAAATGGCTGATCCTGTGGCCGGGTTAAAAGAACTGACAGGAGGTAGCGGTTACGACGATGTATTTGTTTTTGCTCCGGTTGCTCCGGTTGTTGAGCAGGGCGATGCAATCCTTGGTTTCGACGGTTGTCTGAACTTTTTTGCAGGACCATCGAACACGGAGTTCACGGCAAAAATGAATTTCTACAACGTACATTACGCTTACACACATATTGTTGGAACGTCTGGTGGTAACACCGATGATATGAAAGAAGCGTTGGAAATTATGACCGCAGGACTTGATCCGGCAGGTTTGGTAACCCACATTGGTGGTTTAAATGCAGTGCCCGAAGCCACTTTGAATCTGCCAAATATTCCGGGAGGTAAAAAATTGATTTATACCCATTTTGATTTCCCACTTACAGCAATTGCTGAATTCGAGGAAAAGGGAAAAGAAAATCCGGTGTATGCAGAACTAGACAAACTTTGCAAAAAGTATATGGGATTGTGGAATGTGGAAGCCGAAGCCTATTTATTGGAAAATGGCGATAAATTATAGAGTTTAATTGCTGATTGGTGTGTTGACATCGAACGGGTGTTAGATATAAACTTGAAAATAAACGTACACTACAGCAGCGAGGTTGCGGCCTGCTTGCTGGTACAGAAAAAAAGATAGATTAGCGAAGTGATTTACATGGTCGGATTTACCAGCCCGTCGTATTTTAGTCGTTGTTTTAAAGATTTTTACGGATGTACTCCAAAAGAGTACATTGAAAGGAATACCTGATAAAGCGGGTAAAACAGCATGAGAAGTAGTATATCGATTATGTACAATTTTACGTTGAATTTATGCCACTGATTGCCAAAACCAACTGATACTTTTGCTTCACTTTAAAATTAGAATAGAATCAATAAAGCAAAATAACCGTTATCATGAAACCAAAATCAAACCAACATTTTCCTATTCTCTTTACTTTGCTTTGCGCCACTTTAATGATTGCATTTATAGGGTGCAACCCGAAAAAAGAAGTGCCGCAGGTTTTTCAAAGTTTTTACCCGGGGCAAGCCTGGCCCGATGCCGACAGTGTGCACATAAACGCCCACGGAGGTGGAATTTTGTACTACAATAACACCTATTATTGGTTTGGCGAATACAAAAGCGAAAATACCAGTTCTGCCCGGGTGGGAGTGAATTGTTATTCCTCAAAGGATTTATACAACTGGAAACCTGAAGGTGTTGTGCTGCCCGTGAGCGATAGTGTTGGAAGCGATATTGAGACCGGTTGTGTAATGGAGCGTCCAAAGGTTATTTACAACGCCAAAACGCAACAATTTGTATTGTATTTTCACCTCGAGCTGAAAGGAAAGGGCTACAGCGCTGCGCGTGTTGGTATTGCGGTTAGCAACAATGTTACCGGGCCTTACACTTATCTGCGTTCATTGCGACCGAATGCAGAAGTTTGGCCACAAAACATGAATGAAGAGCAGAAAAACAGCAGTGTAACTATGGCTGATTTTTCGGAATGGTGGACCGATGAATGGATGCAGGCTGTGCATGATGGATTATTTATCCGACGTGATTTTGATGGCGGGCAGATGTCGCGCGACATGACACTTTTTGTTGACGATGACGGGAAAGCCTATCATATCTATGCATCGGAAGAAAACCTGACACTGCACATTGCCGAACTAAGCGATGATTATTTGAGATACACCGGAAAATACATCCGTGTTGCACCCGGCGGACACAACGAAGCGCCTGCCATTTTCAAAAAAGACGGAAAGTATTTTATGATTACCTCGGGTTGTACAGGTTGGGATCCGAATGCGGCCCGAATGTTTACCTCCGAATCGATTTGGGGCCCCTGGGAACAACATCCAAATCCTTGTGTTGGGGAGGAAGCCGATTTGACTTTCCACTCACAAAGCACATACATTTTACCTGTGGACGGGAAAGACGATGCTTTTATTTTTATGGCCGATCGCTGGACACCAAAAAAGCCCATCGAAGCAAGTTACATTTGGTTGCCCATTCAATTTGAAAACGGATTGCCCGTATTAAAATGGATGGATCAGTGGAACCTCAGCATTTTTGACGAAATAAACGAATTACAATAAAACGAAAAAATGAAAAAATTGGCAGTATTTGTATTGCTCCTGTTACCATTTATTGGTTTGGCGCAGGAACCTTTAATTCAAAACGTATATGGCAGAAGTCATTTTACGCTTAATGGTAGCTGGAACTATATTATCGATCCGTTTGATAATGGTTATTACGATTATCGACTGAACGAAAATCCAAATGGTTTTTTTAAAAACAGGAAGGCAAAAGATAAAGGCGACTTAGTTGAGTACAATTTTGATACTTCTCCGTTGATGGTAATCCCTTCTGATTGGAATACAAAAAACGAACAGCTGTTTTTTTACGAAGGCAGCGTGTGGTTTAAAAAAGATTTCAACTACGTTAAAAAGGCCGGACAAAAGACCTTTGTATACTTTGGTGCGGTAAACTACGATGCAAAAGTGTACTTAAACGGAGAGAAGATAGGAGAGCACATTGGTGGATATACGCCGTTTAATTTTGATATAACCAACAAGGTAAAAGATGGCGAAAACTTTTTGATTGTACGTGTAAATAATGAGCGTATTCCCGAAGGAGTTCCAACAGTTAATGCCGACTGGTGGAATTATGGCGGTATTACCCGCGAGGTGCTGATCGCAGATGTTCCGGAGGTGTTTGTGGAAGACTATCTTGTTCAGCTCGAAAAAGGGAAGTACGATCGTATAGCTGGGAATGTAAAACTCAATGAAAAAGTTAAAGGGAAAGAGGTTATACTTACTATCTCGGAACTGAATATTGAAGAGAAACTTACAACAGATGAAAACGGATATGCCGCATTTTCAATAAAAGCAAAGCCTGAACTTTGGAGCCCTGAGAATCCAAAACTTTATGAAGTGGTTCTTACTGCAAACGGTGAAGAGGTAAAAGATCAGATAGGTTTTAAAAATATTGAAACGCGCGGGAAAGCAATTTACCTTAACGACGAGCAAGTTTTTTTGCGTGGAATTTGTATTCATGAAGAAGCGCCTTACCGCCAGGGAAGAGCCTGGAATGCCGACGATGCAAAAGTATTATTGGGCTGGGCCAAAGATCTGGGCTGTAATTTTGTACGTTTAGCCCACTATCCGCATAACGAATATATGGTTCGCGAAGCCGAAAAAATGGGAATTATGGTGTGGTCTGAAATTCCTGTTTACTGGACAATTCACTGGGGAAATGAAGCAACTTATGCCAACGCACAACGTCAGCTTTCGGATATGATCGACCGCGATAAAAACCGCTGTGCCATTTCTGTTTGGTCTATTGCCAATGAAACTCCGCACAGCGAAGCACGCGATGTATTTCTCGGTAAACTGGCTTCGTTTGCGCGTGAAAAAGATAATACCCGCCTGATTAGTATGGCGATGGAAGTTACCGGTCAGGGTAATAACCTGAGCAAGGTTGAAGACAATATGAATAAGTATGTCGACATCATAAGTTTTAACAGCTACCACGGATGGTATGGAGGAACAATCGAGGATCTGGCAAAACGGGAATGGGAAATTCCTTACGATAAACCATTTTTTATCAGCGAATTTGGTGCAGGAGCCCTGCAGGGAAAGCATGGCGATAACGACGAAAAGTGGACGGAAGAGTACCAGGCACGTTTATATAAAGAAACGCTTGCGATGTTTAACAAGGTAGACGGTTTTGCCGGAACCAGCCCATGGATTTTAGTTGACTTTTATTCGCCACGCCGCCAGCTAAACGGTATTCAGGATTTTCTTAACCGCAAAGGACTCATCTCGAATAACGGTGTAAAAAAGAAAGCATATTTCGAATTACAGGATTTTTATAAAAAGAAAGCAGCAGAATACAAATAAATTGATATTGAGTGTTTGAAAGCAGCAGCAGGAATTTCTTGCTGCTGTTTTATTTATGTACTCATCCCAAATTCCTTTTTATACCGCGCCGGAGAAATTCCGGTACTTTGTTTAAAGATCCGGGAAAAATGGTAGCGATCGGCAAAACCTGTTTTTAGTGCAACTTCATCAATACTTAAGTTCGAATGATGAAGTATGATACATGCGCTGTCAATGCGTTTGTTACGCACATATTTCTGAACCGAAACTCCTACTTCATTCGAAAAAAGACGGATAAACGCGTTGGTTGCCATTTTGGCTTTTTCGGCTAAAGTTGGATTGCTTAAATCATTCGCTATATTTTCCTCAATGAATCGTAAGCATTTGATAATCCGATGGTCGTTTGATATTAAATCCCAGTTTGATTCCGGTAATTCGGTGAGTAAATCGGCAATTAAAGACTTTATCGCTAAACTTAAATGAAAACTGAAAAATTTGTTATCGTGATTTAGGTGGTTTTTAACCAACTGAAGTTTCGAATGGAGGTGGTCAGTTAGTTTAAACCTAAAAATACCGGGAGAAAAGTTGTCGTAGGGAATGCCAATATTAAAATGAATAAAAAAATGTAAAAGACTTGGTTTTGAAGACGCTGAATTGTGCTCAGAATTCAGGTTTACCGGTCCTCCTTTCATATTATATCCGGTTTCAGGTATTTCATAATCGTACAGGCGAGTTGCATAAGATGTATTCGGAGGAATCAAGATTATTGTGTCAGGCGATAATTCATATTCAGTACTATTATAAACAATTTTAGCTCCTTCGTAACTGTTGTGGTAAACACGCCAATAAGGAAACGAAAGCTCTGAATGCTCCCACTGCTCAAGCCACCAGTGTCGACAGCAAAGTAACTGTATGTTATAGCTTGGAAAAAACTGAACAACATCAGAAGGATCACCTTTTTCCGGCTTGTTTTTAAGAATTACCATAAGTCCTGATGTTAGAATTAGATACAAATGTAGTAAAAATAGTCATTGCTATTAGGGCGCTATAGTGGTACCTTGTGGTCGCTAAATAAATACGATAAACTTTAAAAATCTAAATAAACAATTATGGCGAACAGACTAATTGGCGACTTGCCAAAAGTGGGTATCCGACCCGTTATCGACGGGCGTGAGCGTGGTGTGCGCGAATCGCTTGAAAAACAAGTGATGGATCTTGCAAAAGCTGCTGCAGCTTACATCAGCGAACAATTAAAATTTCCGAGCGGCGAAACAGTAGAATGTGTTATTGCCGATACTTGTATTGGTGGTGTAGCCGAAGCTGCCCTATGTGCCGAAAAATTCAGGAAAGAAGGTGTTGGCGTTTCATTAACCGTTACGCCATGTTGGTGTTACGGCACTGAGGTGATGGACACCGACCCACTGTTGCCAAAAGCCGTTTGGGGTTTTAACGGCACCGAACGTCCTGGGGCTGTTTATTTGGCTGCAGCTTTAGCCGGATACACACAAAAAGGATTACCAACCTTTGGGATTTATGGTCGCGATGTACAGGATGCCGGCGATACAACAATTCCTGAAGATGTAAAAGAAAAGTTATTGCGTTTCGTAAAATCAGGTCTTGCAGTGGCTCAGATGAAAGGTAAATCGTATCTGTCGATCGGATACAGTTCGATGGGAATTGCAGGTTCGATGGTGGATTCTTCGTTCTTTCAGAAATATTTGGGAATTCGTACTGAGTTTGTGGAGTCGGTTGAAATTCTGAGAAGAATTGACGAAGGTATCTACGATGAAGAAGAGTACCAAAAGGCACTGGCCTGGACAAAAGAAAACTGCAAGGAAGGGATAGACGTAAATAAACCGGAAGATAAGGTAGATGCTGCCCGTAAAGAAGCAGAGTGGGAGACAGTGTTGAAAATGACATTGATCTGCCGCGATATGATGATTGGTAACGAAAAAGTTATTGCCAAAGGATATCGTGAAGAAGGTTTAGGAAGAAATGCAATTCTCGGTGGTTTCCAGGGACAACGCCAGTGGACCGACTATAACCCAAATGCTGATTTTACGGAAGCAATTTTAAACTCATCGTTCGACTGGAACGGAATTCGTCAGGCTTTTGTTTTTGCTACTGAAAACGACAGTCTGAACGGTGTGTCGATGTTGTTCGGGCATTTGCTCAGTAACACCAGCCAGATTTTTTCTGATGTACGCACTTACTGGAGTCCGGAAGCGGTAAAACGCGTTTGCGGAGAAGAATTAACAGGTTTGGCCGAAGGTGGAATTATCCACCTGATTAACTCGGGCTCAACAACGCTTGATGCAACCGCACAGCAACGCGATGCCGAAGGAAATCCGGCAATGAAACCTTTCTGGGAGATTACTGAAGAAGAAGCGCAAAAGTGTTTGGATAATACACTGTGGCCACAGGCTGAGCGAGGTTATTTCCGTGGAGGAGGTTATTCGTCACAATTTAAAACAGCCGGACAAATGCCGGTTACCATGAGCCGTGTGAATCTGGTTGACGGACTGGGGCCGGTGCTTCAAATTGCTGAAGGTTGGACGGTTGAATTGCCTGACGATATTCATAAAGTATTAGATGAACGCACCAATCCAACATGGCCAACAACGTGGTTTGTTCCACGCGTAAATGGCGAAGGAGCTTTTAAAGATGTGTACTCGGTAATGGCCAACTGGGGCGCCAATCATGGTGCAATCAGTTATGGCCATATTGGTGCCGATTTGATTACACTGGCTTCCATGTTGCGTATTCCGGTGAACATGCATAATGTTGATGAGGATAAAGTGTTCCGGCCAAGTGCATGGGCGTCGTTTGGCGAAAATAAAGAAGGAGCAGATTTTCGTGCCTGTGAATCGTACGGGCCACTTTACGGTAATAAATAGAGTTTATGCCTGAAAAGGATTTAGCAATAGTATTCGATTGCGGAGCCACAAACCTGCGGGTGATTGCCATGGATGTACATGGTAAAATTGTGGCTTCGGAATCGACTGCAAACAATACAAGTCCCGATCCCGAATTTCCGGGTGGTGTAATTTGGGATGTGGAAGAAATGTGGGCAAAGCTTTGTTTGGCCTCGCAAACAGTAATGGCCGCCATCAACACAAAACGAATTGCCGGCGTAACCGTTACAACTTTTGGTGTTGATGGTGCATTTGTGGACAGTGCTGGCAAAATGCTTTACCCGGTTATTTCGTGGCAATGTCAGCGTACAACGCCTGTAATGAAAGAGATTGGGAAATATATCGCACTTGAAGAACTGTATGCTGAAGCCGGCACTTTTCCGTATGCGTTTAATACTATCAATAAATTTATCTGGATAAAGGAAAACAGGCCTGAGGTGATTGAAAACGCGCATCGTTTTTTGTTTATCACCTCGCTGTTTATTTATAAGCTGACGAGCGAATTGCGTAATGACGCAACCATGGCCGGCACGTCTATGTTGATGGATATGCAAAAACAGCAAGCTTCGGAGAAGATATTTGGAGCGCTGGATATTCGTCCTGATATGCTTGGAGCTATTGCGGAATCCGGAGAAAAGGCCGGAGTTGTTCATCAAAAGGCAGAAGCTGAAACGGGGATTCCAAAAAATGTTCCGGTGTTTTTTGGCGGGCACGATACACAATTTGCAGTGTTTGGCTCGGGAGCCAATGAAAACGAACTGGTGCTAAGCAGCGGAACCTGGGAAATAATTATGGCGCGCAGTGCCGGTTTTAAATCAACAGAAAAAGAACTGGCAGCACAGTTAACCACTGAAATGGATACAGAGAAGGGATTGTTTAATATCGGGCAGAATTATCTGGCATCTGGAATACTGGAGTGGTTTGCCAAAAATTTCTATTCGGAACTAAGCGGTGATGCTTTGTACGCTAAAATGATTTTTGATGCGGGTGCAGTTCAACCCGGAGAATCTTCGTTTTGGGTAAATCCTTCGTTTTACGGCGAAGGCGGAGCCAATAATTTTGGTGCAATAAACGGTTTAACGATAAATACAAAACGTGGGGAAATATACCGGGCATTTCTTGAAAGCCTGGCGTATCGTTTGCGATTTGGAATAGAAGCGCTGGAAAATGCGGGTGGTTTTAAAGCTGAAAAAATAATTTGTGTGGGTGGCGGATCAAAAAACTATCTTTGGAATCAATTGCGTGCCGATGTTTGCAATTTACCCATACAATTGGTCGATCAGAAGGAAACAACCGTTTTGGGAGCCGCTTTATTTGTATTTGCGGGGAGTGGCGTGGCAAAATCGCCCGAAGAAGCCCGGCAGTTGGTGGATTATAATCCTAAAATTATTGAGCCATCGAAAAATCAAAAACTGTACGGAGAATTGTATCAGGCATTTAAAGAACGCATGCAATACATTTAATTGAAGAGTTGAATAACAAAACTTAATTATTAATTGTGAATGCATTAAAAAGTCTTCCGGCAGAGGTCGTAAAACATATTTATCAGGTTAGCGAAGTTGCCGGCTATTTATGGGAAAAAGAATGGGCCGAAAAAAGCTCGGGGAATATTTCCGTTGATCTAAGCGGTCTTTTCCCGGAGTCAACTATAAACCGGATTAAGGAAGAAGTTCCCCGTGATTTCCCAAAAGAGGCAGCAGAAATGGTACTTTTTGTTACGGGTTCGGGTTGTCGTTTGCGGCATTTGGTAGATAGGGTAGATGAAGTTGCTGCAATTATCGCTGTTAACCAAACAGCGTCAGCGTATTCGGTTTTGTGGGGCGGCAAAAGTCCAGGTTTTAAACCCACTTCGGAATTGAGGGCGCACATTAAAATTCATCTTTTTAATGCGGCCAATCATACCGGCAGAAAAGCTGTTGTTCATGCACATCCTACAGAGTTGGTTGTTTTAAGTCACCATAAACTGTTTAAGGATGAGGCTTTGTTTAATCACTCACTCTGGAAAATGTGCCCGGAAATAAAATTGTATGTTCCGCAGGGAGTTGGCTGTGCCGGTTATGCACGATATGGAACCGAAGAACTGGCAAATCTTACGCTGGAAGGATTAACAAATCATGATGTTGTTTTGTGGGAAAAACACGGCGCTTTAGCAACCGGAGTGGATATGGAGGAAGCGTTCGACTTTTTGGATGTGGCCAATAAGGGGGCTAAACTTTTGTTGTTGGCATGGAGTGCCGGATTCGATCCCGAAGGACTGTCGCCTGAACAACTGGATGATTTGATGAAGCCCTGAATGTGTTAAATTCTGAGACCGTAAAACCTTAATAACTCAAGTCTTCATTTAAAACTTATACCTTCGCGTCCAATTTGAAACGATTCAAGTATGAGTTTAAACCGCACAAGCAAATTTTTTATTCCCGTATTCACAATGGTTATGGCTGCTATGGTGGCTATGTCGCCATTTGCAATTGATACCTACATTGCAGCCTTACCCGATATTGCTGAGTTTTTTGGCGTAAAGCTAAACATAGCTGAGTTGACGATCACCTTGTATTTCCTGGGATTTGCTTTTGGTAATTTTTTCGGTGGCCCTTTGTCCGATGCTTTTGGACGAAAAACAATTGCACTCACCGGAATTGCGCTTTACGGTTTGGCCTCGTTACTTATAACAACATGTACCAAAATTGAGTATGTGCTGATGTTGCGTGTGCTACAGGCTTTTGGAGGAGGTTTTGCAACGGTTACGGGTAATGTGTTTATTCGCGACTGGTACAGCGGAAAACAGGTGGCTCGTTTTGTTACTATTATTAGTATGATCATTATGCTGGCTCCTCTGTTTGCTCCGGTTTGGGGCGCAGCATTAATTCATTGGTATGGGTGGGTGAGTATCTTCTGGTTTTTGTTCGCATTTGCCATTCTGTTGTTTTCAGCTATGTGGTTGCTTATTCCCGAATCACGTGCTCCCGAGCTGATCACCCGTAAAATTACAGGCCGGCAGCTGTTGGAAAAGTACCGGGTGTTTTTCTCGAGTAAACAAAGTACTATTTTGCTGTTTGCCATTAGTTTGCCCATGTCGGGATTGTACATTTTTATTACGGCGGCATCGTTTATTTATATCAAGTATTTTGGTATCAGCCAAATGCGTTTTCCGCTGTTTTTTAGCGCAAATGTTGTTCTGAATATTATGCTGTCGTTTTTAAATACCATTCTTTTAAAGAAACATGATCCGGAAAAGATATTACGCTACGGCTTATTGTTGCAGCTGTTTTCGGGAGTTACACTGGCCATTTCGGTGTTGATGCCTGATCCGCAACTGTGGTCGGTATTTGCTTCTATTGTATTATATATAGGAAGTCTGGGCTTGGTTTTTGGAAACGGAACGGCTACAATTCTGAATCATAATCCTGAAGTTGCAGGATCGGCCAATGCTACTATCGGAATTGCCCGCTTTGCCATTAGTGCATTGATCGGAAGTATAATGGCCCTGTTTCATACCGGCGATCTTATTCCTTTTGGAATCGTATTGTTTTTCTGCACCTTAACCGGAAATGTTTTGTATAACTGGGCTTTAAGAATTAAGGAGTAAGAATTACCAAATTCCACTTAACCCATCTTCCAAAGCTTTTTGGTAGCGTTCAATATTAAACGAATACAGGTACGGCGATTTGTGTGCACCACCTGTTTTCCGCTCTTTTAGCTTGTCGAGAATATGGTAATTTAACATTTTACGCTGAAAATTACGGCGGTCCAGATCGCGGCCAAGAATCGTTTCATAAAGTTTCTGAAGTTCAGGCATGGTAAATTTCCGGGGTAACAGTTTTAAGCCAATGGGCTGTTGACTAAGCTGTAAGCGCAAGGTGCTGATGGCCTTCTCTATAATTTGTTTATGGTCGAGCAGCATCGAAACATCGGTGTTTAAAGAAACCCAATCGCAATGGTCGGAAAAAAGGTCAGGAGTTGGTTTTACTTTCCGAAAGTCAACCAAAGCATAAAATCCGACAGAGATAAAACGTTTATCAAAAAAACTCTTGTCGTGCTCTGTGCCGGCCATATCGGCATCGAGTATCGCTTTATTCGACTTTGCTCTTTCCGGATCGCTAAATACTTTAAATTGTTTTAAAAACAGATTGTCAAGCCCGGTGCGCTCTTTAACTATACGTTGTGCTGCCTGCTCAAGCGTTTCTTCATATTTTAAAAATCCTCCGGGAAGCGAATATTCCTTTGAATACTTTAAATGTAAAAGCAATACTTTAAGCTCATTGTTGTTAAATCCGAATATCACACAATCGATTGATATGTGATTCATGTACTCTGTTGAATTGATCGGCGTTGTATTATCCAAGGTCTTTAATTTTTATGCTTACAAATTAGAAAAAATTCTCGAAGTACTAACTGGATATGTTTAAAAATATAATAATGTGTCGCAATGACACTTGAAATAAAATTTATTCCTATCTTCGACGCATTGATAAATACCATATCAATAAACTAAAACATAAATAGGAACTAAAACATTCACCATGATCGGTAATAAACTTAAACTAAACAGTGTACTAGCCCTCCTCGTATTATTACTTGTATCCGGCAGTCTGTCGGCAAGTGTTTCACAAAAAAGCGTAAAAGAAATCGTTAAGTCGATGACCCTGGAGCAAAAAGCTCAATTGGTAATCGGAACCGGAATGTACTTTCCCTTGCCTGATTCTATTCGTGAAAAAATGCCTCCAATGTTTGGTGGAGGTCTCGATACCAGCACTCCTTACGGAAAAATGGTAGATAAAATCAGAGGTTATTTGCCCGGAACAGCGGGTGTAACTGCCGAATTTCCTAATCTGGGAATTACAAGCCAGACTTTGGCTGACGGTCCTGCCGGATTGCGTATCAGCCCAACGCGCGATGGTGAAACCGATACTTATTATTGTACAGCGTTCCCCATTGCAACCGTGATGGCTTCATCGTGGGATACCGAGTTAGTAGAATCGGTAGGAAAAGCGATGGGAAAGGAAGTGCTGGAATATGGCGCTGATGTTCTTTTAGCACCTGCATTGAATATTCAGCGTGATCCACTTTGCGGACGTAACTTTGAATATTATTCGGAAGATCCGCTGGTAGCCGGGAAAATGGCGGCTGCCATGGTTAGAGGTATTCAATCGAATGGCGTTGGAACTTCAATCAAACACTTTGCGGTAAACAACCAGGAAACCAATCGTATGTCGGTTGATGTAATTGCCAGCGAACGTGCTTTACGCGAAATTTATCTGAAAGGATTTAAAATCGCTGTACAGGAAAGTCAGCCATGGACAGTAATGTCATCCTACAATAAAGTAAATGGTGTTTATACTTCGGAGAGCCACGATTTGTTGACTAAAATTCTTCGCGACGACTGGGGATTTAAAGGATATGTAATGACCGACTGGGGCGGTGGTAGCGATGTTGTTGCCCAGATGAAAGCCGGAAACGATATGATCCAGCCCGGTTCGCCAGAGACCATTAAAACACTTATCGAAGCGGTTGAGTCAGGAAAACTGGAAGAATCAGTTTTAGATACGAATGTTGAACGTATTCTGAATATCATGGTTGAAACACCGCGTTACAAAGGATATAAAATATCGAACAAACCCGATTTGAAAGCACATGCCGAAGTAACTCGTCAGGCAGCTGCCGATGGAATGGTATTGTTGGAGAACAATGGAGCACTACCTTTTGCAAAAAGTATTAAAAATGTTGCTGCATTCGGAAATACGTCGTACGATTTTATTTCGGGAGGAACCGGTAGTGGCGACGTTAACGAAGCTTATACCGTTTCGTTGATGCAGGGATTGCAAAATGCAGGTTTTGAAACTTATGCAGACCTAAAAGATACTTACGAAAGCTACATGGAAGAAGCAAGAAAAACACAGGATAAATCAAGCAATCCTTTGGCTGCTTTAATGGGCGGCAAAATTCCTGTTGAAGAAATGGCTCTGGATGCATCAATTGCACAAGAAATGGCTGCAAAAGCTGATATTGCTTTAATTACCATTGGTAGAAATGCCGGTGAAGGTGGTGACCGCAAAGCGGAAGAAGGCGACTTCTATCTGAATAAAAATGAAAAAGACCTGATAAAAACAGTTACCGACGCTTTCCACGCAAAAGGTAAAAAATCCATAGTTATTCTGAATGTTGGCGGCGTTGTTGAAACTGCCAGCTGGAGTATTATTCCTGATGCCGTTCTTTGTGCCTGGCAACCGGGACAAGAGGGTGGAAACTCTATTGTAGATGTACTTTCAGGAAAAGTAAATCCGTCAGGAAAACTGGCACAAACCTTCCCAGTGAAATACGAAGATGGTTCGTCGTCGGATAATTTTCCCGGCGTGGCTGTTAAGGCTGAAGGAGCTGTAGACAATACTGCCGATCAATCAGGTTTCTCACTGATGCGCCGTGTGCCCTGGGAAGTGGTTTACGAAGAAGATATTTACGTGGGTTACCGCTATTTCAATACTTTTGATGTACCGGTAGCTTACGAATTCGGATACGGAAAATCATACACCACATTTGAGTACAGCAACCTGAAACTGAGCGACAAAAAATTTGATGGAAAGATCACCGTTTCCATCGACGTAAAAAATACTGGTGATGTAGCCGGTAAAGAGGTAGTTCAGATTTATGCAAGTGCGCCGGGTAAATCGCTTGAAAAGCCGGAAGAAGAGTTGGTAGCCTTTGGTAAAACGGCTTTGTTAAAACCGGGTAAATCTGCAACACTGTCGTTTGATATTGACGCCGCACTTTTGGCTTCGTTTGATGAAGCAAGTACAAGCTGGATTACAGAAGCCGGCGATTATACAGTAAAAGTTGGAGCTTCTTCAAAAGACATTAAAGAAAAAGCAACATTCTCTGTTGCCAACGATATTACAGTTCAGAAGGTATCAAAAGCAATGGTGCCTGAACGCGACTTTGAAAAAATGCATAGGTAGTGGGACTTAGTTTAATACTCTCTCCCTGATATAGTTCAGGGGGGGAGTTCCCTTTTCCGAACCTGTGCATAAACAACCATTTTAAGACTAAACAAATTGTAAACCTGCTACTTATGAAAAACATTCGCGTAATTCTGTTTTTGGGTATAGCCCTGGCATTTGGGGCATGTTCTACTCCGCCGCCCAAACAAATAAAAGACAGTGTAATTCTTGCCGATGGTACGGTAAGCGGTTCTTTTGATGAAAGCACCGGAATTACCACTTTTAAGGGAATTCCGTTTGCTGCTCCGCCTGTAGGCGATTTGCGCTGGAAAGCACCACAACCCGTTGAACCCTGGGAAGGCGTGAAGGAATGCACTGACTTTTCAGCCAGCCCGATGCAGGCAACGCCAATGCCGTTTAGTATGTGGACACAGGAGTTTATTGCTCCAAAAGAGCCCTTAAGCGAAGATTGTTTGTACCTGAATGTTTGGACTCCGGCAAAAGATGCCACGGAAAAGCGTCCTGTATTCGTTTATATTTATGGCGGTGGTTTTTCAAGTGGCGGAAGTGCTGTTCCTATTTATAATGGCGAGGAAATGGCGAAGAAAGGCCTTGTTTTTATCACTATAAACTATCGTGTAGGAACCTTAGGATTTTTAGCGCATCCGGAACTTACTACTGAATCGCCAAACAACGCCTCAGGGAATTATGGGTTACTTGACCAGGTTGAAGCCCTGAAATGGGTAAACAAAAATATTGCTGCTTTTGGTGGCGATCCAAACAATATTACCATTGCCGGTCAGTCGGCAGGTGCGTTTAGTGTTAATTATTTAGTGGCAAGTCCACTAACAAAAGGATTGATTCACCGTGCCATTGCTGAGAGTGGTGGTGCGGTGCTTTCAACCAATGCGTTAGCACGTGGTGGTAGCCTGAAATCTGCCGAGGAAGCGGGTATAAAATTCGCCGAGTCTTTGGGGGCATCATCTATTGAAGAATTACGGGCAAAAAGTGCCGGGGAGATTTTAAGTGGTACCGGCCTGCGAAATCCGATCGTTGATGGTTATTTTCTTCCAAAACCGGTTAGTGAGATCTTTGCCAACGGCGAACAAAACGATATTCCTGTGATAATTGGATGGAACGAAGATGAAGGTTTTGGAGGGAAGCCTGTTCCTGCAGGTCAGTTTAAAGAACGTGTAAAAACGATGTTTGGTGATAAGGCCGATAAATTTCTGGCTGAGTTCCCAATCAACTCTGATGAGGAGGCCTTTGCAATTCAGAACGATTTGGGAGCATTGCAAACCTTTGGTATTCAGTCGTACAAATGGATGCAGCTACAAAATGAAAAGGCAACATCGAAAGTATTTATGTACCGTTTTGAGCGGGATGTGCCTTACGCCGATGGAATGAGTGATTTTGGAGCTTTCCATACAGGTGAAGTACCATACGCCTACAATAACCTGAAAATGAGCCCGCGCCCATGGATTGAGGCAGATTATAAACTGGCCGATCTGATGTCGGATTACTGGGTAAATTTTGCTGCTACAGGAGATCCAAATGCAGAAGGATTGCCCGGGTGGGAAGCAGCTTCGCCTGATAACCTGAAAGCAATGCGCTTTAACACCACATCAGCATGTGGCGATCTGCCAAGCATGGAACTGCTTAAATTTCTTGATGATTTTTATTCTGAATAAGACGATGTGCAACTAATTAAATTCAATATGAAACGAGCATATAAAATATTACATCCAAGAGGAATAATAAAATATGTGCGAGTTCCATACTATACTGCTAAAAACTAACAATCTAAATAGTATGAAAAAACTAAAAAATTTATCGCTAGCATTTCTATTTGCGGCACTTTTTATTGGCTGTGGCCCCAAATGGACGGAAGAAGATTTGGGAGATTTTCACCTTATTCATAACGAAGGTGGTCAAACTTTGGGTTATTCGCCTGAATCAGGAGTAACGATTCTTACGGACAAAGGATTTGCTTTTAAAGACCTGAATAAAAGTGGTGAACTGGATGTGTACGAAGACTGGCGCAAACCGGTAGACGAACGCGCCAAAGATCTGGCTTCAAAAATGTCGGTAGAACAAATTGCGGGTTTAATGTTGTACAGCGGACATCAGTCGATACCTGCCGGAAGGGGAGGTTTTGGTGCCGGAACCTACAAGGGAAAATCGTTGTCAGATAGTGGCGCAAAATCAAGTGACCTCACCGATCAGCAAATAAAATTTCTTACCGAGGATAATTTGCGTCATGTTTTAATTACTACCGTTGAAAGTCCGGGCGTGGCAGCACAATGGAACAACAACATGCAGGCTTTGGTGGAAGGTCTTGGCTTGGGAATACCCGGAAATACAAGTACCGACCCACGCCACGGAACAAGTGCAGAAACCGAATACAATGCCGGTGCCGGTGGCGATATTTCGATGTGGCCAACAACACTGGGTTTGGCAGCCACTTTCGATCCTGCTGTAATGAAAAATTTTGGCGAAATCGCCTCGATTGAATACCGGGCTTTGGGAATTGCAACTGCGCTTTCTCCGCAAATCGATTTGTCAACTGAACCACGCTGGAGTCGTTTTAGTGGAACTATGGGGGAGGATCCCGGTTTAGCAGCCGACCTGACACGTGCTTATGTCGATGGATTTCAAACGTCATCAGCAGCTAAAGAAATTGCCGGAGGCTGGGGATTTGAAAGTGTAAATGCCATGGTAAAACACTGGCCCAGTGGTGGCCCGGAAGAAGGTGGCCGCGATGCACACTTTGGGTATGGCGCTTATGCCGTTTATCCGGGAAACAATCTTTCTGATCAGCTAAAACCATTTACCGAAGGTGCTTTTAAACTGGATGGCCCAACGGGTAAAGCAACAGCAGTTATGCCTTATTATACCATCTCGTATAATATCGATCAGAAGAATGGCGAAAACGTAGGAAACGCCTACAATAAATACATCATCACCGATCTTTTAAGAGGTGAGTATGGTTATGATGGTGTGGTTTGTACCGACTGGATGATTACTGCCGATACACGAAGTGTACACGAATTTCTTGGAAAATGCTGGGGTGTAGAGAACCTTTCGGTTGCCGAACGTCACTATAAAGTAATTGAAGCCGGTGCCGACCAGTTTGGCGGAAACAACGAAAAAGGGCCTGTTTTGGAAGCTTATGAAATGGGGGTGAAAGAACATGGGGAAGAGTATATGCGCAATCGTTTTGAGCAATCCGCTGTTCGTTTATTGAAAAATATTTTCCGTCCCGGTTTGTTTGAAAATCCTTACCTGGTTGTTGCCGAATCTGAAAAAATTGTGGGTAACCCGGAGTATATGAAAGCCGGTTACGAAGCACAACTGAAATCGGTTGTAATGCTGAAAAACAAGGATGGCGTTTTACCGGTAGAGAAGAAAGTGAAAGTATATATTCCACAAAAATATACACCTGCCGGAACCAACTGGTTTGGTATGCGCAGCGAGGAAAAATGGAGCGATGCTGCAAACATGGATATGGTAGCCAACTATTTTGAAGTGGTTGATGCTCCTGAGAAAGCCGATCTCGCAATTTGTTTGATCTCAAGCCCGCAAGGAGGAACAGGATACTCGCTCGAGGATAAGGAAAAAGGCGGTAACGGATATGTTCCTATTTCACTTCAATATGGACCGTATACCGCAAAATATGCACGCGAAAAAAGTATTGCCGGTGGCAGTCCGTTTGAAGACTTTACCAACAGAAGTTACAAAGGAAAATCAACCGAGGCAGCGAATGTTTACGACATGGAAATGGTAAACGAAACAAAAGCAAAAATGGGTGATAAACCTGTAATTGTGGTGGTAAATGTGGCCAATCCGTTTATCCCTGCCGAGTTTGAAAAGAGTGCCGATGCTATTCTTGTTCATTGTGGTGTTCAGGATCAGGCAATTATAGATTTGGTAACAGGTAATGCAGAACCTTCAGGTTTACTACCTTTTCAGTTACCTGCCAACATGAAAACGGTAGAAGAACAGTTTGAAGACGTGCCGCGTGACATGGACTGTTATTCCGACGAAATGGGCAATGTTTACGATTTTGCCTATGGCATGAACTGGAACGGAGTGATTAACGACGAAAGAGTAAATAGATATAAATAAAACAATTGTAATGTTTTCTAAAAGGATCTTCGGGTAACACCGGAGATCCTTTCGCTAAAAAATCTAAACCGACTTAACCAGATCAACTAAGGCTTTAATCTGTCGAAAATACATCCGCAAACTCCTGTTTGGGCCTTTAGACCAAAACGAAGTAACATGAAAACCAAATTCTTTTTCAAGTTAATATCTTTAATTCTCTGCACGTGTAGTTCCATCATCGTATTTGGGCAGGACGTTGTACAGATTGCTAAAAATAATGGAACGGTAAATTTCGATGGAGTGCCCGACGAAGCCTTTTGGCAAAAGGCAAGCCAGTTTGAGCTGGTAATGCACATTCCAAATTATCAAGCTACACCAAGTGAGGAGACCAAAACATACATCAGTTACGACGATAACTTTTTGTGGGTAGGTGCTTTCCTGAATTATAAGGACCCGGAGGACATTGTTTCCACCAGTAAAAAACGCGATGAGAAGTCGAAAAATCCCGACTCTTTCGGAATTTTATTAGATACCTACGATGATAACGAAAATGCACTGGCATTCTTTACCATGCCGGCAGGGCAGCGTATCGATTATGCCGTATCGAACGATGCCCAAAAGATGCCGGGCCCTCCGGGAGCCGGGTCGACTGCACAAAACTATAGTTGGAACACTTTCTGGGATGTAAAAACAGCACGTACCTCAACAGGTTGGGCGGTTGAAATGCGGATTCCGTTTTCAAGTCTTCGCTTTCAGGAAGTTAACGGGCGCGTACGAATGGGATTGTTGATTAACCGCGGTGTAAGCCATAACAACGAAGTGGATACCTATCCTGCAACCGATCCGAAATATGGCCGGTTGGCATCCAACAAACCATCGCTGGCTCAAACCATCGAACTTTCGGGTGTGGAAAGCAAAAAACCTGTTTATGTCGCTCCGTATATAACTACCGGAGTGGAGAGAAACAATGAGCTAAATGAAGAGGAAACAGCTTTTGAATCATCAAAAGACAATAAACTGACCGGCGGGGTAGATATAAAATACAGCCTCACCAGCAACCTTACCATGGACCTGACTTTTAACACCGATTTTGCTCAGGTTGAAGCCGACGACGAACAAGTGAATCTAACGCGTTATGCTTTGTTCTTTCCCGAGAAAAGAATGTTCTTCCAGGAGCGTTCAAGTATTTTCGATTACAAACTGAGTGGCCCAAGTAAGTTATTCTACAGTCGCCGTATTGGTTTGGATGAAGACGGTTGCCCGACACCAATTTTGGGCGGGGCACGATTAACCGGGCGCGTGGGGAAATGGGACATGGGATTTATGGATATGCAAACCCAAAAGAATAACTCAAATCCTTCAGAAAACTTTGGGGTGTTGCGCTTCCGCCGCCAGGTAATAAATACCAACTCGTATGTTGGTGCAATTATGACCTCGAGGGTTGGAGCGGCTATCAACGATTCGTATTCCTATGGTGTTGATGGTATTTTCCGCATTTTTGGCGACGATTATATTGAAGCGGGTATTGCTCAAACTACCGATCCGGAAGGCACTGATTTTTCGGCCGGTATTAAAAATACATTCTACCGCGCATCGTGGCAACGGCGAAGCGAAGAAGGTTTTGCATACGATTTATCTTATGCGTATACGGGCGAGAATTTTGATCCTCAGGTTGGATTCTTATCAAAATATGCCACCAGAGGACCTAGACTAAAACTCCAGTATGGCTGGCTTCCCGGTGCCGAGTCGAGACTTTTTAAATACAGTATTGACGGAACTTTTTATGAATCGTACCGTGTTACCGACGGAGGCCTGGATACAGGTATGTACGGGCCGGGGTTTAGTTTAAATACCAAAAAGGGTTGGTTTGTAAACCTGGATTTAAATTACCGCATTGAAGGTGTTGATGAAGAATTTGAACTGGATGATAAGGTAGTTGTTCCGGCCGATAAATATAAAACGTATACCAGCCGTATGACACTGATGTCGCCGGTTTCAAAGCCGCTGTCTACCACCATAATGATGTCGGGTGGCCAGTTTTACGATGGTAAAAATGTTACTGCAACTGTTCAGCCCATTTATAATCTTTCGGCAAGTTTGCAGCTCTCGGCCTATTACAATTACAGCCATGTGGTTTTTGCCGACCGGAACCAGGAAATGAATGCGCATGTTGGACGCCTGAAGTTTTTATACATGTATAACACAAAGCTGTCGTTCAGCTCTTTTGTACAGTTTAATAGTGTGAACGATGTTATGGTATCAAACTTTCGCCTGCGCTATAATCCAAAAGAAGGAAACGATCTGTACGTGGTGTACAACGAAATTCGACCAACAAGCGATTATGTTGACAATGGTTTGGATGAACCCAAATTCTTAAACAGGATCTTTCAGGTGAAGTATGTTTATACTTTCCAGCTATAAATACATAAATATTTAGTAAAAGAGGGGAGAAGCGGGTTTACAAGCTTTTGTAAGCCTGCTTTTTTACTGGTAATGGAGCAAGGAGTAAGGGAAAATTGTATAAGTAGTGGCAGATTGTATAATAGTTTCTCTTCAAACAGAGATAAAGTTAGAATTAGCTACCAACCCAAATGTTACATAATACCTCTGCCAATACTTATACAAAATGGTGTATGTTGTTTTACATCAAAAGTTAAACTTATAAATGAAACAATTGATGACTAGTAAATTAATTACCTCAATCCAACCCGGATTATCTTTTTTGTATACGTGTAGTAAAATCACCTATAATATTTTCATACTTTCTTAAAACCCTGTCCCAAGGTCGGAATAGTTCGTCTGATTTAACACTAGTTCTTGCAGAGCCACTATATTCACTATTTAATTTCACTTTATATGTAAGAGGATTTGAATTAGCTAATTTTAAAATAAGCCTGGTTCTAATTGTATTCTGCATGAAACTTTGAACAGACCAAGCTGTTCTTAAATAACTGGTTTCCTTGTCACTGACTTCAATTGCATCAAAATAGTCAGTTACAATCATATATACTAATTTCCAGGCTTCATCCTCTGTTAAATCAGGATTTACTACTATTTCAAAATCTACATTCGATTGATCTGTCTGAATAGATGCAATTTCTGAATCATCTTTTTGCATATCAAAAAAGAAAACTTTCGGAGCCTCAGGGCCTCCTTTTTTTCCACATAAAGTAGTTTCATACATTAGAAAACCTGGTTTGGTCGCCCTGACATTGTAACATTCTTTTGCGTCGAGTTTTAATGTATACGAGCCGATACCTGCCTTTTCTCCGTTGATAAAAATTTGTGCATCAGGTTCTGATGTCGAAATTCTTGTTTTTTGAGCTGATACTTGAGAAATAGCAATGAAAAATAAAAAGAGTAAAATAATTGATTTCATAATTATAATTTTAATGTTAAATAAATAATTATGTATAACCGGTAAAGAAACAAAAGGTTTATAGGTATTTTATTAAAAGTGTTGTCAGGTCCAATAACCGGCTTATTTTGAATGTGTTTCTCCTAATGTTTACCAACGTCTATATACAGCACATTATGTTTAGCCTTTAAAAGCTATAACTGATAAGTATAAACAAGTATAAAAAACCATTGTCTCCACCTAAGAGACAAACTATCAATAAGTTTAAAATACATTTATTTCTGTTTCAGCTAATAAAAAGACTTGATAAACCTGATTTTACCGGTTTTGTGAATAGCTTCCCGCGATATAATACATTTTAACTTTTGAAAATCTAGCGGTTAGATTAGTTTTGTTGTTAAACAAAATTAAACCAATGAAAACTTTTTCAATTATCTTCCTGTTTGTTGCACTGATCGGATGCACTTCCAAAAATACCAAACAAAATTCAGTACAAACAACCAAGCCTTTGTGGTCGGTTAAATTTGCTGAAACCGTATTGCATGAAGCTGACAGTCTGATCTATTATCAAAGCGAGAATCCTAAATTCGAGTACGATTTTGCTTTTCTGGGCGATGCCATATATAAGCTTAAAGATATTGATCCGAAATATGGCGCTTACCTAAAAAATTATGTCGATTATTTCTTGCGAGAGGATGGTGAGATTGACAGATACAAACTTTCGGATTATAACATCGACCGCGTGCGTCCCGGTAACAGCATGCTTACTTTATACCAGGATTATGGCGACGAAAAATACCGTTTGGGAATAGAAACGTTGGTAGAACAGATGAAAAGTCAGCCACGCACAAATTCAGGCGGGTTTTGGCATAAAAAAATATACCCTTATCAAATGTGGCTGGATGGTTTGTACATGGCATCACCGTTTTTGGCTCGTTATGCCAAAGAATTTGATCAGCCGCAGTGGTTCGATGAGGTTACCTTTCAGTTGCAGGAAGTGTACAAACATACGCTCGATGAAAAAACGGGGCTGGTTTACCATGCCTGGGACGAAAGCCGCGAGCAACGCTGGTGTAACAAAGAAACAGGGCAGTCGAAACATTTTTGGAGCCGTGCCACAGGCTGGTATATGATGGCTTTAGTTGATGTGCTGGAGAATCTGCCTGAAGATCATAAAGACAGGGAAGCACTGATCACTATTCTGAATGATTTGAGTGAGGCTATTCTGAAGGTTCAGGATGAGGAAACAGGATTGTGGTACCAGGTGATGGATAGGGGAGGCGAAGACCGCAACTATCTGGAAGCATCGGGATCGGCTATGTTTATCTACGCATTTGCCAAAGGAGCTAGAAACAACTGGTTGCCTGAAAGTTACCTTGATATTGCCAACACTGCTTTCGACAGTATAATTGAAAACCTGGTAACGGAAGATGAGAATGGATTTGTAACTTTAACCAATATATGTGGCTCCTGTGGTTTGGGAGGAAATCCCTATCGCGAAGCCGATTATAACTATTACGTGACAGAAAAGAAAGTGGATAACGACAAAAAAGGTGTTGCACCTTTGATTGTGGCTGCCATTGAATTAAATAAATAATTTCAAACAAAAACGAAAAAGAAGATGAGAAGATTAGGCATATTATTATTTGCATTAATTCTGTTTGCACAATCGCAGGCACAAAATAAAACCGATATAAGTTTGTTTATGCGTTCGGATAGTCTACAACAGGCTGAAATTAGCTCCGAATCGGGCGATTTGTATAATACAATCGGGCATCATGGACCGGCTGTAGAAAACGAGTGGATGGCTCTGCGAATTTATTTTAGCGAAAAAGCAGCTATTGATGTTTATTCGAAAGCCAAACCACAGCTCGAATTGATGGAAAAAGAATGGTATCCATCGGCAAAAGACCAAAAAGAGGGCTGGGGAGCGGATTACTACAAAGCCGGCGAAACTCTTGGATTAGGTGGTGTTCGTTTGTGGGATGGAGAAAAGGTTGTGAGACTCAACCCTGTTTCGAACCGTACGGCTCGTGTTGTAAAAGAACCTACCTGCTCTTTCATGGAAATGTTATCGGAAGATGTGCCTTACAAAGGGAGAAAAGTTGATGTGTTGGTGCGGGTTACTGTTTATTCGGGTGAAAGAAATGCCAGGGTTGAAGCTTTTGCATTAACCGATGGTCCTGTACAATTTGTTACCGGAATAAATTATCACAAAGGACAGGAGATTTACAAAAAGGATGGATTGATTGCTGCCTGGGGCCTTCATCCCGAAGATGTTGCTGCTGAATCTGTTGAGATCGGCGCTGCAATTATGTATGATCCGGAGGATTTTGTAAAAACTGATGATGATGGCACACAGTTTCTTCTCATCAGCAAACCGGGCAAACAATTAACAACCTGGGTATCGTCGGCTTGCGGTCGTGAAGCGGAGATCAATACCATGAAAAAATTTATCGGCTTTCTTGAAAAGTGATAAGTGAATGTGTAACAATTCGAAAATGAGGTGTCTCTTTGCGACATTAAATAAAGCTGACCGGAGGCGAAACTAAAATTTAATTGCTTCCGGTCTTACATTTGATATTTACGCTTTTACAAAAAGGGAAGTGCTATTTACACATTTTAAACACTTCGCTACCTGCCAAAAGGAAACAGCCCAAACCATAATCTTCAAAATCGGGTTTGCTGGTATAAGTTACCGGTTGTCCGTCTTTTGGCTCTTTTCCGGTACCCTGTACATAGCCTAAAAATCCATTGTCGTGAACCGATTCAGTGGCCAGTGCATTCCATCCTTTTGTAATTGCCGGCATGTATTTTTTTGTATTCAGAATTCCATTATTCACTCCCCACGCCATGCCGTAAACAAACAAAGAGGTTCCGGTTGCTTCTTTCCCTCCATAATTATTAGGATCGTGTAAACTGGCGTTCCAAAAGCCATCTTCGCGCTGAATGGGAAGGACAGCTTTCATCATTTCTTTGTAGGTTTTCAGGTACTCTTTGTAGTGCGGATCGCTTTCAGGTAGAATGTCCATAACCCGAACCAGAGCAGCTACTACCCAGCCGTTTCCACGGCTCCAGTAACAATCTTCACCATTTGGCTCGGTGTACGGCGGAAGAAAATCAGCATCGCGCCACCACAAACCATCTTTTTTATTGTACAGGCCTTGTGTTATTTTAGTGTCCATATACATTTCGTACATGCGCTCTGAGTATTTCGAATCGCCGCTAAGCACGGCCAGTTTGGCAAATACCGGCATGGCCATTTGCAGGGCGTCAATCCAGTCCCAGTCGTCGATTTTATCCGTTTCAAGCATTAAATCAATAGAAGCCTGGATATCCATGATGCGCTCGGGTTTTTGCTCAATATTGTATAAATCGATATAGGTTTGTCCGGCACAGTGGTTATCAGCATGGCGTGTTTCATATCCGTTTCGCAATCCCCACTTATGTGCCTTTCCCCATTCGATGGCATATTGTACGTACTTTTCATCGGGTTTTATTTCATTCAAAGCCATTAATCCTTCGTAATAAACTGCCCGTGTCCACAGGTTGCTGGGGCGCTCTCTGTTCGTAATTACATTTACACCCGGATCAGGCCACTTTTTCATTAAATAGCCATTGGCCAGTTCCATTTTTTCTATTACATCAGCTTTTGATGGAAGTTGTTGCGCGTTCAGCAGGTTAATTGATCCTGCTATGAGGCAGCTGATTAGTACAATTATTCCTTTTCTCATTCGTTTATAATTTTTCATTTTATGGTAACTCATGTAACTCGCATAATCATGTCCTTGTGTAATAAAAGGCTTTTATAGTGCTCGTTACATATGTCAAAAGTTGTTTGCTTTAAAATTGATTCCTTCGTTTTAGGTTTATAATTCCCCTAATGTTTTTCATATTTTAGTTGCCATCAGGTTTTAATAGCTCATAACTTGGGCTATCGGGCCAGAAAAAGTTTTGCCAGCTATCCGGCTGTTTAGGATCGAAAGTCTTCCAGTCATCAACTATGTATTTTTTTAGCTCGTGATCGTTGTCGATAAGTTCCTGTACAACACATTTTGCCAGTTCGTAAGCCCCGTAAGGATTAAAATGGGTATTGTCGGCCAACGGTTTATCCTGGTTGGGGAAAGTGTTGGCAGGGTAGTGAACAAAGGCATTTTTTGAGTTTTCTACTCCCAGACTTTCGTAAAAAATTTTACTCATTGCATTGAGGTCGACGAGAGGACTATTTTCCCGGGCAGCCAATTGACGTATCGCATCGGGATATTCTTCAAGAGTATTTACGATTTTGCCTTCTTCATCAAATTTTCTTCGGTTGGTTGAGCTTACCAAAACGGTTTGGGCTCCCTTTTCTTTAGCGGACTGAATATAATAGCGGAGTTCGTCCTGGTAGGTTGTATAGGGTTCTACATGGTTACCGCCGGGTTTTTGATCATTATGCGCGAATTCAATAAAAAGATAATCGCCCGGTTTCATCATGCTTAATACCTTTTTCAGGCGGTTTTCGCGTCGGAATGCTTTTAGGGTTTCACCTGATTCGGCGTAATTAGCGACAACAATTTCAGGTTTTAAAAAGCGTGTAAACATTTGTCCCCACGATGCCCATGGCTCGTATTCCTGGTCAACCACCGTGGAGTTGCCGGCCAGATAAATTACCGGTAAATCGTTGGCCTCCTCAATTATCACTGACGAAACGCAAGGGTGGGGACCATTAAACTCAAGGGTTAGGTGCTTATCCCAGTTCGCAAATGTCATTTCCCGTGTTTTCCGGCGAATCTCCTCAGTGGCATTAATTTGTGGCGAGCGGCGATCAACAATAATGGTTTTGGTTACGATCTCGCCTTTTTTTGTTTGAATATTTTCAAGCATTAAACGGCGCGATTCTGCTTTTACCGTGGTAGCAGTAGTTTCTCTGGCGTTTCCCAGTGTTAAGGTAATTTTATAGCGGCCTTCAGGTACATCAACCTGAAAATAAAACGGGGCATCGGAACTTATCCAGTCATCGGTTGCTTTGTTTGATCCATTCTTCTGACCAGCCTTTAAAGCAATCTCACTAATGATTCCAAAACCATTCTCTTTTGAATACAATGTTGCAGGAGTTACAGCCTGATAGCCGTCAGTCACTTTTCCGTTTCCAAAATCAAATCTCCATTCAGTCTTTTTTTTTTCGGTATAAAACTGAAGCGAGCTGTCGTTAATTCTGATGTCGTGTGTTTTAACCAGTTCTATCATTTCTGCTCCTGCCAGGATTACAGGGCCATATCCGTGAGCGGCAAATACGTTTACCGGACGGTAATAGTAAAAGGCAGGATCAAAGCCCATTCCTGTTCCCACGCAGGTGCCTTCTACCTGTCCTTTTTCATTCACTTTTGTAGCTACGGCATTCCAGGCCAGGCAGGCTACCGGTCCATAAACTTTTGCATCAACATATCCACGGTTAATCGCCCGGGCAATTGCATAGGTATAAATGGCTGTAGCCGATGTTTCCAGATAGGTATCGTTTCGGTCGATCAGCTGATGCCAGAATCCTGTTCCATCCTGGTAACTGGCTAATCCCTGTATGTGGCGTTTTAACAGATCCAGTACCTTATCTCTTTCCGGATAATCTTCCGGAAGTACTTCAAGAAGTTCAACCAGAGTCATTACTGCCCAGCCGTTGGCTCTTCCCCAGTGAAACTGCGGATGTTCTTCCATATCCATTATCCAGCCGTGCATGTAAAGCCCCTTTTCGTAATTAAACATGCGTTTTGAAAACTGTATCACCTGTTTCACGGCATCATCAAAATATTTATTGTCGCCACTGTAGCTTCCCATTTGTGCCAATGCCGGAACGCTCATAAACAGATCGTCGAGCCACAGGGAATTGGGTTGCGGACGGTTGCGTGCCAGTGTTTTGTCTTCAAAACGAAATTGTTTGTTGCTGATATAATCGATGTAACTTTTTATTCTGCTGTCCAGGTTTTGGGCCTTTCCGCTGCTGCTCGCTTTAATCATGGCAGCACAAATGGCTCCGCAATCGTCGAGTGCGTGTGGGTGAACGGAGCGGTACAAGGTGTATTTGGCTCCCGGATTTTGTTCTTCAAACTTTGTAAATGCATCAAGCGCTTTTCCCATAAAATTGAGCCTTTCGCTTGTATAAGCTGCGTACTTCGGATCTCCCGAAGTTTTACTGGCAAGCAACATACCGGCATAGGTAACTCCCCATTCATAACTGTTTAACCGAAAGTCGCCCGGCATAAAAATGGTATTTTCATCCACTTTTGAAAAATCAGTAATTTCTTTCCCGGTATTTTTGTCCTGGAGTTTTGCAGGGGTGCTTTCATTCAGATAGTTATAGATTTTATCGATAGTCTTTATAATATCGTCCACCTCTGGTTTCCCGTAAGGGATGGGATAATCCGGTTGAAGCAGGTGCAACGGAGTGGTTACATCGTTTACTTTTTGAGCCGTTACAGCCAACCCAACCAAGGTGCAAATGACGGTTAAAATGGTAAATAATTTCGTTTTCATTTCAAATTTGGTTTTTGATAATCAATGATTCGGTTCATTTTAGTTTAATACAAGTTCGTATAACCTCTTAATTTGCACCCTCCTAAATTTTGTATCTCTTCGGCAAGCGTGAGGGCATTAAATCGGGCACCGTAAACATTTGTATGCGTATGATCACCCGGAAAAAACTGCTTTACAATCTTTGGTCCCATGGCTTCATATTCAATGGCAATAGCATTGTTTAAATCAATAAAAAATGCATTTTCTGATTTGGCTGCCTCTTTTGCCCATTTGCCGTAATTGTTATCTACCCGTTCTACTTTTCCGTCAGGCCATTCGTTACGTGGAATTTGCGAAAGTACAATAACAGATACCCCTTTGGCTTTGGCATCCTGAATGTATTTTTTCATGTACCAGCCATAGGTGTGAACGGTTTCCCTCGAACCATCATCGCGGGTAATTTCGCGGGTTTCATCTCCCATCCCGGGTAGTGAGCCCCTGTATTTCGGTTTGTCGATATTACCACCGTCGTTATGTCCAAACTGAATGAGCAGGAAATCGCCGGAATTTAACTGTGCCAGCACTTCATCCCAAAGGCCTTCGTACTGAAAACTTCTGCTACTTCGGCCTCCACGTGCTTTATTAATGATAAGAAGGCGTGTAGTATCCATATAATGGTGCAGTTCGCGGCCCCAGCCAACAATTTCATCGTTTCCATTGGCAACGGTTGAGTCGCCGATTATAAATACCTTTTTCTTTACCGGAAAATTTATTCTTGGGTTCTCCAGCAAATAATCTTTCAGGTAACATTCATCCGATTTTTTTAGTTCCTCAACAATAAGAGAGGCTGCAAGCACTGCGCCTTTTGCCGAAGTATGGGTGTGATCTCGTTTAAAGAAATAATGACCGGTAACTTCATCTTCACCTAATTTTTCCATGGCAATTGCCATTTTTTCATTCAGGTTGATAAATTCAACTTCTTCTAAATTAGCCACTTCCTTGGCCCATAAACCGTATTTCTTATCGTTGCGAGGAACCTGCCCGTTTTCCCAGTCATTTCGCGGAATTGGCGACATAACCACCGGTATTGCTCCTTTGGCTTTAGCTTCAGCAATGTACTGCCTGATGTACCATCCGTAAGTATGAACAATTTCGTGGACACCGGTAAGCATATTATCAATCTCTTCTGTGGCATCGCTAAATCCATAAATGGTCCCGCGTGCTCTAAAATCGTCGTTTATCGGGCCATCATCGTTGTGACCAAACTGCATTAACACATAATCGCCGGGTTGTATTTTTCGGAGTACTTCATCCCACAATCCTTTACTTCGGAAAGTGCGGCTACTGGTGCCTCCCAGCGCATGGTTCTCTATGTTTACTTTGCTTGTATCGAAAAACTGAACAAGAGGATCGCCCCAGCCCCAAAGCCCGCCGGCTCCGTCGCCACGTCCGTTTTTAACGGTTGAATCGCCAATGATATAAATGGTTGGTTTCCGGTCGGAATTTTCTTTTTCAATTTCTTTACATCCTGCAAAAATGCAGAGAATCAGGATAAAATTAAGAACTCGTATCATATTGAATGTTTTGTGAATCTCTGTGAGTATTTTTTGATTGTTAGTTGCGTAACCCGAAATAGAAATACAGTGTTCGTTTCACCGGTTTATCCATTTTATTTAGTTCTCCGGCAGGCCCCAGGTTCCAGGTGTCGTTACTGATTCCCATAGCTAATTTTGTGCCCAATGGAGGAATTCCATCGAGAAAAGAAATAGCACCTTTTGGTAACGCCGGATAATTTTGAGGCCCTGAAATTCCGTAAAAATCAAAGAGACGAACAAAGAGATCATCTTCCTGAGCAACTACAGTAAATTTTCCGTCAACAGTATTAAATTCAATCCACGAAACATCAGCATAGTAACCTTTAATCTGAGGGTATTGCCAGTTATTATCGCCGGGAAGTACATTATTGTACAAACGCTGAAAAACGTCCAGACGACCACCTTGTAAGCGGTTTTTCCAAATATGTGACGGTCCTTCGCCCAGCCATTTAGTGCTAATAATATCCGACTCTGGGAAATCGAAACTAATACCGGTAAAATATTGTTCGCCTTCCACCTGGTATTCGTAATCAAGCTGCAACCAGCCACTGTTGTACATCGTCCAGCTGAGGTGGTTTATGTCGCCATTGTAGGTCATATCAAGGCGGTAACTGTTGTCGTTTCTGTGTTGCTCAATGTTTGAAAGTTGGGCATTCCCACTCACCAAAACCGGGCCGTTCGAGAAGGGGAGAGGCAGACCAAAATCGTTGGCAAGCTTCCGGATAGTACCGTCTTTTTTGCTAAAAGTCACTGCTATCCCCGAGGCTTTTAAGGTGATCAGCGAATCGTTCTCGTTAACCTCAACCGTCTCACTAATATCGGTGTCACCTGCTTGTTGTTCAATCGGTAGAATATTATCTTCTTCAATTCCTAAGGCTTTGAGTGCTTTTAGGCGCTCTGTCTCGTTTTCGTCGAGGGTTTTCTCAACTAATTTTACAACCTGGTTGGTGTTGCCGTCGGTCTTCCAACTCCAGCAGTATATTTCGTCACCCGAAGGATCGAAAGCACGTAAATAAAGCGCATCGTATTGTTTGTAGTTGTCAGGTAGATCAAGCATAAGATTTCCTTTCTGAACCGGAGCAATATCGGGAGTTTGTGCCGTTCCGCTTTTTATCACTTTATGATATGCACCGCGTTGTTCGGGCAAACTAAAATCCACCAGCTGCCATTCAAAACGCACTTCCTTCAGATTGGTAAAATGATAGCGGTTTTCCACCGGAATCGTTCCGTCAAAGTTGTCAGGAAGCTTTTCCATTTCAATTTTAACGGGACTGTAAATTTCGCGCATGGCGTAAACGCTGCCTTCTTTTTCGCGGTGTGGGCCAACCAGCCCGTCGGGGGCATTTACACGGTTGGCATCAATAACATTATCCATATCGGTACGCATCAAACCTTCGTCGGCCAGCACCCACGAAAATCCTCCTGCCGATCGATCCGAGTTCCAGAACAACTCCCAAAAATCAGCCAGTGCCGTTGCACCGCCACCATCGTCCTGCGCATGCAAAAATTCGGTGGGCATGTAAATCAGGCCTTCATCCAGAATTTTTTTCGAGCTGTAATAATTTTCGTAGTGGTTGCAGTCTATTCCGTTAAAATCGTTTCCGGGACGGTGGTGGGCGTGAATCACAGGGCGTTTCGACGGATCGTAAAAACCATAATCATCGTCCAGTTCTTTGTTGGTACCGCCTTCATTTCCATTGCTCCAGAAAATTATAGACGGATGATTGACATCCCGAATCACCATTTCTTTTACCAGTTTACTTCCTGATTCGGTATCATAAGCATTTTGCCAGCCGGCCAACTCGTCGAGCACATAAAGTCCCAGTGAATCGCAGTATTCAAGAAATGCTTTGTTGGGAGGGTAGTGGGCACAACGAACCGCATTCATATTCATAAATTTTATGAGTTTTACATCATCCAAATCGATTTGCGGATTTACACAACGTCCGGTTTCTGGCCAGAATACGTGGCGGTTTACACCTTTCATTTTAATCTTTGTTCCGTTGAGGTAAATGCCGTCACCTTCGCGTATCTCGATGGTGCGGAACCCAAATTTTTCGGTGAGTTCGTAAGTGGTTTCAGCTCCGTTTTTCAGGCTGACTTCTACTGAATAGAGATTTGGGGTTTCGGCCGTCCAGGTATGTGGGTCTTCAACCTTGCACGATAACTCAACCAGCGAATCACCTTTTGAAACCGAACTTAGACAGGTTTGTATCAGTTTTCCTGTATTGTCGAAAATCCGGGCTTCAATCGTTTGCTTGTCTTTTACATTTATGGGGAAAGTTTCCATTGTAAACGATCCATCGGCTTGTGCATTTATGGCCACCCGGTCGATATAGTTTTGGGGTACGGCTTCCAGGTAAACCGGACGGAAAATACCGCCAAAAATCCAATAATCAGCGTAACGTTCAGCATGGTTCACCGATGCATTCGACGACCATTTATCAACTTTCACCTCCAGTAGGTTATCTTCGTTTGGCTTTAGTTTGTCGGTTATATCATATTTAAAGCGGTAGAACGATCCCTGATGTTTTGGGCCGGCCAATTCGCCGTTTATTTTTACTTCGGTGTCGGTCATCGAGCCTTCAAAAACGATAAAAACACGTTTGCCGTTCCAGTTTTCAGGCAGGTTGAAGCGATGTTTATATAAACCACTTTCTTTGGCATAATCAAATTTCTTTCCGTAGGTGCGGTAATCGCGGCCATAATCGTATTCGCCAAAGCCCTGTTGTTCCCAGTGCGACGGTACTTCAATTTTTTTCCATTCGCCGCTTTGACGGCCTGCGGTGCAAAAGAAATCCCATGCAACCGTGTTTTCATTATCGGTGCCTGAGAGGTATTTAATTTCTTTCTTCGATGTGTTGGCCCAACCAAAAGTGATCAGTAAAATAAAAAGAAATGTAGTAGTAGTTTTTAAAAATGAGTTCATAATCAGAGTTTTAATCTATTTGGATGGAAAAGTTTTTTCCTTGTTTTTCAATAATAGCCTGGCGCGTATTTTCCTGATAGTTCCAGTTATCAGCCCCGTAAATACTTTTAGGTTCGGTTGCCCGGTTAACAAACAGGGTGTAATCATGGTCTTTTTGCCC
Organism: uncultured Draconibacterium sp.; assembly: GCF_963674925.1. Taxonomy (NCBI): domain Bacteria; kingdom Pseudomonadati; phylum Bacteroidota; class Bacteroidia; order Marinilabiliales; family Prolixibacteraceae; genus Draconibacterium; species uncultured Draconibacterium sp. The sequence goes on from NZ_OY771647.1 coordinate 2,954,986, forward strand.
TTTCACTTCAATCATATTTCCGCTTTGAGTAATATTCACTTCCACCTCCGAGTAATAAAATCCATCGCCAAGTGGTTCGTAAAAATGCAGTTTAGCGTCTTCTTTTTTTAGAATATAAAGGTTGAATTTCGCTGAATACAAGGTGCTGTCACCATTTGTTAAAGCCTTTGTTTCTGTTGGATTTACCGGAATGATAACCGCCTCACCATCGCGGTTGATGGCTTGAAACTGTTCTTCAAGCGTTTGTTCGGATTGGTTTTCAACCGGCTGCGATTCGGTTTTTATTAATTCGGGTTGCTGAATATTATTACCATCGGTAAGTTTTATGGGCTGGCCGGTAGCGGTTTTTAGCACAACGTTTTTCATGGTCCAGTTGCTGGCATAAGTCAGTTGGCCGCTTTCTTCGGCTTCCACCGACACATTTTCCCAGCTAATGTCGTGAATATGACGTTCAGGGTAAGCATTGGCATAAAAAGCACGTTCAGCTTTTTCCACTTTTATATTGCTGAGTTTGATGTTTCTGAACTCGGGAATTCCTGTTTCCTCGGGAACAACACGCTGGCTCAGCACCCGCCAACGATCTTTAATTTCTTCTTCAGGAATATCGTCGGGAATCGTGCAGTAGCTGTATTCGGGATACCAGTTCAACTCAAAATGAAAAGGATTGGCCACGTTCTCCATTTTTATATCGTGAAAATGAATGTTTTCGATAATTCCGCCGCGTACTTTTGCCGATTTAAAACGGATGCCAATATTGGTGCCAATGGCTTTTAGCCCATATACTTCGATATTGCGCATTCCCCCGGAAGTTTCGCGCCCAAGGTTATTAAACCGTGGCCGGCGCGAGTAATACAATTTCTGTAAACAATATTTTCTGCCGGGCGATTAACACGTAACCCATCGGCATCTTTTCCGGCTTTTATACACAGGTTATCGTCGTTACAGTCGATGTCGCAATTTTCCACCAGCACATCTTTCGATGAGTCGGTATCAATACCATCAGAACTTGGTCCGTGCCCGCCAATATTGTTGCGAACCACCAGCCCGTCGACATGCACGCGGGTGCTGTAGGTGAGCGAAATGGTCCAAAAGCCGGCACGTTTTACGGTAAAATCTTTTAACAGTACATCTTCCGATTTCCAGATAACGACCGGGCGTACCCGCTCACAATCGTAATCAACTGCCCAGCGAATACCTTTATCTTTGTACTCGCCCCACATGCCACCGCTGTATTTTGGATCGCCCCAGAATTTATCCCACCAGTATTTTCCGTTTCCATCAATTACTCCTTTACCGGTAATACGCACATTTTTCTCGTCGTAAACATTGATCAATGCAGCCGGCCACTCCATTTCAATTCCGGCAATGCGGGTCCACTTTCGTGGGTAATAATCGTTGTTTTGAATGGCCTGAATAACCACTCCCTCACCAATGTGGAGTTCCACATTCGACTTTACAAAAAGTGCTCCCGATAAATAGGTTCCCGCGGGGAAAATTACTTTTCCACCACCTGCATCGGCTGCGGCATCAATGGTATTTTGAATGGCTTCGGTAGTCAGCGTTTTTCCATCAGCGATGGCTCCAAAATCTGCTACATTGAAAGATTTGTCTGGTATTACGGTAAAGTCATCATTGTAAAAAAATCCTTCAAGTCGTTTAACCAATTCGCTTTTTGCCGGTTTTTCTGCTTCCCGGGTACATGAGAAAGCAGAAATAATAATGAGTATTGCAACTATTTTATTTATCATACTTTACTATTTTAACTGTTTAAAATACGGGCGAAATGTTTTCCCATTTAACATTCCATTTGCCATTTTTCGGAAATCCCGGATTCTTTTCAGTGCAACCGTCCCATCCGGCGCACATCATGCCAATGGTAGTTAGCAATCCTCCGTTTCCGGGCAGGTAAATTCTTAATCTATCATCCTGGTAATTGTGACCGTTTTTCAGGTAAGTATTTTTTTGTACATCTTTTAATAAAAATTCGAGTGCCATTTCAGATTCTCCCAACCGTGTGGCACACATAGCTGCCATCGGATAATCCCACCCCCAGGTTTGTTGCCAGTTCCACTTTTCAGCAATAACGAACAAGGTTTTGTGCATAATCTCAGGATCGATTTTATCCCAATCAGGGAGAATGCCATAGGCGCCAAGTACCATGGGATGGTCTTTCATCAGATCAGGATTGGTGTACGAATCAGTTGCTCCCTGGATTCCCAGGTAAACACCCTCATTTTGATCGGGAGCAGCCAGATTTATTCGCACATTTTCCCATTTTTCCTCTTTCGGTTCTCCAAGGCGCTTTTTCCATGTTTGTGCAGTGGTTAGTCCCCAATGCCAGTAGGCCAGCTCAAACGGTGGATTATAAGTAGTTTCGCGCTGCCAGTGTTCTTGTGCAGGTATTAAAGGAGGTGCCAGGTCGTAGCGATTTAACTCATCATTCCAAACCGGAAAATCAGCCATAAATTCAGCCGTTTCAAAAACCAGCTTTTTGTATTTGTTGAGCACTTCTTCGGTTGGATTCTGGCGGTACATTTGTTCGGCGAACCAGATTATATGCGGTTGTTGCCAGATGAGATACGAACCAACCGAAGATGGGCTGTTTTCGTGATCGGGACCCACCATTTTTTGCCATCGCACGCCTTTGTATCCCTGATCGACAGCTGTTTGTTGCGCTTTGTTGTACATCTCGAGGTAGAACTCAAGTTGCTTTTCCACGAATTGTTCACGCTGCCACTGTGCGAAATGGGCAATATGCCACCAATGCATTTCCAAGTGGTATTTGCCAAACCAGCTGTTGTAGGTTAATCCAGTTTCTTGCGGAGGTCGCGAGCCCGAGCTTTGGATCTTTGTGAGGTATTGTGAAAGTACTGTCCGGCGTTCGAGTTCTTTGGCGCGCGGATCAGTGCAGTCCGAAAAATCAACCACACCACCTTTCTTCCAAAAAGCTTTCCATTTTTCGATGTTGTTTGCCTTTGTTTGTTCAAAATTTATTGGCTCCTTTTTATCTTTTTCAGGAGCAAACAAACAATTAAATTCAAGAGTTTCTCCACTTTGAGGTTGAAGTTTAAACTCATGCTTTTCCTGCTTTATAAACGATGCATCGCCTCGCCAATTTAAGGTAACTACGTAGTTATCATTATCCAGTTTGCGATTGAACACCATCGAATTTTCACCTGCGGGTAACATTTCCGTTTGATGTTTGTCGGGCGATTGAAAATCGTATCCTGGATGAGAATGTATGGCAGCTGAATACGGAAATTTCCACTGAATAGCTAGTTGCCCTGTGGCAATTAACGGCGACTCAATTCTGGCTGAAATCTGGTCCTGATCCTGATGGCAATAAACCTCCACACTCACCGGCTGATCTTCAAAATCGAAACTACTGGTAATTTTGCCTGTCCACATATCCAGACTATGAACGGGATTTTTGATATCCCGAATGGAGGCTTTTTCGCCGTTTGTTTTAGTAAGAACAAATCCAATAATCCCGAGGTGCAAACGATGTGGATTTTCGCGGAAATAATTACAGGCAGCTTGTTTCCTACTATCATTATTAATCTGATGACGATAAGGAACTTGCCGTCCCTGAACTTCAAAATATTTCAGGGTTTCCGACCATTCATGAGTTTCTGAGTTTGGCGTGGTATGCCATCCCCAGTTGGATTGTGTACCTAACGGAACGCCGTTATCATATTCCTCGAAAAACGTTTGAAGGCCGGTGATATCAGTGGTAAATGCAAAATCGCCGTTGCCAACCGATAACGATGCCAGTGGATCAAAATTTTCTACCACCACATTATTTCTGGTGACCAGTGCTTTACGGTCAATCAATTCATTTTTGTCCTGAAAGGTGCAGGAAAAAAGCAGAGCGATCAGAAATATGCATGTTGTAATTTGCCTCATCGTTGTAGTTTATTCAACTATTTTTGGTGCTAATTTTGAAATGGTAAGTGGGCCTAGTAATCCCGATGGCAGTGGTTCCCAGTTTACGGCCGTAAAATTTCCATCTGCTCCAACATTGGCTCTTTCGTGAGCCGCAAAATTGATGTTATAGAATTTCTTATAGTTTACCTGATTTTTATCCATATCGATAATCCGGTTAGCCATCAGGTTTGTAACTTTCACCTCAAGCGTATTTTTGGGCTTAAGCAATTCTATTGGCAGAATTATTTGAAAAACCGGCCCAATTAAAGTTCCTGCTTTTTCCCCGTTTAACCACACTTCTGCCGATTCGTGTACTTCTCCCAAATCAAGTAAATAATTCTCTTCACTGTTTTCAGGAATTTCAAAACTGGTTGTATAGCTCGCCGTACCAGAAAATTTTTGTAATTGCTCAGCTTGTTCAGTCCACGATTTTAAGTCACTTGTTTTATAGGAATCGGGTAGAGAAGGACCGCCTTTCTCAAAAGTAATCTCCCACTCGCCGTTCAGTTTTATTTGGTTGTTCGCTTGTTTCCATAAGGGATAAGCGGCAGCTTCAATTTTGCCTGAGTACCATTGAAGAATCAAGGTTTCGCCGGGTTTTAATTGCAGGTAAACCTGGGTTTGTCCTTTGTCGTTTTTTTGTGTGCGGGCTTTGCCAAATGTTTTATCCATCGGATTAAACCAAACCGCTTCTTTGCCCGGTTTTTGAACTGTAATCCATTGATCAATTGGTTTTCCTGTCCAGTTTGCAATGAAATAACAGCTTCCTTCATTACGTTTAATTCGGTTGTACCAAAGTTTTTGCTGAGCCAATTCTTCACCATAAATACCAGCGGCATTTAACATGTCTTCAACGTTTTTGCCAACCAGAATTTTACCACTTCCGATTGTCGCCGATTGGTAATTTCCTTCCGAATTAAACTGCAGTTGCTCCACCTGTTTTTTTATCTCCGCCTGCTGGCTTTCAAATTGGTTTAATCCGGCAACCTTCTCCGGAATTTCTTTCTCAAAAATTACAGTTGCTCCATTTTCTGACAGATTATAAAGGTGTTTCAATGTTGCGAAGGGAATTGAAGTACAATAAGGAATAACAATGGTTTTGTATGCAGCTCCTTCCGATTGAATTTCCCCGTTCGAGAAGTTTAATCTCCGGATTTGTTTGTCGGAAATATAATCGAAAGCGTGCCCCTGAGCAAGCAGTTCGTTGCTGATTTTTGCAGTCAGTTCTTCGCTGTGCCCGCCAAAATGAGGGAGAATGTTGCGGTCTCTTTCTGTCCAGGCATCGTAAATAGGGAAATACAATAAAATATCGTTGTCCGGTGTTGCATTTTGCATAAACGACTGGCAGTTGGTGATGTATTCATTTACAGCTTTTAAATCGTTCCACCACGTATTTGTAGGGGCAAAATGTACGGCTGCATAAAACATCCAGCCCGGCCATTTTTCGTCTATTGGCGAATAAGGTGTACCATGATAAACAATGTGGTTTACACCATGGCTCAGATAGTTATCAGCATTTTGTTTTACATCAGCCAAAGTGCTTAAAAAGTGCTCGTTCAGCCAGGTTGCGGCCTCGCAGGCAATAAGCGTTTTCCCCGACGTATGTCCGGCAGATGTAGCCATTTTTATTCGCATCGGATCGGTTCCTTCGGTTTCGGGAATATGGCTGGCTTCGTATAAATCGAGAATTGAAGCCGGCGAACCATGTGCCTGGTTGCGTATGATTGCATTGTGCGATTCCGCCCAATCTGCCCACACTTTGGTGAATCTTTCCAACAGTAAATCCGAAATGGTTTCGCGGTAGTCGCACAAAACACGCTTGTTGGTTTCTTCATCCAGATCGCCAAAAAGTGCCGGAAGTTTTGTTTTTAAGTCATAGCCTCTGTGTTTTTCAAATTCATCTAAAATGCGGGGAGTCCAGTTGGCATCGCCGTAAGCATCGTCCACTTCGTACGAATCGTTAAAAAATGCCCGTAGTCCGCTTAAGTCGATGTTTTTGGCATTATTGTCGAAATCGGTTAAAAACAGTTTTGTGGCTTCTTCCGAAAAGTGGTCGATCACATTTCCTTCGCCACCAGTTCCGGCACGCTCCACCATTTTACCGTGCCATCCCTGAAAAACGGCATACAAATCCCAATTTCCTTCAGGGGCTGTCCATTCCAGATTTCCGTTGGCGTTAACGAAACCGGTTAAATCAACACTTTCTCCTTGTTCGTTAAAAGCCATTAGCGTTTGCAGTGGTAGCAGCTTCTCGAAACGTACCTGGTCGAGCGCCAATTCCTGCAAATTTGTATTGCTGCTGATGGGGAATTTTACTTCGGAAATATCAACTTTCTTATTGACTGCACGCACCAGCGGAGATTGGATAAACTCAACTTTTTCGTTCAGTTTTTCACCCGTTTTTAAGTGGTATTTTTTATGTTGAAGATTTTTGCAAGCGTGTTCAGCACCGATCCACGGACCTCCAAATGGCCAGCCCGAAGCATTGGCCAGATCTACACCCAGTCCAAGGCGTTTTGCTTCTTTTAAGGTGTGCTCAAACATCTCCATCCACTTCTCCGATTGAAAGGAAATGGATTTGTCTTCATCACCTTTCACATCATAAATTGGCGTTATTTCCACACCCCCAAAACCGGCTTTGGCCAGTTCCTCAAGATTAGCTGTTAAATTGGATTTGTCAACGGCACTTCCGTGCCACCACCAGCGTGTCCATGGTTTGGTTTCGTTGGTTTGTGAGGGCCACTGCGGTGTAGTGGATTTTTCGCAAGCAGAGAAGACCATCAGGACACATATCGAAATAATTAATCGTTTTAAGTTTATGGTTTGTAGCATCGTTTCAGTATTATTTTGTTTTCCAAACAAGTACACCGGCGGTTGGAATCGTTGTATTACCGATCAGAATTTCGGTGTTAGCAGGTAAATCCATGTTGTAGTCAATATTCGAGTAATTCACGGCAATCCCGTAGCCATGGCGGTACTCAACCAAAACTCCTTCAGGATAATCTTTTACGTTGATATCAAGACGGTCATAAAGTTTGTCCAGAACGGCACGCTCCAGTTTGCCATCGTGACTGTCAACTCCAACATAGGCTACTGTTCCCTCACCAAGTTGGTTAAAAGTTACCGCTGTTTTTCCTTCGTAAAAATCACCGCTGAAAGTTCCCCAGGTATCGGTGCCGGTATTGGTTTTTAGTATATCTCCCCAGGTTGTCCAGGCGTATTTTTTATTGTCCATTATTACGCTGTCGGGTGCGTAGGAACGTAGCAGATCGTAGAATTCAATTTCACCGCCAATAAGTTCGTAAAGCGGCTCGGCATGTTTTGCCTGCCACAAATGTCCCAACTCGTTTTGATGACCCGTGCGAGCCGTCATTACCAGGTTGCCTCCATTCTTTACGTAACTTGTAAGTTTGTCAACCAGCTCCAAACTCATTTGCTGGTAGGCCGGAGCAACAATAACCGGGTACTGCGAAAAATCCATGGTATCGCGGATAAAATCAACCGGGGCACCAAAAGCTTTTAGCGCTTTGTAATATTTCAGCAGGTGAGCTTCGGTATTCCAGGCCTCATTTTGTTTGTTGTTGTTTATGGCCACAGTATTATCCGGATCGTACAGAATAGCGGTTTTCCGGATTAAATAATCCTGTGGAATTTTTCCGTTTGAAGGATTGTTTCGAAGTACTGCTATTTCATCGATAAATTTTTCATATTCCAGACCACCAGGCGTTGGCGTTACGCCATCGGGGCCAACAATTCCGTAGTGGTATTGTTCGTAACCATAAATTGGTGCGCGGAAACGATAGGTGCAGGTGAATTTACTTCCGCCGGCAAATACATGCCACAACCACAGACGCACGGCGCCGGGCAGTGGTTGAGAGTTTACGGTTCCCCAGTTTACCTGTCCGGGTTGAAGTTCCATAACACCGTAAATTGGCGACAGCGGCCTGAAATAATCGTTGGCCATGGCAATGCGCGAGTATTCGCCCACGCGGTAACCTTTTGGCCCAATTCCGGGATGCTCGCCATAAACCATATAACGGGTATAGGTAATAAAGTCGAGTTCTTTACTCGCACCCACATAACGAGCATCGTAGTAGGGAATGTAGTTTGTTGTTATCCACTGGTTCGGATTGGCATACCGGCGGATTACTTTTGCCTGCTCATCCAAAAAGCTTGATGTTTCGTAATCGCAAAAACGACTATGGTCCAAACGTTGGTACAAATTCATTCCCCATTGCGAATGTTTTGGGATATTTATCTGATCGAAGTTGGTATAAGTACCGCTCCAGAAGTTGGTTCCCCATGCATCATTCAGGGATTTAATGTTTCCATATTTTTCTTTCAACCACGCTCTGAAACGTTTTTGGGCATCGTCTCCATAATCCACATTGGCGGCTGGTTCATTGTCGAGTTGCCAGCCAAAAATACGATCGTCGTTACCGTAATGTTTAGCCAGTTCCTCAATCATTTTTAATGAATAACTGCGGTAATATTCGTTCGAGAAAGAAGCATGTTGGCGCGATCCGTGATCCATTTTTGTTCCGTTTTCGTGCTGTTTTAAAATATCAGGATGTTTGCGTACCAGCCAAACCGGAGGTGTTGCTGTTGAAGTACACATTACCACTTTCAGATTATATTTATCGGCCAGCGCAACAGCGCGGTCGAGCCAGGCAAAATCGTAAACCCCTTCTTCCGGTTCCAGCTGGGCCCAGGCAAATTCGGCAAAATGGGTGAATTCAAAACCCATTTCAGCCATCTTTTTAATATCGCGTTCCCATTGGCTTTCGTCCCAGTGTTCAGGATAATAGTATGCGCCAACTGAAGTTAGTTCTTCGGGAGGGAAATAATTGTTCTTATTTTGTGCGGAACTGTTGAATGAAATTAAATGTCCAAAAATCAAACAAACCAAAATGAATTTGAAAATTGAGTTATTACCCATAATTGAAATTTAAGTTTAGATTATCATGTTTTTATATGACGTACAGATTCACGAAGATATCTAATTGAGAGGAATTTATTAAGTAATAAAAACAATAAAATTGTAATTTTTAGTCTCGTTTTAACATGTCGTTTTCTCCTTATTTCGTTTCTCAAATTTCGACTAGTTTTATTTGAAAAATTGAAATTGAATGTTTTGAGTTTTCTGTAAATAGGGGAGTTTTGTATATTGTCGGAAATAAAATTCAAATAAATTATGACAAGCGAAAAGGTACTAAAAAATAATACGTGCTGGGAAGATCTGGGCGATGGTGTTTCGCGTCAGATTATGGGTTGGGACAACCAGATTATGATGGTAAAGGTGAAATTTGAAAAGGGTGCGGTTGGTGCCGAACATTCGCACTTTCACACACAAACTACTTATTGTGTTAGCGGCAAGTTTGAATTTACCATGGATGGCGAAAAAGTAATTGTTGAGCCGGGCGATGGTTTGTATGTAGCGCCTAATATGTTGCACGGTGCGCTTTGTTTGGAGCCCGGAATTCTGATCGATGTTTTTAGTCCGGTGAGGGAGGATTTTTTGTAAAGACTGAGGAATTGAAGGATTCGGGGAGAATGCCTGAATACGTATATGCTTCAATGCGTAAATGGAAAAAACTTTGTGCTTAAGTTCTTTTATTGAGCCAATCGTTAAACTGTTAAATTGTAGATTGAGCACTGAGACGATGAGAGGTGTACTATGAGAACTGATAGTGCAAAACTGAAAACTGCGACTGTGAACTTGCAAGAAAACTGAAACAGATCTCTCCTCGTTCCTCGTCGAGATGACAGTTGTTTTTAGGCTTTTGCCTTTCACTACGAAAATTTGTCTTTTACTTCATCTGAAAGATCGTTTGTGGTCTTTCGGTTTTTTTCGATGTATTCCGATGGCAGTATTTCGTATTCTTTTGAAAAATATTTCGAGAAATACCGCGGGTTATTAAAGCCTACCTGGTACGCCACTTCTGATACAGAAAGTTGACTTGTTTCGAGCAGGTGAGCAGCTCGTTTTAAACGAATAACACGGATAAATTCGATGGGTGTTCGGTCGGTTAAGGCCAGTAGTTTTTTGTACAGACTAACGCGGCTCATCCCCATTTCTGCACCAAAATCTTCAACGGTAAACGATGCTTCTGAAATATTGGCCTCAACAATTTTTAAGGCTTTCTTTATAAACTTCTCGTCCTCCGAGTCGACCTTAATTTTTTCAGGACTTAAACCTGTCATCGATAGATATGATATACGCAACTGTTCGCGCGAGCGCAGCAGATTTTCAATACGCGATTCCAAAACTTTAAAGTCGAAAGGTTTGGTAAGGTAGGCATCGGCACCCGACTCGTAACCTTCAACAACCGGGGCGGTATCGGTTTTGGCCGTTAGCAGGATAACCGGTATATGCCTTGTTTTTCTGTTCGACTTTATTTTAGCACACAGTTCAACACCGTTCATTTCGGGCATCATCACATCACTTATCACCATATCGGGCAATTGTTTTTCAAAGTTCGCCCAGGCTTCTGCTCCGTTTTCGGCCTCAATAATATTGTATTTATTTTTAAAATTTTCCTTTAAATAAAAGCGCAAATCGGAGCTGTCTTCCACAATTGCCAGTGTTTGTTTCGCCCGGTCGAAATCCGGAGCCTTATTAGTTTTTGTTGATGCAGACTGCTTGTATATTTTTCTTTCTGCCGTTTCAAGCTGCCTGTTGGCGGCTATCTCTTCATCCGTAAATAAGTCCACAGGAATTTCCACGGTGAATGTACTTCCTTCGTTCAGCCGGCTGTCAACATTAACATCGCCTCCCAGCAGGGTAACATATTCTTTCACCATCGACAACCCAATTCCGGAGCCCTGGTTAATTTCGGTCCCCATATTATCGGTTTGGTAAAAGCGGTTAAAAATCTGCATCTGTTGTTCGGGGGTAATCCCAATTCCCGTATCCGATACTTTTACTGTTAAAACAGGCTTTTCGGCCGATGAATCCAGATTGATATCCAGGCTGATTTGGCCTCCGCTGTTGGTAAATTTGCAGGCATTGGTTAGCAGGTTGGTAAATATTTTATCGGTTTTGTCTTTATCAAAATAAGTGTACAGGCTTTTGTGGCTGCTTGAAAAGCGGAACGAAATATTTTTACTTTCCATCAGGTCTTCAAACGACGCCGAAATCTCGTGAATAAAACCGATCATCTCGCCCCAGTTTTTATTTACTTTAATTTTTTGGAGCTCCATTTTCCTGAAATCTAGCAACTGGTTTACCATGGCCATTAATCGGCGGGCGTTCCGCTGAATAAGAACAAGGTGTTTTTTATCGTCGTCGTTTTTACTGTTTTCAATTAATTTATCGATGGGGGCGATTATCAGCGAAAGTGGTGTGCGAAATTCGTGACTGATGTTGGTGAAAAACTTGGTTTTCAATGTGTCAACCTGGTGAATACGCTCGGCTTCACGGTGCTCCTGTTCTGCCTCAAATTTCAGGCGCTGACGTTCGGCTAAAATCTTCCAGGTAATAAATAGCAAGCCGGCAATAACCAGAATATAAAGTATGTAGGCATAGGTAGTTTCCCAAAATGGCGGAAGTATTTCGATGCTTAAAGGAGGAGTCATTTCGCGCCAGTTGGAATTATCGTTACTTACCCTGATGCGCAGTTGGTAATCACCTGGATTTAGGTTTGTAAATGTTAGCTCGCGCATTCCGCGGTTAACTTCCATCCATTGGTCATTAAAGCCGCTCAGCTGGTATTGAAAATTGTTTTTCTCGGGATGAAAATAGCCGATGGCAGCAAACTCAACCGTGAACACATTTTCTTTATATTTCAGTGAAATTTGCTTGCTGTAGGTAATCGATTTTCCCAGAATAGTTCGTTTTCGGAACGGCTCGTTAACTTTTATATTTTCATTAAAAACCTTAAAGTTGGTAAGTACGATTTGTTCGTTTGGCGTTTGTACCACGATATCTTCAGGTTTAAATAAATTGAATCCGTTGGCACCGCCGAAAATCAATTCTCCTGAACGTGTTCGGTAGGCTGATTTTTGGTTAAATTCGTTTCCCTGCAGGCCGTCCTGCAATCCAAAATTCTCGATATCAACATTCAGTTTACCTATGGGTAGTTGATGCGAATAATTTTCTACACTGATTTTTGATATTCCTTTTAAGGTGGCAATCCAAATGTTTCCGTTTTGGTCTTCCTGAATGGTTTTTATACTGGAATTAGCCAGCCCGTCGGCTTCCGTTAGAACTTTAAAAGTGCCTTGTGTTTTATTAAAAATATTTAAGCCCTGCGTTGTTGCCACCCAAATTAAACCCCTTACATCTTCGTGAATGTCGTTTGCATTACTGTCGCTTAACTGTCCGGGGTTTGCCGGATCGGCATCGTAGTGTGTAAAACGTTTGGTATTCAGGTTTAATACATCAAGTCCGTTGGAAGTGCCCAGCCAAAGCTTTTGCTCGCTGTCTTCCATTATCGACATGATAAAATTGGAACCTACCGAATTAATATCGTTTGATGTGTAATGAATAAACTCTTCCTTTGAGCGGTCAAAAAGATTTAATCCACCGTTTAAAGTCCCGATCCAAAGGTTTTGTTTCGAGTCTTCAAAAACCGACCAAACCCGGTTATCCGACAAGGAACCGGGATTATCCGGATTGTGAAGGTAATGTTTAAATGTTGTTCCGTTAAAACGGTTTAAACCGCCCTGGTAGGTTCCGGCCCACAGTGTTCCTTTGCTGTCGATATGCAGGGCAACAATTACGTTTGCACTGATGGAGTTGGGATTGTCAGCATCATGAAGGTAACTTTTAAAGGTATTTTTGTTGCGGTTAAAATAAATCAATCCGCCACCATTTGTGCCAATCCACAGGTTGCCCCGATTATCTTCAACAAAGCAGTTGACATCGTTGTAGGGTAAGCTGTTTGGCTCCTCTGCCGAATGCCTGTAGTGGTTAAAAGGAATAAGATTTTTGTGGTAGTAACTAATGCCTTTTTTATATGTTCCGGCCCAAATAATATTTTCATCATCGCGATAAAAGCAGGTTATACTGTTTTGTGCAATTCCAAACGGATTCTGACTGTCGCTTTGTAAAACGCTTACGTTTTTTTTCTGTTTGTCGATGATGTTAATCCCGCCATGGTCAGTACCTATCCATATGGCTCCGTTATTGTCTTCAACAACCGACGAAACCAAGTTGGCCGAGAGCTTATAAGTGGTTGACGATTGTGTGTATCTACTTATTTTTTTCGTTTGATGATCAAAAAAGAACACGCCATAAGGTATGCCGGGCGAATAAATCCAGATGTCGTTGTCGGAATCGATGAAAAGCTGAAAGTTATTGTATTCGTCCAACACTTCATCGCCCAGAAAATATGTCTGCTCGGTTTGTTTGGTTTCCGGATTGATTTGCAATAGCTCGCCAGCTTTTGAAATAACCCAGATCATGTTCTTACTATCTTCCGAAATATCGCTTAATGAATTGTCGTAATCGGGTCGGTCAATTTTTGAAACAAATTGGATGGAATCAACCGTTTGGTTTGCAGGATTGAACTGGTATAAACCATAGTTGGAATTTACCAGCCAGGTGTTGTTTTTACTGTCGGTGAAAAGCGATTGCAAACCGGCAATGGGAATGTCGGTGCCCCGGTAATTTTTTCCCGGTGATGAAAAGCGCTCGAGCACGGGATCGTAAATCGTAAATTCGGAATAGGAGCGAATCCATAAACGGCCGTCAAAGTCCTCAAACAAATATGCAATTCCGTTAAATGGTATCGAGGTACTGTCGTTAAAATCGTGTAGAAATGTTTTAAACCCCGAGCCGTTGTAGCGGTTTAAACCTTGCCCTGTTCCAAACCACATAAAACCTTGCTGATCTTTTAGTATTGCATTTGTTTCGTTGTTCGATAAGCCGTTGTTAATGTTTAAATGCATAAACTTATAAGGCTCATTTCCGGGAATGGAAGTAGCCAATGTGCTTCGTGCAGACAATAATACAAGGTTAACCACGAATAGCAACAACAAAAATTTATGCAGTAAAGACTTCATTTTAGGTTAGAATCGTTTATGTAAAAAGTTCAAATTCCGACATTTGCGAATGTAAGAATAATAATAAAAACGGGAAACAGAATGGCTTCTGTTCCCCGTAATTCAAATCAACTAAACTTGTTTGTCTATAATTCAACCGTAATTTCTTCTCCTGTGTAGTTTACTGTTTTTACATTGCTTGTTTTTCCAAGCATAGCCACCGGTTGTTCGCGCGAAACCTTAATAATCCTGAATTCGCGGTTTTTAATCATTTCCGGATATTCGCCATTTCGTGCAGCAATAAGCAGCTGATTAGTATCTTCTGAATAAGTAAATTCGATTGTGCTGAATTCACCACCTTCGTATGCATACGTAGTTCCTTCGTCTTCGTATAATTTAAACGAAGCATCTTTTCCGGTGTACACATAAATGTCGATCGGAGCACCTTTCTTCTCGTCGGTGTACTGAATCTCCGGTCCAACAGGAATGATAGAACCTTCGCGTACAAACAACGGCATTCTTTCGTAAGGCGCGTCCACACTTAACTTTTGGCCACCGGCAAGGAATTCGCCTGTGTACAAGTTGTACCAGCCACCATTGTTCGGGAAATATACGTCGCGTTTTGTGGCTTTGTATTCGTATACCGGGCAAACCAGCAACGATTGACCAAACATAAACTGGTCGCCAATATTCAGTACGCGGCGGTCGTCGGAGAAATCCATCGCCAATCCACGCATTATGGTATAATCATCGTGATAAACCGCACCCGTTAAACTGTAGATGTAGGGCATTAAACGGTAACGCAGTTTGTTGTAGTACAACATCGATTGGTAAGCCGGATGATTTTCAGGTGCAATGTTGTAAATCTCGCGATAAGGATACTGCCCGTGAACCCTGAACAGCGGTGCAAAAGCTCCGAACTGGTACCAGCGGGTATTTAATTCGCGCCATTCCTTCATATCTTCGCTGCCTTCAGTGGCACGCTCAAATTTCTTTTGCACACAGAAACCACCAATATCCATTGTCCAGTAGGGGAGTCCCGACATGGAGAAATTGATACCTGCTGAAATTTGTGTTTTCATGTCTTCCCACGTGGTACCAATGTCGCCACTCCAGGTGGTTGTTCCGTAACGTTGCATTCCTGCAAAACCCGAGCGGGTAAGAATAAACACACGATCTTTCGGATTTTCTTCGCGTTGACCTTCGTAAATTCCTTTGGCGTTCATCAGAGCAAAAGCGTTAAAATATTGTGTTGATGATCCTAAAGCTGTTGGATTCATCAATGCTTTGCGGTAATCCATGCTGGCATTCGATAAGATGTCCGGTTCGGTAGCATCCAGCCACCACGAGTCAATTCCCATTGAGTACAACTGCTCGTTAATTTGTTCCCAGAAAAGTTTTCGGGCTCCGGGATTATAGGCATCGTAGAACGAACCAATGTAGCCCGGGTAAATCCAGTCGCGGATGCTGTCGTTTATGGCTTGTTTATACATCCAGCCATTTTTGTCGAATTCGTTGTAGTGCTCAGTGCCTAAATAAAACTTGGGCCACACGGAAATTAAAATCCTTGCATGGTTATCGTGTACCATGTCAATCATTCCTTGTGCATCAGGGAAACGTGCTTTGTCGAACTCATGACTTCCCCATTTATCAACTTCCCAGTACGACCAGTCCTGCACAATATTATCGATTGGGATTTCTCTTTTTCTGAATTCTTTTAAAGTGCTCTCCAGTTCTTCCTGTGTTTTGTAACGCTCGCGACTTTGCCAGAAACCCATTGCCCATTTTGGCATTACCTGGGCTTTTCCGGTAAGCGTGCGGTAGCGGCTGATCACTTCATCCATACTATTACCTTTCATAAAGAAATAGTCGATCTGGTCGCCCATTTCCGACCAGAATGAAGTATTGTCCTGCACTTCAGGATCAACCGGCGAAAGCGCTTTCAGTCCAATGTATGAAACACCGCCATCGGGAATCCAGTCGAGTTTTACATGGTACTTCTCACCGGCTTTCATATCGTACTGGAATTTAGCTACCGATGGGTTCCACGCTGTTCTCCATTTGTCGGCCATTAATTCGCCGTTCACCCAAATTTTGGTGTAACCAGCATAATACAACAGGAAATGGAATATTCCACTTTCTTCTGGCTCAATATCGCCTTCCCACACGATGCGGGCATGGTTAAAATCAAAACCTTCAGGAAAATTCTCGATGGTTTCCAGGTTCTCGTAATCTATAGTTGATTCCGTGCGGGTTGTATAAATATGGCCGCTTTCATTATCATCGATATAGGTAGCTGTTAAACCACCTTCCTTACCTTCGGCATCGTAAAGTTTAAACTGATCGATTTGTCCGTAAGGGCGTGGATCGCCAAAACGCGAAAGCGAGTAGTTATCCCAAAGCAGTCCGTAGTTGTTTGTTGAAACAATAAAAGGTACCGATACTTTAGTATTGTATTGGAAAAGCTCTTCGTTTTTGCCTTTGTAGTTCATTTCGTCAGCCTGGTGCTGTCCAAGTCCGTACAACGCTTCATTGTCTGACGATTCGAAAACCTGGCGGGTAGTATAGGCACTTACACCATCAACTTCAATCGGCTCGAACGATTTTCCTCCGTTTTCCTTTTCCTGAAGAATGGGATTTCCATTCTCATCCATAAAATCGATTTCGCCGCTTTGTGTTGATACTTTTACTTTGGTTTTTGCGGTTGAAATAATAAGATGATCATCATTTTCTTCAACTTCAAAAGGAACTGCTTCTGTTTGCGAAAGTGCGATAAGACTTTCGTTTGTTGCAAATGTTTTTGTGGCGCTTGCCGAAACTTTTATGATTTCGTTGTGTACAGGCGTAATTTTAATAGCCTGCGCCTGTTGCTTGCCGGCTTGTTGTGGGTAAACAATAACGGCATCCCGGGTTTTTTCCCAATTCTTTTGCGAACAGGAAACAGCCACAATACCGATTAACAGAAATAAAAATAGTTGCTTCATTTTGTATAGATAATTGTTTTGTATTCAAGTTAAGGATAATTTGTGTTAAACACCTGAGATTAAAGATGTTTACGCTTTGAAGCCAGTTTAGGTTTTCAAGGATTTAAGCTTCGGACAAGCCTGTGTAACCTGCCCGAACTTAAATCCATATAAAACATCTAACTAACTAACTTATTTGTATCTAACTAAACTTTATTCTTATTGTGCAGAGTGGTTGAATTTCCACTTCCTGAATGCACTAGTTTGCTCATTTAATTTCGTTTTATTGGATATGCAGTCAATACAATTTTTAGTTGCCTGCATGATCTGATTACAAAACTATGTCAAGAAGATTAAAACCAGGGATAGAAATGTATTAAAGAGATGGACAACTTGTTAATTGTATAGTATGAAATGTTAAAACCAGATGTATGAAATGTTTCCTGACGTGATTTGATTTGTTGTATACTTATGTCGTGTGTCGTTTAAGTTGTAGTAAATTAGTTGTTTACGATATTTTTTTGCTGAGAACTTTTGCTGGGAATAAATATTTATTTTTACTCTGGTTCATCAATATTACCAATTCAATCTGCTTTTATTCGGATTGATTCACACATCTTGTTGCGAAGCTGAGAATTTAGATGATTTTTAAAAAGTTCGTTATTTTTTGATTTTTTCAATGTGTCATTTAAACATATTGAATTATTTTTAGTCAAAGACAAGTTTTAATTACTAAATAGAGTTGAGAACAATTTTGAAATTCAATTAATGTCAAATTATGAAGAATAGATTTTTCCTGCTTATTGTAATAACCTGGCATAAGGGGCATCGTTCTTCGCGCAACAGGCATTTCCTGGAGGTCAACAAATCCAATGAGTTGTAATTCAGATAATTTATACCATAAAAACTAAAAACTAAAAATGAAAAATCCTTTCTTATTAATTGCTGCTATGCTTGGTTCGTGTGCAATTGCATTCGGGCAAAGTGCAGAAAAAGTAACCCGCCAACCTGTTATCGATATGCATGTTCATGTATCAAAAGTAAGACCAGGTTCAGGTCCTTTGTGCCCGTGGTTTTTAAGCGATATGCCCGGCGCCGATCCGCAAGAAGAATTTGGTTTCGGAAATATTATGAATGCTGATTGCCTGGATCCGCTTCCGGCAGCAGCCACCGACGAAGAGATGAAGAATGAGATTACCGGCCGGATAAAAGACATGAACATGACTATGGTTTGTTTTGGCGATCCCGGAGTTATCCGTAGCTGGATGGCCGAAGTTCCTGAAGGAAGAATTATTCCTGGCATAAGTCCGGGACAATTGACTGTTGAGCAGTTCCGCGATTCGTTGGAAAGCGGTTTTTACAAATATATGTCGGAGGTTGCACCTCAGTACCAGGGAATGTCGCCCAGCGATATGTCGCTCGATCCGTATTTTGCAGTTGCTGAAGAGTTAGGAATTCCTGCCGGAATTCATATGGGAACCGGCGGTAACGGTATGACCAATGTTACGGGTTCGAAATACCGCGCTTCAATGGGAGATCCTTTCCTTTTGGAAGATTTATTGGCACGGCATCCAAAACTGAAGGTTTGTGTGCAGCACGCCGGTTATCCGATGATCGACAACATGCTTGCTTTAATGGGAGCCAATGCGTATGTATTTGTTGATATTTCGGGAATGATCTGGAGCTACCCGCTCGATGATGTTCATGAATATATAAAAAGACTGGTACGCGCCGGTTTTGGAAAACGTATTATGTATGGAACCGATTTTATGACCTGGCCACGCATGATCGAAACATCGATGGGGGTGATTGAACATGCACAGTATTTATCAGAAAATCAGAAAAGAGATATTCTCTTTAATAATGCAGCCCGCTTTTTCAGAATGGATAAAGACGATTTTGACTGGCCTGTTGCAAAAAATTAGTAATAACCTATAACCAAAAAATTATGAAGACTAACAGAAGAAACTTTTTTCAAACCATGGGAGCCGGAGCCGCCGGATTTGGCCTGGCATCAACACTTCCGCTTGCCTCATGTGCGGCTCCCGCAGAATCAGCAACAGCCGACGACGATGAACAAGTCCTTTTTATTGGCGACGATATTGCTATTGCCGATACGGTTTACGGCAAGGTAAAAGGATTTATACTACGAGGTATTACCCAGTTTAGAGGCATTCCATATGGCGCAGATACAGGTGGAAAAAACCGTTTTATGCCTCCGCAAAAACCGGAACCATGGGAGGACATTAAACCTGCGGTGTGGTGGGGAAATACAGCTCCGCAGTTAATGGATGGCCGTTATGCCAATGCTTATTCCTCGTTTGTCGATCATTGGAATTATGATGATGTAAGCGAAGATTGTTTGAAACTGAATGTTTGGACACCTGCTCTTGATGCCAACAAACGCCCTGTTATGGTATGGTTACACGGTGGTGGATATACCAACGGTAATGGTATTGAGCAGGATGGATACATGGGGGAGAACCTCAGCCGAAAGGGAGATATAGTATTTGTTTCTATAAATCACCGTTTGGGCCCGATCGGCTTCTCTGATCTGTCGGGTGTTGGTGGCGAAAAATATAAAGACTCCGGTAACGTTGGAGCGCTTGACATGGTAGCTGCACTGGAATGGGTGAATGAAAACATCGCCAATTTTGGTGGCGATCCGGGAAATGTTACCATCATGGGGCAATCGGGTGGTGGAGCAAAAGTATGTACTCTTGCCGCAATGCCTGCAGCAAAGGGTTTGGTGCATAAAGCTGTTCCACTAAGTGGTTCCACTACACAGGCCCAAGATCAGGCTTATTCCCAAAAACTTGGAGAGTATGTATTAAAAGAAGCTGGTTTAAAACCTTCGGAAATTGATAAACTGCAGGAATTGCCCTGGAAAGAATACATTCTAATTGCCAATAAAGCCAGTCAGAGAATGAGTGAAGAAGGCGGACGCGGAATGGTGCGTGTAGGATTTGCCCCGGTTGCCGATGGAGTAAATATTCCAAAAGGAACTTTTTATTCAGAAGCAAGCGGCCTTTCTTCTGATGTGCCAATGCTGATTTGTACAACTTTCCACGAGTGGGGAATGGCACGTACAATGCCCGAAATGGAAAAAATAACAGCTGAGCAGGCCAAAGAAATGCTGAAGAAACGTGCCGGTTTCAGAGGTGGTTTGGGCGACAAAGCACCGGAAGTTTACGATGCATATGCAAAAGTATTTCCTGATGCCAAACCAATAGAAATAATGACCTTGGTAGCCAGTAACCGTAAAGGTGCGGTTGAAACAGCCACAGCAAAAAGTAATCAGGAGGCCCCGGTTTATATGGCCTGGTTTGGATGGGAGCCACCATTGTTCGACAATCGTATGCGTGCCTTTCACTGTCTCGATATTTGTTTCTGGTTCTACAATACCGACCTGATGCTAACACACACCGGCGGAGGTGTACGGCCACGTAAGTTGTCGGAAAAAATGTCGGATGCCTTGTTAAGTTTTATGCGAACGGGCGATCCGAATTGTAATACTATGCCGACATGGCCACAATTTACGGTTGAAAATGGAGAGGTAATGATTTTAAATGACGTTTGTGAGGTGAAAAATGATCCCGACCGTGAAGGAAGAGAAATGCTTTAAATGTTTTGATATTTTACCAAAATAGCTGAAACTTTAAGAGTTAAACAGGGGGAGGCTTACTTTCCCTGTTTTTTTACAGAACGATCAGCAAATTCGTGTCCTTTTCTTTTTTTGCTTTCGGATAGATTATGTTTAAATAGAAATAACATCTGGCGTTTCGCGTCTGTTATTTTTATCTTTGGGCTTAATTTTAATAACAAATCATTTTTGTGAATTAAAGACTATCAAAATCATAAACGTATAAATTAAACCAAATGAAGAAGCTAACACTACTTTTTGCTTTATGTATTTTTCTGTTGGGCGTAACGAATGCCCAAACTACTTCAATAATAAAATCGCCCAAACTGGAAGAGACGTCTCCCGAAAGTGCCGGTATTTCTGTCGAACGTTTGGCGCGCATCGATAAAATGTGTGAAGAAGAAGTTGCAAAAGGAAATCTTCCGGGGATTGTTTCGCTGGTGGCACGTAACGGAAAAATAGTTCATTGGAAAGCGTACGGAGTTGCCAACGAAGCCGGCGATAAAATGGAACGCGATGCTATTTTTCGAATTGCTTCGCAATCAAAAGCGATTACTTCAACAGCAGTAATGATGCTTTGGGAAGAAGGCAAATTTCAGTTGGATGACCCCATTTCGAAATACATTCCGGAGTTTAAAAATCAACAGGTTCTTACCAATTTCAGCTACAGCGATACCACCTGGACAGGCGTTCCTGTAAAAAATGAAATCACGATTAGAAACCTATTGTCGCATACTTCAGGTATTGGTTATGGTGTAATTGATGGCGATGAGCGCTTTAAAATGTTGTACAAAAAAGCCGGTGTTACCGACCTGTTTACTACCAAAGATATTACCATTGAAGAAAGTGTAAAAAAGCTGGCCAAATTACCTTTACACCACGAGCCGGGAACACAATTCACTTACAGCGAAGGACTGGATGTGTTGGGCTATTTTATTGAAATTGTTTCGGGAATGCCCTTCGATAAGTACCTGAAAACACATATTTTCGTCCCGCTTGGAATGGAAGACACCTGGTTTTATCAACCCGAAAAAAATATCGATCGTGTGGTTGAAGTTCAGACACCGGTTAATGGCGAATGGCAAAAGTATCCTGTAACTTTTTACGATACTGATTACCCGATTAAAGGAGCTAAAACATTTTTTTCGGGAGGAGCCGGTCTGTCGAGCACAGCAAAAGACTATGCCATTTTTCTGCAAATGTACCTGAATGGCGGAGAATACAACGGAGTTCGCCTGTTAAGCCGAAAAACGGTTGATGTAATTTTATCGAATCAAATTGGAGCTATTCATGGCGATTCAGATACCAAATTTGGTTTGGCATTTGATCTGGTAACAGAAAAAGGACAACGCAAAGGAGGTTTAGGAAGCGAAGGAACCTTTAATTGGGGCGGTTATTTTAACACCCAGTATTTTGCCGATCCGGAAGAAAACGTAATCGGTATAATCATGAAACAAACGCAAGGTCCGGTTAATGATGTTACCGGTTGGAAATTTCGCCAGCTGGTATTTCAAACCATCGATGATTAAGATTTGAGACGGAAAGATATATAAAAAAGCCTCGCAAATTTGCGAGGCTTTTTTATGCTCTTTTAATTTTCTATGCCAGAAAAGATTCCAGCTTCCAAATCACTTTTTCGGTATGACCAATCCAGTTTAGATCACCTTGTATTTGAAATAGAAGGTTTGGTAAATTAATTTACAACCCAACCTGTTCTCCTATTTCTCATTGGCATAAGCATACCAATATAAAGTGCCAACAAAAAAGCCACCTCCAACAATATTACCAAGTGTTGCCGGAATCAGGTTTTTAACCACAAAAGTTGCCCAGGTAATATCAGCACCTTCGAAAATTGCCAGCGGAATAAAAAACATATTGGCAATACTGTGCTCAAAACCCATGGTAACAAATGCCATAACCGGCCACCAGATGCCCAAAATTTTTCCACTAGTGTGTTGTGCCGACATACCCATCCACAGCGCCAGGCAAACCAGCCAGTTGGCGCCAATGCCTTTTAAAAAGGTGGTGAAAAACGGATTAGACGTTTTTCCCACAGCAATTTTTTCAACTGTATTTAGCCATGGTTCCGAATGAACTATATGGGTAAGGTGCACCAAAAAATAAGCTACGAACAAAGCCCCAACAAAATTGCCCACATAAACCAACGACCAGTTGCGAAGCGGAGCCGTCCAGCGTTGTTTGCCTCCCAAAACGTTGGGCATAAAGTAGGCGTTGTTACCGGTAAACAGTTCGGCTCCGGCCATAACCACGATCATTAGTCCAACGGGGAACATGGCCCCCATAAGAAACTTCGGAATTCCCGGATTTTCAGCGCCAATTCCCGGAACACCGCCGCCGACCAAAATTGCCAGCAGTCCGCCAAAAGCAATGTAAGCTCCGGCCAAAAATGCCAGTGTTAGTATTTTTTTTGCTGAGTAACTGTCTTTTGCAATGGCTAGTTTTCCGGCCTCTTTAATTATTTCTTTTGGTGAATATAAACTCATGGATGATACTTTTTACGATACTTGATATTTGATACTCGATACTCGTAGCTCGGCACTTGAAGCTATTTATTTAACAATTATGTCTTTAAAATGCGGTTTCAGCATCTCAAAAACACGGTCGATCTGTTCGGGAGTGTTCTCTTCCACTTCCTTAAACTGATAGTCCATTCCCAATGATTCCCATTTGTAGGTGCCCAGTTTGTGGTAGGGGAGTATTTCAAATTTCTCCAGGTACTTGTTCTCCGAAAATGTGTCGATTAACCACTTTAACGATTCGTCGCTGTCGGTGTAGCCCGGAACCAGCACATAACGCAGCCAGTATGGTTTTTTACTATGCTCACGAAGTTGAATGTTCTCCAGTAAACGGCTCAGTCCTTTTGCTCCTGTAATCGTTTTGAAACCTTCATCAGTTGTGGCTTTCACATCAAACATTACCAGGTCGGCCAGCTCCGAGATTAAATGTTTGGCTTCCGGTGTGCGTATCAATCCGTTGGTGTCGATATTGGTGTGAATGCCCTCTTTTTTCAAAGCTTCAAAAAAGGGAATCAGGGCCTTACTTTGCAACATTGGTTCTCCACCCGAAACGGTAATTCCGCCATCATCGCCAAAGTATGTTTTCATATTTACGGCACGTTTTACCAGGCTCTCGATTTCGGTTACGGTGCCGCCTTTTAAGGCAATGGTATCTGCATTCTGACAGTATTTACATTGCAGGTTGCAGCCCTGTAAAAACACGACCAAACGAATTCCCGGGCCGTCGTGTGTGCCAAACGATTCGATGGAATGGACGATTAATTTATTTTCGGTTGAAGACATACTGTTTAACACAAGAACATGCCAGCCAGTTTAAACCGGCCGGCATGCGTGTGTAGTATTTTATGAATAATTACATTGTTTCGTGGAACGATCGCGTAAGCACTTCCTGCTGTTGTTCGCGTGTTAAACGAACAAAGTTTACGGCATAACCCGATACCCGAATTGTTAACTGAGGGTGATCTTCAGGATGCTCCATGGCATGAAGAAGCGTGTCGCGGTCGAGCACATTTACATTAAGGTGTTGTGCGTTGCAACCAAAATATCCATCGAGTGTACGAACCAGGTTCTCAATGCGCATTTCTGGTGTTGCACCCAACGATTTAGGCACAACCGACAGCGTATTTGAAATACCGTCTTTCGAATCTTTATAATCGATTTTTGCCACCGAGTTTAACGACGCAATTACTCCGTGTGTATCTCGGCCGTGCATCGGGTTGGCTCCCGGTGCAAAAGCAACTCCTTTGGCGCGTCCATCAGGAGTAGCTCCGGTTTTCTTTCCGTAAACAACATTCGATGTAATGGTTAATACCGACATGGTTGGCGTGGCATTTTTGTACACCGGAAGTTTTTCCAGCTCCATATTAAAATGCTCCACCACATCGCGTGCAATGTGGTCAACACGGTCGTCGTCGTTTCCATATTTTGGGAAGTCGCCTTCGATTTCGAAATCTACAGTTAGGCCATTTTCATCGCGAACAGGTTTTACTTTGGCGTGTTTAATGGCCGAAAGCGAGTCGGCAACAATCGATAATCCTGCAATACCATAGGCGATATTAATTTTGGGATTGGTGTCGATAAGTGCCATTTGGGCCTTTTCGTAATAATATTTGTCGTGCATAAAGTGGATGATGTTCATCGCTTCGTTGTACACACGTGCCACTTCTTTCATGGCTAATTTAAAGTTGTCGATTACTTTGTCGTAATCGAGGTATTCCTCTTCCAAAAACGGAACGCCATCAACCATTTGTGTTCCTGTATTTTCGCAGCGGCCGCTATTAATGGCCAAAAGCAGTGTTTTTGCCAGGTTGGTACGTGCACCAAAAAACTGGATGTGTTTTCCCAGTTCCTGCATCGATACACAACATGCAATTCCGTAGTCGTCGCAATTTGAGCTGGTACGCATCAAATCATCATTTTCGTACTGAATTGATGAGGTTTCGATAGATACTTTAGCACAATAATCTTTAAAACCTTTTGGCAGGTTTTTCGACCAAAGGATGGTAATATTTGGCTCGGGAGATGGTCCCAGATTGTAAAGCGTGTTCAGAAAACGGAACGACGTTTTGGTTACTTTGCTACGTCCGTCAATCAGCAAACCGCCAATACTTTCGGTAACCCAGGTTGGGTCGCCGGCAAAGATCTGATCGTAAGCTTCCATACGTAAGTGGCGAACCATACGCAGTTTCATTACAAACTGGTCGATGTATTCCTGTGCGTCGGTTTCAGTAATTTTTCCATCCTGAATATCTTTTTCGATAAAAATATCGAGGAAAGAAGAAACACTCCCCAACGACATTGCTGCTCCGTCTTGTTCTTTTACAGCAGCAAGGTATGCCATGTAAGTCCACTGAACTGCTTCCTGTGCATTTTGTGCCGGGCGCGAAAGATCTAAACCGTAAATATTACCCATTTCGATCATGTCGCTTAAAGCGCGGATTTGCTCCGAAACTTCTTCACGTAGACGAATAGTAGCATCAGTCATCGGACCTGTGATTTTTTGCAGGTCTTCTTTTTTGCCTTCAATCAAACGGTTGATACCGTACAACGCCACACGACGGTAGTCGCCAATAATTCGTCCGCGGGCATAATTGTCAGGTAAACCTGTTAGGAAACCCAGTGAGCGGAATTTCCGGATCTCATCAGTATAAGCATCAAAAACGCCATCGTTGTGGGTTTTGGTGTATTTACTGAAACTCTCGTGAACAACAGGATTTGGTTTTAATCCGTGTTCCGATAATGCCTTTTTTACCACGTTGTAACCTCCATAAGGTTTCATGGCACGTTTTAGCAATTTGTCGGTTTGTAAGCCAACAATAACTTCGCTTTCTTTGTCCATATAACCGGCTTCAAAAGCGGTCATTCCCGAAACTACATTAACATCTACATCGCGTAAACCATTGTTTTGGCGCTCTTCTTTCAGGGCCTCTTTACAAATGTCCCATAATTTGCTGGTGCGTGCTGTAGGGCCTTCCAGAAATTTGTGATCACCGGTATACGGGGTGATATTTAAAGTTACAAAATCTTTCACTTCAATGGCTTTGCACCATCGTCCTGTTTTGAAAGTGTTTTCTAAATCCATAAACTTTTACCTTTTTCTAAATAAACTCTTACTAAACCAATTTGTTTGCAAAAGTAGTTCTAAATAACATTTCTTAAAATCCCTATTTATGGGGATTTTATTTAAACTTTAAAAACAATTAATTTGTATTAATTGAAAACTGAAAAACAATGGCAGATCATCATCACGATCATGGGCATCATCACCATCATCATCACGATATAAGAGGAAAAAAATTACTGTGGGTTACGGCTCTCAATCTCTCCATTACTATTGTACAGATTATCGGCGGAATTATTTCGAACAGTTTGTCGTTACTGTCTGATGCACTGCATAATCTGGGCGATTCTTCGGCTATTTTTATTGCGTTTCTGGCGGGTAAACGAAGCCGTAAACCTTCGGATGAACAAAAGACTTTTGGCTACAAACGTGTTGAGATTCTGGCAGCTCTTTTTAACGGAGTGGTACTTATCGGAATTTGTTTGTACCTGTTTTTTGAGGCATATGAACGTTTTGTTAATCCTGAGCCCATAAAAGGAAAGATCATGTTTATTGTGGCCACATTTGGTTTGCTGGCCAACCTGATCTCGGTAGTTGTATTGAATAAAGACAAAGGACACAATTTAAATGTGAGGGCCGCATATTTGCATTTGTTAGGCGATACATTTTCATCGGTGGCAGTAATTATTGGTGGTATTGCCATTTGGAAATTTGAGGTTTTCTGGATTGATCCGCTGATTACCGTATTAGTGGGTGTTTACATTATTTATCACACCTGGGATGTGGTAAAAGAAACGGTTGATATTCTCATGCAGTCAACTCCCGGGAATATCGATCTTGTACGAATTAAAGAGGAAGTTGAGAAAATTCCGGAGATCGATAATATTCATCATATTCACGTATGGAAGCTCGATGATACACAAATTCATTTAGAGGCGCATATTAATATGACAGACAATATTACCATGCAGGAGTTAATGGAAGTTCGCGCAAAAGCGGAGAAATTACTTCACGATAAATTTGGTATTGAACACATAACGTTGCAGGCCGGTTACGACTGTTGCGATAACGATGCTGAACTACTGGCTCATTAAGACTAAATTGTCTTTATTCCCTGATTGTAGGGATAGAATACTTTTTAAATTCCTCATTTTACGCGATTGTCGTCCAGGTAAAAATAACTGAATTTTACACGGGTAACTTTTAAACGACAAGCGTATGATTTTTTCATTTATTTCATCAATCACAGTTAATTCATCGCAAAATGAATTTGTGTCGTCGGTTTTTATCGACTTTTCAATTTATCTCATTTTTGCCGGCTTGATTGGCTGGCTTTTATTCCGTAAAGAAAAAGGGAAATACATTAGCAAAGCCTTGATAACCTTAATGATTGTGGCTCCTTTGCTGTTTCTTATTATAAAGTTTGGGAAATAATGAAGTTTCTATTCTGTAAAACCTTCAACATCAATTAATCCGTTGGCCACAGCATAAATAACCAATGCGGCTGTAGATTTCACGCCAATTTTTGTACTGATGTTTTTGCGATGCGAAATAACGGTGTGGATACTGATAAACAGTTGTTCTGCTATTTCCTTATTCGATTTTCCGGTGGCCAGCAGCTTAAGCACATCAATTTCTCTTTCGCTTAAGGTATTATCGATGTCGTTGGATACGGCAGGTGATGTTTTAAAATGTTTGGAAATAATCTGTGTAATGGTTTCGTACCTGTCGGTAATAAAAATATTATCGGCAAAATTATCGTAAAGTGTACGGTCGTAATGATTGGAAATCAAACCCACAACATTGGTTTTATTATAAAGTGTGAGCAGGTTGTTCAGGTTCTTTTTCGAGTTGTTTAGCGTAACCGGATTTATGATTACAATCTTAAACTGATCGGATTGTCCAAAATTCAAAGCCTCTTCAAGCGTTTCGGCAAACGACAGTTCTACACTGTCTTTCATTTGTTGCAGAATGGCAGCAATTCCTTCGCGAATAATTACGGAAGGTTCAATGATCAGTATTTTACAGCGCGTTCCCAATTATTCGAGGCCTTGTTTTTCAAACTGTTCTACCTGTGGAATTAATATCTCATTTTCAATTTTTGAATGCGTTTGCAGATCTGCATCTAAATCGAAAAGCGCAAATATTATTTTACGCCTCAGATTATTGTCGGCCTTTTGCGGAAGATGCTCGATCAGCAGTTTTTTTACATCATCGAGTTTTTCCTGAATATCGTCGTGATGCTCGCGGTAATCAATCACCGAATAATTTTCGGCGGCGTTGGCGTCAATCAGGTTCAAAATGTAGGGAAAAACGGTGTTGTTTTCGTAATCAAAATGCTGGTCAACTTCGTGTTTGTAATCATTAAAAAAACGCTCAACCAACTGCATTTCCGGCTTTTGGCTGAATTCACTCATCAGGTGAATGTTCTGAATAATCTCAGGAAAAACCTCTGCTGAATAGTAGGCATGAGATTTCATCAGGTAATTTACGATCTGTTTTATTTCAAGCGCACTAAAATTTAAATCCTGATGATAGGAGCTGTCGATGTTAAGATTAGCCACCATTAAAAATACTTTGGGGCTAATATTGTTTTTCTGGCAAATCTCCTCAACTGTTTTTTCCCGAACGCCTAACTTTATTCCAAACCGCTCCAATACAAGAATTAACTGCGGGTGGCTGAAAAGCAGTTTCGACATTTTTATGCTTTTCTGAATTTGTTCCTGCTTTGATCCCATGCATAATAATTTGAGGGCAAAATTACAATTTTTATTTAGACAAAATCAATATAGCGGATTTGGCAGGTCTTTTTTCCGAAGAAAATTGATAATTGAGGTGATTTTTAATCCTAAAGGAAATTGTTCTTTACAAAGCTATTGAATTTGTCTTTGTACTGGTCGCTTACCGGAATGTACACTTTGCCAAAAATGATTCGGCTGCGTTCGATGGTGTCAATTTTTTCGAGGTTAACGATAAAAGAACGGTGGACGCGCATAAATTTCTCCTCAGGAAGTTTGGCCTCAAGCGCTTTTAGCGAACTTAACGACATGATCGGTTTGGGTTCATCCTTTAGAAATACTTTCACGTAATCTTTTAATCCTTCAATGTAAAGAATGTCGTTAAAGTTAATGCGGCGGATTTTATATTCCGATTTCAGGAACAGAAATTCTTGATTCGAATCCACTTCATCGTCTTTTTTATTGGCGCGTTCGTATCCAATTTGTTTTTTCGCTTTCTCGGCGGCTTTGTAAAACTCTTCGTAGCTGAATGGTTTTAACAAGTAATCGATGGCATCGAGTTTAAAACCCTGCAGCGCATATTTTTCGTAAGCCGTTGTAAAAATAATTTTGGGTTTGTTGGTCAGAATTCGCGTAAACTCCAAACCATTTAAGTCAGGCATTTCAATGTCCAGAAAGATTAGATCTACTTCATTTTGATCCAGAAATTCCATCGCATCAATCGGATTATCAAAAGTACCTGCCAGTTCCAGTGTTGGCGTTTTTTCAACATAAGAAGTTACCAGCTGAAGGGCAAGAGGTTCGTCGTCGATGGCAATGGTTCGTATCATTTGGTTGTATCAATTTCAAGTTTTACGCTAAATACTTCAGACGATGAATCGATGTTTAAATCGTATTTTCCGTCAAACAACAGGTTGAGTCGTTTCTTTACATTTTCGAGGCCGATACCCGAATGATTTTCATCCCGCTTTTCAGCTTTTTCTTTGGCTACACTGTTTTCGCACGAGAAAAATACCTTGTTATCCGACGTTTCCATTTTTACTTTAATAAACGATTTTTCGCGATAACTAATACCGTGTTTAAAAGCATTTTCGATGAACGGAATAAAAAGGAGTGGTGGTATTTTCAGGTCGTTCTGTTTGCCGGGAAGATCGATGTGAATGTCGACCTTTTGCGATACGCGTAACTGCATTAAATCAATGTAATGATGCATAAATTCTACCTCTGCCGAAAGCAGGGTCTCTCCGTGTTCCGACTCGTACAAGAGGTAGCGCATCAGTTTCGAAAGTTTTAATATGGCAGCCTGTGCATCGTCGGTATTTATGGCTACCATCGAATAAATATTATTCAGTGTATTAAAAAAGAAATGCGGGCTTACCTGGTTTTTCAGGAAAGCAAGTTCTGAATTCAGCTTCTCTTTTTCCAGTTCTTTTTGACGTTTTTCGCTGGCCGTGTATTGTTCAATGGCTCGCAAACCAATCGAAAAACCAACAATAACAATCGATAGCAGGGTGAAGCCATAAATTTGCATTAGTTTAAACGGCGGGCGCTGAAACCGTTGCTCGTTACGTGCTTGTTCTTCAATAGACTCGGCAATTCGTCGGTCGCGATCAGGACTATGAAAAATATGGTTGGAGTAATCGAGTACAAAATAGAAGCAAATAACAACAACAATGGCTAAAAGGAAGAACAATGCCTTTTTATTGTTCAGATAGAACTTTGGAACCAGCCAAAAATAGTTGATGTAAAAAATGACTCCTATTATAAAGGCATTTACATAAAAACCCCAGGCAATAAAACTGTTGTTTCCTGAATAACGGCTTATTATAATTTGCGGTAAAATAATTAAGACCAGCCATGCCAGCAGGTGCATAATTATTGGTAGAGAGTTTCTTCTTGCCCGAAGTTTTTCCATTTGAATTGGTTTTCAACAAAGTTAAATTAAAAACCAAAATTCACTAATAGTTAATGAATTTTGGTACTGTGATTATTCATGTCGTACTGCATCAATCGGGTCGAGGTTGGCTGCTTTGCGTGCAGGGTACCAGCCGAAAAATATACCGATTACGCTACAAACAAGGAAGGATAATCCCACAGCCTGAGTGTCGACCACAAAAGGCATGTTTAGTGCGAATGACGCCAGGTAGGAGAGTGCGGTTCCAAACATTATTCCGATAATACCTCCCAGGATGCTTAGCATTACTGCTTCGATCAGGAATTGCATCATGATATCAAATCCACGTCCGCCAACCGACATGCGCAGCCCGATTTCTTTGGTTCGTTCGGTAACCGACACAAACATGATATTCATAATTCCGATACCGCCAACCAGCAACGATATTCCTGCAACGGCTCCTAAAAGCAAGGTGAGCATATCGGTAACTGTCGATACCATTTCAACCATTTCGGCTTGCGAACGTACCTGAAAATCATCTTGCTCCCCTTCTTTTAATTTGTGCTGCTGGCGCAAAATCGTTTCCATTTCATAAATGGCAGCATTCGATTGCTCTTCGCTAACCGCCGAGGCATAAATCGATTGAATGTGTGTTATTGCCAGCATTCGGCGCTGCACCGATGTGTAAGGAGCCAGGATCATATCGTCCTGATCCTGGCCCATCCCGTTCTGGCCTTTTTCTTTTAATACGCCAATTACTTTTAACGGTATTCCGCCAAAACGAATGGTTTGCCCGATTGGATCAATTCCGCTGGTAAAAATATTTTCAACAACAGTTTGCCCAACAATGCAGACTTTTGCCAACGACTTTATTTCTTTATCGGTAAAAATGCGACCATCTTCCAATTCGTATTTTCGGATGTCGAGATACGATGCATCAACGCCGTAAATAGTGGTTGGCCAGTTGTTGTTGCCGTTAACCGCCTGTCCGCTGGTGCTTACCTGTGGCGATACTTCTGTGATATTCTTCGCTTCCTTTCGCAGTGCATCAACGTCTTTTAGGGTCAGCGTTTTTGTATTTGAATTACCCATCATTACACCACCTCGTCGTTGCTGGCCAGGCATTACAAAAAGCATGTTGGTTCCCATATCCGACATTTCTTCGCGGATGCTTT
Organism: uncultured Draconibacterium sp.; assembly: GCF_963674925.1. Taxonomy (NCBI): domain Bacteria; kingdom Pseudomonadati; phylum Bacteroidota; class Bacteroidia; order Marinilabiliales; family Prolixibacteraceae; genus Draconibacterium; species uncultured Draconibacterium sp. The sequence goes on from NZ_OY771647.1 coordinate 2,986,911, forward strand.
GTTTTGATGATTCACCAATGGAAAGCATCGCGATTACCGAACCAACACCGATAATAATACCCAGCATGGTAAGGATAGCCCTGAACTGGTTTCTTTTCAGGGCAGTGGTTGCTATTTTTGTGAGATTTATATAGTTCATTTCTCGCTTTTTTTAAGATTCATAATCCTCTTCTACCGGAAGGGCTTCGATTAGTTGTGTAGCATTAAATCGATCGGTAACCAATGATTTCTTTTGTATTCTGCCATCTCTGAAAACGATGTTGCGTTTCATAAAACGGGCAATGTCCGATTCGTGCGTTACAAATACAATGGTTTTACCGTTATCGTTCAGTCGCTGAAATAGTTCCATAATTTCGTAGGAAGTGCGGGTGTCGAGGTTACCGGTTGCCTCGTCGGCAAGAATAACCACCGGGTCGTTTACCAGCGAGCGGGCAATGGCCACACGTTGCTGTTGTCCGCCGGATAACTGATTGGGCATATGATTCATCCGGTCGGCCAATCCTACCTGTTCCAACGCGTGTATGGCACGTTCTTTTCTTTCTTTAGTTCTTACTTTTGAATTATAGAAAAGCGGTAGTTCCACATTCTCCAACGCAGTTGTGCGAGGCAGCAGGTTGTACGACTGAAAAATAAATCCCAGTTTATTGTTGCGTAGTCCTGCCAGCTGATTTTTGTTCATTTCTCCCATGTTCACGCCATCGAGCTGATATTCGCCAAAGCTTGGTTTGTCGAGACAACCCAGGATGTTAAGCATGGTAGATTTACCCGAGCCGCTGGCTCCCATAATGGCGGCAAAGTCTCCTTCGTGAATTTCCATATCAACGCCGCGAAGCGCATGTACGGTCATTTCACCAACATGATAATCTTTTCGCAGATCTGATACTTTTATAATTGCTTTACTCATTTTTTCTTTTTTTTTGATTCTGGATACTTAATTCCGGATACTTGATAGTAGTCATCGGAAACGTACAACCTGTAACTTGTAACCTGCAACAGATCTCTCCTCGTTCCTCGTCGAGATGACATTAACTTTTTCCTTTATCCTTTTTCCTTGAGTTACTACCTTCTTCCCGGAGGAGGGCCTGGCATAAATGGATTACCACCTGGTCGTGCCGCAGCTAAATTTGCTCCTTTTTGTGTCATGTTTAACACAACTTCTTGTCCGCTTTTTATTCCCGAGAGGATTTCAGCGTTAATATCGTCGTTCAGTCCAATTTTTACCGGAACAGGATGAATATTGGCGCCTTCTTTTACCCAAACCATTGTTGCTCCGTTAGCAGCTTGTGGTGGCATGCTTCCCATGGCAGGTGGAGCTTGTCCTTCCGGCATCTCCGGCATTTCCGGTTTGCCTTGTTGACTCATATAGCTCATCAGTAATTTGGGGTTGGGGTGAAAACGCAAGGCTTTACTCGGTACAACCAGTATATCGTTTTTCTCCAACACATAAACCTGAATGGTGGCTGTCATTCCCGGCATCAGTTTGTAATCCGGGTTTGGCGCATCGATAATAATGGTATAGGTAACCACATTGTTGGTAACTGTTGGCTCCCAGCGCAATTGAGTAACTTTTCCTTCAAACACCGTTTCAGGGTAAGCATCCACTGTAAATTCAACACGTTGGCCTTCTTTAATCTGGCCTATGTCGGCTTCATCAATGTCGGCCTCAACTTGCATTTGGGTAAGGTCGTTGGCAATAGTAAAAAGGGTAGGTGTGTTAAAACTTGCTGCAACAGTCTGTCCTTCTTCCACTTCTTTATTCAAAACAACTCCATCGATTGGCGAGTATATTAACGCATAATCCAGGTTAATTTGGTTGCGTTTGTGCTGCGCCATGGCGTTGTTGTAACTCGCTTTCGCTCTGTTCAGATTGTATATTAGCTGGTCGTAATCGGTTTGGGAGATCAATTGTTTGTCGTTCAGCGGCGCCATACGGTTGTAAGTAGCCTGCTGGTATTCGAGTTCGGCTTTTGCATTATCTAAACTAGCCTGGCTTTGTTCCAGTTGTGCAGCAAGGTTTGTGGTGTCGATTTTAGCCAGCAACTCGCCTTTTTTTACATACGAGTTGTAATCAACAAAAATTTTGTCAACAATTCCCGAAACCTGCGTACCCACTTCAACTGTTGTAATGGCTTCCAGTGTTCCGGTTGATTCTACAATGTTGCTAATGTTTCCCTGTTCTGCTTTTGCAGTTTGAATATCAATCTGGTCTACATCAACCTTTTTCGGTTTTAAAACTAAGGCTGCCGATACCAGAACGATAAGCAGTAATGCGATAATGATGATTGTTTTCTTTTTCATATGATTTAATTTTTTCGGTTTATAAAGTGATTGGATTGCCCTGATAGAAATCGAGGATTTTATAGCTGAATATGAGGTTGAATTTAGATTGTAAGAGCTGACTTTCAGCGGAGATTAGGTTGTTTCGCTCGAAAAGGAAATCAACCGAGTTGATCAACCCGTTGTTGAATTTTTCCTGCGCCAGTTCGTACGATTCCTCGTATGAAGAATAACTTTCTTTATTGGCTTCAAATTCAATTTGCGCTGAAATTACATCAACACAAGCCTGTTCCACTTCTTTGCGTAATTGGTTTTTTGTATCTATTTCCCTTAATTCTGCATTGCTGTAACCAATTTTTGCCTGCGCAACGCTCGTTTTAATTTGCTTTTTCTGGAAAATAGGGATGGACACTGAAACTCCAACCGAAGGAGTGAACTGATCGCCCAATTGTCCGAAATAATCGGCTGTGTTGTAGCTCGAATAACCGGTTGACAAACCCGCATCGGCACTGATGGTTGGATAAAAACCTGCGGCAGCAATTTTTTCATTCAGCGCAGCACTTTCTTTTTGGTACCCGGCACTTTTAATTTGCGGTTTAATGGCCAGTGCCGTAGCGTAAACCTCCGAGGCTATCGGAGTAAGATTTTTATTGCTTAACTCCTCGAGATCCGGACGAAGCACCTCAAAGTTTTCGTCAACGGGTAGCTCCATTAATTGCATCAGGCTAACTTTCGAAATGGCATAGTTGCTTTTTGCGTTTGCCAAACTCAGTTTCTCGTTTGCCAGTTGCGATTTTACCTGCAGATAATCGGAACGCGAAATAACACCGGCCTGTAAACGAGCTTCCGACAGCTTGAGTTGTTCGGTGGTGGCATCTAACTGGTTTTGTGCATTATTTACATTCTCATCTAAAAATACAACCTGCAAAAAGGCATTTAAAATGCTCAGCGATATTGACTCTTTAATGGTCTCCGAATCGTAAATTCCACTTTGCATATCCAGCTCGGCCTGTTTAATCAGGTTATTCAAACGTTGAGCATTGTAGACAGTAATGTTTGAATTTAATCCATAGCTGGTGTTGTTGTTACCCGAAAAATCAGAAGCGCCGGTAAGCAGATCTTCTGATTTCGACCAGCTAAAATTCTGGCGTGCCGAAGCACTTAACGATGGTAGTTTGTTGGCTTCCGCCTGATTTTTGTTGAGTTCGTTTGAAACATTGGTCAGAATACTCTGACGTACCGAAACGTTTTGCGTTAAGGCGTAATCGATACAATCGTTTAGACTCCAGGTCTTATTTGCTGTGTCGTTCTGAGCGAATAGCAAAGTCGGGAGACTAATTGCGATTAGGAAGAAGATTGATTTTATTCTATTCATAGCTTTTAATAATAAATTTCTGGTATAAAGCTACTGGTGACGAATCGCTTAAAAGAATAGAATAGAAGAACCGGACGATTTTATCGACGGATTGGGAAAGTTTACGTTAAGTGGTTTTTAAGGATTAACCCAACCGGCTTATCTGACGTGTGAATCGAAATCAAATCGGGGGGAATTTCTACATATTTTTATTCTATGCAGAATGGTTGCGATCGAATTTTTGATCTTTTTTATTGAAAATCTATCATTGGGAACAATCGAATAGTTGTAATTTCGTCTTCATTAACAACGCGCAAAAGTATACGATTTGAAGCGACTTACAATTGGAATTTGATGTTCTGTGCCGGATGAACCTAAAAAAATGAGCATTTCGCGTAGTTCTTTTACAACCTTTTTGCGTCATTAAATTAGAAGAAATACTAAAACCAAAATAGATGAAGTTTAGAGCGATTATTTTTTTGATGGCCATTTGTAGCCAGAGTTTATTTGCCCAAAAACATTTTGAAGTTGATGTAAGTAAAACAGGAGCAGAAGTACAGCCGGATATGTACGGTGTGTTTTTCGAAGACATAAATTTCGGTGCCGATGGCGGTTTATATGCCGAGTTAATTAAAAACCGTTCGTTTGAGTTCGACCAGCCATTTGTGGGTTGGTTGCCATTCGGAAATGTGGAAGTGAAGAGTGAAGATCCATGTTTCGAACGCAATCCGAATTACGTTCGTTTAAACGAAACAGGTTTGCGACGCGGTACCGGACTTGAAAATAATGGTTTCAGAGGAATTGGCTATAAAAAGAACGATTCGTATCGTTTTTCGTTTTACGCCCGCTCGTTAGATGGTGCTGAGAAGAAATTCGGAATTGAGTTGGTTAGCTCCGGCGAAGAAGTGATCGGAAGGGGAGAATTGCTGGTATCGGGCAATAACTGGGAAAAATATCAATGTGTTATTAAATCGGATGCTACCGATGCAAAAGGTAAAGTTCGTTTGTTTTTGAAAACGGCCGGTGAAGTTGATGTGGATCATATTTCGATGTTCCCACGCGAAACCTGGCTTAACCGCGAAAATGGTTTACGCAAAGACCTTGTAGAAGCACTTTATGAACTGAATCCCGGAGTATTTCGTTTCCCCGGCGGATGTATCATCGAAGGAAATACGCTTGAAACCCGTTACCAATGGAAGAACAGTATGGGCCCGGTTGAAAATCGGCCGTTGAATGAAAATCGTTGGAATTATACTTTTAAGCATCGTTTCTTCCCCGATTATTACCAAACTTATGGTTTAGGTTTTTACGAGTACTTTTTGCTGAGCGAAGATCTGGGGGCTGAGCCACTTCCTGTAATTAGTTGTGGATTGGCGTGCCAGTACGAAAGCGAAGAATGTGTGCATGTTGATGACTTGGAACCCTATATTGAAGATGCGGTAGATTTGATTGAATTTGCCAACGGACCGGTTGACTCGGAATGGGGAAAAGTACGTGCAGAAATGGGACACCCTGAGCCTTTTAACCTAAAATACCTGGCCATTGGAAACGAGCAATGGGGCGAAGGTTATGTGGAGCGTTTAATTCCGTTTATGGAAGTGCTTCGTGAAAAACACCCGGAGATAAAAATCATTGGTACAGCTGGCCCTACGCCTGACGGAGAAAAATTCGATTACCTGTGGCCAAAAATGACAGAGCTGGAAGTTGATTTGGTTGATGAACATTATTATCGTAGTCCGGAATGGTTTTTGGCAAATGCCGAGCGTTACGACAGCTACGACCGCAACGGGCCAAAAGTATTTGCAGGTGAATTTGCTTCGCACCACGAAACCCGCGACAACAACCTGCGTGCGGCAATCTCAGAAGCTGCTTTTATGACCGGTTTGGAACGCAACGCCGATATCGTTCAACTGGCAACTTACGCGCCGCTTTTCGCACATTACGATGCCTGGCAGTGGAAACCCGATATGATTTGGTTTGATAACCTGCAAGTGGTGCGTACACCCAATTATTATGTGCAACAAATGTATGGGCACAACACCGGAACAAATGTGTTAAACATTACTGCTGATGGGGCAAATATTACCGGACAGGATAGTCTGTACGCCAGCGCGGTAATCGATGAAAATACTTCTGAAGTGATCGTGAAAGTGGTAAATGCTTCTGGTGAGGTGCAAGATATTACTATCGATTTAAATGGCTTGAAACGCACATTTGAAAACGCTGAAGTTAAAATTACCTGTTTACACAGCAATCAGCCCGAAGCAATTAATACACGCGAAGCACCGAATACTTTGGTGCCGACTCATTCATCGGTTTGGGCTAACGAAAGTGGCTTTAAACTGAAAGCAATGGGGAATGCATTTTATGTGTGCCGTGTAAAGATAGATAAGTAAAAAAACGACTTTAACTCAATACAATAACTTGATGAGACGCAATAAAAATTTACAGCTGTTAGCACTATTCTTTTTGGTATTCTTTTCAGCTTGTACTACTTCTGAAAATTACGAAGCTTATTTGTTTACTTACTTTACTGGTAATGGTCCGGGAGAAGAGGCGATTCGCTTTGCCGTAAGCGAGGATGGTTTTAATTACCGGGCATTAAATAACAACCAGCCGGTATTGGATAACGACGATATCTGCTCAACCGGTGGGGTGCGCGACCCGCATATTTTGCGCGGTGATGATGGTGCCTTTTATATGGTGGTTACCGATTTGTATGTAACCGATATGGGCTGGAAAAACTATGCCATGGTTTTACTGAAATCAGAGGATTTGATTAACTGGCAATCGTCGGTGGTGAATATTCCGGAAACTTTTCCTGATGAGTTTGGCGATGTTTGGCGCGTTTGGGCACCGCAAAGCATTTACGATGAGGAAGCCGGAAAATATATGGTTTACTTTTCGATGAAACAGGGTGACGATCCGGATATTATCTACTATGCATACGCCAACGAAGATTTTACCGCTTTAGAAGCCGCACCAAAACAATTGTTGTTCAGCCCAACCAACAATGCCTGTATCGACGCTGACATAATAAAAAAAGATGGGAAATTCTATATGTTTCACAAATCGGAAAGTGGTGAGCCGGGAATTAAGCTGGCCATCTCGGATAAACTGACGGAAGGTTATGAATATCCGAGCCTGGAACGTGTTGACAAGGAAACGGAAAGAGTTGAAGGTTCAGGTGTTTTTAAACTTAATAATTCTGACGATTGGATTCTGATGTATGATGTTTACGGTGTGGGCAGATACCAGTTTACAAAAAGTGCCGATCTGCAACATTTTACAATAATCGACGAAGCTATTTCAATGAATTTTCATCCTCGCCACGGAACGGTGCTGCCCATCACAGATGCCGAGTTAAAAAGCTTGATTGCAAAATGGGGTAAGATGGATGATCCACTGGTAGAAGCTACCGCCCCCGGATTAAAAAAACAAAACGTAAACATCGACAGCGAAAAAAGAATCATTCGTTTCCCGGTAAAAAGGGGTATTGATATTGCTGCCTTTGATCCTCAATTCGAAACATTTTCGGGGGTAAGTGTATCGCCAGCTGGGCCACAGGATTTTTCTGCCGGACCGGTTCAGTACACTATAGAAATGGAAGGTGTTGGGAAGCAGACGTACAGTGCCATTGCTTCGGAAGACCATAACCCCGTGTTGGATGGATTTTACGCCGATCCGGATGTATTGTATTCTGAAAAAACAGGCAAATACTACATCTACCCAACCAGCGACGGATTTCATAACTGGGGCGGTTATTACTTTAAAACCTTCTCATCAGAAAACCTGGTCGATTGGAAAGATGAAGGAATAATTCTGAACCTGCGCGAAGATGTTAGTTGGGCCGATCACAATGCATGGGCGCCTTGTATTATCGAAAAGAAAATTGCTGGCGAGTACAAATATTTCTTTTATTTCTGCGGGAGACAAAAAATTGGTGTTGCTGTTGCCGATAATCCTGAAGGCCCGTTTGTTGACAGTGGCGAACCATTGATCAACTGGAAACCTGATGGTATTAACAGAGGTCAGGAAATTGATCCGGATGTATTTACCGACCCAATCAGCGGGAAAAGTTACCTCTATTGGGGAAATGGTTACCTGGCAGGTGCGGAGCTAAACGACGATATGGTATCGATAAAAATGAATACCCTGACAGTGATGACGCCCGACAATACCTACCGTGAAGGAGTGTATGTGATATACCGAGACGGAACCTATTATTTTATGTGGTCAGAAGACGATACCCGCAGTCCTAACTATAAAGTGCGTTACGCAACAAGTAAATCTCCGTTGGGAGAACTTACTATTCCTGAAAACAATATCGTCATTCAAAAAGATCTTGAAAAAGGAATTCTGGCAACCGGTCATAATTCGGCCATCCAGGTGCCTGGAAAAGATGAGTGGTATTTGGTGTATCATCGCTTTACTTACCCCAAAGGAAAAGATATGGGTTACCGTGCCGGTTTTAACCGCGAGGTGTGCATCGATAAACTGGAGTTTGATGCCAACGGTAATATTATTGAAGTGAAACCTACTTTGGAAGGAATACAACCAGTAAAGTAGGTTGAAACGTATTTTAATAAATTGAAAAAGCTGGCCTAAATGCTGGCTTTTCTTTTTTGTGTAACTTTTATAGACATTTGTGCTAGTTGAAATGTATTCTGAAATTAATTTTGTACAATGCTGTAAATGTGAACTATTTTAATGAAAAACCGGTTTAAAATACTTCTGATTTCTATACTCCTGTTTCTTTCCTCTTTTGCTTTTGCAAATGCAGGAAGGCTGAGTTTTACGCATTTCACCAACGAAGATGGCTTGCCTTCGTCGTACATTAAAAGTATTTGCCAGGATCAGTTTGGTTTTATTTGGGCAGCAAGCCGCAGTTCGGTTTGTCGTTTCGACGGGAAATATTTTAAAACCTTTCAGGCAATTGATGAGCAAGGAAATTCTTTCGATATTTGGAGTAAATGGAATTATTTTACAACCGACTCAATTCTGCTGGTACAAAACACCAACGATATTTTTTATGCATTCAACTTAAATAAAGAAGTTTTTGAACCGTACGATCCTATTAATAATTTGGGAGGTGTTACGGCAATAAGCGAATCACGGGATGGGTTTTGGATATTCAGATCGGATTCAATTTCTTTTTTTAATACAAAAGAAAATCAGGAAATAAGTTTTCGGGAAAAAGTTGATTTTGCAGCTCTGTCAAACGAAGAAAGAGTAATTAGCGTACGAGAAAAAGATGATCGGTTGATGGCTATTACGAACAGCAACAGGTTACTTATTTTTGATCTTCAACGTGAGCAACAAAGGTATTTTCAACTACCTGAGGATATTTATGTTCCGACGTTATCGCATTTTTATATCGACAACAACAATTATGTGTGGGTTGGAAATTATGCCAATGGTTTGTACCAAATTAACCTCACCAATGGACAGTCGCGCAAATTCTCTGCAACAGATAAGGGAAACAGGTATTTGTTACACAATTTGGTTCATACTATAAACGAGGATCAGCAGGGACGGGTTTGGATTGGAACAGAGGATGGCTTGTGTGTTTGGTCGCCTTATACCGAGTCGTTTGATTATTATCAGCACGATATTCGAAATCCACAGGGTATTAACACCAATCCTATTTATGATATTTTTTGCGACCGCGATGGTAACATGTGGCTGGGAACCTATTTTGGAGGCATAAACTTTTGGAACAACACGCCCGAATTTTTTCGTGTGTGGCAAGCCGGTACCGGAGAACAACACCTGTCGGGGAGTGCGGTTAGTTGTATTACCGAAGATGAAAACGGTTCCATTTGGGTTGGAATGGAAGACAAGGGAGTCAACCGGATTGATCTGGAAAAAGATGAGATTATAAGAGCGATTAATGAAAGCAATGGTCTGTCGTTTAATAATGTACACGATTTACTATTTGAAACACCTGATCGTTTATGGATTGCAACCTATACCGGGGGCATTAATATATTGAACCTTCAGAATAACCGGTTTGAATACATTAACACTGCTAATCATCCGGAAATTCCATCGGACGATATTTATGGTTTGTTACATGTGGGCGATAGAATTTTTATTTCTACATCGGCGGGAGTGGCTGTTTACAGCACAAACACAAAAGAATTTTCTCGTTACCAGCCTGATATTTTGGATGGAATTCAGGTCGAATTTATGTTCGACAGCGAAGATCGTATCTGGTTTTCATCATCTGTAGGCTCTTATTATTTCGATAAAAAGAAAGGCACGTTTGAAAAGCTCAATAAATTTAGTTTTCTGAAAAATATCAATTTCGTAAAAACCGATTCAAAAAACCGGATATGGATTGGCGATTGCCTGCATGGTTTGTATGGTTACGATTTGGTAACCGACTCGGTATTCGAGTACAATGAGTCGAATGGTTTTCCGTTTTCCTGGATCTTTAGTCTTGAGGAGGGGCGCGATGGTTATTTGTGGGCAAGCGGAGATAACGGTCTCGCAAAATTCAAACCCGAAACCGGAGAGCTTGTTTGGTATAACCGTGAATCGGGACTGCCATTTGAGCAGTTTAACTACCGGGCATCGTACAAAAGCAAAAGCGGTGAAATTTATTTTGGTGCAAACAGGGGAATGATCTCCTTTAATGAAAAAGACAAGCAGAATGTAAAAAAGGAACTCGACGTGGTATTCCGGGGCATGCAGTTGTTTAATCAGCCGCTGTTGCCGGGGGAGGATCTGGCATTGGAAGAATCGCTTAATCTGCACCCCGAAATTCGTTTAAAGTATAAGCAAAACGTTTTTACCATTGAATATGCCGGCTTGCATTTTCGGAATAAGGGAAACTGTGAATATGCCTACTACCTCGAAAATTTTGAAACGTCGTGGAACTACGTTGGAAATCGTGATTTTGCAACTTACACAAACCTGGGGCCGGGCGAGTACTTTTTTCATGTAAAAGCTTCAACAGATAATACATCGTGGGGAAGCAATGCAAATACGATAAAAATTATTATCGAGCCTCCGTTTTGGCTATCAGGATGGGGATTCTTTATTTATTTTCTACTCCTGATTTTGGTGTTGGTAGGCTTTTATTTGGTAGCAACCCGCATACAAAAATCGAAAGCGTTGGCCGAGATGGAACGAAGAGAGCGGGAATATCATACCGAGCTAAATAATTTTAAACTGGAGTTTTTTACCAACGTTTCGCACGAGCTTCGAACCCCTTTAACCTTAATAGTTGGGCCGCTAACACGAATACTCGAAGATGACAAACTTACGCCGGCCATGAAAAAGAAGATGAAAGGCGTAATGAATAATGCACATCGGTTGCTTATGCTTATTAATCAGCTTCTTGAGTTTAGAAAAATTGAAAACGGAAAGGAAAAGCTTAGGGTAAGTCATCAGGATATTTCCACGATGTTAAAGGATGTTGAAGAAGCATTTCTTGAGTCGGCTGAATCAAAATCCATCGCATTCACATTTGAGACCATTAATCTGGATTCAAATATTTGGGTAGATTGTCAGAAACTGGAGAATGTTCTTATTAATCTGATATCTAATGCTTTGAAGTTTACGAACGAAGGTGGTGAAGTAAATGTGAGAGTGGAATTGAGAGGTGTAGATTTGATGTATAAAACACTGAAGATTACAGTCGCTGATAACGGAATAGGAATTGACTCTTCGAAGTTGAGAAAGATTTTTGATCGTTTTTACCATGTTGACGGAGCAAACGAAACTCAGGTTGCAGGATCCGGAATCGGGTTGGCATTGGTACACAGTTTAGTGAAATTGCACAAAGGAACAATAGGGGTGGAGAGTGCCGTTGGTAAAGGAGCTGTTTTTACAGTTCAATTTCCTGTATCACGTAAGGCTTATAACGACGACGAAATTTTGATTGGAGCAGATCAGTATATTCCGCATGTAACACTGGCTGACGATATGAAACCGGTTCCGGTTCTTCGTGATGAGGTAGAACGGCTCAGTGCTAATCCAACAATTTTGGTTATTGACGATAACCGTGAGTTGCTGGAATTTATCTCTGAAACACTGGCCAATGAATACAAGGTGATAACTGCCATTGATGGTACTCATGGAATGGAGAAGGTTGAAGAATCGCTGCCAGACCTGATAATCAGCGATGTAATGATGCCGGGTATCGATGGCTTTGAGTTAACCCGTAAACTAAAATCAGATATTCGTACATCGCACATTCCAATAATTCTGTTGACAGCAAAAAGCGGCGAAGAGAATGAATTTGAGGGTTTGCAGACAGGTGCTGACTATTACATTGAAAAGCCATTTTTGCCTCATATTCTTATTCAGCTGATCGATAATGTGCTGAACACCCGTAAAAGTTTAATCGAACGGTTTAAATCGGATGCGCAAATGTTGCCTACCGAGGTGGCTTTTTCCCAGTCGGATAAAGACCTGATTGATAATATCAGTAATTTGATAAAGCAGAATATCGACCGGCCAAATCTTGATGTCTCGTTTCTGGTTAACGAAATTGGTATAAGCCGTTCGTTGTTGCATGTTAAGCTCAAGAAATTAACTGATTGTTCGGCAACCGAGTTTATCCGTTCCATACGTTTGCGTGAAGCCGTAAAGCTAATAGCCGACGGGAAGTGTAACATCTCCGAAGCAGCCTACAAAACCGGTTTCTCAAGCCCGGCCTATTTTAGCCGAAGATTTAAGGAGTACTTTGGTGTTACTCCAAAAGCTTATTTCGATAAGTAGAAGACTGCTAAAATATTCGGTGTTTAAATTTCAATTTGATTTTTTATTTACGGTTTAGCCAACACTACTTATTGTGATGCACGAATGGTAACTTTCCTCAATGTCTTCTATCAATCGTTAAATGTACTTGTAAATTCTTGCTTATTGGAAGGAGTGTGCTTGTAAGTTGCAGTAATTCAGTGCTGTTGACGATGATTGACATTTGTGATAGTTTTTTGGACATCCGTTATCCTAAGTTTGACACTTTTCGGATTACTTGCATGTAACCAAATTTTATAAATAGAGGATAATGAATCCTGAAGTGAAAAACAGTTTAATGTCAAACTAAAATTTTAGCTAATGAGAGAGACCTAATTATCGTGATCTGGACATTGCTTATAATCAAAAAACATTTTCAGATCTAACTAGTCGAGAAACTCTAAACCTTAGTAAAAGAAAAAATGAAAAGGCAGGTTGTCGGTTGTTTTCTAAACCTGGATCGACAACAGTAATAATTAAATTAAAACGATGTGAGATGAAATCTATTCAATCAAGAAAAACACGAATGTTCTGCTATGTCTTGTTTCTCCTGATCTTTCCATTCACAGTATTCGGTCAATCAAAAACGATTTCCGGAACTGTTTATGATGCAGATGGAGTAACTTTGCCGGGTGTAACAGTAATGGTTGTAGGTACAACAAATGGTACTACTACCAATATTGATGGTAAATACGCTATTGATGCAAATGCTGAAGACGTATTACAATTCTCGTACATTGGATTTAGAACACTGGAAATTCAATTAGACGGAAAGACAACTGTTGATGTGACAATGGAAGTTGAGACCATTGGTATCGACGAAGTTGTAGCCATTGGTTACGGAACCCAACGAAAAGGTGAAGTAACCAGTGCAATTGCAAGTGTAAAATCGGAAGATTTTACTGTAGGTAAAATTGGCGATGCTGCCGAATTGGTAAAAGGTAAAATTGCCGGTTTAAGTATTACCAAAACATCAGGCGACCCGAATGCCACTTCAAGAATTATGCTTCGTGGTATTACTACCATTGTGGGTAATGTTGAGCCGCTGGTGTTAGTTGATGGAATTGAAGGTTCGTTAACAACAGTTGCACCCGAAAACATTGAGTCGATCGACGTACTGAAAGATGCATCGGCTGCAGCTATCTATGGTACAAGGGGTGCCAATGGCGTAATCCTAATTTCTACCAAATCAGGTAAACGCGGATCGTATTCAAGTGCTACTTATTCAAGTTACGCATCCATTTCAGACTGGTATAAAACTGCCGATTTTATGGATACACACGATGTAATTTACGGCCGTACCAATTTTGATTACGAAGGCTATGATACCGATTGGTTAAAAGCCATTACACGTAAAGGCGGATACACTCAAAACCATTCATTAAGTTTTGAAGGTGGCTCTGATAAGTCATCTTATTCAGCCAACGTAACCTATTCGGATGAAGAAGGTATTATGCGCAAAAGTGATAGTGAAGACCTGAAAGCACAATTGGATTTTAGTCAGTATGCGCTAAACGACATTGTAAAACTGAATTTGAATGTATTGTATTCTACACACAACAATACGAACAACAACAACGCTTATGCTTATCGTCAGGCATTAATTCATAATCCATCGTCGCCGGTATTTCACGAAGATGGTGCTTATTACGAGGAGTTTAACCGTTTTCAGTATTACAATCCGTTAGAGATACAAAATGAACGGATTGGTGATTACCGCTCGAAATATGCACGTGTGGTTGGAAACATTACAGTTGAACCCATTAAAAACTGGCAAACCAACCTGATGTTATCTCGCAAAGAGATCAGTAATGTATCGCAAGACTACTACACTAGTAAATATTATTCGCAAAGTACAGTTGATCCGGAAGATCAGTACCGTACTATTCCAAAAGTAAGAGGTAGCGCCTCAAAATGGTCGAGTAATACCAAAAGTGAGAATTTAGAGTTAACTTCAAAATATAATTTCGCTATAGAAAAGAGTCGTGTAACAGCACTGGTAGGTTATAGTTACTTGTATAATGTTTACGACGAATACAGTGCCGGAAACTCTGAATTTCCATCAGAATCTTACTTGTACAATAATTTGAGACAAGGGTTGTACTTAACCGATGAAGACCATACAGCAAGTATGGCATCGTATAAAGACGATAATACTCTGATCGGGTTCTTTGGTCGTGCGAGTTACGGTTACGACAATCGTTTCAATGCTATCATAAGTGTACGTCGTGAAGGTTCTTCTAAATTTGGTGAAAACCACAAATGGGGTACTTTCCCATCAGCATCAGTTGGTTGGACCATCAGCAACGAATCGTTTATGCAGTCAGCTACATGGCTCGAGAATTTAAAGCTACGTGCCGGTTACGGTGTAACAGGTGTAATTCCCGGACGTAATTATATGTCGTTAATTACCTACGATTACGATGCTTACGGTAAGCACTTGAGTCAGGGCGGCGACTGGACGCCTTCATTAAAGGTGGCGCAAAATCCAAATCCCGACCTGAAGTGGGAAACTACAAACGAAGTAAACATTGGTGTTGACTGGACTATGTTTGATTCAAGATTAACAGGATCTCTCGATCTTTATTCGAAAAAAACAAAAGACCTCTTGTACGACTATGCAGTACCGGTTCCGCCAAATATGTATGGTTACACAACTGCGAATGTTGGTGAGATGGAAAACAAAGGAATTGAGTTTATGGTTTCAGGTTCGCCGGTTAAAAAAGGTGACTTCGAATGGAATTCAACTTTAACCTTGTCGCACAATGCCAACAAACTGTTAAGCTTGTCGAACGATCTGTATGAAACCGATAACTTTCAGGAAGTTGGTGGTGTAAGCGATCCGATTTCGATTGCAACTCACGCGATGGAAGTTGGCGAACCTTTGGGTGATTTCTGGGGATTGCGTTCAGTAGGTGTTAGCAAAGATGGTTTTGTATTGGTAGAAGTTTACGACGAGGCAACTGAAACCTGGTCGGTAAAAGAATTTGATACCAGCTACAACTTAGAGTCAAATCGTCAACGTTTAGGAAACGGACTACCAAGTGTATACGCCGGATGGAACAACACTTTCCGTTACAAAAACTTCGATTTAAGCATGATGATCACAGGTCAGTTCGGTTACCAGATTTTGAATGTTCAGCGTAGTTTCTACGAAAACAATTCAATTGCATACAACCGTTTGAAGACGGCTGCGGATCTGCACCCTGCAATTAATCCTGATGGAACTCCTGTAATTGATGAAGCTACAGGAGAACAATTGATGGTGAAACTGTCAGGTTCAATGCCTCAGGGCGTTTGGAGCGACCACATTGAAGATGGCGACTTTATTAAATTGAGTAATGTTACCCTGGGGTACACACTGCCAATTACAGGTAATTTTGAAAAATATATTAAAAACCTGCGCTTGTATGTTAGTGGTCAGAACCTCTTCTGTATTACCGGTTATTCGGGACTAGACCCTGAAGTATCAAATTACTTCCTGGCACCGGGTATTGATGGCCGTGATAAGTATCCAACTGTTCGTTCATACACTTTTGGACTATCTGTTAACTTTTAAAATTTGAGAATTATGAAACGAGCATATTTGAATGAAACAAAAGATGTATCAAATAAGATGCGAGTTACATATGATACAATTAAAAATAAAAATACTAATCATATGAAATTCATAAAAAACTCTATACTAAGTTTTTCCATAGCAATTTTATTGTTGATGGGAGCTTGTACCGACCTGGATGAAACAGTGTATTCCGGGTTGACCGATGAAACGATCGATGTAAACGACCCGGAGATAATTGGTTATATGATGGGTGAGGCCTATGCGCAATTTCGCTTCCTGTATTGGGGATGGAACGGTTACTTCGATGTAATGGAAGAATGTAGTGATACCTATATGACTCCAAAAAGAATTGGTATTGGCTGGGGCGACCTTTACATACCAATGCATAAACACAGATGGAACTCAACACAGGGACATATTGGTGGTTTGTGGAATACCGCATATGTGGGAATTGGTTATGCCAATAAAACGCTGGATGTACTTCCTGAAACAGGTTCGGAACAAGCGCAAATGCGTTTTATTCGTGCACTGAACTACTATGTGTTACTTGATGCATTCCGTAATGTTCCGCTGGAGACAACGCAGGATACTGAACCCGGTTACCTTCCGGAGCAGGCATCAGCAGAGGATATTTTTGATTTTTGCGTAACCGAACTTAACGCCATTAAAGAGGATCTGGGAACAGAGAAGGTTTTTGGTTATCCAAACCGTTATGCTGCCGATATGGTACTGGCAAAATTGTACCTGAACTACAATACCTATTTTGATACTAACGACGATTCGTATTACGAACTGGCATTGGCAGAGGTTAATGATATTCTTGATAACGGTGGTTATTCACTGGCACCAAATTATCTCGATAATTTTAAGGCAGATATTTCTTCATCACCGGAAGTAATTTTTGCTCTTCCGCTCGATCGCACAAATGCTTCGCACAATTATTTGGTAAACAAGTGTTTAGTGGGTGCTGGAGCAGCTGCGTACGGATACAACGGCTCGCCATGGAATGGTAGCTGTGCTGTACCTCAGTTTATCGATAGTTATCAGGAAGGCGACAATCGCCTGGGTTATACATGGACCGGCGGAGTACAACGTTTTGCTACTGAAGATTCAGAAGGAAATGTTATTCCACAATCGGGCGATCCAATTTCATTTGGTACCGACGATTGGGCAGGTGAGGGTGTATTGAACTACTCGAAAAATGTTCACTCAATTGATAATCCTGGTGCTTATCAGCAAGAAGGTTATCGCTTTGTGAAAAGCGAAATTGTAGCAGGTGATAATGGTACTTACGGAAACGACGTAGCATTTTTCCGTTTGGCTGACGCTATGTTTATTAAAGCAGAGTGTTTGCTTCGTTTGGAACAGGACGAACAAACTGCTGCCGACCTGATTACCGAAGTTCGCAGCCGTTCTTTCGAAACTGCACAAGGTGCTGTTCGTACTGTGGCCGACCTGAAAGGTGGAAGTGTTTACGATTACGGACACCGCGAATACACCAGCGAAGGATTTGCCAATTACGATCCTGCATCATACGTATACACCCAGGAAGGTGGCGACGATATCGTTCTTGGTGGATTGCTTGACGACCTGGCATGGGAATTTGTTGGCGAACATCACCGTCGTCAGGATCTTATCCGCTTTAAAATGAGCGACGGCAGAAATGTGTTTAACGGAAAATCATGGTTCTGTAAAGACGCTACTACTGAAACACACTGGGATGTGTTCCCAATTCCAAAAGCGGCTTTGGATGCTAATATTTCACTTGTTCAGAATGAAGGTTATCAGGGTGCAAATTAGCAAGCGTAGTTTGCAGCAAAAAATTTAAAATTTAGACAAATGAAAAAGATACATATATTATTAATTCTGGCGCTGGTTATCACCGCAGGATTATTTAGTTGCGGAGACAACGAAGACTTTAGCAGTATGCATGTCCTCACGGATGATGAAATTGCTGAAATAGCCCGTCAGGATTCGATTGAAGAGGCTCAGAAAAACATGATCAATGCCGATATGATTTTGGAGTACTCGATGGATATTACCATAAGTGCTAGTTTGTACGATGGAGGTACCCTGGAAATTGAATTGGATAAAATTGCCGAAAAATTCGGAATTACAGAGGAAGAGCTTGTTGCAGGAATTGCCGGTGAAAGCGGAGCTCCTGAAGTTAAAGGTTTTGCTATAGCAGGCACCACACATGCCGATATCGCAAGTGCATCAAACACTAATGCTCCTTGGGGACACTGGTGGGATGCTAATGGAGACCTGACAGCATGGGGAGATGATGCAATGGTATTTGCCGAGTTCTATCCTGAAGATGCATTTTTTACAATTGGACAATATCCGGGACACTTAGTTGAAGGACAAACTGTAACATTTATTGAGGCACTAAAATACAACGAAACTCGTGTGGCTGTTGTAATAACTGTTAATGCCATTGCTGCAGGACAGGTTACTGCCGAGGTTGTTAGCGAACAAGATCTGACAATTGATGTAACACCAAAAAGTGTTTACGATGCAGACTCTGTTCAATTTGATCTTAACACGGTATTAAGCGATCTTGGTGTTTCCTCATTGGAAGAAGTTACGTATGTGGGGGTAAATGCCGACGGATCGTATAACCAGGAAGCTGTTACTGTTAATGGGTTCTGGTACGATTTTGATGGTTTTGTTGGTGCCTGGGGCGACGATGCAAGTGTTTATACCGAACACAGCCCGTCATCGGATTATGTAAGAATTGGTCAATATCCTGATCATCTTGCAGCTGGTGAAACATATACAATTCATTATGGGTTTATGGCCAATAATAAAATTGTAATGTTGAATATTACTGTTAATGTAATTGGTTATGTTGATCCGGAAACTCCACCAACAGGTGATCCTGAAAGTGTTACAATTGATGTTGAGTTAAGTAAAGAGTATAGTGATGATTATGCAAGTGTAACATTCGATGTAAAAGAAACCTTGCGTAATGCATTTAAAATGACTACCTATCAAATTCATCAGGCAATTAATTCAGGAGAACTGATAATATACAACGGAGAAATAACTGAATCTGTTTCGTATACAGCAGATGTTCCCGGCTACTGGCTAAAAGAAGACGGTACAGCCGGAGCTTGGGCTGAAGGTATTGTATGGACCAGCTTAGGACACAGTGAAACTGAACTGTTCCTGTATGGTGGAAATCATCCTGACAATGCAGTTGCCGGAAATAGTGTTACAACAACTTATATAGTAACTTGTAATGGTGGTTCGGTTACCATTAATTTAACCTTCAATATTTTAGAAGATAGTTATGTTGATCCGGAAACAGCACCTGAAGGAGATCCTGAGGCACTTGCAATAGATGTTGCGTTAAGTAAAGCATACAGCGATGACTATGCAAGCGTAAGCTTCGATGTTAAAGAAACATTGCGTCAGGCATTTAAAATGACTACCTATCAGATACATAATGCAATTAGCAGCGGAGAACTGAAACTGTATGTAGCTGAAGTTTCTGAAACTGACCCGACTTATACTGCCGATGTTCCCGGGTATTGGCTAAATGCCGATGGTGCACCTGTTGCATGGGCCGAGGGAATTGTATACTGTAGTTTAGGACACAACGAAACTGAATTGTATTTATATGGAGGAAATCATCCTGATAATGCAACTGCCGACGATGTGGTAACTACAACTTATATTGCAACATGTAATGGTGGTTCTGTTACTTTTAATATAACATATACTGTTGAATAGATTAATATTTATAATGATTAGTAAATCAAAATATAAATTGCATAAGTCGGAGAAATCCGGCTTATGCTCCTTTTTCTTTATCCTTATTCTTTTATTTGTCTTTGCAGCTTGCGGAGACGATAGTATAACACCAGATCCTGATCCCGGTCCGGATCCTGTTGATACAACCACGCCACCTTCTGTGGATACTGTTGTCGTACTGAGCGAATCAGATGTGGTGGATTACGAGAAATTTTATAAGCCCGGCGAGTTTGCCAACATGGATTTTTTGCGTGGCGATAGTAAGTGGTCGTTCGTAAGAAGTAAACAATCGGAACACTTTGTAGTATTCTGGGAACCTGAGTTTGGCTTAAATCCAAATGCCGACAGTGTGCCGGAAGCACTACGGGTTGATGTTGATGACTTGTTGGAAAAAGCTGAATCGTTTTTTGATATAAATGTTAGTACATTGGGTTTTGCCGAACTGGGAGCAGGAAAATCAAACCTTGATAATTATAAAATGGAGATTTACTTGTTGTATCAAACCGAATGGCTGGCAACAGGTAGTGGATATGATGATATGATCGGTGCGCTTTGGGTTAATCCGAGTACCTGTAAGCCCGTAGGTTCTACAATTGCACACGAAATTGGACATACTTTTCAGTATCAGGTGTATGCAGACTTACTGGCCTACAGCGGAATTCCAAATGATTTTAACCGTGGTTTCCGATATGGTTATGGAGGAAATGGCGGAAATGGTTTTTGGGAACAATGTGCTCAATGGCAATCTTTCCAGTCTTATCCGGCTGAAGCTTTTACTTCATACAACTTTGGAGTTTATATGGCAAATTATCATCGTCATTTTAGCCACGAATGGCACCGATATGCTAGCTATTGGCTTCACTATTACTGGACCGATAAACACGGCATCGATTTTATTGGCAAATTGTGGCGCGAAGCCGTTGGTCCCGAAGATCCGATTGAAGCTTACATGCGAATAAATGGTTTGTCGGTGGCTGAAATGAATAACGAACTTTATGATGCTGTAGCGCATTTGGTAACCTGGGATATTGATGCTATTCGATCAATAGGAAATGATTACATCGGCCAATATGAATTTAAATTTTACGAAGCTCAAGATGGAGCGTATCAGGTAGCATACAGTAAGTGTCCCGGAACAACTGGATACAATGTAATTCCTTTAAATGTTCCTGAGGCCGGTACGGTAGTAACAACCTCGTTTGAGGCGCTTACACCCGGCTCTGCTTTAGCACCTGCTGATCCCGGACAATATTCTGATGATGGAGCAACTTCCACAACAAGTTCATATAACAGCAGCTCATTAACACGAGCCGGCTGGCGTTATGGATATGTAGCACTGCTTGAGTCGGGTGAACGTGTTTATGGCGAAATGAACCGAAGAACTTCTGCAGATATAGAATTTACAATTCCCGAAGGTTGCGAGCGGCTTTGGTTGGTAGTGCTTGGTGCCCCTTCAAATTATGAATCACATGCCTGGGACGAGTTGGAAAGCAATGATGATCAGTGGCCTTATAAAGTAAAATTTACCAATACCGATTTATTGGGTAATGTGGTAATCGATCCGAATGAGGATCCGCAAGATCTCACATTAACTTACGATGTTTCCTTTGCCGCTGACGACGCCGAATATTCTGGTATACAAGTAAACCTGAATACAAATGGTGATATTACAAAAGTGGTTCAGGCACTGGCTATGCAACCTTCAGCAATTGCAAGTTCGTTGTTGGCAGCTAAAGAAACACCTCAGGAAGGTAAAATTGCCTTTGCTGCAGTTGAATCTGATGGTTCGTTAAATTACAATACTACTGCCAACGGACATGGTTTTTGGTTTGATAGCAATGGAGATGTTATTGGCTGGAGTAGCGATAACGACAGTAAAGTATTTTCTGAATTTGCCGCTTCCAATTTCGAATTTAGCATTGGCCAGTTTCCGGGAAAATCAAGTGCCGGAGATTCGTACACTATAAAAGAGGCATTGGTTTATCAAAAAGATGGTACGCAATATCAGGTTACCTTTGTTTTTAACATTACTATAAATTAGAAGGGTCCTGACGCTGTGAATAAAGTGTTGTTTGGGTGATAACGTAAAAAAGGTTGTTGTGGCCATTAAAATTAAAATATTGGAGTAGAATAAACTTCCTTAATGGTTGTGATGAACTCGAAGCTTTTATATTATTGAAGAAAATAATTAAATAATAAATATAACTTCCAGAAGTTGAGTTATAAAAATTAAATAGACATTAAATGAAACCAAAGAATATTCTTTTCTTTCTGCTGTGTTGGAGTATGATGAGCAATGCCGGCGCATTAGCAGCATCTAAAGTTGCTCCCTCTGATTCGCTGGACATTAACAAGGGTTCATTCGAATTTTCTACCCCCGATTTCAATATTGAAATATTAAAGTCATCACATACCGTTGCCGGGCTGCATCCAATCTCCGAACCTGAATTTGATTTTACTCCTGGCGAGTTATTAGCCAAAAGAAACAAAGCAGGTTTTTATCACCTTGGCGATATTAACTTCCGTGTTAAAACGGACAGTGACGACGATTGGAAGTCCTTCTCATCGGCCGCATCTAGAAAAAGTATAACAACTTTAGAGCCTGAAAATAATAATCAACTGGCGGTTTCCGATTTAAGTGAGGTTTTGGAAAACAGTCCGGTTCAAGTGCATCGTTTTTGGGAAAACCACGATGGACATCTTGTGCTGCGTTTCGAAATAAAAAATACATCAACAAAAGCTGTTGAAATCGGAGCTTTGGGAATTCCTCTAATCTTCAATAATAACCATGACCGGAAAACATTGGACGAGGCACACGCCGAAAATGTTTTTTATGATCCGTACATTGGTATGGATGCCGGTTATTTGCAGGTAGTTCGTTTGAAAGGCAGCGGACCGGTTCTATTGGTGCTTCCTTACGGAGAAACTCCTTTTGAAGCCTGGAATCCATTACTCGACGACCCAACCCGACGTGGAATCACCTTCGAAGGATTTCATGAATGGATGCCTTTAACAAAGGCTTATGCTGAAAACGAATGGAAAGAAGCTGCTCCATGGAACACTCCATCATCGAAAGTATTAAAACCCGGGAAATCGGTTAGCTACGGTGTACAGTTTGTACTTACCGATGCGATTAAAAACATAGAACCTGCATTGATCGAAAACGATCGTCCGGTTGCATTTGGTGTGCCTGGTTACGTTGTTCCGCAAGATGTTAATGCTGATTTGTTTTTAAAGTACAGCCAAAAGGTAAAAAGCATGCAGGTTGAACCTGAAGGTGCACTGGAACTGAAAAAACTGGAAACAACAAAAAATGGCTGGGTAAAATATGCTGTTGCCGCAAAAACATGGGGAAGAGCACGTTTAACAATCACATATAAAGATGGCTTAACCCAAACCATCAACTACAAAGTTATTAAACCTGAAGAGCAGGTGGTTGCCGACAACGGGAACTTCTTAATGACAAAACAATGGTTTGACGATGAAGACGATCCGTTCGATCGTGGTCCGTCGGTAATCACCTACGATTACGAAGAGCAAAAACAGGTAACAGAAGATAGCCGTGCCTGGATTTGCGGATTGAGCGACGAAGGTGGCGCCGGTGCGTGGTTAAATGCTGTAATGAAACAACTGGTTCAACCGGATAAGAAAGAGGTTGCCATGTTGGAAGACTTCGTTCAGAAAACGATCTGGGGCGGAATTCAGTACAACGAAGGACATGAAAAATACGGTGTTCGTAAAAGTATGTTCTACTACGAGCCCGATTCGATGCCTGCCGGAACTTACAGCAAAGATGTAAATTACAATACCTGGGCTGCATGGGATAAAAAACATGCCGAAACAGTTGAGCGTTCGTACAATTACCCGCACGTAGCTGCTGCATATTGGGTAATGTATCGTTTGGCCCGAAATTATGAAGGCCTCGTTTCTCAACAAACCTGGGATTGGTATTTGTTGAACGCTTACCAAACATCGATGGCAATGATGGAATTGGCTCCGTATTATGCACAATTCGGACAGATGGAAGGTAGTGTTTTTGTTCATATTTTGGATGATTTGAAAGCTGAAGGATTGTGGGAATATGCCCGTAAACTGGAAGGAATGATGAAAGGCCGTGCCGATCATTGGGCATCGTTAAATTATCCGTTTGGAAGCGAAATGCCATGGGATTCTACCGGTCAGGAAGAAGTTTATATGTGGTCCCGCTATTTTGGTTACGGCGAAAAAGCCGAAACAACATTAAAAGCTATTTTGGCCTACATGCCAACAATCCCTCACTGGGCATATAACGGTAATGCACGTCGTTACTGGGATTTCCTTTATGGCGGGAAACTGTCGCGCGTTGAGCGTCAGATTCATCACTATGGTTCGGCATTGAATGCAATTCCGGTATTATACGAATATAAAGAGCATCCCGATGATCTGTATCTGCTACGTGTTGGTTATGGTGGTTTATTGGGATCAATCTCGAATATTACAAAAGATGGTTTTGCTCCGGCAGCATTTCACTCGTTCCCGTCAACACTTAAAAACGATGCAATTTCAGGCGACTACGGAACCGGCTATTACGGTTATGCAGTAAATACCTCAACTTATTTACTATTTAACGACGAATTTGGCTGGTTGGCTTTTGGTGGTAATGTTACTGAAGATGGCGACATGGTGAAAGTTGATTTAACAACAGCTGCAAAATCACGTGTTTATGTAGCTCCGCTAAAAATGTGGTTAACACTTGACGCCGGTAAGTTTAAAGCCTTCTCGTACAATCAGTCAACTGGTAAAGTTATTCTTGAATTAGAAGAAGCCAATAATTATACACCAAATGCTTATTTAAGAATTAAATCATTCGACGAGGAATCAGCGGCTAGTTCGATTGCTGGCCTTGAGAAAAATGAGCGTGGACAATATGTTATTCCACTTAAAAACGAAGTGGTAAAAGTTGAGATGAATTAATCAATAAAATCACCAGATTAGGAATAGTAAAGATGAAGCACTTTTTATCCGTTTTGTTAGTAGTTCTGTTTGCTTTTGCAGGATCAGCACAAATCACAAAAGAAGACTACGCAAAAGCCGATTCAGTGATGAAACTGAGCGAGTTGGTGTACAACCAGGTGACACAAATTACCTGGATCGATTCATCGTCGGTATTCTGGTACCGTATAAAAACGCGCGACGGAATGAAGTATCAACTGGTTGATGCGCAAAAAGGATCAAAAAAGCTTGCTTTTGAAACTGATAAACTGGTTGAAGCGCTGAATCAGGAGCTGGATAAAGAAATCTCAGCAAAAGATCTGGTTTTACACGATCTGAAATTTGATACCGATAAAAAGACAATTCATTTTAATTTCAAAAAGGCTTACTGGACATGTGAGCTGAAAAAATATGAGTTAAAGAAAGACTCGGTTGAAAAAGAACGCAATGGCAATCGTTATTGGGGAGGTTTTTTCGATGAAAAAGGAAACGACCCGGTGCCTTCTCCTGATGGGAAATGGGAAGCTTTTATTAGAGAGAGCAACGTTTTTATTAAAAATAAGGAAACAAACAAGGAGTTTCGCTTGAGTTATGACGGAGCACCCGGCGATTTTTATTCGTCGTATTTTTCGTGGTCGCCCGATTCGAAAAAGCTGGCGGTAAACAAAGTACGCGATGCTGAAAAACGCGAGATCTTTTTTGTTGAGTCGTCGCCAAAAGATCAGTTGCAGCCTATTTTGCACAAACGCGATTACCGCAAACCCGGTGATGCCATGCCAATAAAACATCCGGCTTTATTTGATGTGGAAAGCAAAAAACAGATACCGGTAAATACCGATGCTTTTGAGCATCAGTTTAACCTCACCAACCCAAGATGGACAGAGGATGCTTCGGCTTTTACTTTTGAATTTAACCAACGTGGTCATCAGGCCTATAAAGTAGTTAAGGTAGATGGCGAAAGTGGCAATGTTAACGTGCTGATCGATGAACAAAGCAAAACATTTATCGATTACAGCGGAAAACGTTATCGTTACGATTTGGAGGAAAGCAATGAAATTATCTGGGCATCGGAACGTGATGGCTGGAATCATCTCTACCTGATCGATTCAAAAACCGGTAGGGTGAAAAATCAGATCACAAAAGGAGAGTGGGTGGTTCGGGATGTTATAAAAATTGACGACGAAAATCGTATTATGTTTTTTTACGGATCGGGCAGAAACGCGGATGAAGACCCGTATTATCTGCATTGCTACAAGGTAAATTTTGATGGTAGCGAATTAATTGATCTGACGCCCGAAAAAATGAACCACGATGTGTCATTCTCTAAAGATATGAGCTATTTTACCGATACCTATTCTACCGTTGAAATGCCTCCATTTACAGTGGTACGTAGTGCCGAAGACGGAAAAGTGTTGGTGGAGTTAGAAAGAACCGATATTTCATCGTTGTTAGAAAAAGGTTGGAGAGCTCCTGAGCCGTTTGTGGCAAAAGCCCGCGATGGGAAAACGGATATCTGGGGAAATATTTATCGCCCAACGAACTTCGACGAAAACAAAACATACCCGATAATCGAATACATTTACGCGGGACCACATAGCTCATTTGCTCAAAAAAGTTTCAGGCCTGTAAGTTCATCATTCTCAAGTCTTGCAGAATTAGGTTTTATAATTGTGCAAATGGACGGAATGGGAACCTCGAACCGCTCAAAAGCTTTTCAGGATGTATGTTGGAAAAACCTGAAAGATGCCGGTTTCCCCGATCGTATTTTATGGATAAAAGCTGCCGCCGAAAAATATAGTTACATGGATACTACTCGTGTTGGTTTATTTGGTGGTTCGGCTGGCGGACAAAGCACTTTGGCCGGACTGTTATTTCATCCTGAGTTTTACAAAGCCGGTGTTTCGTCGTGCGGATGCCACGATAACCGGATGGACAAAATCTGGTGGAACGAACAATGGATGGGTTACCCTATTGGGCCCGAATATGCTGAATGTTCGAATGTGGAAAACGCTGACAAACTGCAAGGAAAATTAATGCTGATTGTTGGAGAAATGGACGATAATGTTGATCCGGCATCAACAATGCAGGTTGCCGATGCGCTGATAAAAGCTAAAAAAGATTTTGAACTCGTCGTGCTGCCCGGAACAAATCATACGCTTGGCGGAACCTATGGCGAGCAAAAACGCCGCGATTTTTTTGTTCGTAATTTTTTAAGGCAGAAAACTCCGGATTGGAATGCTAAAACATCAAATTAGATAAAAGAAAAACGCTGTATCATGAATAACTTTTTCGATCATAAAAATGCAATGATTCTGGTTGTCTTACTTGCCGGAATATTCTCGTTCTCCTGTTTAACGGCCAAGGTATCTGCACAGGAGTATGAAATTGTAAAACCTCCTAAGGAACTGAAACTCGATCCGTTTT
This sequence comes from uncultured Draconibacterium sp., assembly GCF_963674925.1. Taxonomy (NCBI): domain Bacteria; kingdom Pseudomonadati; phylum Bacteroidota; class Bacteroidia; order Marinilabiliales; family Prolixibacteraceae; genus Draconibacterium; species uncultured Draconibacterium sp. The sequence goes on from NZ_OY771647.1 coordinate 3,014,009, forward strand.
ATAAAAAGTATGTCAATGTAAATGGCATTCATATTATGAGCTCTCATCGGGTGCCCGACTCGGCATTTGTTAAGGCTTGCGAGATTATCGATTTTATGACCGGTGGCTTGCCGGAAGAAGTGCTCAATCAGATGGTAAAACTGAATACCCGCGTTGGAATTATGGCGCGCTACGAAGGAACAACTGATATTCCTGAACATGCACATTTAGCCAGCGATACAACGCTAAACTGGGATGTTCGTGCCCGCGGATTGGGTGGAACTATGGAAGATCCGCTGACAACCTGTGCCGAAGAAAACCTGCTATGTTACCAGATTGATAAATACCATGCTGAAGATATTCTGATTCATGAATTTGCACACACCATTCACGGTGTTGGAATTTTGCCGCTTGATGATAAATTTAACGATTTACTTCAGGAGAAACTCGATGCCGCAATGGCTGCCGGGAAATACAAAAACACATACGCTGCAACCAATATTTGGGAATATTGGGCCGAAGGTGTTCAAAACTGGTTTAATGTAAATGCTGAAGTTGAAACAACCGACGGCAAACACAATTGGGTTAATACCCGCTCGGATATGAAAAAGTATGATCCCGATTTGTACGAAATTGTGGGGCGCTATTTCCCCGAATTTGAGGTTAGCCCATCGTGTCATGCTGCTGTGAATTTATATACAGAGTAAATTCTAAAAATCAGTTTAATGAATACAGTTGTTCGATCAGGAAAAAGAATTCAGCCCATCATTAATAATGATATTCTGTTGCATGATATTCCGTTGTTTAAAAAATTGACGGAAGATGAAATGTTTCGGCTTGAATTAAACTCGGTTATTAAATCGTATAGTAAACGAAGCGTAATTTATCGGGAAGGTAGCAGACATTCCGGATTATATTGTGTGCTAAAAGGAATTGTAAAGGTTTATAAAATTGGCGGAAACGGGAAACAACAGATTCTAAGATTTGCGCAAAAAGGCGATCTTATAGGTTATCGGTCGTTGCTAACAAACGAATTGGCATGCACATCTGCAAAAGCCTATGATGATACTGTTCTTTATCATATTCCGCAACATATTGTTATGGAACTTTTTCGTCAGAACTGGGGGTTTACGCATGAAACAATGAAATTTATGTGTAAAGAACTGAAAGAGTCAAACATGTTCATTACTGATATTGCTCAAAAATCTGTGCGCGAACGGGCCGCAGAAATGTTACTTATTTTAAAGGATGAATTTGGGATTGACAAACACAATGCGCTAAAAATTACGATAACTCGTGAGGATTTAGCCAATATGGTAGGAACAGTTACCGAGTCGCTCATCAGGGTAATGTCAGAGTTTAGAAATGAGAACTTGCTGGAACTTCCTGGGAGAAAAATCGTATTTCGCGATGTAACCAAACTGAGGGCGATTGCAAATATTTAGATAAGATTCAAAGCCCTGATAAACACCAATATTGGCGTAGGTTTCTAACACATTTATTGCGCAACTATACTTCAAATTTCACCAAGTTTAAATGAATAATAACCTATGCGTAAAAACAAAATAACAAGGTTGCTTATTTGGATGATCGCAGGAGTTTTTATCCTTTCGTCGTGCGGAAGTAAAACAACAGAACACACTCCAGTGCATATTTCTAATCCGGTTTTGCCCGGTTGGTTTGCCGATCCTACGATTAAAAAGTTTGGCGACATTTACTACATCTACGCCACCACCGATAATGAAATGCTGGCATCGGGGGCACCAACTGTCTGGTACAGTCGCGACCTTCAAAACTGGTACAACTATATAATGGAGGTGCCTACTTTAAATTCGGTGGCGCTGCGCAATTTTTGGGCACCCGATATTTTGCAGGGCAGAGATGGCCGATACTACCTGTATTTTGGAAACTGTCAGGCAGGTTGTAACATTTATGGCTATGTTTCGGATACGCCGGTTGGCCCTTGGGAAAAATTACACGATGATGATACTCCTGTTATTGCACAGAATTATCCGATTGACGGGTTCCCTTCGTTGGATGCTCAGTTTTTTCAGGACGATGATGGCCGTATTTATGGCTACTGGGGAACCTGGGTGCATTACAACAGTGGTTATGCGGTAGGCGAGTTAAATGCCGAAACAATGGACGAAATGTCGAACTCCACCAACATTCCGCTGAAGCAAACACCAAACCCTTTCGAGGCCGCTTATATGATGAAAAAAGGCGACAAGTACATTCTGATGTATTCTGCCGAATCATGCCACAACGAAACGTATAAAGTGCTTTATTCCTATGCTGATAATCCATACGGGCCATTTACCCCGGGTGAAAATAATCCGATTTTGCAGACCAGCGAAGACGGAACCACTCACGGACCGGGACACCATTCGGTACTCGAAAATGGCGACGACTATTACATTGTTTACCACAAACACGATGTTCCTTTTACTGCCGGTGGTATGGCGCGTCAGGTGTGTATCGACAGCATGATTTTTGAAAACGACTCAACGATAACAGCGGTGATACCTTCGCAAAAAGGTATTAAAGCTTTTATTCCGTCTGAAGTGCCCGAAGATATTGCATATAAAGCTACGGCGTCGGCTTCGTCGTTTTATCATTTACAATCGCCCGAATACGATTACAAGTATTTGCCTGATTATGTTTTTGATAATGATAACGCCACTATGTGGAAAGCTGCCGATAATACTTTTCCACAGAGTCTATCAATTGATTTGGGCGAAGAAAAAGACATCAAACGAATTGCTACACAGTTCGAATTTTCACCCTATTATTATCAGTATAAAATTGAATATTCAACCGATAATACAAATTGGGAAGTTTATGCCGATCGATCAGAAAATCGCACGCCGGGAAGCCCGATGATCGACGATAATGAAGTGAATGCGCGCTACCTGAAACTTACCATCCTGGGCACAGAGCAAACAGGAACTTTTGCCGCTGTGTGGAATATGAAAGTTTACGGGGAGACATTCGATATCTCATTGAACCTGGTAAATAAATCGTCGGGAAATGAGCCGGGCGCAGCAAGTTCGCAGAGTATGATTGTTGGCTTTGATGTCAATTCTCTTTCCGGTAAAACGTTCGAAAGACTGGTAAACACTGGTTCTTTGGGTGGCGATTTAGTTCGGAAAGGAAATGTAAAGATCGTTACCGACAAAGAAACCGGCACAAAAGCAATTGAGTTTTCAAAAGGAGCTTTGGAACTGGACGGAATTGCTGTTCCAAGAAGTCTGGAGTGGAACGGTGCATTTACAATTTCTACATGGGTGAAGAACCCGGAAGTAAGCGACAGAGATGAGTGTCTGGCTTCGTGGTGCGACCGAAGTGCGCATTATTTGGCAAACTCTTACAACGCCGTTCATTACAACAAAAGTAATTACGGTGCAGTTGCTCACCTCGACGGTCACTTTGATTTGCCATACAACAACGTTCCTGAAGCCAATAAATGGCACCATATTGTAGTAACATTCGATGGGGTAGTGGAAAAAGTTTATGTTGATGGTAAGTTGGACAATGCACAGAACATGCTTTTGTCGTCTGCTGTTGAAAATGCAAAAATCAGAATTGGTGCTTCAGATACCGGAGAATACTACACCGGGCTTATGGCTTCTTTTCAAATGTACGATTATGCTTTGTCGCAATCTGAGATTGCGCATAGATATCATGAATCAGCTTTAAAATAAATAGCTTTATCGTATAAGAGATTCAATCAAGAAATAATAGTATATAGTACTCGTAAAAAAGGAGCCAGATGGCTCCTTTTTTTATTAGAATGAATATAAATACATACTTCCTGAAAAAGTCATGGATAAAAGTTTTATGTGGCTTATCTATGATCGGTAATTGTTTGTAAGTGTCAGATATTTAATTTATTGTATAATTTTGGTTGTTATGAGAAGTAGCGATCTTTCATATATGTTCTTCAGCATAAATATGCATTTTGTCGAATTGGTAATAATAAAAGTTAAAAATACTTTTATAGATTTGTTCCATCAATATTACTATGAAACACTATACTAAACATCCGAAACATTTTGTAGCAGTTGACTGCGTAATACTGGGGTACGACGAAGGGGAACTTTGTTTGTTACTTTATCCACGGGGTTTTGAGCCATCAAAAGGAGCGTGGTCGCTTATGGGAGGATTTGTTCAGGATGGCGAATCGTCGGACAATGCCGCCAAACGCGTATTAAAACAAACCATAGGTCTTGAAGATATTTTTATGCAGCAGGTGGCTGCATTTGCCAATCCCGACCGCGATCCGGAAGCAAGGGTAATTAGTCTTGCCTACTATGCTTTGGTACGAATGGATGAACACGATAAAGCCTGTGTTAGAGAGAATGGAGCGCATTGGTGGCCCATTTCAGAATTGCCGGAAATGATCTTCGATCATGGACAGATGGTAGAACAGGCATTGGTAAAACTGCAACAGGAAGCCGGATATCGCTTAATAGGGAAAGAGCTGCTGGCCGATAAATTTACCTTACTTCAATTACGCAAATTATACGAAGCTATATTTCAGCGTGAATTCGATCCCGGAAACTTCAGAAAAAAAATATTATCGCTTGATGTGTTGGAGCGCCTGAATGAGAAAGATCTGTCAGAATCAAAAAAAGGTGCCTTTTATTACACCTGTAAAGGCGAAGTTACCGAGCGGGGCCTCGACCGCATTGTAAAAGTTTAAAAGCATTTAAAAGTAATATATACACATAAAATAGAATCAAAGAATATGAGCAGTACATTAAAAGAAATGGAAGTATGGTTTGTAACAGGTAGCCAACACCTTTACGGGCCTAAAACATTGGAACAAGTTGCAGAGCATTCAAAAGAAATTGCTGCTGCATTTGATGCATCTACCGAAATTCCGGTAAAAGTTGTAGTAAAACCAACAGGAACCGGATCGAAAGAAATACACCGAATTTGTAAAGATGCAAACAGTAACGATAACTGTATTGGTATCATTACCTGGATGCACACGTTCTCGCCTGCAAAAATGTGGATACACGGTTTACAGGAACTTCGTAAGCCAATTCTTCATTTGCATACACAGTACAACAAAGAAATTCCATGGAACGACATCGACATGGATTTTATGAACCTGAACCAGAGTGCACACGGCGATCGTGAATTCGGTCATATTATGGCTCGAATGCGCATGAACCGAAAAGTGGTTGTAGGTCACTGGCAAGATCCTAAAACAGTTCAAAAAATTGCTGTTTGGACACGCGTTGCTGCTGCTTTTGCCGATTCACGCGATATGTTGATCATCCGTTTTGGCGACCAAATGAACAATGTTGCTGTAACCGATGGCGACAAAGTTGAAGCGGAAAGAGTTTTCGGATACCACGTCGATTACAGCCCGATTGGCGATTTGGTAAAAGTTCAGGACAACGTATCTGATGATGAGGTTGCCGAGCTGGTAAAAGTTTACGAGCAGGAATACGATCTTGCCGACAACTGTAAAGAAGGTGGAGAATTCCGCGCGCAGGTTGTTCATGCTGCCCGAATTGAAATCGGTTTACGTCGCTTCCTGGAAAAGAAGGGTGCAAAAGCATTTACTACAAACTTTGATGATTTGGAAGGTGTTGATCAGTTACCCGGTTTGGCATCGCAGCGTTTAATGGCCGATGGTTACGGTTTTGGTGCTGAAGGCGACTGGAAAACAGCGGCTTTGTGTCGTCAGATGTGGTTCATGAGCCAGGAGCTTCCAGAGTACAAAGGATGTTCTTTCCTTGAAGATTATACATTAAATTTCGACGGCGAAAAGAGCGCGATCCTGCAAGCTCATATGTTGGAGGTTTGTCCTCTGATTGCCGATCATAAACCAAAATTAGAAGTTCACCCACTGGGAATTGGTGGTAAAAACGATCCTGCACGTTTGGTATTTACAAGTAAAACAGGTCCTGGTGTTGCCGCAACAGTTGTTGATATGGGCGACCGTTTCCGTATGATTGTAAATACAGTGGATTGTATCGACTCAAAAGAATTACCTAAACTTCCGGTTGCTAGTGCACTTTGGATTCCTCAACCTAACTTCGAAGTAGGCGCTGCAGCATGGATTTTTGCCGGAGGTACGCACCACACCAGCTTCTCGTACGACTTAACTATTGAGTACATGGAAGATTTTGCTGAAATGACAGGCGTAGAGTTTGTATTGATTGACAAGGACACAACCATTTCGGTGTTCAAAAAAGAACTGCGTTGGAACGATCTTTACTATCATTTGGCCAAGGGATTATAATATTAAACTAAATCAAAAAATAAATCAACTTTTATGGAATTACTAGATTGGATTGTAATTGGCCTGTTTGGTGCTGCACTTATCGGCATTATCGTTTGGGTTTTAAGTCAGAAAGAAGAAACTTCAGGCGACTATTTCCTGGCAGGACGAGATGCTTCATGGATTGCTATTGGAGCTTCGATTTTTGCTTCGAATATCGGATCAGAACACCTTATTGGATTAGCCGGTGCCGGTGCCTCAAGTGGTATGGCAATGGCGCATTGGGAAATTCAGGGATGGATGATTCTGATTCTCGGCTGGGTGTTTGTTCCGTTCTACTCACGCAGTATGGTGCTTACCATGCCCGAGTTTTTGGAGCGCCGCTATAACCCCGAGTCCAGAACAGTACTATCACTTATTTCTTTGGTAAGTTATGTGCTTACAAAAGTTGCAGTAACTGTTTATGCCGGTGGATTGGTATTCCAACAGGTTTTCGGTATCGAAACCATGTGGGGAATTGATTTCTTCTGGATTTCTGCCATAGGTCTGGTGTTGTTAACCGCTGTTTATACCATTTTCGGAGGAATGAAATCGGTGTTATATACCTCGGTACTTCAGACGCCGATTCTGCTTGGTGGATCGCTCGTAATTGTGGTGCTTGGTTTAAAAGCTGTTGGTGGCTGGGATCAGGTGCTGGAAATTGCAGGTGCTACCCAGGTTAACGAATATGGCGACAGTATGATTAACCTGATAAGGGATAACCGCGATGCCGATTTCCCATGGCTGGGTGCTTTAATCGGCTCCAGTATCATTGGTTTCTGGTATTGGTGTACCGACCAGTTTATTGTACAAAGGGTGCTTTCGGGTAAAAACGAAACACATGCACGTCGAGGTACAATTTTTGGTGCTTACCTGAAATTGTTACCGGTATTTCTTTTCCTTATTCCTGGTATGATTGCTTATGCAATGAGTGCCAAAGGAAACGTAATGCTAAATGGCGAGTTGTATGTGTTGCCAAGTGCCGATGCTGCTTTCCCATCGTTGGTGGCCCAGTTGCTGCCTGCCGGTATTAAAGGTTTGGTGGTATGTGGTATTCTTGCTGCTTTGATGAGTTCGCTGGCTTCGCTATTTAACTCTTCGGCAATGTTGTTTACCATCGACTTCTACAAACGATTCAAACCGGAAACTCCGGAGAAAAAACTCGTAAAAATTGGTCAGGTTGCAACTGTTGTAATCGTGATTTTAGGTATTCTTTGGATTCCGATTATGAGAAGTATCGGTGATGTGTTATACGAATACTTACAAGACGTACAATCCGTTCTGGCTCCGGGTATTGCCGCAGCATTCCTGCTGGGTATTACATGGAAACGTGCTTCTGCCAAAGGTGGATTCTGGGGTTTAATGGCCGGTTTTATTATTGGTATTACCCGTTTGGGTGCCAAAGTGTATTACGAGAATGTTCAGGGGGCAGCCGACAACTTATTTAAAAGCCTGTTTTTCGATATGAACTGGTTGTTCTTCTGTGGTTGGATGTTCCTGGTATGTTTGGTAGTAGTTGCTGTTGTGAGTATGCTTACTGAAGCACCGAGCAAAGAAAAAATTCAGGGCTTGGTATTTGGAACGAATACGGCAGAGCAAAAAGCTGCTACCCGTGCCAGCTGGAATGGTTGGGATGTTTTCCATACCGCTGTAATTCTCGGATTAACAGTAGCCTTTTACATCTACTTCTGGTAGATTAAAAAACAAAATAAATTATGCTTGAACAGTTAAAAGAAGAAGTTTTTAAAGCCAACCTGGAACTGGTAGAGCTCGACCTGGTAATTTTTACCTGGGGAAATGTGAGTGCTATCGATCGTGAAAAAGGTTTGGTGGTAATTAAGCCAAGTGGTGTTTCGTACGAAGATATGAAAGCCGGCGATATGGTAGTGGTTGACATGGAAGGAAATGTGGTGGAAGGAAACCTGAAACCATCGAGCGACACCGCAACTCATCTGGTGCTTTACAAAGCTTTTGAAGGAATATCGGGAGTTGTACACACGCACTCGGCCTGGGCAACAAGTTGGGCACAGGCCGGAAGAAGCATTCCTGCTTTGGGTACAACACACGCCGATTATTTTTACGGCGCAATTCCATGTACGCGTAAACTTACCGAGGAGGAAGTAACTACGGCATACGAAGTGGAGACCGGAAATGTAATTGTGGAAACTTTCGAGGGGCTCGATCCGGTTGCAATTCCGGGAGTTCTGGTAAATAACCACGGTCCGTTTTCGTGGGGAACAAGTGCTAATAATGCCGTTCATAACGCAAAAGTTATGGAAGAAGTGGCAAAAATGGCACACACTGCATTGCAGTTGACTCCGGGAGCTGAGATCGATCAATTTTTATTAGATAAGCATTACCTGCGTAAGCATGGCAAAAATGCATACTACGGACAGTAATTGTCCATCAGTTAAAAAAATTAAGGACGAAAAGTTGGTGGAGAAGTGAATTTTTCACCGGCTTTTGCTCCTTTTTAAACCAAAAAAAATGGCAAAATATACAATTGGACTGGATTATGGTTCTGATTCGGTTCGTTCATTAATAGTAAACGTTGAGACCGGCGAAGAGGTAGCAAGCGTTGTGTTTGAATACCCACGTTGGAAGAGAGGAGAATATTGCGATGCGCCAAACAACCAGTTTCGTCAGCATCCGAAAGATTATTTAGAAGGTTTGGAATACACCATCGTTGAGGCGCTGAAACAAGCTCCTGCGGGTGTAGCCGAAAATGTAGTGGGTATTTCTGTTGATACCACCGGATCAACTCCGGTTGCAGTTGACGAAAAAGGTACTCCACTGGCATTAACTCCGGGTTTTGAAGAAAATCCAAATGCGATGTTCGTACTTTGGAAAGACCATACTGCGGTAAAAGAGGCGGCAGAAATTAACGAACTGGCTAAAAAATCGGATATCGATTTCACTAAATACGAAGGTGGAATTTATTCATCAGAATGGTTTTGGGCCAAGTTGTTGCATGTTACGCGCGAAGATGCAGGTGTTTACCGTGCCGCTTATTCGTGGGTAGAGCATTGCGACTGGATTCCGGCAGTTCTTACCGGAGATACAAATCCAAAAACATTAAAAAGAAGCCGTTGTGCAGCGGGGCATAAAGCCATGTGGCACGAAGCTTTTGGTGGTTTGCCGTCAGAAGAATTCCTGACTCAGCTCGACCCGATGTTAAGCGGTTTAAAAGACCGTTTGTTTAAAGAAACATACACTTGTGATGTATCGGCAGGAACATTGAGTGAAGAGTGGGCGAAGAAATTAGGCCTTTCAACCAATGTGGTTATTGGGGTAGGAGCTTTTGATGCTCACCTTGGTGCTGTTGGTGCTCAAATCGAACCGTATCACTTGTCGAAAGTTATGGGTACCTCAACTTGCGATATGCTGATTGCGCCGCTTGAAGAAGTGGGTGATAAACTGGTAAGCGGTATTTGTGGTCAGGTTGACGGATCGATCGTTCCCGGAATGTTAGGTTTGGAAGCCGGACAGTCAGCATTTGGTGATATTTACGCCTGGTTCCGTCGTTTACTGGAATGGCCAATGCAAAATATTCTGGCTGACTCTGATTTGATTGATGAGGCTACCAAGAAAAAACTGATCGATGAAACTTCAGGTAAGATTATCGCGAAATTAAGCCAGGAAGCTGAAAAAATTCCAATCGCTGAAAGTGGAATCGTAGCGCTCGACTGGATGAACGGTCGTCGTACTCCGGATGCCAACCAGGCATTAAAAGGAGCGATCATCGGTTTGAATCTGGGATCAGATGCTCCACGTATTTTCAGAGCGTTGGTTGAAGCTACTGCTTTTGGTTCAAAAGCTATTAACGACCGCTTCATTTCTGAAGGAATCCGCATCGATGGTGTGATTGCATTGGGTGGTGTAGCTAAAAAATCGAAACTGGTAATGCAAATTGTTGCCGATGTACTGGATATGCCAATTAAAGTGGCTCGTTCGGAACAGGCTTGTGCTCTGGGTACTGCAATGGCAGCAGCAGTTGCAGCCGGTGTATACGAGAACCTTGGTGAAGCGCAGGCAAAAATGGGTGGCGGATTTGAAATGGAATACCATCCAATTCCTGAAAATGTAGAGAAATACAAAGCGCTTTACGAGAAATACAATAAACTGGGTAAGTTTATTGAATTCGATTTGAATTAATAACCAAATAAATAAATAAAACCAATGAAGTACTTAGGAATTATAGCTTTGATTATTATGGTTTTTGGCTGTGCGCAGGAAGAAGCCACAGTGGGTATATCAAGCGAAGATTTTGCGTTTGATTACAATGGAAAAACCATTGAACTTTATACCTTGAAGAACGATAACGGCCTTGTTTGCCAGTTAACCAATTTTGGCGCAAGGGTGGTGAGTTTGTATACTCCCGACAAAAATGGCGAGTTGGCAGATGTAATTGTCGGTTACGGTTCGGGTAAAGATTATGTGGACAAGCCGGAGAGTTTTTACGGAGCAGTGATCGGTCGTTACGGCAATCGTATCGGTGGTGCTAAATTCTCGATTGACAGCGTTGAATACCAGTTACAGAAAAACGACGGCGCGAATCATTTGCATGGTGGTACCAATGGTTTCCACCGCCAGGTTTGGGATGCAGAGCAGCTAAGCGATACAGAAGTTGTTTTTAGTCTCGTTTCGCCCGATATGGAAACCGGTTATCCGGGTACTGTAAACGTAAAAGTAAAATACCAGTTAACAGCTGCAAACGAGTTGAAAATTGAATATTTTGCTACTACTGATAAAAAAACGGTATTGAATCTTACCAATCACTCGTATTTCAATTTAAAAGACGGTGGAAGAACTTCGATCAACGATCATTTGATGTACCTGAATGCCGATTATTTTACACCTGTTGATGGTGGTTTAATCCCAACAGGAGAGTTGGCTGCCGTTGCCGGAACTCCATTTGACTTTACTACTCCAAAAGCCATTGGCGACAGTTTGGAAGTTGATAATGCACAGCTAAAAGTTGGAGGTGGATACGATCACAACTGGGTATTAAATACAAATAACGATGTAAGCGCTTTGGCAGCAAAAGTTGTTGAGCCGGAGTCGGGAAGAGTTATGGAAGTATACACCAACGAGCCAGGTATTCAGTTTTACGGCGGTAACTTTATTAATGGAAGAATTGCCGGAAAAGAAGATATTAAATACGATTTCAGAAGTGCATTCTGTTTAGAAACACAACACTTCCCTGATAGTCCTAATAAGCCTGAATTTCCAAGTGTTATTGTAAATCCGGGTGATGAGTACTATTCAGTTTGTATCTACAAATTTGGTGTTGAAGAATAAGATAAGAAGGATTTTTTGTTTTAAGTTAATTAATAGTTAGTTAAAGGTTCTGATTTGTTTAGCAGGCAGGAAGAACCGAAAAAAAAGGAGGTTGATTTCAACCTCCTTTTTGTTTTTATTCAGTGAGCCCCTGATTACAGGAGAGAAACGAACTGTAATCTGATAGTCGAACTAATCCCGATAGCATAGCGTATCGGGATAAATGAGTTAATACTCCGATGCATGCATCGTTTATAACTAAATTCTATGTTAATACCTTGTTAGCTCGCTACGAGGAAGTTCATTTCACACGTTTTAATGTTATTTCGTTCGGTCCGCCTGGGCCTCCAGGACCGCCTTCCGGCATTTCTACTTTCAATTTAATTACTTCGCCGTCCAGTTTCCCGGTATGTTTAATGGCGCTGTCCATCATCGCTGTCTCGAATGAGATGGAGTTGCCATCAACTTTTCCATTACTTATCTCCTGGTCGCCCATCGGAGTAGAAACGGTTCCGGTGAGTTTGTCACCGTCCACTTTAAAATTGAAAGTGATGACCATGTCGCCGCCTGGCCCCATTGTGGCTTCCCATTTTCCGGTAATACCTTCGCTTGCTGTTGCGCTGATGCCCAACAAAAAGGCAAATACTAATACAGAAGAAAATAAAATCTTTTTCATCGTTTTTGAAATTTTAAGTTATTAAACTGTATGTAGTTGGTACCGTCAACTTATACGATACCCCACATTTTAATTGTGCCTAACAAGTTATTTATGAATCCTCTATTGAAGGAACATAATCGAAGAACACGGGATTTTTATCGATAGAAAAGGTATTTTTATAGAAGCTGATTAGGCTAAACTTAACACCTTTACATTTTACTGATTGATTATTGCCTGAATTTCATCCATGTCGTATTCCGGTGTTGCACCTGCTTTCGATGCCACAAAAGCTCCTGTTGCGCAGCCAAATGTAATAGCTTCAGCAGGCGATTTTTTCTGCAGGAATGCCGCTAACAAAACGGCAAGGAAAGCATCGCCGGCACCAACCGTGTCAATGGCGTTAACTTTAAATCCCGGGTGTTCGTAAAACTTGTTTCCATAATATATTGCTGCTCCTTTGTCGCCTTTGGTAACACAAAGCATTTCTACCTTGTAATTTTGCACAAACCATTTTATAATTTCTTCCTCGGTTTTGCCCTCAATTTTGTTCCAGTCGGCAAAAACACGAAGTTCTTCATCGTTTAGTTTTACGATATCTGATTTAGCCAGTAATAGTTCCAGCACATCTTGTTTGTCGTATGGGTGCCGCAGGTTTACATCAATTAATTTTACAGCATCGTTATCGAGTAACTTTAAAAGTGTTTCGCGTGTAGTTTGCTTGCGTGCAGCCAACGAACCGTAAATGATCAAACCCGAGTTTTGTGCTTTTTTAGCCAGATCATTTGTTAGCTGAATATTGTCCCAGGCTACCGGCTCACATATTTCGTAGGTGGCGTTATTATTCTCGTCGAGGTGCACCAGAACCTCGCTGGTAGGCAAAGTCTCATCGGTTTGAATCAATGAGGTATCCACTCCTGAATTTTGCAAAAAGTCAAGGAGCTGTTTCCCTGCATCGTCGTTACCTACCGAGCTGGCAATTGCGGCATTCAGGCCTATTGCGTTGAGGTGCAAAGCCACATTCATAGGTGCACCGCCCGGTTTTGCTCCCGAAGGAAGACGGTCCCACAAAACCTCACCAAAACAAAGAATTTCCTGATTACTTATGTTCATTTTAAACGCTCTATTATAATTCGGGATAATTGAATAGTTTAGAATACGATTATTTATTCCGGCTTCATAAATTCCTGAATGCTCTCTTCTAACAATTGTTGAAATTCAGCGGGTTTTTCCCAAAAGACCAGATGACCAACACCCGGAATGATTTTAGCTTTAAACTTCGGGACATATTTTTTGAAAATTTCAACTTCAGTTGGTTCCATATCCGAATTTATAGCGTGAAGCGGAACCTGCAATTGTTCAAGCGATTCGATGCAGTTTTCATTCATCCATTTTATGTTTCCGTGAAGTGATTCCCGCCAGCCAATCTGGGACGTATTTTCAGGGTAAAGACGGAGTACCCGTTCAAAATTAGCTTCCTGATTTGTTTTGTAGAATCCCATTGCAACCAGCTTTTCGTTGCTCATATTGTTTAAAAGATCCATCATCATACTGTCCACTACCGGAATCATCTGTGGTGGTAATTTGCTTTCCGGATTCTGCATATTGTCAACAATTACCACACCTTTTACTTTCGTCGGAATTTGGTTGGCTGTTTCAACAACTACAGCGGCTCCCATCGAAAAACCAACCAGCACAACCTCATCCAGTTTCAATTTGTCGATTACAGCAATTACATCGTTTGAAAATGCATTCATTGTCCATTCAGAACGATTATTGCCAGATTCTCCGGAACCGGCAAGATCAATTGCTACAGCTTGGTATTTAGCAGAGAATTGTTCCATTTGATCGTCCCAAATCGATCGAGGATTTGTCCATCCATGAACGAAAATAATCGCGGGTTTTCCTTTTCCATTACTGCTAAAAGCTATTGTAACGCCATCGTTTGATGTTGCCGTGTTTGGTGTTTCATTCCCACAACTCGTAACCAGAAAAATGGCCGAAAGGAGAAGAACGAAAATGAAGAATCGGTTTTTCATAGTTCTTAGTTTATTCAGAAGCAATTGTAAAATTGTCTCTTATTTGTTAGGTTTCGATTGTAACAAGATAATAATTTCAGTTCAATTTATAATCCTTTCGGAATAAATCGAACTGAAGGTTTGGAGTAAAAACCTTCTGGCTTTCCTCTAAATCGATGTATTGGTAATTTTGAAAAAGGTAGAATAAAAAGAGGACTTGACGGCCCTCTTTTTTATTTTTCTGAAGTATTTGTTATTCTGTAACTACAGTAGCTAAACACTAAGTTAGGGGAGTAGCTTATATAAAAAATTTATCTGCCGCTGCCCTGACGTTCGATCATCCAACCCGGGTATTCCGGAGACAGTTTACTTACCTCGTTTAATTGGTCGAGTTCTTCTGCTTCCAGTTTTACATCAACGGAACTTAAGTTATCCGCTAGTTGTTCGGGTTTATTGGCGCCAATAATTACCGACGTAACCGCAGGTTGATGCAGTAGCCACGACAAAGCAATTTGGGCCACCGTAACGTCTTTGTTGTCGGCAATGTTTCGCATAACGTCCACAATATCATAGGCTTTTTCTTTATTCACGGGAGGAAAATCGAAATTCACCCGTCGGCCTTCTTTTGTTTCTGTATCGCGGCTGTATTTACCACTTAATAATCCTCCGGCCAGCGGACTCCAAACCATCAAACCCACTTTTTGGTCGAGAAGCAGCGGAACCAGTTCGCGTTCCAAATCGCGCCCGGCAATGGTGTAATAAGCCTGCAACGAAACAAATTTGCTCAGGTGTTGCTGTGCCGAAATACCCAGTGCTTTCATCAGCTGCCAGGCAGCCAGGTTGCTACAGCCAATATATCTTACTTTTCCGCTTTTAACCAACGAATCGAGTGCTTCAAGTGTTTCTTCCAGAGGAGTGAGTCTGTCAAAACCATGAATCTGGTAAAGGTCGATGTAGTCCATGTTTAAGCGTGTAAGGCTTTCATCGGCTTGTTGCAGAATATGTTTTTTGCTCAGCCCAACTTCATTGGGTCCTTCACCCATTTGTCCGCGTACTTTTGTGGCTATCACTAGGTCATCGCGTTTTAAGCCGAGGTCGCGGATGGCCTGCCCGGTCATTTGTTCGCTCAAACCTTCGCTGTAAATATTGGCGGTGTCAATAAAATTTATCCCTCCGTCAACCGATTGTTTAACGAGACTGTTCACCTGGTCCTGTGGCAAAGTGCCAATAGCTGTCCACATACCGCGTCCACCAAATGTCATGGTGCCCAAACAAAGTTCTGATACGTATAATCCAGTGTTTCCTAATAAATTGTACTTCATGATAACTGTTTTTTACATTAGTAAAATGATCATTCTTTTTCGCGCGCTTTCATTTTTGTAGAACAGTTAAATGCAAAAGAGTGAAAATGAATGCTGCTTCGATTTCATGATTTGTTGATTTTTGATCAGCCGCAATTATTCCGTCGTCAGTACTGATTCAAATTACTGTTTTTCACTGCTCATTGAATTAAAATTCACAAAGAAAAGAATCGCATTTGTAAAGTATTTGTGAGTAATAAACTCTGTAGGTGTAATTTAATACTTTACCGTCTTCTTTGCAAGGAATAGGATTGATTCCTTTAAAATTGATTCTTCCGCAAGGCAATATTGAATATAACTACCATCGGAACTAATGATATGAAGTCAATTATTTACTAACCGTGATAATTTTTTGGCGACACACCAAAGTGTTTTTTGAAACTAACTGAAAAATGCGATGGTGTGCTAAATCCTGTAATATCGGCAATTTCCGAAATATTCATATTCCCTTCCAGAATTAGCTCGGCAGCACGGTTTAACTTATAGGTTTTAAACAGCACTCCCGGATTTTCACCTGTCAATCCTTTTACTTTATAGTAGAATTTTGTTCGCGAAATCTTCAATACTTCCGTCATTCTGTTGATATTCAATTCCGAATTCGAAAGTTCATTCTCCATCAGCTTATACAATTCATTCATAAAATTTTTGTCTTGCGGAGTAAGAATATCCTGTTCAATTTTTTCGGTTTTGGTAACACCCACCAGCATGCGTTGTGTCTTCTTTCGGTTACTTAGCTGAGAGTTAATAAGTGCCAGCAAGTAATTCGGATCAAAAGGTTTGGTAACATAAGCGTCGGCGCCGCTGTTAAGTCCTTCAACCTGGTTTTCTACTGTGGCTTTTGCCGTAACCAGGACAACTGGAATATGGCAGAACGAAAGACTCTCTTTAACTTTCCGGCTAAATGTAAAACCATCAGTTCCCGGCATTACCACATCACAAAGAATCAGGTCAGGCTCGGTTTCGTTCAGTTCTTTATAAGCCGAATCAGCATCAAATTTATAATTAACATCGTAGTATGGCGACAACAAGGCCTTCAGGTAATGAATAATTTCTGATTCGTCATCAATAATCAGCAGCTTTTGTTTTTGCTTGCTGTTATCCCTTGCAAACTCATATTGATATTCTTTTTCCGGTGGATAAGGGATATATTCACTTTGTTGCGTTTCCGTTTCTGGTTGTCTTTCTTCGGGAGAATACGCTGTTTTCGATACCGGAAGTATAAATGTAAATGTTGCTCCTCCTTCGTCGTTGTTATCGGCCTTAATATAACCGTGATGTATTTCAACCAAACGACGCGAATAGTAAAGCCCTATGCCGGTGCCCCAGTTATAATATTCTTTTGTTTGATTATCAAGCTGATAATAGCGTTCGAATATTTTTTCCAGTTTGTCTTCCGGAATACCTTTACCTGTGTCGCTGATTGCAACCTTTACCCATTGAGTGCTGGCATCCTGCACCGTTAGCGGAAAACTACCGGCAACTTCGTCTCGCGAAATAACATCGAATGTGATATTAATTTTACCTTTTGAGCCACTGAATTTTATTGCGTTTATAATTAGGTTTGTTACAATCTTTTCCAGTTTATCCAGATCGAGCCACATCACAAACCGATCTTCCAAACCATAGGTATTTATATCAATCTCTTTTTCTTTTGCGTTCAGTTTAAAAATGTCGATGGTACGATTAAGCTCCGATATTATATCAATGGTTTTTACCTTCAGTTTAAGCGTGTCGTTCTCCAGTTTATTAAAATCCATTAACTGATTTACCAACCGCAGCATTCGGTTTACACTACGTTGTACAATGTATATCAGCTGTTTCGATTCATCTTTTAAATGGTCATCGTTACTCAAAATGGTTATCGGCCCGCTTATCATGGTTAATGGTGTTCTGAATTCATGAGATAAATTGGCGAAGAAACTCATGTTCATTTTATTCACCTTATGTTCCTGTTCAATTTCGATCTGGGCTTTCAGCGCTTTGTCTTTATTTGTTTTTATACGACGTTTCATGCGTACAACAACAACTACTACAAATAAAAACAGGATGGTATAAAACGAGAGGGCCGGCCAGCTCAACCATGGAGCCGGTTTAATCCGTACAAAAATCTCGTTTTGGGTTTCGTTAATGGTGTTTTCGTTATTAAATATTTTTACCCGAAACGTATATTTTCCGGCCGGTAAGTTGGAATAATAGGCCTGTCGGCTGCTGTTGGCTTCTATCCAAACATTATCGTAACCATCCATTTTATAGGCATATTTTACGCGTTCGTATTCTCCGTAATCAATAGCCGAAAACGAAATAGTAAAACTATTCTGGTTATAATTTAAAGTTATATCGGGGTTGTACGACAGGTGTTTATCGATACTTGAGCTTGTAGCCGGCTGTTCAATTTTGTTGTGTATTTTAAGGTTTTCGAAAACCAGCGGAATATTTTGCTTGTAATTAATATCAATCGGGTTGAAAAAAGTTAATCCATGCGTTCCACCAAAAACCAGCGTATTATCCGAAAGCCGGCAAACACTCTTCTCGTTAAACTGATTTCCTCCAATTCCGTCGGTGGCATAATAATTAATAAAGTGTTGGGTAGTCCGATCGAATTTACTTAGCCCAAACAAAGTGCCAACCCATATGTTCCCGGCTACATCTTCAGTAATACTGCTGATATCGGTACAGCCAATTCCGTTCACCTGTTCAATGGTATTGTTGCTGGTTGAAAGTCGGTAAACTCCATTAACAATTGTACCAATCCAAACATCTCCAACGGCATCTTCAAAAAGACACACGGGAACAAAGGCTGTTTTTTTATTTAGATGTTTGACGGGGATGGAGGTAACTTCTCTCGTATTGGCATCGATTAATTGTAGCTCATGATTAAAGGATGCAACCAAAATATTACCCGACGATAAGGTTAACAAAGCCGGAGTAAAATTAAATTCTTTTCCATATAAGTGAAATGGCTCAAAATTCTCTTCGCCTTTGTTAAGAACGAAAATGGATTGATCCTTCCCGCCCAGCCAGATAGTGCCTTTGGCATCTTCGGTAATCGATAATATACCTGTAGGGAAATAATAATGTTTTTTTCGTACCAGCTTCTGGTTCTCGAGGCGCATTTCTAGCAACATCCAATCTGATAGTACCCAAATGGTATTGTCGCTTCCAATATAAATGCTACCGGCAGTATGTTGAAACGAATCCCAGAATGCATACAATTCCTGGTTGGAGAAATGTTGGATTTCGTTGTTGTCGTTGCGGTACAACATAATACCGTCTGAACGGGTAACAATCCATAAATTTTTGTCGTGGTCGGTAGCCACCGAAAGAACAGACTTGCCTTTTAACTTCGATTGTAAAAACTGGTTATTGTTAAATCGTTCTTTATAGTGGTATATCACTTTATAGCCCTGATCGAAAGATCCCATCCACAGGTTTTTTTGCGAATCGGTAAAAAATGAATTGATATCGAAATCAGGTACAATGAAGGGAAACCCGCTTTCTGATTGATGGACAATAGTTTCGGTGAATTTATTGTAGATAAAAACTCCGTCTTTTTGGGTTTGAATTAATACCGACGAGTTATTGTAAGGATGCATGCGGTAAATAATGGCATTTTTTAAAACCGGATGTTGAGCAATGGCTTGCGGAGCCTGCTCATATTTTCCTGTTCGGGTATCATAAACCTCTAAATTTTGCCACGATGCAAGCCAAAGTTTTCCATTTTCATCGAGGTACGAAAACGTAGTGTACTTATCGCGTTTCAACTCTTGTTTTAACTCGTAACTATGGCTGTTATAGCATTTTACCTGCCATGGAGTAACAACCCAAATATTATTTGATTTATCAACTAAACAGGAGGTCCCAAAATTCTGATGATCCAAATCCCTGATCACCGGCTCAAACTTATTCAGCTCTTCGTTGTAAACACATATCTCAAAATTCAGGTTTAAAAAGAGCTTCCCATCATTGTCTTCAAAAAAATAGATGGCGTTTTTACTTGAACTTTCAATCGGGATACGGTCAAAACAGTCCTGATCGTTATATCTGCAAACACCATCTACTGTTGCTACCCATAGTCGTTTTTTCGAGTCGGTATAAATTTGTTGTATTCGGTTGTTTGGAATACTTAATGAATCATCGGTACTGAAATATTGATGATACTCGTTAATATTGTATTTGTTGAGTCCCCGAATTGTGGCAATCCAGATATGCCCGAATGCATCTTCAGCAAATGAGGTCACCTGCTGATTGGATATTTCGTTTGATACAACCATATTCAGTTCAGTCGGGCTAAGCTCTCTTGGATTTCCCCAAACAAGAACCGATATCAAAATAATTAGTATAAAAAAGCTTGTTTTCTTCATTCGAATTCAATCTGGAGTGTCAAAAATAGCAATAATCATTATCTGCTTTCCCATTTTATACTTTATGATGCCGGGATTGTATAAATAGATAAGTATTTGAACAAATTGAAAAGTGGAATTGAACAGATACTAAAGCACTTAGAACAAAATGAAAAATGGCTTGCATCGGTAATGACTAGCATTGTAACGTCAAATTCTAACGACGTTGGACCAATAGCTTATGAAGTCAATAAAACTAATCATTCTAATTTTTCTAATTCTGAATTTTGGAGCGTGTACAACGACCAAGGATAATGTGCAGGCTACATGTAATAGTCACGAAATTGTAACATCTGCCTCTTCCACCGTTGTTACAACCGAGGCTGGTGAGGTGGCCGGATATATTGAAAATGGCATTTATATATATAAGGGAATTCCTTATGCCGAAGCCGACCGTTTTATGCCACCACATTCTCCTGCTCCCTGGAAAGGAGTAAGAAGCAGTCGTGCTTATGGTCCGGTTTGCCCGCAAGGAAAAAGAACGGGCTGGTATTCGGATGAACAGGCTTTTGCTTTTGACTGGGACGATGGTTACGCTGACGAAAACTGCCTTCGTGTTAACGTCTGGACACAAGGTATTAACGATAAGAAAAAACGCCCGGTAATGGTTTGGTTACATGGCGGGGGCTATTCTGCCGGATCAGGTCAGGAGCTTCCGGCATACGAAGGAGCGGCACTATGTAAAAAGGGCGATGTAGTTCTGGTTTCGCTGAATCATCGTTTAAATGTGCTGGGTTTTCTTGATTTATCAGCTTTTGGCGAGAAATATGCAAAATCAGGAAATGTTGGTTTGCTCGATCTTGTAGAAGCCTTAAAATGGGTAAGAAACAATATTGAACAATTTGGTGGCGATCCGCAGAATGTTACCATTTTCGGTCAATCGGGCGGCGGAGGAAAAGTTAGTACATTAATGGCTACACCTGCTGCGGCTGGTTTATTTGATAAGGCGATTGTACAAAGCGGTTCCTTACTAAATATCATGCAGCCTAAATATTCCAGAAAAATCGGTTTAACCACTCTACAAGAGCTTGGCTTAAAAGCATCGCAAATTGATGAGTTGGCAAAAGTACCCTATGAAGAATTACTTGAAGCAGGAGACAAAGCTGTTTTAAAGATCCGGGAAGAGGCAGGAACTGAAGGCCTTGATGCCTTACTTTTTGGGTGGGAACCAACGGTTGATGGAAATGTTTTGCCGTGGCAGCCTGCTGATTTAAGGGCTGTTGAGCTGTCGGAAGATATTCCTTTGCTGGTGGGAACAACCTTACATGAGTTTACGGCAAGTGCCTATATTCCTGCATTGCGAAATATTGACCAGGCCGGAGCTGTAAGCCAACTAAAACAACGGTATGGTGAAAAAACGCAAGAATTCTTATCTGTTTTTGAGAAGGCCTATCCCAATTATCAACCAAAAGATTTACTCGATGTAGATTTTCTTTTCAGGCCAAAGGCGTTAGAACAGGCATCACTGAGGTTCAATAAGCAGGGGGCACCTGTATATACCTACCTGTTTACCTGGGAGTCGCCGGTGTTGGATGGTATGTTCCGCTCAACGCACTGTATGGAATTGCCTTTTGTATTCAACAATATTTCGCGCTGTAAAACATTAACTGGCGGAAAACCCGAAGCTTATAAGTTGGCCGATAAAATGAGTTCGGCTTGGATCAGCTTTGCAAAAACCGGAAACCCGAATACAGAAGAGTTGCCAAGCTGGGAGCCCTACTCAATTCAGAAAGGTGCAACAATGCTCTTAAACAATGATTGTAAAGTGGTCTACAAACATGATAAAGAACTTATGGAGTTGGTGAATTCATTCCCAAAGACATTGAATTTATAAAAGAAACTAAATGATCTATTCAAACTTTATAGTAACTAAAATTTAAATTATGAGGAATTACAACGTAAGTAAGGTGCGATATTTAATGAAATCGTATCGGCTTTTATCAAAAATGCTCATCGTTGGCTTTTTAATGATTTCAACAGTAGCATTTTCGCAAACCAATATTGAAGTAACAGGATCTGTCGCGGGTAGTGATGGGGAGCTGTTACCCGGAGTTACTGTGGTTGTAAAGGGCACAACAAACGGTACAATTACCGACATTGATGGAAACTACGCACTTAAAAATGTGCCATCGGATGCAACTCTGCAGTTTTCGTTTATCGGAATGAAATCGACAGAAGTTGCAGTTGGTGGCCAAACCATTATTAATGTAACATTGGAAAGTGCAAACATCGCGCTTGACGAGGTGGTTGCTATTGGTTATGGTGTTCAGAAAAAAAGCTCAGTTACCGGTGCCATTTCGCAGGTAAAGGCGGAAGATATGGAGAACCGTACCATTACAAATCCACTTCAGGCAATAGCCGGGAAAACGGCAGGTACACAGGTTTATTCGAACTCTGCAGCACCGGGTAGTTCACCAACCATCCGAATCAGGGGTATTAACTCCAATAATTCAATCTCTCCTTTGTATGTAGTTGACGGACGTATTGCCTCGTCGATTGCAGGTATCGAGCCTAACGATATCGAGAGCATGGAAATTTTGAAAGATGCTGCATCAGCAGCCATTTATGGTGCACAGGCCGGTAACGGTGTTGTATTAATAACCACTAAAAAAGGGAAAAAAGGTGTAGGTTCCGTTTCTTACGATTTTCAATATACCATACAAAGTATAGGCAAAACGCCTAAGGTAATGAACTCGGAACAATTTATCGATTATTGGACCGAAGCCGGCAAATTTAGCATGGACCGTGTTTACCAATATTGGGATTTTGAGCAAAATACCGATTGGGTGAACGAGATTTTTGAATCGTCAATAATGCAGCGTCACAATATCAGTTTCCAGGGAGGAAACGAAAAAGGAAGTTATTATGTGTCGGGCAGTATATTGGATAACGACGGTATGGTAGTTGGCGATGCCGATACTTACAAACGCTATACCGGTATGATAAACACCAACTACAACATTAAGCCCTGGTTAGAAGTTGGGACAAACAATCAGTTGGAATACTACGAAAGAAGATCGGTTTCGGAAGGCTCGGAATACGGTTCGCTTATTCTGAGTACGTTGCAGCTCGATCCGATGACGGCAGTAACCTACACAGAAGATAATATGCCGGATAATATGGCATCTGCCCTGGCTAACTACCGGGCTACCGGTGTTGGCGAGCTGTTGAGCGATGGAAACGGTAACTACTACAGCGTTTCGCCATTTCTTACCAGCGAAAATCTCAATCCGCTAATTATGCGCGATAATGCCTATTCAAAAAGCTCGGGTTTTAATATTAACGGAACAGCTTTTTTAAACCTGAAACCAATTGAAGGACTTGTTGCAACAACACGTTTTTCGTACCTGCTAAGTGCCGGTGAAAGTTATGGCTATTCGCAGGATTATTATGCCAACTCCCAGTCGTATCAGAACTATATGGGCTTAAACGCATCCAGTTCGAATAACATTCGGATTCAGTGGGAAAACTTCGCCACTTACAACCGTTCGTTCGATAAACACAACCTGACAGCGATGGTGGGTACATCGTTTACAAAAATCCGTTCATTTGGTGTTTCCGGAAGTAAAACCGGTACCGATGATGATTTTGGTGTACAACGAGATGATCCGCGTTACTATTATTTCGCTTATGCCACATCAGAAGCTATTAAAGATGTTTCAGGTGGCGAACCAACTTTACGAACTCAAAACGCTTATTTTGGTCGTTTCGGGTATAACTACGATGAAAAATACCTGGCAGAAATTGTAATGCGTACCGATGCTTTCGATTCGGCTTACCTGCCGTATGACAACCGTTGGGGCTACTTCCCCGGAGGATCTGTAGGTTGGGTAGTTTCTAAAGAATCATTTATGCAGGATGCTTCATCATGGATCGACTTTTTGAAATTGCGTGCCAGCTGGGGACAAAACGGTTCATTGGCCGGCCTGGGTAGTTTTGCCTACCGTACTGCTGTAACAAGCACCGGAAGTTATCCGTTTAGTTCCGATCCGGTATACAGTATTGGTTACAAACCATCAACAACCGGTAACCAGGAATTAAAATGGGAAACCAACGAACAAACCGACCTGGGTATTGATGCCCGATTCCTGAAAAGCAAGTTATCGATGACTTTTGACTACTTCGTTAAAAAAACCAAAGACCTGATTGTAACCGGAATTACTCCTTCTACAATTGTAGGTAATACAGCTTCGCCTATTAATGCAGGTAATATCGAAAACACCGGTTTTGAGCTGGAACTTGGATGGAAAGACATGAAAGGTGATTTTTCCTACGATGTGAGAGGAAATATCTCATCAATTAAAAACAAAGTAACCAATATTCACGAATCGCTGGATTATATCCCCGGAACAGGTTTCCATACCACCAGTGGTATTACCCGTTTTGAAGTTGGAAAACCAGCCTGGTATTTTTATGGTTACGAGTTTGAAGGTATCGATGTAGCTACCGGAGATCCTGTTTTTGTTGATCAGAATTCGGATGATATCATTAACGATGATGATAAAGTTGACCTCGGAAAAGGAATACCTGATCTGACTTACGGTATTACTTTAAATGCAGCCTATAAAGGTTTTGATGCAATCGTATTCGGTCAGGGATCGTATGGAAATGATATTTACTCTTGTTTGAACCGTACTGACTATGCCGTTAACAGTTTAACCTATTTTACCGAAAACAGATGGACCGCGGATAACACGAATGGAATCAGACCTCGTGCAGGAGCTAATGATCTGGATAAATATTATACCTCTTCGGCCGCAGTTTTTGATGGTTCATATTTCAAAATCAAACAAATTCAGTTGGGTTACACACTCCCTGGTTCCGTACTCGATAAAGTGGGAATGAAAAGACTAAGGGTTTATGCTTCGCTTGAAGATTACTTCACCTTTACAAAATATAAAGGTTTCGACCCGGAAGTTACAGGTGTTGGAAACGCATTGGGAGTTGATAAAGGAAGTTATCCGAACTCGAAGAAAATCATATTTGGTTTTAATGTGTCATTCTAATCTTAACCAAAAAATCGAATTAAAATGAAACGAATAACATTAATATATTTAGCCGCCATTGCAATGGTTTTCACCATGCTTTCGTGCGAAGATGAATTGGATATAGTGCAAAAAGGTGCTATTAGTTTAGAAGAATATTATGGCAGCGACGAAAGTGCTGAAGGAGCAGTAACCGCAATTTATGGCGAATTGCGCGGAATGATGTACAATTACAAATTCCTGAAAAATATTTGTTCAGATGATGTGTGGGCTGGTGGTGCCGACCGTGGCGACAACAACGACCTGGAAAAAATGAACGAATTTACCTTTAGTGCCGAACACGGTTTTCTTTCGGGATGTTTCCAGAGTTATTACAATATTATTTACAATGCCAATATTGTAATGCAATACATCCAACCCGATTCAGATGTTAAAAAGCAAATGATTGCTGAAGCAAAAGTATTTCGTGCTTTGGCTTATATCGATCTCATTTCGATGTGGGGAACGCCTCCTTTGGTAGATCATCCGCTGGATCCGTCGGAATATCAAATGTCAAACGGAGATCCGGCTGAATTGTGGGCTTTGGTTGAAACCGATTTAACTGAAGCTATTAACTCGGGTAGTTTGATGGAAAAATCCAATGTAAATGATGATTCAGTTTACCGTGTTACAAAACAATTTGCACAAACCTTACTAGGTAAGGCTTACTTGTACCAGGGAAAAAATTCAGAATCAGCTGCTGCGTTCGAGACGGTAATCGGCTCTAATCTTTACGCTTTATATGAGGGCGAATATGATGATATTTTTGCTTTCTCGAACAAGAACAATAGCGAATCGATGTTTGAGGTGAACCGTGTTGTTGACGCCAACAACGTGTGGGATAACTTCGATTTTTGGCACTTAATGATCCATTTCCGTACCGACCGTTTTACAGCTAAACCGGTTACGGCTTTAGGATTATCAGATTTGGGCTGGGGATTTTGTTTACCGCAAAAAGACCTTTACGATGCATTTGTTGCTGAAGAAGGTGAAGACGGATATCGTTTGAACCGTACGCTGAAAACCTATGAGCAAATTCAGGAAATGGGTGCCAGTATGGATCCCGGAAAAACAATTATTGCTGAAGGCTATTTTTTCTGGAAAACAAGAATTACCAAAGATGCAGTGCCGGCAGCAGGTTCTAATTTCACCTGGGATCATAACGTGCGTATTATGCGCTATGCCGATGTGCTTCTTATGGCAGCAGAAGCCAACTTGCTGGCAGGTAACCAAAGCAAGGCCGATACTTACCTGAATATGGTTCGTTCGCGCGCTAAACTGGAGAATAAAACTGCTACAATGGAGGCCATTAAAACTGAGCGCCGGCTTGAACTCTGTTTCGAGGATGTTCGCTACCAGGATTTAATTCGCTGGGGCGATGCCGAATCAGCATTGTCAGGTCAGGGTAAAGAGTATCCGGTTATGACTTCTAACGGTGCTGTAACTTTTAAATCAACCGGAAACAGCGAAGGGAAATACGGTTTTCAGGAACGAAATACCCTCTTCCCGTTTCCATCAACCGAGATTCAGTTAAACAAAAATATTGTTCAAAATCCGGGTTGGTAATTTCTCCGGTTTACAGAACTTAAAAAATTAAAAATAAATCATATGAAATGAGCATGAGTATGGAATTCACACCAGTAGAGATAATTACATCTCATGCGAATTCCATCTGTTGCTATAAAAAATTTAAAATTCTAAACAGATGAAAACTATATGGAAATTATTTATGTTCCTCCTGGCCGCCAATTTTGTGCTGGTTTCGTGCGAGGAAGATTCGCTTGATCCACTTACCGGGAAATATTCTCCTCCCGAGGTGTATGATCTTACTGTACTTGGAACACAGGACCGGGTAAAAGATGGTCCGCTTTATACATTCTCTATCGACTTGACGGATGAGGGGTCGAATACTTTGAGTATGAAACTTTTTTCAACCGATTATATATTGCCGGCTTCTGACTTTACGCCAAGTAACCAGGCCGCTAACAGAACCTATTTGCTTGGAGCAGAGGGCACAACTTTTAACGGACAACAAATTACGGACGGTACAATAAGTATTGCAGCTCAGGACAGTAATTACACGGTTAGCGGAATTCTTTATCTGGCCAATGAAACCGTGCTAAAACTTACCGGAGCATTTACTTATGCTTATCAGCCCGATCCGTACACGCCAACCTTCACTTACACGGATGAAACAGCATCTCCGGCAATGGGCGGTGCGCAAGGTGCAACACCTATTGAAGGAAGTACCATGCACAAAATTACGGTTTTTGCAGATGATGTTTTTTATGCATATTTGGAACTTGTTGCCGATGCAAATGCAACATCGCTTTCAGGAACTTATTCGGTGAAAGATGGAGTTAATGCCATTGGCCAGTTGTCAAACGGATATTATGTTGATCTTGCATGGTATGGAATGGCCGGTGTAATGGAAGGTGGCTCGTATTACATGAAAGGTGAAGAGAAGATGTATATTCGTGAAGGTGACGGTGCCATTACCATTGTTGACAATGCCGGATCATTAACAATTACAGGAGACAACCTTGGAATCCTGAATCTTGAGGCTTTGATTAGCTCCGGAGGTGCAACATGGTCGGTACTCGAAACACCGGGAAGTGTGAATGTTACAGACGCTACTAAATTGTAGCGAACGGTAATCCATTGTGATACAGAAAAATAGTTCACTAACAATAATGTATACAAAAATGAAATTAAAAATCTCAATTACAACTATTCTGGTCTTAATCCTTGGCCTGAATATTTATGCACAGCAGGCTTTATTTGGTGGCCAGAACATTGTTTCGCCGGAAATACACAGCGATAACAGTGTAACATTTCGGTTCAATGCACCAAGTGCTGATACGGTAAGAATTACCGGTGATTTTCTACCAACAGAGAAAATTAAAACGCAGTGGGGGGTATTTGATGCCCCGGGAAAAGCGTTGTTGAAAAAGGATGCAAACGGCATATGGAGTTTTACTACACAACCTCTGGAGTCTGATCTGTATAGCTACTCATTTAGCGTAGATGGTGTAACCAATACCGATCCGAATAATGTTTATATGATTCGCGACGTGGCTTCAATCACTGATGTTTTTATTGTTGGTGGTGGAAAAGGCGATTTGTACAATGTACAGGATGTGCCACATGGTTCAGTTACACGTCGTTGGTACGATTCTCCGGGAAATAATATGAAGCGACGCATTACCATTTATACGCCTCCGGGTTACGAAGAAAGTAAGGATAAATATCCGGTTTTGTATTTGCTACACGGAATGGGTGGCGACGAAGAAGCCTGGATTGCTCTTGGACGAACTTCTCAGATTTTGGATAACCTGATTGCACAGGGAAAAGCAAAACCAATGATCGTGGTTATGCCCAACGGCAATGTTGCTCAGCAAGCGGCGCCCGGCGAATCACCAAAAGGATTGTACAAACCAAACATGCAATTGCCAAACACCATGGATGGTAAGTATGAAGCAACATTTATGGATATTGTGAAATTTGTTGAAAGCAATTATCGGGTGAAAGCCGACAAAGCCGACCGTGCCATTGCAGGCCTTTCTATGGGAGGCTACCATTCTTTGCACATTTCACGCTATTATCCGAATACTTTTGATTACGTTGGATTGTTTTCAGCAGCTATTATGCCGGATGCCGCAATGAAGTCGAAAGTTTATGAGAATTTTGACGAAACACTAAAAGCCCAAATAGATAACGGGTACAAGCTGTATTGGATTGGAATTGGCAAAACCGATTTCTTGTATCAGACCAACACAGACTTTCGTGCAAAACTTGATGGTATGGGAATGAAATACACTTACGTGGAAACTGAAGGTGGTCATGTTTGGACCAACTGGCGGGTTTATCTTAGTGAATTTGCTCCATTACTTTTTAAATAAAATTAAGATCCGGTGCTGTAGTGCCGGATCTTTTATTTCCTGTTTGGAATTAGCAACATCGTAAATTAAAAGAAATGAAAAAGATATTTTTAATAGTTATTGCTTGTCTGGCAATTATGGTAGATGTAAATGCTCAGGAGCTAACTAACTTTATGAACAGGGAACCAATCGTTTCACCGGAAATAGGTGAAAGTCAGGTGACCTTTCGGTTTCTGGCACCCAAAGCCGATACCGTAAAAATTACCGGGGGATTTACGCCTACCGTTAAAATGAAAACGTCGTTTGGCGAAATGGATGTGCCGGGAAGCCTTGATCTAACGAAAGATGAAAAAGGTTTGTGGTCGATTACATTACCATTGCCAGAGCCTGAATTGTATACCTACAGTTTTATTGTTGATGGTATCTCCATGAATGATCCGACTAACACTTTTATGCAGCGCGATGGTTCGCGTTACCTTAGTGTACTGTTGGTGCCGGGAGAAAAAACGGAGAATTATTTTGAAGCCGAAAAACGCGGAAATCTGCATCAGGTGTGGTACGATTCTCCAACATTGAAAATAAACAGGAGAATGTTTGTTTACACGCCTTATGGCTACGAAACCAGCGATAAAAGTTATCCGGTTTTATACCTGCTTCACGGTGCCGGTGGCGACGAAGATGCCTGGAGTTCGATGGG
The DNA here is from genome assembly GCF_963674925.1 of uncultured Draconibacterium sp. NCBI lineage: Bacteria > Pseudomonadati > Bacteroidota > Bacteroidia > Marinilabiliales > Prolixibacteraceae > Draconibacterium > uncultured Draconibacterium sp. The sequence continues at coordinate 3,043,584 of NZ_OY771647.1, forward strand.
ACGTACCCGTCAGATTCTGGATAACCTGATTGAAAAAGGTCTTGCAGAACCTATGATTTGTGTTATGCCCAACGGAAATCCAAATCAATTGGCAGCGCAAACCACACAATTGCCTGTAAGCGATATGGATTACAGAGACCCGTCGAACAGCAATAAATATGTTCATAGTATTGTGAAGGATATTGTACCCTACATTGAAAAGAATTACCGTGTTATTGCCGATCCTGATCATCGTGCTATTGCCGGTCTTTCAATGGGTGGTGGTCATACGATTGCTGCAGCTAACGAATATCCCGGAACTTTCCAGTATATCTGCCCGCTAAGTATGGGAATCTGGGGCGAACAACCCGATATTGATGAGAAGCTTCAAGGATTAAAAAAAGCAGGATACAAACTGTATTGGTTGGCTTGTGGTAACACTGATTTTGTTTATGAAAGTGCACAAAAACTGGATTCTAAATTGACTGAGAATGGTTTGGAACACACTTTCTATGTTACTGAAGGCGGGCATACCTGGGCCAATTGGCGAATTTATTTAAATACGTTTGCTCCGCTTTTATTCAAATAGCATTATTGTACATAAGTTAAATAGTAATGGCAACAACACGCAACTTTCCTTAAACGTAATACGATAAGGAAATTGTTGTTGCCAATTTTTCGAACAAAGATGAGCAGGGGATTAATTCACACAATAGTAGTTTTTGTTAGTAGTTGGATTCTGGGTTTTTCGGCTCTTGTGCCCGGGAAACCTAACGATTTTCAGGCTATATTAAAAGTTAAAGCTACCCTGAAGGATTTCCGCATATAATTAAGACAGACCATAGATTAATGCACTCATCTTTTTTTTATTTTTATTAAATTTCGAAGAACCTAAATTTAGACTATGAAAATCCAATTTCTACTACTTTTTGCATTTCTCCACCTTGCTCAACTTTCCATTGCTCAAAGCGATAAAGGAACTGTAGTAACCGATGCGATTTATTCTCAAAATTTGGAAAATGATTTTGGCGAGAATCCAAACCGTGCTGTTTCGGTTTATCTTCCTCCAAACTATGAAAACAGCGATCAGCGTTATCCGGTTATCTATTTCCTTCATGGATTTATGGGCGATAATAAAATGATGGCCATGATGTCCGGTCTTCTTGATTATGCGATTGCCGATAACAAAATCAAACCTTTTATAATGGTTATTCCCGACGAAAAAACAACTTACCAGGGAAGTTTCTACAGTAATTCGGGTGTATTTGGAGACTGGGAAGATTTTACTGCTTTCGATCTGGTTAAGTATATGGATGAAAATTACCGTACGATTCCGAAAAAGGAAAGCCGTGGAATTACCGGACATAGCATGGGGGGATATGGCGCTTTAAAAATTGCCATGCACCATCCCGATATATTTAGTACCGTTTATGCAATTAGCCCGGGAGCTTTAACGATTGTTGCCGAGTATGGACCAAACAGTACTACATTCAGGGAATTGTCTACTATCAAAACGCTTGAAGGACTAAAAAGATCTTATTTCGGGAGTGTGATGATGGCCTTTGGCCGTGCCTGGTCGCCGAATCCCGATAACCCTCCGTTTTATTGTGATTTCCCATTTGTTTATAACGGCGATGAGCTCACTGTTAATCAGGATGTATTGCAGAAATGGTATGATAATATGCCCGTTCATATGATCGATGACAATCTGGAAAACCTGCAACAGCTAAAAGCCATTAAACTCGACTGGGGCCGAAATGCCGGTGACCGGTTTACACTACAGTGCGACATGTTCAGTCAGCGATTGGAAAACGTTGGAATTACCCATTTTGCCGAGGAATATATTGGTACGCACGGAAGTGGAATTTATACCAAAGAGGGGCGTATTCCTCAGCAGGTTCTGCCATACTTCGATTTTTATCTGGAGTTTGGTGAGGAATAAACAAAATTAAAATAACAAATTATGAAACGAACATGAATTTTCCTCATTCTAAATTCACAAACAAGAATGATTAAAATTTATGTGAGTTCCTGAATGTATTCAAATTTTTTGAACATTCAGAAATCAAAAAATTTTTAACAGATGAAACGAACAAGAATTTATTTAATCATAACCACACGAAAAAGATGATTAAAAAAATTTATGTGAGAGCGGAGCGCTTACATCCGTTCTCAAATTTTAAAGTAAATATTACAAAACGTGAAAATTTTAAACGGATGAAATTGAAAAGATTATTCATATTGGCGACAGTTGCTGTAAGCATCATTATTGTAGCGACAGCTTGTGCCCAAAAAACTACAACACCTCAACAGGAGTTGACAAAACACGATGAAGAAATCAACGAAATTATCAAAGGCATGAGCCTGGAAGAAAAAGTTGAAATGCTTCACAGTAAAACGATCATGTCATCAGAAGGAATTCCGAGGCTTGGCATTCAGGAGATTAGATATGCTGACGGACCTTTCGGAATACGGGAAGAAATCGGAGATATGTTCATGCCCAAGGGATGGAAACTTGATTCGGCAACCTATTTCCCAACCGGATCGGCATTAGCGGCCACATGGTCAACCGAACTTGCCTATAAATATGGCACAGGAATGGCACATGAAGCAATTCGCAGGGGGAAAGATATGATTTTAGGACCGGCAATGAACATTCAACGTATTCCTGTAGGAGGGCGCACATATGAATATTTCAGCGAAGATCCGCTGCTTGCAGGTGCACTGGCAGTTGGTTACGTAAAAGGTGTACAAGACCAGGGAAGAGCTGTATGTTTAAAACATTATGCGGTAAACAACCAGGAAAACGACCGGGGTACCGTAAATGCTATAGTGGATGACCGTACGCTGCGTGAGATCTATCTAAAACCATTTAAGGCTGCAGTTATAGAAGGCGGAGCCTGGGGCGTAATGACGGCTTACAATAAAGTTAATGGATTCTGGTGCAGTGAAAATGCATATTTGAACAATGAAATTTTGCGTGGCGAATGGGGCTTTAATGGGATGACCGTCTCTGACTGGGGAGGAACACATAGTACCATGGGAGCTGCATTGGGTGGACTCAACGTACAAATGACCGGAGATACTTATCTGGGCCCCGCATTAATTGACTCCATAAATATTGGAAAAATTCCAGAATCAGTTGTTGACGATAAAGTACGCGAAATATTGAGAGTTCGTTATGCCGTAAAAGCCATTCCCGAGGAGGAAGCAAATATTGTAATGGCTTCTCAACCTGAAGAGCAACGTATTGCCTACGAAGTGGCCAGCAAATCTGTTGTATTGTTGAAAAATGAGAACAATATTCTTCCTATTGATTTGAATAAGGTAAAAAATATTGCAGTAATTGGTCAGAATGCTGTTTTATCCACCGCGGCAGGAGGTATGGGAGCTGGCATAAAAACACTTTATGAAATTACACCTTTAAAAGGTTTGCAAAATAGAATTGGTGATGCTGCCACAATTAATTATGCTCGTGGTTATAAAAACTATGTTCGATCGTGGGGCCCTCCTGTGCCAAATCCAAACAACGCCGAAACAATAGACGAAGCTGCTGACCCGGAATTTATTGCTGAAGCCGTAAAGTTGGCGAAAGAAGCTGATCTTGTTCTTTACTTTGCCGGTACGAATAAATCAATCGAAACAGAAGGTAGCGACCGTGAAAACATCGATTTACCGGTAGGTCAGAATGAAATTGCCCAGGCCCTGGCTGAGGCAAATCCAAACCTGGTAACCGTTATCATTTCAGGTGGCCCCTGTGATTTAAGAAAAGTGAACGATCTTTCAAAAGCAATGGTTCAGGGCTGGTGGAATGGTTTAGAAGGGGGTAATGCTCTTGCTGATATTCTGCTTGGTAATATCGCACCATCAGGAAAACTACCATTTACTTTCCCGTTGAAACTGGAAGATTCGCCGGCTTTTGCACTGGGAACGTATCCACAGAAAAAAGAAGTGGTGAAGGAAAATGATGTATTTGTATCGCAATACAGAAAGAACGATATTAAAACAGATTCTGTGGACAAGGAAGAAATTGATTTTAGTGCATTTTTCCGTCGTCCGGTTAACGGTCCGGATGCACCCTATTCTGAAGGTTTATTTGTAGGCTACCGTTGGTTCGATTCAAAAGATCTTCCCGTACTTTATCCGTTTGGATACGGCCTTTCTTATGTTGATTTTAATTATTCGGAACTGAAAACCAACAAAGAATCGTACAAGGCTAACGATGTGATAGAGCTTCGTTTTACTATTCAGAATACCGGATCGATGCAGGCTGATGAAGTTCCACAAGTGTATGTACACCGTATTAATCCATCTGTAGAATGGCCAAATAAAGAGCTGAAGGCATTTTCAAGGGTGACTCTTCAACCCGGAGAAAAGAAGACTGTTTCACTTGAAATTCCAGTTGATGATTTACGGTACTGGGATGAAGAAAGTAGCAGTTGGCAAAACGATTTGTGTGACCTTGAAATCCTGGTTGGAACTTCTTCAAAAGGCATTCATTTGAAAGAAACAGTAAGTCTTAACTAAAATGAAACCTGCCAACCTCGTCTGTATCCAACAATTCCATAAGTATTTTGGTAGATAAGGTACAGGAGAAAGAGGAATAGGCGAGGAAGGTAGTGTGTTTTGTATGTTCAAATTATATATTGAACACGTAGAAAATGAAAAAAACTATAATGCACTTCTGCGTTATAGTTTTTTACATTTTATCCGTTTGTGTCCGACTAAAACCAAATGGGGGGCTGTAGTCGCTTTAAAAGAAGTCCTTATACTGCACCTCCTGTTGGCGATTTAAGATCATTTTCTTTGTCTTAAGCCTTACTTGCCTTTGGGCATATTACCGCTTATCTGCCCCCTAAGCTCACCTCCCGGATTTTGTACAGTATGTACATTTACATAGGTTTTACCTGCATAAATCTGATCTACCAAATCCATTACAGTCATACCTTCAAGTGGCCCCATCAGATCGGAGTCCATAATTACGCCTTCGGCCAGAATTCCACTGAAATAACCTTCGATTAACAGTGGAGGTGGTGATGGAGGATACAACCATGCAACTATTGGACCGTTTTCCCCTTCTGCTGCCCAATGGATATGCGACATTCTAACATTCTCAATGCTGTCGACAATAAGTTTGTACGACAATTCAGTTCCATCTTTACTCAATTGGAAAATAGCTTGTCCCGTAGCCATTGTTTCTACAGGAGCCACCTCATTATCTCCCGATAAATGCGTTCTGAAATTCAGAACCTTTTTAGCACTTTTGGTAACTAGTTCCTGCTGATCTTCTGTTACAAGATCAGATTTTTCGCATGATACAAAAGCTATGATGCTGATAAGTACCATAAATAGTGAAAGTTTTCTCATAATGTTTAATGTTTTAATTAATATACCTCAACTCCAGCAATATCCCCTTTTACGGAGTTGGCAATAGCTGTATGATCGTCCCCAATCCTGTTCATTCCATAAATTTATCGTAGTCATTCATAAAGTGTTTTACTGCTGTCTGCTTCTATTGTAGCTTAAAGTAATTTACGAAACTCTTGCATAAAAGACAAATGTGTCTTTAAATAAAAATTACGTTAGATTATTGATAGTTAAGAGGTAAGCTGTTCGGCTATTTGTTGATTAATCGGCAAATAAAAAGGGGAGCTCTATAGCTCCCCCTGAAATATTTTTATTACTTATTGAATCCAGTAATAAGAATTTGCTGACTAAAAAAGATACCGGAAATTGACTCTCTTTTTATTGATCTAAGTTTAGTTACTGTCTATTTTTTAATCGACCAGCCTGTTTTCAAACCGAAAACGAACCAACCCAAATACAAGGCTCCTATGGCAAAAATGGTATCGCCAATGGCGCGTAACCAGCGCACTGTTTCCAGCGTTGGAGTTTCCAGGAATTCAGCCGATCGTGCATACCAAAGGCCGTGTTTTACACTGGCAACAGTTTGTGCCAGACCAACCGGAAGCACACTCAGCACCACCATTAGCAAGAGGCCGATATTCATCATCCAGAATGCATAGCGTATTGTTTTTTCTTTCCAGACTGCATTTAAATCCATGTCGCGCAAAACAAAAAGCATAAGCCCGATTCCCAACATTCCGTAAACGCCAAACAAGGCGGTGTGACCATGAACCGGAGTTGTATTTAATCCCTGCATGTAATATAAAGCAATGGGTGGGTTGATTAAGAATCCAAAGATTCCGGCACCCAGGAAATTCCAGAATGCTACCGAAACAAAAAAGTAAATAGGCCATTTGTAAGCAGCAACCCACTCTTTGGCGCGGCTCATTCGGATGTTATGATAGGCTTCAAAACCCATTAATACCAGAGGAACTACTTCCAAAGCACTAAACGTTGCTCCCAGGGCAAGTACAGCTGTTGGTGTACCGGTAAAATACAAGTGGTGGAAAGTCCCGATTATACCTCCGGATAGGAAAATGATCGTAGAAAACAGTACACTTGACGTTGCAATTTTTGTTTGAATAAGTTGCATCCGCACAAACAGGAAGGCAATTGCAACGGTGGCAAAAACTTCAAAAAATCCTTCCACCCAAAGGTGAACCACCCACCAGCGCCAGTATTCGGCAATTGAAAGGTGAGTTTGGCGTCCCCACATTAAACCTGCAGCATAGAAAAAGGCAATCGCAATCGATGAAATGAGGAACATGGTGAGCAAGTGGCGATTTTCGTTCTTAGCTTTTATAGCCGGCCAGATAGCACGCCCCATTAAAAGTAACCACAACACCAGGCCAACAAGAAGGAATATCTGCCAGAATCGGCCCAAATCAACATATTCATAGCCCTGGTGGCCAAACCAGAAGTTTTCAATAAGTCCCAGTTTTTGCATCACACCCATCCATTGTCCGGCCAGCGAGCCTACAACAATGATCAGCAAAGCGATAAACAAAAAGTTAACGCCAAAACGCTGAAACTTTGGTTCCTTACCGGAAATAGCCGGCGCAATAAACAATCCGGTAGCCAGCCACGATGTTGCTATCCAGAAAATAGCCAGCTGTATGTGCCAGGTTCTGGAAATGGAATAGGGGAGAAAGTCAGCTAAAGGTAAACCATAGAATCCAAGACCTTCAACGCCGTAATGTGCCGTAATAACTCCCATGAATATTTGTACCAGAATAAGCGCTGTTACTACCCAGAAATACTTTAAGGTGGCTTTCATCGACGGAGTGAGTTTGGTTCCCGATAAAGGATTTACTTTCGGGATATTTGGATTGGCTTCCTCTTCGCGATTGGTAGCATAATACCAGCCCAAAAGTCCAACTCCAAAAAGCAAAATAATTACACTAAATCCTGTCCATAAAAGCAATGAGCCAGTTGGCTCGTTACCAACCAGTTTCTCCGGAGGCCAGTTATTGGTGTAGGTAATATCTTTTCCGGGGCGTTCGGTAACCGTTGCCCAGCTTGCCCAAAAGAAAAAAGCATTCATTTTGTCCATCCGGGTCTTGTCTTTTATCGAGTTCGCAGGAATTGCATATGCTTCGCGTAAATGAGCCAGTTCCGGGTCATCCATAAACAATCCGGCATAATGGGCACTGTTGCTTTTTATGGCTTCGGCCCGAACTTTTGAAATAACAAGACTTTTCGAAGCCACATTGTAAGTGTTTTTCCGCAATTCGTTTTGTAAACGTTTTTGCAACATTGCCTGTTTTTCGTCTTCCAGGTCATCGTACGATTTCGAAAATTCGGCCAGCGACCAGGTATCTAAAATAAACATAGCTTCTTTGTGCAGCCAGTCTGCGGTCCAGTCCGGCGCTTTGTATGCACCGTGTCCCCAAATGGTTCCAACTTCCTGTCCGCCCATCGATTGCCAGACATTCTGTCCGTCTTTTATATCGGCCATCGTAAATAGAACCGAGCCGTCAGGCCTTACTACTTTTTCAGGAATGGGAGGTGCCTGTCGATAAATTTCCCGGCCAAAGTAACCTAATATTCCAAACGAAATGACCATTACGAGGATAAAACCGATCCAAAGTTTTTTTGAATTCATAAATAATGATTTTAAAGTTTAGTAATGCAAATGTATAATAAAATTATAAAAGGACCCTGTTGTCCTTTGATAAATTGTTTCTATCTTTGTCAAAAAAAATAATAGCTATGGATATCAGTAAAAATTTAACAGTAGGAGAGATTGTAAAAGAAAATTACAAAACAGCGCAAATATTTGATCGTAACAACATCGATTTTTGTTGCGGAGGCGGCATCAGTCTTGAAAAAGCCTGTGAGAAAGCAAATGTTGAAATTGGCACTTTGCTCCCTGAACTGGAAGCAGCAATGCTGGCCAATGATGCGGATTCAAAATATATCGACTCGATGGAACTGAATGAATTGTGTGATTATATTGAAAAAAGGCACCACTCGTATGTTACGGACAATATTCCTTTTTTGAAAGAAAAGCTCAACAAGCTTTGTAATGTGCATGGCGAAAATCACCCGGAACTTTTTAAGGTGCGCGAGTTGTTTGAAACCGCAGCCGGTAACCTAACGGCGCACATGCAAAAAGAAGAACTGGTGTTGTTTCCGTATGTTCGCCGATTGGTGAATGCTAAAAATGGAGAAGAGGCCGGTTCTGCCGAATTTGGTGGAATCGATGCACCGATTCAGGCAATGTTGGACGAACACCAGGCTGAAGGTGAGCGCTTTTTTGAAATTGCTGCCTTAACATCAAATTATACCTGTCCGCCCGATGCATGCAACACTTACCGTATTACCTATCAAACGTTAAACGATTTTGAGCAGGATTTACACCGACATATTCATTTAGAAAACAACATTTTATTTTTGAAAGCATTAGCTTTGGAGAAAGAAATGATTTTGTAAAACTAAGCTTATGTTGGCTAAAAGTACTGAATATGCGATACGTGCACTGGTTTTTGTGCAGCTCCGAAACTGGGAAGGAAAACGACCGGGCGTAATTGAAATTGCAAAAGAAATTGAAGCGCCGCAGGCGTTTACAGCAAAAATATTACAAACACTTACCCGGCATCAATTGCTCGATTCGGCAAAAGGTCGTGGCGGCGGATTCTTTTTTGGCGATGAACAAAAGAAAATGACGCTTTACCAGGTGATTCACGTTATGGAAGGCGATGCCTGTTTTCATAAATGCGGTTTTGGGCTGAAATCGTGTAACAACGATAATCCCTGCCCCTTACACGAGCAATATAAGGAGGTACGCGATAAATTTTTCGAGATTGTTCAGGAAGAAACCATCCAGTCGCTGTCGGAAAAAATACGCAAAGGGGAAGCTGTTTTAAACCGCTCAATTGGCAAAATTTAAAGCGAATTATTGTGAAGAAAATAGGAATTATCGGAGGATTGGGGCCCGAAGCCACAATTGATTATTACAAAGAGATCATCAATTATTTCAACCTGAAAAACGACACGGGGAAAAAAGTATATCCCGAGGTGGTGATTTACAGTGTCGACATGTGGAAGTTTGTGGGATACCTTGGTGATAATGAAAATGAAAAAGCTGTAAATTATATCGTTGAACGGATAAAAAGTCTTGAAAAGGCCGGTGTTGATTTTGCCGTTTTAAGTGCCAATACACCGCATCTTTTGTTCAACGAAATTCAGCAAAAAGTTTCAATTTCGCTTATCAGTATTGTGGAAGCCACTGCCCGGAAAGCAAAATCTCTGGGAATAAAAAAATGCGGACTGATCGGTACGCAATTCACCATGAAAAATGATTTCTATCAAAAAGTATTTCAACAATACAACATGGAGATTGTAGTTCCCAATCCGGAGCAGATCGAATACATTAACGACAAGGTTTTTAATGAAATTGAGTTGGGCATTTTTAAAGACGATACAAAAAATGGTTTTCTGGATATTCTATCAGAAATGAAACAACAGCAGGGCATTGAAGCCGTAATTCTTGGCTGCACGGAGTTTCCGCTGATGTTTACTAAGGAGTCGTATTTGGAATTGCCATTTCTGAACACCACAAAAATTCACGTAGAGGCAATTTTAAAAGAATCTTTGGGTGGCGATTAAGAAAGTTTGGCGCGACGATAGCGTAAACACCTGCATTGCCTGTAAAATGTGTAACCTATTTGCGCCCCGGGTGTTTAAAGTATTTGACAAAATGATTGTGGTGCCAGGGCTGGATTACAGTTTATACGAGCAGGAAATAAAAGATGCAGCGGAAAACTGTCCGGTACAGATTATAAAATTTGAGGACTAAGTTATGAGTGAACTAATTAACAATTCGAAGTACAGAAAGGAACAGCTAAAGCAGTTGATTTTAAAATTGCATGAAGGTGAATCGGCAGAGAGTGTTCGAAAAGAACTTATCGAATCGCTGAAAAATATTCCGTACGGCGAAGTCGTGGAAGTGGAGCAAGAGTTAATGCAGGAAGGTTTGCCGGAAGAGGAAGTGCTGAAACTTTGTGATGTACATGGTGCCGTTCTGGAGGGAAATGTTGATTTGTCAGGTGCAAAGACTATTCCTGAAGGACACCCGGTTGACGTGTTTCAACACGAGAATGTTGAGTTGCGTAAGGTGGCCGAACAAGCGAAACAACAGCTCGATGAGTTGCCAAATGTAAGCGAAGATGAATTTAAAGCCTATGCACTAAAGCTGGAAAGTCTTTTTAACCAGTTAATGGATGTTGACAAACATTACCAGCGAAAAGAGTACCTCGTATTTCCTTATCTCGAAAAAAATGAAATCACCGGGCCGCCAAAAGTAATGTGGGGTAAACACGATGAAATCAGAGATCAGCTGAAAGCCTGTATTACTATTCTGAAAACACCCGGACTAAAACAGGAAGATCTATTTGATTTGCTTGAATTGTTGTTTTATGTGACTGTTCAGGGTTTGGTTGATATGATTAAAAAGGAGGAAGAAATTTTGTTCCCCATGGCCATGGATGTGCTTACTACCGAAGATTGGTGGAATATTCATAAACAAACACTGGAATACGGGTTTTCGCTGTATGATCCAAAAGTTGACTGGAAGCCTGAGGGACTTACCGAAGAAGCAGCTGAAAGTAACATTACTTCCGACGGAAATATTCAGTTGCCTTCAGGGAGTTTTTCAGCCGAAGAAATTAAGGCGATTCTTAATTCTGTTCCCTTCGATATGACTTTTGTGGACCGAAACGACAAAGTAAAATATTTTACCCAGGGAAAAGAGCGGATCTTTGCCCGTAGTCGCTCCATTATCAATCGCGATGTGCGTTTGTGCCACCCGCCGGGAAGTACACATATTGTTGAAAAGATAATCGAAGATTTTAAATTGGGAAAAGCCTCGCATGCACCGTTCTGGATACAGATGAAAGGCAAATTCATTAAGATTGAATACTTCGCACTGCGCGATGAGGATGGGAAATATCTGGGGACTTTGGAAGTTTCGCAGGATCTTTCCGAAAACCGGAGTCTGGAAGGCGAACGACGGATTTTATCATATACCGAAGAAAAAGAATAAGCGATGGAAAAACTGATTATCACCCCTAAAACAAAAATATACGATCTGCTGGAAGCCTATCCGCAGCTCGAAGATATTCTAATTAGTGCGGCGCCAACTTTTAAAAAGCTCAAAAATCCGGTGTTACGCAAAACCATAACCAAGATTACAACGCTGAGCCAGGCCGCTACAATTGGAGGTTTGAAAGTAGAAGAACTGATTAATAAGCTGCGAAACGAAGTTGGCCAGACAAATGTAGATCGAGTGGACGACGAAAATGGAAATTATACCACCAAAAGGCCGGCCTGGTTTGAAGTGCAAAATGTCACGGAAACCATTGATATACGCGAAATGCTGAATGCCGGAGAACAGCCGGTTCATGAAGTGATGGCGGCAATTAAGAAATTGAATGAGAATGAAATATTAAAAGTAATTGCACCTTTTATCCCGGCCCCGTTGCTCGACAAGGCGTTGAGCATGAACTACAGGCACTGGCTAAATAAACAGGACAGTGAAGAATATTGGGTGTTTTTTGTTAAGTAGAATACGATGTCGGAGTTTACAAAAACCAAAGAAAAAAGACTGGTAAAACTACAGGAAGTCTCAAAACTGCTACTTGAAACCGGGAATGCACATTCTTTTGTTGTTAATAATCAGGATTTTATTCCAACGGTTATCCCCGGGGATTTTATTGCATTGTTTGATATTTTGGTAAAAGACGGATACGCGGTTGAGGACTTAAAAAAGCTTGCCAGTAAAGTTTTAAATATATTTCATATTCCCATCGAAACGTACCAGCGAATAGAGCCGCCTGCCGATTCATTTTTAGGAGTGTTGGAGCAAAACAACCGCGAAATGGTGCTTGTGTTGGATGAAATAAGACCAGTGTTTAAAGCTTTTGCAAAAGACCCGGCTAACGATGTGTTGCAAACGAAGTTGCATAACAAATTCAGACAGCTTGAGGTTTTTGTAAAACATTACACCATTAAAGAAAACGTACTTTTCCCGGCAATTGAAAAGGCCTGGCCCGATTACCGCTGTCTGCAGATTATGTGGTCTATACACGATGATATTCGGGCAAATATTAAGTTCGTAATCAACCAGCTTGAAAGTGGTTCCATTGAAACCAGGGCTTTTAATCGTTGCGTCGGTGACATCTTTTTTAATATGATGGCGATAAAGTTCAGGGAAGAATATATTTTATTTCCCGCAATTCTGGCAACAATCAATAAAGAGGAACTGGAATCGATGAATCGGTTGGGCCTTGAAATTGGCTATCCGTATATTGAACCTCGAAGTATAAATCAGGAGGAGCAGGTGAGTGAGTCCTATGGATTTATAAATCTTGGAACCGGAATTTTGAATGCTGAACAAATTAAACTGATTTTTAATCATCTCCCGGTTGATATTACTTATGTTGATGAACACGATAAGGTTCAGTATTTTTCTACTCCACCTAAAAGAATTTTCCCTCGAACAGTTGCAATCATTGGGCGCGAGGTTAAAAATTGCCATCCTCCGGAGAGTGTGCATGTGGTAGAGAAAATTGTGGAATCATTTAAATCCGGAGAAAAAGACCAGGCCTCTTTCTGGATAAAAATGAAGGGAGACTTTATTCTGATCCAGTATTTTGCAGTACGGGATAAAGCCGGGAATTATAAAGGAGTGATTGAAGTGTCGCAGGAAATTTCCGATATCAAAGCTTTGGAGGGTGAAAAGCGATTGCTCGACTGGTGAAATTCCTTTTCCTTTATTGTTGAAAGAAAACGGGTATTACACTGCTCATGCCGGCAAATGGCACATGGGAGAAGCAACACACCGGGCTTTTGATCGCTATACCGATGGAAACGGATATAAAAACGGTGATGGCGAATCTAATATGGAGATTAAATTTTAAATGTGTTGTAGTAAAACAGCATTTGTTTAGCTAAACCATAAACTATGAAAAGCGGAATACTATTAGCCATTTTTTTCTTTTTGATGTATACCAGTAGTGCACAGCAAAAACCCAATATCCTATGGATAACCATTGAAGACTCATCTCCTCAGTTTTTTGGTTGTTACGGAAATCAGGATGCTCATACACCCGTAATTGACAAGCTCGCTCGTGAAGGAGTTCGGTTTACCAATGCCTTTTCAACCGGAACCGTATGTTCTCCGAGCAGGAGTACAATAATTACCGGTGTGCGAACTTTTAAAGCAGGTACGGGGAACCACCGGAGCAATTATCCCGTTCCCGAATCCATAAAAGGTTTTCCGTATTACCTGCAACTGCAGGACTACTATGTGTCCAACAATTCAAAAACCGACTATAATGTTGCAGATGCTGAGGCTTTTATTCGTGAAGCCTGGAACGAAAGCTCGGGAAAAGCAGGTTGGTGGAACCGAAAACCGGGACAACCATTTTTTGCCGTTTTTAATTTTATGGAATCACACCAGTCGAGAACAATGACCATGTCGTATGAGTGGTATACCGAAAATGTTTGGAATCAGCTGGATGAGGATGAACGTATTGCCGAAAATGGTTTTGAAATGCCACCTATTTACCGCAATAGCGACGAGATGCGAAAACATTTTGCACGTGTTTACAATTCAATTTCGCTTACCGATAAGCGAATCGGAGAATTGCTTGATCGTCTTGAATCGGATAATTTACGCGACAGCACCATTATTTTCTTTTATGCCGATCATGGAGAAGGTGAACCACGAGGAAAAACCAACGGCATAAACTACGGCTACCGCGTGCCTTTTGTGGTGTGGTTTCCCGAGATGTACAAAGAGCTGTCGCCCTGGGGGACAGCTGGCATTGTAACCAATGAGCTGATAAGTTTTGAAGACCTCTCCCCAACGCTGATCAGCATGGCCGGTGGAGAAATTCCGGAACATTTGAAAGGCCGGATTTTACTGGGGAAAGATCGTTCTGAAACCACCGATCATTTGCTGTTATCTGCCGATCGGTCCGACAATGGAATTGATATGGTACGCACTATCACGGATGGCCGTTACATTTATTCACGCAATTATCTGCCCTTTATTCCGCAGGGGCGTTACATCCGATACATGTATATCTCGGAAATCGTTCAGCAAATGCGAAGCGATTACCGCAAAGGGTTGCTTGATTCGCTTCAGCAGAGTTATTTTGAGCCCCGGCCGGATGAATATTTATTTGATATTGAAGATGATCTTTGGGAAACAAAAAACCTGGCTTCGGAACCTGAATACCAGGCAGTACTTGAAAAGATGCGAAAGCAACTGGATGAAAACCTGTTGAATGCCCGGGATGTGCTGTTTTTGCCGGAATACGAGATTGGGCTAATTTCAAAAACCACTACGCCATATGAGTACCGACTGAACAATAAGGAATATCCCTTTGAGGAGATTTATTCCGCTGCTTCATTGTCGGGGAAAAGAGGACACGGTTTTGCCGAAAAACAAGTTGAGCTTTTGCAAAGCCAAAATCGGATTGTAAGGTATTGGGCAATTATGGGACTACGCAGCCAGCCAGCCGAAACACTGGCAGCTTTTCGCCAAAACATCGAAAAAGCAATGAATGATGACTATGCTTTGGTTCGGATCGGGGCAGCGGCAATTGTTTACCAACAGTGGAAAAACGGACAGGCAAAAGAAATTCTTGCTGAAAGTTGCCGGTCAGAGAATATGGATATCGCTTTGTTATCCATTAATTTCCTGATGTACATTGAAAATAAGGAACCATTTATTCCAACCATTAGGGCGGTTCACGAGTTGCCAAACAGAAGTTATAATGTGAAAGCAGCATGTATGGATTTTTTGGGAAGTTTGAATTTGGTGCCTAATAATTATGCATACAGGGAATAAATATCTTTGAAAGAACTATTCCCGGTGAAGACAAAGACGCGTACACCAAAACGAATTGATAAAAACTAAAACTGATGAAACGAACTATTCTTTTGCTGGTAATTTCGCTTACTGCAATCCTGAGTGGATGTCAGCAAAATCCCAAAAAAGCGGAAAAACGAGCTCCCAACATTCTTTTCGCCATTGCTGATGATGCCTCGTGGAAACATTTTGGTGCTTATGGTTGCACCTGGGTAAATACACCGGCTTTTGACCGGGTGGCTGATAGCGGTATTTTATTTACCCGTGCCTATACGCCTAATGCAAAATGTGCCCCTTCACGGTCGTGCATATTAACCGGCCGTAACAGCTGGCAACTGGAAGAAGCTTGTAATCATTCGCCAAATTTCCCGGCAAAATTTAGAACTTACCCCGAGGCGCTCAGCGCGAACGGATACTTTGTTGGTAGTGTTGGAAAAGGCTGGGCTCCGGGCAATCCGGGAGAAATTGACGGGAAAAGAAGAGGGCTAACCGGAAACAATTTTTCTGAGCTTAAAACAACACCGGTTACCACAGGAATTTCAACAAACGACTATGCTGCAAATTTTGAGGCATTTTTAGCGGCACGCCCTGCCGATAAACCATTTTGTTTCTGGTTCGGTTGTTATGAACCACACCGCGGATACGAGTTCAAATCGGGAATAAACAAGGGAAATAAAAAGATGGATGAAATTGATGAAGTTCCGCCCTTTTGGCCCGATGTGGATACCGTGCGGGCTGATATGTTGGATTACGCTTTTGAAATTGAATATTTTGATGCGCATTTAAACCGAATGCTGCAGAAGTTGGAGGAAATAGGAGAGTTAAACAATACCATTGTGATTGTTACAGCCGATAACGGAATGCCATTCCCCCGGATTAAGGGACAGGAGTATGAATATTCCAATCATTTGCCACTGGCGATAAGCTGGCCCAACGGGATTAAAAACCCGGGGCGTGTTGTCGATGATTTTGTGAATTTTATTGATTTTGTGCCTACCTATCTTGAATTAACAGGCTTGTCGGCCGAAACGGCTGGAATGCAGCCAATCACAGGGACCAGTCTTACCGATATTTTTTATTCAGAAAAGCAGGGAATCATTAATCCCGATCGTGATTTTGTGCTGATTGGGAAGGAGCGTCATGATGTTGGCCGCCCGAATGATGAGGGCTATCCCATTCGCGGAATAATTCGTGACAATTATTTGTATCTCCGGAATTTTAAATCACAGCGATGGCCTGCGGGCAATCCTGAAACCGGTTACCTGAATTGCGATGGAAGCCCGACAAAAACTTACATTCTGGATACGAGAAGAAAGAAAGGAGAAGCGGAGTATTGGCAACTTAACTTTGGTAAACGTGTTGCGGATGAACTTTACAATATTAAAGAGGATCCGTTTTGTATGAATAACCTTGCTGCAAACGAAGACTATTACGAGCTCAGGAATACGATGAACAAGGAAATGATTGAGAAGTTGAAAAGACAGGGTGATCCCCGTATTTTGGGAAATGGCGATGTGTTTGATAACTATGAATATTCTGGTGTAGTAAGGAATTACTACAATCGCTATATGCGAGGAGAAGAAGTTCCTGCCAATTGGGTGAATAAAAGTGATTACGATGCCGATCTTACCATTCGTGAATAGATAACTAAGCCAGGTAGAAAAAAAGCACAAGCAACGGATTTGATTCCATTACTTGTGCTTTTTTATTTTTCTTCGATCCTGAACTCTAGAAATATTTATCGCCGATCAATCGTTGTTTTGTTTGCTCTTTACGTTGATTGAAGGTGAATGAGGCACCAATTTCTATAATCTGCCCCTCGTAATCGTATACCCAATCGCGCTGAAATACGGCCATGCCATTCGCTGTTGCGCCGGTAAATCCGCCAGCCTGATTTGTTCCAATTATATCGAGCATTTTGGCATAAAAGTTCCAGCCCTGCATTTTCTCAGGAGTAAAATTCAGCGCCGCGTTCATCATCTGAAATTTCAAATCCTCGCCCTGAGGAGTAACACTTCCTGATTTGTAGGAGTAATCGAGTGTAAACTTCAGTGGTTTTATGATCGTCCAGTTAAGGTTCGTTTTTGCATCCCAGTTTACACTGTTGCTGCTGCTCTGATCGCCAAAAAGTGATTCATTCGATTCTACCGAAAACTGGTAGACTGAACCTCCCACAAATAGTTTTACCTTGCTCATAATATCGAAATTGAATCCCAACTCACCACCTGTGGCCAATTGAGTTCCGGCATTGGTAAAACTGCGCAGCAACACACCTCCCTGATTGTCGAGGCTATAATCCAGACGGTTAACCCGGTAAATGGCATTGCTTGTTGAACGGACAAAACCGGTGAGCGAAAGATTGTGTTTGCCAAAGACGTGGTTGTAGGTGAGATCGGCATTCCAGCTATATTCGGGTTCCAACAGGGGATCGCCCATCTCAAAAATCTCCTGATGGCGCCGGTATAAAAATGGTGCCATATCTTTCGCCGGAGGGCGGTTGATGCGGTGACTGGCAGCTAAAGAAAGAACATCTGCGTCGTTTAGCTGATAACTTAAATGTAGGGTAGGAAAAAAATCCAACTTGTTTTGTTTGAATTCTTTTTCGTTAAAATCGCGTCCAATTTCCCCAAATACATCGTAAACCTCCTCAAAATAACGGGTACTGCTCACATCCATTTTCTGATTAAGGTATTCAACACGCAGGCCTAAAATATATTTTAACTTATTTGCCGATCCTGAAAATTCGGCAAAGGCCGCATAAATATCACGGTTTAGGCCAATGGTGTTGTTAAAATAATCATAGCCAGCAAAATCTGAGGTGTTTACATCTACTGTGTCATACTTGTAAATACCGTCTAAACGCACCAACTCCGATACGGCTCCCAGGTTGAGTGAACTTTCGTTATCAAAATCTTTCTGATAATTTATTTCGAAACGATAGGCATCAAGGGGTGTTTCATCGAGCTGGTAGGAATGAAACACCGGATTACCGTGCTCGTTTGAATTATAGTCGTAATAAAGTCTGTCGTTGTCGTACGCAAATTCTTTGTTATCGATGGTTTGATCAAGGTTCGAGTTTTCATAGAGGAAAGAAATGTTTAGCGCTGAATTGTTTTTGCTTTCCAAGAAGTAGTCTAAGGTTACATTCTGAAAGTGTCCTTTACGGTGGATTTCATTCGGGTTGTACAATTCGTAGAGCGTCCCGTCAATAGGCGTTCCATTTGTGCTGTTGCTGAAAAACGTGTCGTATTTATAATGTGCGGTTCGGCCGGTGTGTCTTTTAGAGTACTGGTAGTTGGCCGACAGCTGAGAATTCTCTCCGGGCTTAAAATCTACACCGAAATTGGTGTAAAAGTTTTCATCCCATTTGGGGCGTGCGCCCATACCATCCAAAATGTAGTAGGTACCTGAATTGGGTTGTGTTTCGTCCTGGTAAATATAGGTGTAAATATCGCCAATTCCCTTGTTGTGGCGGTTGGTATAATTTACAGCACCGTGAATACTAATCCGGTTCATGTTGTAATTCAGGTTTAAGCCGCCATTTAATCTGTTATTGTCAAGTTTCTGGTTACTAAATACGTCGGTTTCATTTTTCCATGGCGTTCCTCCAAGCATACCTGTTGCAACAACGGTAAGTCCGCTGTTCGTATTTCTCTTGGTGGTAATGTTAATAATCCCTCCTTTACCCTGCGCATCATATCTCGATGAAGGCACAGTAATAATGTCGATGTTTTGAATGTTTTCACTCGGAATTTGTCCAAGTAGTATCGATGCGCTGGTATTGGTTGGTTTTCCATTCAAATAAACCACAAAATCAGATGATCCGCGCACCGAAATATCGTTGTCGCTGCTTACAGAAACCGATGGAAGTTTGCTTAGAACATCAATGGCTGTTCCTCCTTTTGCCGTTTCAAAATCAGAAGCCTGGTAAGTTTTTCGGTCTATTTTGTTTGACGAAGTTCTTGAAGCAGCTGTCACTTCAACGGTTTCAATTCCAATAACATCAGGCTCAAGAATAATTTTCCCTAAATCAATATTCTTGTTGTTTGAAGAAAGTTTAATACCCGGTAATTCCTGCGACTGGTAACCAATAAAAGAAACGGACATTGTGTATGATCCGTATGGAATATCTTCAATAATAAAATTTCCGTTTTCAGTTGATACGCTTCCTGCATATGCAGTCTCGTCACCTGCCTTCATTATGGCAACAGTCGCAAAGGGTATTGATTCATTTGTGGTTTTATCGATTATTACTCCTTTTACCGCAGTCTTCTGAGCAAATCCTGCTAACGAGCCAAAAATGAATATCCAGGCGATTATTACTATTTTTCTCATAATGGGTTATATCAAAATTTATTAAAGACGTTATGGTCTTTTAATGGCGGCAAAAATAATCAAATAATTGTGGTAGCAAAGGTAAAATGTATCATTTATAGGGGGAGAAAACTTCATGAAAATGAAAACAATAAATTGGTTGAAAGCAGAAGATTCAATTCATGATTTGGTGGAAAGTCCTTGATGAATTCAAACAGGTTCTGAGAAGATATAATAAACGCATTGTTGATTGTAATGAATGAAAAAACATTCATAATGGTGTTTATACGCTTATTATGAATGATATGTCATACGTAATGTTAGTTTTTTGAAAATTGTTTTGTATTTTTGTATGAGATAGCATTCTAAATTGTCTTAAAGCATATTATATGAATGATAAGTCATACAATGATTGGAGCTCGATGTCGGATAAATCACTAATGAGGACCATTGGTAATTTTATACAGTCACATCGCCTGAACCAGAACAGATCTCAGGAACAAGTGGCAACAGCTGCAGGAATAAGCCGTTCAACATTAAGCCTACTGGAAAGAGGCGAGAAGGTGAGGATGGATAGTCTGATCCAGGTATTAAGGGTACTTGATTTATTATACATTATGGATGTATTTAAGGTAGAGGAGCAAATCAGTCCGATTGAATACGCCAGGTTGAAGAAAAAACAAAGAAAACAAGCCTCTCCCCGCAAGGACAAAAAGGCAGATAAAGAAGATATCGGATGGTAGACGCAGCTGAAATTAAAATATGGGGCGAGTTGGCAGGAGCCGTGCGCTGGGACGAATCGCAACAAATGGGGTATTTTCAGTATGCTCCGAAATTTATTCAGAAAGCGTGGGATTTATCTCCGATAAAAATGCCAATAGCTGAAGGTTCCCGGATATATAGCTTTCCTGAATTACGGAAAGGACGAAAAGAAACAGAAGATGCTTTTAAAGGTTTACCGGGATTATTATCGGATGCCCTGCCGGATAGATACGGAAATAAATTGATTAATATTTGGCTGGCTCAGCAAGGACGGCCGGAAAACAGCATGAACCCGGTGGAGAAACTCTGTTTTATCGGGACGAGAGGAATGGGAGCTTTGGAATTTGAACCGGCTCAAATTAAAACCGGCGCAAGAAGTTTTTTGCTTGAACTAGACAGTTTGGTTGAAGTTGCACGGAAAATGCTAAATGAACGGGAAGCCTTTTTAACAAACATCAACAAGAGTGAAGAAAATGCGATGATGGATATATTAAAAATCGGAACTTCGGCAGGAGGTGCCCGTCCCAAAGCCATTATTGCTTATAACCCGAAAACAGGTGAATTAAAGTCGGGTCAGGGTAATGTGCCAAAAGGATACGAACACTGGTTGCTGAAACTGGATGGTGTTAGCGGAGAACAATTCGGAGAGAGTTCGGGCTGGGGGCGGGTAGAGTATGCCTATGCCCTGATGGCAGCAGACTGTGAAATTGAAATGAGCGAATGCCGCTTGCTGGAAGAAAATGGACGGGCCCATTTTATGACCAAAAGATTTGACCGGGAAGGGAATGTAAAACACCATATTCAATCGCTTTGTGGCTTGCAGCATTATGATTTTAATGACATGGATGCCTACAGCTACGAACAGCTGTTCCAAACCATGCGCTTGCTGCGCCTGACTTATCCTGAAGCCGAACAGATGTTTCGGAGAATGGTGTTCAATGTGTTGTCAACCAATTATGATGACCATACCAAGAATTTTTCGTTCATTTTAAAAAAAGATGAAAACTGGAGACTTGCTCCCGCCTACGATTTATGCTTCTCATTCGATCCGACAAACCATTGGGTAAACAAACAAACGCTTAGTGTTAACGGGAAAAGGCTTGCAATAACAAAAGAGGATCTGATGACCATAGCTAAGGATAATAACATCAAAAAAGGCGCAAAAATCATAGACGACATAAATTCCACTGTTAATTTATGGAATACTTACGCGACACGAGCCGGGGTCAGAAATGACCTAAAAGAAAGGATTCAGGATAATTTGAATACATTGTAGTTATTCTCTGGTTTGCTCTTGCTAATAAATCATTCATGATTGTATTCTGGGAATAGTGGAATACGAAAGGATGATGAACCAAGGAAATACCTATGCTTCGTTATTACCGCGTATTTCATGTTGATGATGTGGAAGGTGTCGATCCTGACAAGATTTCAGAGAATACAGCTCACGATCACGAGTTTGATCCAATTGCTTCCTGTGAGCAGGTCATCCAGCTCTGGTCAGATTCACCCGTCATTAAATTAAATCAACAAAAGCCAGTTATATTCCTTCATTGGATGAAGTCCACATGTCTGGAGCAAGAACCTTCTTTAAGGATGAAGAATTCTATTCCACTATTTATTTGGATCTCTCCTGGTACCCAATCAGGGATCATATTTCATTAATGGTTTAGATATAAATTGAAAAATGTAGTTTTATTCTATTTCCTTCCAGGTAAACCTATGAATATTAGTTGTAATAGCTTCAATTGTAATTTTGTTTCGAAATATTGTATTTATGTTACATGTGCAATATCGTACTATAAAGAATCCACGTAGCATGAATCAAATCTACTTTCATTTGTAACAATCATTCAAGCTTTTAATTCATCCGTCCAATATTTTCGCTTCAGAGTTTTAAACCAATAATTCTGAATCGAAATGAAACAACAGAACGTTTTAACCGTCGCATTGATCATTGCTTTAGGCGGATTCCTCTTTGGCTACGACATTGCCATGATGTCGGGTACAACTACACAACTTGAAGAGTTATATAATCTAAATAGTTTTTGGCTTGGGTTTACTATAGCAGTTGCCATTGTGGGTACTATAATAGGTACATTAATAATAGGGAAACCCGCAGAAAAATTCGGGCGGCGCAAATCACTGGTATTTTTATCAGCGATATTTTTTATTGCTTCGCTGGGAAGCGCTTTTGCCATTAACTGGGGGATGCTTCTGTTTTTCAGGTTGATTACAGGTGTAATGTTAGGCTGTATTTCAGTAGTAACACCAATGTATATAGCCGAAATCTCGCCAGCAGAAAAGCGTGGTCGTTTGGTGCTGCTCAACCAGTTTTTTGTTGTAACGGCCATTTTTCTGGCCTTTGCAGTTAATTATTTCCTTGCACGCGCCATTGAACTCGATTCCTGGCGTTGGATGATCGGAGTGGAAGCAATACCTGCTCTATCTTTCTTTTTATTGCTAAACCTGGTTCCTGAAAGCCCCAGATGGCTGGTTAACCAGGGACGTAACCAAGAAGCACTTGCCGTTTTTCAACGCATAAAAGCTGAAAACCCGGAAGAAGAAGTGCAGATTGTCAAGAGATCGGTTGAGCAGGAAGAAGCTATTGGTCATGGTAACCTGTTTGTGAAAGAAAACCGTTTCCCGGTGATGATTGCCATTCTGATTGCAGCTTTTAACCAGTTAGCCGGCATTAATGCTATAATGATTTATGCCCCGCGTGTTTTCGAAATGGCTGGGTTCGAAACCGATATATCTTTACTTCAATCCATTTCGGTTGGTGCCACCAACTTGCTTTTCACCTTTATAGCTCTTTTTCTTATCGATAAATACGGACGACGTACTTTGTTAATGGTCGGTTCGGTAGGGATGGTATTCTTTCTTGGAATGCTTTCAAAATCCTTCTTTACTGAAAATTACTCTGGTCTTGGAGGATATGGGGTAATGGTTTACCTGATGGGCTTTATAGCGTTTTTTGCTTTTTCACAAGGAGCTGTGCTTTGGGTGGTCATTTCCGAGATATTCCCCAATAAAGTTCGTTCGCAGGGACAGGCGCTGGGAAGTTTTACCCATTGGATTTTTGCCGCGGCATTGATATGGGGATTTCCGGTTTTAAACAATGCAGTTGGCGGTGGAGTCTCCTTTGGTTTTTTTGCGATCATGATGGTTTTCCATTTCTTTTTTGCATGGAAAGTTCTTCCTGAAACCAAGGGGAAATCGCTGGAGGAAATTCAGGTTGAGATGAAAATGAAAAGAAACTAATACTCATCATATTACAATAAAAGAAACTAATCATGAAAATTAAAAACAAGGAAATATTGTGCATTGGTGAAGTGCTTTGGGACAGGCTGCCTTCGGGAGCCAAACCCGGCGGGGCACCTATGAATGTGGCGCTTCATCTGAATGCTATCGGTATGGATGCTACCATTGCCAGTAGTATAGGTAATGACGATGAAGGCAATAAATTAAAAGACTTTTTGAATAGTTCGGGGCTCGATACCAGTTATATCCAAACGGAAGACTTTTTGCCAACAAGTGAAGTTCTTGTACAACTGGATGAAAACAATAATGCAACCTATGAAATATGTGAGCCCGTAGCTTGGGATAACATTCGACTGACAAACGAATTAATGGATAAAGCAAAAAGATCCGGTCTACTGATTTATGGTACTCTTGCTTCTCGAAATCCTATTTCACGGGAATCTATCATGTTTTTATTAGACTATAGTGGAGTTAAGCTCATTGACGTCAATTTTCGAAAACCTTACGATTCTCAAAAGGTAGTTGAAGGGCTTTTAATGAAAGCTGATATTGTAAAAATGAATGATGATGAATTAGTCGTTTTTGCAAACTGGTACAATAAACATAAATACGACGAGAAAAGCCTGATTAAATGGTTTGCTTCACAATACAACATAAAGATGGTGTGTATAACAAAAGGTGAAGACGGAGCCATTTTGTACTGCGAAGGTGAATTTTATGAGCATCCGGGATTTAAGGTAGATGCAGTTGATACTGTTGGAGCCGGCGACGCATTTCTGGCCGGTTTAATTTCTTCGCTCATAAATGATAAAACCCCTGATGAAGCTTTGGCATTTGCATGCGCAACCGGTGCTTTTGTGGCAACAAAAACCGGAGCAACTCCGAACTACGATATGAAAGAGATCAATTCAATATTAGCTGATATTTCAGTGTAAGTGAGAATCAAATTATATAAAAACTAATTAATCTTATCTAAGTATGATGAAACTATTCAAATTTAAAAAAGCAGGCAAAGGGATATTTATTGTCCTCTTGAGTTTGCTTTCAACAGTGTCGTTTGCTCAGCAGGCCACTGTTACCGGGAAAGTGACCGACTCTAATGGAGAAAGTTTGCCCGGAGTTACTATTGTTGAAAAAGGAACGACCAACGGAACTGTTACAAGCATTGATGGTGATTATACCATTTCTGTTTCTGATGATGCAACACTTGTATTCCGTTTTGTGGGTATGAGCACGCAGGAAATTGCGGTAGGAGGACAAACAACAATCGACGTACAATTACACGGAGAAGCAGTTGGTTTGGAACAGATTGTTGTAACGGGGTATCAAACCCAGAAAAAAGCTGATTTAACAGGTGCCATCAGTGTTGTTGAAATGGATGAAGTGAAGGAAACGCCAACCGGTAACGCAGTTAAAGCATTGCAAGGCCGGGTAGCCGGACTTTATGTAACTACCGATGGTAATCCTGGATCATACGCCACCGTTCGAATCAGGGGAGGTAGTACCATGGGCGGAGGAAGTAACGACCCTTTGTATATTATTGATGGTGTACCTACAACCGGGGGAATTGAGCAACTTAATCCCAACGACATCGAATCGATGCAGGTATTAAAAGATGCATCAGCTGCCAGTATTTATGGTGCGCGGGCAAACAACGGCGTAATTCTTATCACCACTAAAAAAGGGAAAGAAGGAGTTACCAAAGTTGAATTCAGCTCTTATGCCACCGTTCAGCAATATACATCAAAACTCGATGTGTTGAATACCTATGACCGTGGATATGTAAACTGGCAGGCTGCCATCAACGACGGACTGACTCCAACTTCAAGTATTTATAAATACGACTGGCACACGGATGGCGACAATGCAGTGCTCGACAGAATTTTATTACCTGAATACATCGACCCTGCACAAACCATGCGTCCGGCTGATACTCAATGGTACGACGAAATTTCCCAAACTTCACTCATTCAATCGTACAACCTTACAATTTCCAACGGAAATGAGAGAGGAAGTTCACTTCTATCGTTGAATTATTACAACCACGACGGGATTATCAAAGAAACCAATTCGAATAAAATTACCGCACGTTTAAATTCCGATTATAATTTTTGGGATGGTAAATTAAAAGTGGGGGAAAACCTGAATGTTTCAAAAATTTACAATGCAGAAATCCCGACCGGCGATGTAATGTATCTGGCACTGGTGCAGCAACCTGTTGTTCCGGTACATTCTGCAGATGGTGGCTGGGGTGGCCCTGCTCCCGGTATGACGGACCGACATAATCCAGTTCGATTGATTGAACAGAACAAACAAAATAAAGGCAAATCAGCACGAATATTTGGAAATATTTATGCCGACCTCGAAATAATGAATGGACTGCATTTCAGGACCAGTTATGGTGTGGATTACACCCAGACCTACCGGCGTAAAATGGATTACAGTTATGAGTCGGGCTTTTTAATTAGCGACATTAACCGTACAACCACCTCACAGTCGCACAATTTATCGTGGACATGGACCAATACTTTGAATTACAAGATTGAAAGTGGAAAACACAGCCTCGATGTGGTTGCAGGTACTGAAGCCATTAAGTATGAAGATGAATGGTTCTGGGCAAGCCGCGAAGGTTTTGTTTTGGAAGATCCCGACTACATGTATCTTGATGGAGGAACTGAAAAGGTTTTAAACGGAGGTGGTGGATCAGGCAACTCATTGTTTTCTGTTTTTGCAAAAGCCAACTATGTATATGATTCAAAATATTTGCTTTCTGCAACACTTCGCCGCGACGGTTCTTCACGTTTTGGTAAAGATAATTTGTACGGAATCTTCCCTGCCTTTTCTTTAGGATGGAGAATTAGCGAAGAAAACTTTATGGAGTCGGTTTCTTCAGTTTCAAACCTGAAATTAAGAGCAGGTTGGGGGATTACCGGGAACCAGCAAATTAGCAACGAAGCCATTTATTCAATATATCGTACCGATTATGGTGTTGATCCTACATGGGTTTTCGATTCCGGAACGGCTTATGATATTATGGGAATGGATACTGGTACGCTACCTTCCGGATTCAGAAAAATCCGTGAGGGAAATCCACTACTCAAATGGGAAGAAGCCAATCAAACTAACCTCGGTATTGACTTTGGTTTATTTGAACAAGCCATTTACGGAAATGTCGATTATTTCTTCAAGGAAACCAAAGATATTCTGATTGAACCACCTTATCTTGCAGCAAAAGGTGAAGGTGGAAACCAGTGGGTAAACGGTGCTACACTTGAAAATAAAGGGTGGGAGTTTGTTATAGGTTACCGGAAAGATTTTGCAAGTGGCCTAAGTATGGACTTAGCCGCAAATATATCATCGTATAAACGGAAAGTAACCTATTTACCCGTTGAAGTTCTTACCGGATATCCGGGCGACCCGGGGACCAACAAAACAGTAATCGGACATTCCGATTTGGTACACTTTGGATACATCGCGGATGGAATTTTCCAGAACCAGGACGAAGTGGATGCGCATGCCGATCAAACTGGTAAAGGAGTTGGCAGGCTTCGTTACAAAGATATCGGCGGATTAGATGCCAATGGTAATTTTGTTTATGAACCCGATGGTGTTGTTGATGCACTGGACAGGACATGGATTGGTGATCCGAACCCTGATTTTGAATACGGATTAAACACTAGTTTTTCGTATAAGAACTTTGATTTAAATATTTTCTTCCAGGGAATTTATGGCGCCGATGTTTACAACGAATTTAAGCACCTCACCGACTTTACATCCATCTGGCAGGGAACAAACTTTGGTACCAGAACATTGGATGCCTGGACACCAACCAATACCGGTTCTACCATACCAATGTTAACACTTACAGATACCAACAATGAAAACCGGGGTTCAACCTATTTTATTGAGAACGGTTCGTATCTGAAATTAAGAAATTTACAGTTGGGTTATAACCTTCCAAAGAACTTTATTGATAAAGCTAAACTATCATCTGCACGGATTTACCTGCAAGGACAAAACCTGTTTACAATAAAAGATACAAAAGGTAACAACAAGTTTACAGGTGTTGATCCTGAATCGCCCGGATTTGCCTATCCAATTCCGGCTAGTTATACTATCGGTGTTAATGTAACTTTCTAAAACAAGATTATCATGAAGAATAAAACAATAATAATATTAGCAATCATAGCAGCAGGTTTTTTAATTTCCTGTTCTGATTCCTTTCTTGAGATGGCTCCAAAGAGCATCATCAGCAACGACCAGCTTCTAACCCCCGAGAATGCTGAAGGAATGGTAATTGCCGCTTATGCCGAGCTTGGCAACGACCACTATACTGCACCCAATTCGCTTTGGCCATATGCAGACAATACCAGTGGAGATTCGTACAAAGGCGGTGGCGGAACCGGTGATATCTGGGAATTCAATTTTATGGAACTTTTTGCCTTTAATACAACCGATAACCCACTTGTTGACCAGAAATGGTACCGGTTATATGTGGGCGTTGGCCGTGCAAACGAAGCCTTGAAAGTTATTAACCAGCTTTCGGAAGATGAGTATCCTGAGAAAACAGAACGCCAGGCAGAAATGCGTTTTTTAAGGGCACATCATTATTTCATATTAAAAACCATGTTTAAATACATTCCGTGGATTGATGAAACAGTGGTTGGCGATGCTTATAACGAAGTATCGAACCGCGAATTTTCGGACCAGGAATTGTGGGATAAAATTGCTGCCGAATTTGCTTTTGCAGCCAGTAACCTTCCTGAATCACAAAGCGATAAGGGAAGGCCTAATAAATACGCTGCCAAAGCATACCTGGCAAAAACAAAACTCTATCAGGCTTACGAACAGGGCGAAGATAATTCAGTAACCAGTATCAACTCATCAAAATTACAGGAGGTTGTCAGCCTTGTTGATGAAGTATCGGCACATTACGCCTTGTTTTCAGATTTTGGTTACAACTTTCTTTGGAGCCACGACGATGGAAGCACAGAATCTGTTTTTTCAATTCAGCGTTCGGTGGACGACGGAACACCAAAAGGACGTTTGGATTGGGGAAATATGCTGAATTACCCGATGAACCCGGAGTACGGCTGTTGCTGGTTCCATATTCCGACACAGAACCTGGTTAACTCATTTAAAACCGACGGGAAAGGTTTGCCTAAGTTCGATACATTCAACGACTCGGATGTACTTGAAGGCGCTGATTTTTACAACAATTCTTTTGATGTGCGTTTAGATCATACCGTTGCAATTCCGGGGCACCCCTGGAAATACGATCCCAATTTTATCTATCAGAAAGACTGGGCCAGGGCAACACAGATTTACGGACATTTCTCTTCACTGAAAGAAAATCAATCGCCAGATTGCGCTTGTTTCCAAAAAGTTCCACCGTTTATGGCAAGCTCGAAAAATACCGACATTATTCGTTTTGCCGACGTGCTACTATGGAAAGCTGAAGCATTAATTGAACTGGGACGCCAGGATGAAGCGCTGCCGATTATTAACGAAATCCGCCTTCGTGCAATCAATAGTGCAGCCATGTTGAAAATGGGTGATGGCACCCCAAGTTCAAACTACAAAATGGACATTTACAAACCGGGCGAAAATTGCGACTGGACCCAGGAATTTGCCCGTCAGGCTTTGCGCTGGGAAAGAAGGCTTGAATTGGCTATGGAGGGAATTCGTTTCTTTGATTTGGTACGTTGGGGAATAGCCGGAGATTATATCAATAGCTATTTTGCTGAAGAAAAAACCAAAAGGGAATACCTGAAAGATGGTCATTTTACAGAAGGAAAGCATGAGTATTTTGCCATTCCACAAAACCAAATTGATTTTAGCAAAGGTTTGTATAAACAAAATTCTGGTTGGTAGTAGTTTAAACATTTAATTGAATTTGAAATGAAAAAATATTTGATATATATAATACTGGTGACCTTTTCTGCCGGATTATTTTCTTCCTGCGAAGAGGATTACACAAGCACGCTAAACCTGGATGCCGATGTTAAAATACAGAGTTTCTCGGTTGAAGGAACTGAAGGCGTAATCGATGAAGTAAACAAAACAATTACGGTAACCATCGAAAGCGGGAGCAATATCGATCTTAGCAATATCAGCCCGGAGATTGTGCTTCCAGCAGGAGCTGTTATTACTCCTGCAATCACATCTAATATGGATTTTACAAATCCTGTTGAGTTTACGATTGTAAACGGCGATATATACTGCCAATACACCGTAACTGTTTCCGAGAAATTCTACTTTGCCTTTTTGGGCGAGCCTGCCAATGTCTCTGCTATGACGATTTTAGATGACCAAAAAGCTGCAGAATGGTTTTTAAAGAAATATCCTTCTGCTGAATATGTAAGTTTCAGTCAGGTTGCCGATGGTTCTGTTGATTTAAGCAAATTCAATGCCGTTTGGTACCATTCCGACCAGGGTACACGCCCATGCTGGCCCGATGCTCAAATGCTTTATGGCGTTGCCGATAATCCTGCAATTGTATCGAAACTGAAAGCGTATTACGAAAATGGAGGGAACATCCTGTTAACCAACTTTGCCGGTTCGCTGGTTGATGAACTGGGAATTGTTAGCGAAGCAAAATATGCTCCGAACAATGCTTTTGGCGATATCGAGGCAAATCCAGATTCTTATAACTGGGGCGATTGGGATTTGAGATGGTACGGTAATCCGGAAAACCCCATTGCTCAGGGATTAAACTATAAAAGTGATGACCCAACAAAATTCATAATGTTGCCTAACGGGGTTGCGCGCCGTAACCGTACCAACCAGTATAACGTGGATGGCTGGACAGACTATGCAATTGGTGGTGAGACCATAGAAGAAAGGGTTGCATACTTTGAAACTGTTAACAATTGTAAGGCTTTAGTTACCAATTGGAGCGGCATGGAGATTAACCTGGTTTTATGGGATAAACATGATGGTAAAGGAGCCGCTATTTTTATTGGCTCAGGTACTTATGACTGGTATGCTGAGAATGATGTTGAAAACACAGCGGGTAACCGCGAGAAACTGACATCGAACAGCATTGCGTATCTTTTGGCAAAATCGAAAGAATAATTCATAAAAGGAAGGAAGCCTGTTCAGGCTTCCTTCCTTTTACCAGCTTTGGGAGATTAAATAATTAAACAAATTTTTATGAAGAATATATTTGTGACCCTGTTAATTGGTGTCTTGCTCAGCTTTTCGCTTATTGTTAAAGCTCAGGATTATAGTGAGCAATACCGGCCACAATTCCATTTTTCTCCCAAAAGTGGCTGGATTGGCGACCCGGACGGAACCATTAAATTCGACAGTTTGTACCACCTTTTTTGGTGGGGGCACGCCGTTTCTGAAGATTTGGTTTACTGGACAGAGTACCCCTGGCCTATGCAGGGAGGGAGTTCATCTTTCGATTACTACACGGGCTCGGTAGTTGTAGATACGGAAAACACTGCCGGATTTGGAACCGGAGATGACACAGTTGCCGTGGCCATTTATACCATGCACAACAAAACAACAAATATTGAAACGCAGGGAATCTCGTCGAGCACTTCGCCTGATTTTAAATATTTTAATTATTACAACGATAATCCCGTAATTCCATCCTCTTCAACTGATTTCAGGGATCCTTCAGTATTTTGGGATACACAACTCAATCGTTGGGCCATGGCTATTACTCGTCCGGGCGAACATCGTATTGAAATCTATAGCTCTCCTGATCTGAAAAACTGGACAAAACAATCGTCTTTCGGCCCACTTGGCGCACGAACTGGCGCCTGGGAGGTCCCCGATCTTTTTCAACTCCCGTTGGATGGAAATCCTGAAAATAAAAAGTGGGTTATGATTTGCGGAATGGGCCCTAACCGGGGACAATACTGGATAGGAGATTTTGATGGAAACACTTTTACTCCTGACGCTAAAACCCTGGCTTATTTAAAAGACGGCGCCGGTATCGCCGGTGAAGTATTTGCTGATTTTGAAGCTTCCGATTACGGAACATGGGCTACAGAAGGAACTGCTTTTGGGACGAGTCCGGCAAACGGAACCCTGGCGGGGCAAATGGATGTTTCCGGATATTTGGGTGACTACCTGGTGAATTCTTTTAATGGTGGCGATGCCGCAACCGGGAAACTGACATCTCCTGAATTTACGGTTTCCAAAAATTTTATAAACTTTCTAATAGCCGGCGGAAACCACAATAACTTAACCTGTATTAATCTGCTTGTAAACGGAGAAGTTGTAAGAACGGCCACCGGCGACAATTCGGAACAGCTAAAATGGTTTGGCTGGGATGTAAGCGAATACATTGGGCAAACTGCGGTTTTGGAAATTACCGACAACTTCTCAGGCAGTTGGGGGCACATCAACATCGACCACATTATGTTTTCGGATATTCTTACCGACCAGCGTTACGAACATGCGTACTGGATTGATTACGGCCCCGATTTTTATGCCGTCAGAACTTACCGGAATTACGATGCAGATGATGACCGTACCGTTTGGTTAGGCTGGATGAATAACTGGGATTACGCCAACAGCATCCCAACCTCCTGGGGTGGAAGTACAGCTGAGTCGCTTCCCCGCGAAATAGAACTGGTGAGTAGCGATCAGGGGTATAAAATCATTCAAAAGCCAATTGAGGAGCTGCAAAAGTTAAGAAAGGAAGAAGTAGTTATTACGAATAAACCGGTAGATGGGACAATTGAGTTAACGGAGTTTAAACCACAGAAAAATACTTATGAGTTTGAAGCGGTTTATGAAGTAACGCCGGGAAGCAATCAAAAAGTCGGTTTTAATCTTTGTGTATCCGATGCAAATAAAATAGTACTGGGTTATGATGCTAAAACGTCAAATGTATTTATCGACCGCACACAGAGCGGATATGTGAACTTTAACAGCAAATTTCCCCGGGTTGTAACTGCTCCCGTTCAGTTAAAAGAAAATAAAATAAGCTTTCATGTTTTTGTTGACCAGCTGTCGCTCGAAGTATTTGTGAACGAAGGCGATGTGGTATTAACTTCATTGATGTTTCCCAACCCTTATTTTCAAAAAGGCATCGAATTATTCTCTGAAAATGCATCTTCTGTACTGCAATTATTTAACGCCTGGGAGCTCAAATCAATTTGGGAAGAAGACCTTGGCACTGGAATACTGGACCGAAAAAATAAGCGGGGATCGATTAATGTATATCCTAACCCGGCCAACGACAAAATACACTTTACGCTGAATGCGGGAACCAGTAGAGCCGCCACTGCAAAAGTTATAAACCTGCAGGGGCAAATCCTGAAAGAAAAAACAATATTTCCCGGTATTTCCTCGTCCGAAATCGATATAAGCGATTTAAAAACAGGACACTACATTCTTTATGTTTTGAATGATAACCAAATATCAACTCAACAATTTATAAAAGTAAATTAATAATGATGAAGACATTTTATAAGCTTCTGGTGGTAGTTTTTATCTTTAGTGCCTGCAAGCCGTCGGCAAACAACCAACAAGAAAAATACAACGAACAATACCGTTCCAAGATTCATTTTTCGCCTGAAACAGGGTGGGCTAATGACCCGAACGGAATGGTGTATTACGATGGTGAATACCACCTGTTTTTTCAGCATAATCCCGATACTACAATTTGGGGGCCAATGCACTGGGGGCATGCGGTAAGCAAGGACCTCATTCACTGGGAACAGCTCCCAATAGCATTGTACCCCGACAGTTTAGGCTGGATATTCTCGGGAAGTGCTGTAATTGACTGGGAAAACACATCTGGTTTAGGAGAAAACGGCGTTCCGCCCATGGTGGCTATTTTTACCTATCATAATCGGGAGCTGGAAAACACCGGAACGGATAAGTTTCAGTATCAGGGAATTGCATATAGCCTTGATAAAGGGCGTAGCTGGACGAAATATGAAAATAACCCGGTTTTACCTAATCCCGGAATTCGTGATTTTCGTGACCCAAAAGTAATGTGGCACCCCGAAAGTGAGAAATGGATAATGACCCTTGCCGTGCTCGACCACATTAATTTCTATTCTTCGCCCAATTTAATCGACTGGACCCTGGAAAGCGAATTCGGAGAAGGAATTGGAGCACATGGCGGCATTTGGGAATGCCCTGATTTGTTTCCTTTGCAAGTGGAAGGAACAGACGAAACAAAATGGGTATTGCTGGTAAGTATCAACCCTGGAGGGCCAAATGGGGGTTCGGCGACCCAATATTTTGTGGGCGACTTTGACGGACATAATTTTGAGCGATACGGAGAAAAAACCAAATGGATGGATTATGGAAAAGATAATTACGCAGGGGTAACCTGGTCGGATATTCCGGATGAAGACGGAAGAAGAATTTTGCTTGGCTGGATGAATAACTGGCAATATGCCAATGAGGTTCCGACATCGATCTGGAGAGGTTCTTTTACCCTGCCAAGAACTCTGAAATTGACAGAAATATATAACGACTATCTACTGGTTTCGTCGCCGGTAAAAGAATTGGATAAGCTAAAATCAGGTTCAAAAAAAATCTCGGGCTCAACAGTCTCCGGAATGCTGGAAATCAATAATAAGCTGCAATTCCCGATGGAAATAAACCTGAACTTTAAAACCGAAAACAATACGTCGATGAACTTTGGTGAGCGTTTTGGGATTATTTTATCGAATGAAAAAAACGAATCGCTAAAGATTGGTTACGACAATCTAAATAAACTGTTTTTTATTGACCGGAGTAATAGTGGATGGGACAGTCCGAACAAGGAATTTGCCGGCACTCATTTTGCGCCTTATATAGCAAATTCCTCTTCACTTAGTTTCAAACTTATCATAGATAAATCGTCGGTTGAATTATTTGCAGTTGATGGATTGGTGGTCATGACCGAACAATTTTTCTCTACCGAAGAATTTACATCAGTAAGCCTGTTTTCGGAAAACGGTGAGGTAGAATTACTCGATGGTGAAATTAGTACGTTATCAGAAATATGGTAAAATGGATGAGAATCCGATTTACATAGTTTAGTTTAATTAATATCAAAAAAAGCCTGATGGTTCCCATCGGGCTTTTCGTCTATTTTTTCTTGGCTTAATTTTGTTAATTTTAAATGTAATTAACTTGAAAATTATGTGTCGTTTCATCTTAGTGATAACATTTGTATTCTTTTGTCTCTGTTTGCAGGCAAAAGAAAAATTCATTGTGGGTTTTTCGCAATGTTCGGCTGGAGACTGGAGAGAGAATATGGAAGCGGAGATGGAGCGTGAACTCATGTTTCATGATGACATTGAATTGATTAAACGACAGGCAGGTGACAGTACTCCTCTACAGATTCAGCAAATTAATGAGTTATTAAATGAGGGTGTTGACTTAATGATAATAGCTCCTAATGAAATTGATGCACTTCTTCCTGTTATTGAAAAGGTTTATGATTCAGGAATCCCTGTAATTCTTATTGATAGAAAAATAAATTCACCTAAATATACAGCATATATTGGAGGTGATAATTTTGATATTGGTAATACAGCTGGTATTTATATCGCCAATAAATTGCACAATGAGGGGCAGGTGGTTGAACTATTAGGAATTTTAAGTTCTTCTCCTGCACTTGAACGGATGAATGGCTTTAATAATGCAATTGATAAATTCCCAAAGATTGATAATGTTTATGAAATTCATGCCAAGTGGAATACAGAACTGGTTACTGATAGTTTGAGTGTTGTATTAAAAAAGTATCCTTCAGTAAAAGCAATTTTCTCACACACTGATTTTATGGCAGAGGCAGCCTCAAAGGTTATTCGGGAGAATTTTTCAGACAGGGATATTCTAATTGTTGGAGTTGATGGCTTGCCTAATGATGGAGGGGGGATAGAACTGGTTAAACAGGGAAATATCTCCGCTACTTTAATTTATCCTACTGGCGGAAAAGAGGCCATACGAACAGCCGCAAAAATATTACATAATCAAAAATTTCAAAAAAATAATTTATTGCCAACGACTTTAGTAGATGCATCCAATGTAGATATTACGAGAATTCAATTTCAAAATATAAATGCGTTACAAGAGGATATTAACAAATCGAAGAATATGCTTGAAATGCTGAACTTAAGGTACCGCGATCAGCAAATCTTGTTATTTATTAGTCTTGTATTACTCTGCCTTGTAGCGATATTATTTGGCATGTATTTATGGTCATTTAAACGATTGAAAATATCCAATCAGAACCTCGAAAAACAGAAAGAAGCTATTTCAAGCCAAAACAAAGAATTAACGAGATTATCAGAAGAACTGGAAAAAGTTACACAAGAACGGTTACGGTTTTATACCAACATATCACATGAGTTCAGAACTCCTTTGACTCTGATCTCCGGGCCCATTGATAAGCTTTCGAGGAATAAAAACTTAACGGCAGAGCAACGGGATTTACTTCAAATTGCCGAAAAAAATGTCTCTATCCTTTTAAAACTTATCGAGCAAATTATCGATTTTAGAAAATATGAATTAGGGAAACACGATTTTTCTCCTGTTTCTGCTGACTTGATCAAACATTTTGAAGATTGGAATGGACTTTTTGCGGAAGTCGCAAAACATAAGCAGATCAAATTCAGTATGGAGTCTCCGTTGGGAAAAAATCTTGTAATTGATTTTGATGTGGATAAAATGGAACGGATCTATACCAACTTATTATCCAATGCATTCAAATTTACACCCGAGAAAGGTACGATAAAAGTACTTATTGAAAGGGCATTTATTGATCAAAAGGATGCTGTAAAAGTGCAGGTATTAAATTCGGGGAAATCTATTCCTGAAAATAAGATTAAAGAAATTTTCGATCGTTTTTATCAGGCAGGTTCAAAAACCGGGGGCTCGGGGATAGGATTGGCGCTCGTTAAAGGATATGTTAACATGCATGGCGGAAAGATTGATGTTGCCAATCCCAATGGTTTTGTTTGTTTTACTTTTTCTATCCCGGTTAAACAAGAGGAAAGTATTGTAAGTAACGAATCAGAAAAATCTTCTGAGAATATAGTACCTGCAACGGAAAATGAAGCACATGACATCATTACTCAAATAATCGGAAGTGAAGATTCATATACTTTTGATGACGAATATGATGAGGGGAAAACCACTGTTTTATTGGTTGACGATCATCCGGGAATACGTTCGTTCCTTAAATCTCTTCTGAAGGATAAGTATTGTGTACTGGAAGCTAAAGACGGTATCGAAGGAATCAGGAAAGCGGTGCGTTATGTCCCCGACCTGATTGTTAGTGATGTAATGATGCCTGGTATCGATGGTGTTGAAATGTGTAGTCATCTGAAAAGAGAGTTGTCAACCAGTCATATTCCGATTATTTTACTTACTGCTAATGCCCAGGACGAGAAACGAATTTTAGGTTTTGAAAGCGGGGCAGATGATTATATTTCAAAACCAGTGAATTTCGAGATACTTGAAGTCCGCATTCGTAATTTGATTAAGGGCAGAAAACAGTTAAAAGCAACATTTGGTTCAATTGATGGTACGCACAATATTCCTGATCAGGCCTTAAATCCCGAAAAATCATTTATTGAAAAATTAGAGGGACAGATTGAAAAACACATTGAAAACCCTGAACTAAGTGTTGACTATTTGAGCAATGAACTGGGCATGTCGCGAATTCAGTTATACAGAAAAGTAAAGGCTTTAACCAACTATTCTCCTGTTGAATTTATTACATTATTTCGCTTGAAAAAGGCTGTTAGCATAATGAAAATGACGGATACAAACCTGGCTCAAATTGCTTACCAGGTTGGTTTTTCGGCACCTTCTTATTTTTCCAAAAGTTTTAAGAAGTATTACGGAAAAAGTCCGAGTGAATATTTGAAAGAAATAAGGAACATCTAGTGGATGTAGTTAACTGCTTAAGAAAATATGGATGTGAGTATGTTGTTACCGTTCATGAGCTGTATACCTCTGCGGTATTTGTGGCATTGGAAATATCACGACCAATAACAGTACAACCTATATTCTATGCTGGTTGAAGAAACTAAAAAAAACGATAAAAAGTTTGTTGTAATGGCTCCTGGTTTAGTTCGAAAAGTTGTTGATTATATACTGGATTGTCAGGATCAAATCCGAAACCGGTTCTTCCTGAAACTAAAAAGAAAAGTTAATCAGCTTTTCTTTCAATGGATTTCTGATTATACGGCTAATGAAGTCCCAAAATCTTTTTTAGTATTCATTAAGCTTGCATCACGAAATTATCTGGCAATCTCGTTTTTCAATTTATTGGGCAAAATAGAGGTATCCTGTGAAATGATTGTAATAGAGTATTACGCTATTCAAATAGAAGGAGACATAGTTTGAAATATAAATGTATTTTTGTGAAGCTTATTTTGTGTCTGATCGATTATGCTATTCCTGAAAATTAAAAATATTCTTCTGTTCACCGCAATCATATCCTTTTGTAATGGATATAGCCAGGAGACATCGAAAGATATATTGGAAACGCTGGATGAAGTTATCGCCCAAAGAGAATACTTTGTCTCAAAAAAGCTCGACCGCATTAACGCGTTAACAGAATCTGCACCAAGTCCGGAAGATGAGCATTATTTGACCAACTATTATGCTTATTGCTTAAAACTTTATAATGAGTACCAAACTTTTGAGTTTGATTCAGCATATTTTTATGCAAAAAAACTAAATGAAACTGCTCAACAAATTAATGACTCAGAATTGATTGCAGGTGCAAAAATTGAATTTGCCAATATTCTTATCACCGCTGGTATTTTTAATGAGTCGCTGGATACTCTAAAATCTATTCAATTAGCAGGACTTACCCCAAAAATAAAGGCAAATTACTATCAGGTTCTGAGCCGTGGATATTTTGATATGGAAAGTTTTTCTCAAAGCCCTGAATTTGCGCAGGCATACCGGGAAAAAGGAATGGCCGGTTATGATTCGGCTTTGGTGTATTTGCCACACTCTTCCTGGCAATATCATTCATTAATTGCTCAGAAAAATTTAAAGCTTGGAAATAACGATACTGCCATTATTGAGCTCGAAAATATAATAAGTACATATAATCTCACAAATGACGAATTGGCACTTCCGCTAATTTCTCTTGCTTTTACCTATGGAATTGTTGGAGACAAAGAAAAGGAGCTTATATATATGGCAAAGGCAGCCATGGCCGATTTAAGAGGAGCCAAAAAGGAAGCTGTCGCTCTGCTGTTTCTTGCTAATAATCTCTATGAACAGGGCTATATAATCCGCGCCAGCAAATATGTTAATATAGCCTTGGAAGATAGTCGCTTTTATGGAAGTAATTTTAGGCTTTGGCAGGTTTCCAATTTTTTGCCATTTATCAAAGCAGAGCATATTGGAACCATTGAAAAACAAAAGAAACAACTATGGTATTATTCGCTGGTTGTAACTTTATTGATCATCGTTGTGGGAATTTCTTTTGTTGTTATAGCAAGGCAGACAGTAAAACTTAGAAAATCGAAAAAAATCGTAGAGAGAACCAACAAAAAGCTGGCAGTTAGTAACGAGGAGTTACGGCTTGCCAACAGGATTAAAGAGGAATACATTGGCTATTATTTCGAAATAAGTTCTCAAATTATTGACAGGCTCGAAAAGTTGAAATTATTGGTTGGCAGAAGGTTGAAGAAAAGACAGTTTGATGAGCTTTCACTTGAAGTCGACAACCTTAATATACACAAGGAAAAAGCCAAATTATACCATAATTTTGATAAAGCATTCCTCGAAATTTTTCCAGAGTTTCCGAATAAAATAAATGCCTTATTGAAACCTGAAGAGCAAATTCGCCTGAAAGAAGGACAACTTTTAAATACTGAATTGCGCATTATTGCTTTATTCAGGCTGGGCATTCAGGATGCTGAAAAGCTTTCCCGAATTCTTGACTGCTCGGTGAATACCATTTATGCTTACAAATCTAAAATGAAAAACAAGTCTCAAAATCCTACCCAGTTTGAGGCGGATATCATGCTGGTAACTCGTGCTGCAAATATCGAGAATAATAGTAAATTACCTCAATAAAGAGTCCAGAAAGGGATATTGCCGGGACAAAATCTCCTCTTCTTCCATCATATTTCGTCTATATTTTCCTGAAGACTGTTATTCAGTAATTAGTTGATACGTTGTTATATAAGAAAAATCGTCTCAAAATAAATCTATATAAACCTTTTACTTTTTCCTTCTAACACTACCCCTAAATACTTTTGAATTAGAAATCAAAATTTTCAGATTCTCAGTTAAGCTTTATTTCCTTAACGGGGAAATGGAAATTAACACTCTAAAACTAATTCAAAATAAACAATGAGGAAATTTGTAAACAGCGTACTGATTATTGGTATTATTCTAATTGCAGTACATTCCAGTTCTGAAGTTTTTGCAAATGAAAATTTGCATTCCGGTTCACTAAAAACTTCAGTACAGCAAAACGAAAAAACAGTAAACGGTAAGGTTACTGATTCCGGTGGAGAGCCATTACCTGGTGTTACAGTTATTTTAAAAGGTACAACGAAAGGAACAACAACTGACTTCGATGGAAATTATTCATTGTCGAATATTCCCGAAGATGGTATTCTGGTATTTTCGTTCTTAGGTATGCAGGATATTGAAGAAAGCATACAAAACAAAAATGAACTTAATGTTACCATGCTTGGGCAAACAATTGGCCTGGAAGAAGTGGTTGCAATTGGTTACGGTACGCAAAAGAAAAGTGATTTAACCGGTTCAATAGTCTCGGTAGGTACCGACGACATGAAATCGCTTCCGCTCGCCAGTGTTGGCGAAGCCATGCAGGGAAA
Organism: uncultured Draconibacterium sp.; assembly: GCF_963674925.1. Taxonomy (NCBI): domain Bacteria; kingdom Pseudomonadati; phylum Bacteroidota; class Bacteroidia; order Marinilabiliales; family Prolixibacteraceae; genus Draconibacterium; species uncultured Draconibacterium sp. The sequence goes on from NZ_OY771647.1 coordinate 3,083,985, forward strand.
AGCTGCCGGTGTACAAGTCATTTCCAGCGGAACTCCCGGTAGCGACCCCACATTTCGTATCCGGGGTATCGGAACCATTAATAACAACGACCCACTGCTGGTTATCGATGGTGTTCCCACACAATCGGGCTTAAACCAGTTAAACATGGATGACGTGCAATCGATCAATATATTGAAAGATGCTTCAGCAACGGCCATTTACGGTTCGCGTGGCGCCAATGGTGTAGTTATTATTACAACCAAAAGTGGCAAAGCAGGGAAAGGGCTTATTTCATTCAATGCCTATTATGGAATCCAGGAAGCTACCAATATGGTTGAGATGTTAAATGCTTCGGAGTTTGCGGCATTGCACAACGAAATGATGGTAAATGCCGGGCAGGTGCAAAACCCGGAGTACGGCGACCCTTCGTCGCTTGGTGAAGGCACCGATTGGCTGGGAGCTATTTTTGGCAGCGCACCAATTCAAAACTATTCAGTGTCTTATTCTGGCGGGAATGAAAAATCATCTTATTACGTTTCAGGAAACTACTTCGACCAGGAAGGGATTGTTAATAATACCGGTTTTAAAAGATATACCCTTAAGTTTAATTCGGATACAAAGATTCTGGATAAAGTAAAGTTCGGGAACAATATCACGCTTAATCACGACGATAAATACAGCGGCGATTACAGCATTATCGATGCTATGAAAGCGCTTCCAACGCAGCCTGTTAAAAATGCGGATGGTTCATTTGCCGGTCCGGTGGGAATCCCCATGTGGTATGGCGATGTAATAAACCCCGTTGGACGTTCCGAAATCAATAAGAACACAACATTAGGATATAACCTGATGGGCTCTGTTTTTGGTGAGATTGAAATTGTAAATGGCCTGACTTTTAAATCGCTGGCCGGTATAAAAGCGAATTTCTGGCAATCGCGTTCATGGGCACCCAAATACAATTGGCAACCTACGCCACAGGAGCAATCCTATCTTGGTGAAAGCTGGAACCGTTCAATTACCTGGAACTGGGATAATACGCTCACTTATAAGACTACCATAAACGACTTACATAAATTAACCGTAATGGCAGGTACCAGCGCCCAGGAAAATAAATTCAAATACATGAATGGTTCCATTCAGAAATTTGCAAGCGATTTAACGCAACAACTGGATAATGGACTAAGCCAGAAAAATATTGGTGGAAACGAGAATGATTGGTCGTTGCTGTCGTATATGGCTCGGGTAAATTATTCGTATGCCGACAAATATCTTTTTACGGCCACAGTTAGACGCGATGGTTCCTCCAGATTCGGTTCCAATCACAAATGGGGAATATTCCCGTCAGGTTCGGCGGCATGGAGAATTTCGGAGGAAGATTTCTTTGAACCCGTAAAATTTGTTGACGATTTAAAAATCAGGGCAGGGTATGGTGTCACCGGTAATCAGGAAATTGGGAATTACTCGTTTGCTTCGGCACTAAATATCATTAAGTATAACTTAAACGACAACCTTGTAAATGCAGTTGTGCCAATTGTAATGCCCAATCCCAATGTTCAATGGGAATCGCAAAAGCAAGCTAACATTGGCTTTGATGCAACCATTTTAGACCAACGCCTGAACATTACTTTCGATGCCTATATTAAGAATACGGAAGATATGCTTGTTCCTGCTTCAATACCAATTACAACAGGGTATTCTGATATTTATGTTCCATCGATTAATGCCGGTGAAATTGAAAATAAAGGCATCGAACTTAGTATTACATCGCATAATTTAAAAGGTGATTTTACCTGGGATACTGATTTTAATATTTCGGTGAACAGAAACGAGGTAAAAAGCCTGAATGATACCATTCCAATGGCTCGCGGAAGCGTTGGTTTTAACCAACAGATTTCGAGAATTGAAGTGGGCCATGCCATGGATGTATTTTATGGTTTTGTAACCGACGGTGTTTTTCAAAACGAACAGGAAGTTGCCGAACATGCCTTTCAGGTTCCGGGTGAGGATTCTTACTCCAGAACTTCGCCGGGAGATATTCGTTTTCTCGATTTAAACAGCGATGGTGTAATTGACGATGACGACCGTACTTACATCGGAAACCCGAATCCTGATTTTATTTTTGCGCTGAATAATACTTTTTCGTACAAGAATTTTGACCTCAGCATATTTCTGCAAGGGGTTTACGGAAACGATATTTACAATGCTAACCGGATATGGAGTGAAGGCATGGCCGTTGCACAGAATCAGAGTATCGGAACATTAGACCGCTGGACAGGCGAAGGAACAAGCAACTCAGTTCCGAGAGCAGTGTTTAACGACCCGAATAAAAATATTCGTCCATCTGACCGTTTTATCGAAGACGGTTCGTACCTGAGGGTGAAAAATGTAACCTTGGGGTACAGTTTCCCCGAAAAGATTGTTCAAAAGGCAAAAATGAGTTCTGCCCGGATTTATGTTACCGGTACAAATCTTTTCACATTTACTAAATATACCGGGTTTGATCCCGAAGTTGGAGTAAACGGAATCGATTTAAATACTTATCCGGTTACCAAAACTTACAGTCTTGGTGTAAATATTAGTTTCTAACCACTAAAATCAGATAAACATGAAGTCATTTAAAAATACATTCATAATATTAATTGTCAGTCTACTGGCGGTGTCATGCAGTGAAGATTTTCTTGAAAAAGCACCGCTCGATTCAATCAATACCGACAATTATTACCAAACAGGTGAGGATGCTATCAATGCTATTAACGGAGCGTATCAGCCATTGCAGTGGCCCAAATTGTATAACATGCGAATGTGGACTTCCGACATCATGGCTGGAAACAGTATTGTTGGTGCCGGCGGTGGCGACGATGGGCGCGAAACACAGGATATGGCCAATTTTGTTACAACTACCGATAATGCTGGGGTACTCGATTTATTTCGCGGCCCTGCACCGGGTATTCTGAGGTGTAATATGGTATTGCAAAAAGTTCCGGCCATCGATATGGATGAAAATCTTAAAAACCGGATTTTAGGAGAAGCTCATTTTTTAAGGGCGCATTATTACTTCATTTTGGTTCGTTATTTTGGCGATGTACCGCTAATTACCGAACCACAGGTTCCGGGCGACGATTTACGTCCGGCACGCACAGATAAAAATCAGGTTTACGATTTGATTATTGAAGATTTAACAACGGCCAAAGAATTATTGCCCGTTAAATCCAGCTATTCTTCAACCGATTTGGGCAGGGCAACAAAAGGCGCTGCTACAGGTCTTCTTGCAAAAGTTTATCTTACGTTGGGCGACTGGGGCCAAGTGCTTACCTTAACCAACGAAGTGGCTACACTGGGATACAAGCTGAACGAAAATTATGCCGATAATTTCGATGTAAGTAATAAAAATTCAATTGAATCATTATTCGAGGTTCAATATACCGGCGACGCCGGCGAGGATTTCTGGGCGAACGAAAACCAGGCTTCTTGGTTGAGCACTTTCCAGGGACCGCGAAATTCAGGCATGGTTGCCGGAGGCTGGGGATGGAACCAGCCTACAGAAGAGTTTGTAAATGCTTATGAAAACGGCGACAAACGTAAGGCTGCAACCGTATTCTATAACGGTTGTCCGCAGTTCGACGGTCAAGACTATGATCCGGTTTATTCATTAACCGGATACAATTTGCGCAAGTTTCTGGTAACGAAAGCTGTATCTCCTACATATGACAATAGCCCGATGAACTTTCCGGTACTTCGGTATGCCGACGTGTTGCTGATGAAAGCAGAAGCATTGAACAACCAGAATAAACCTACCGAGGCTGAAGTGCCGCTTAATTTAGTACGTGCGCGTGCCGGGCTTCCTGCAATTACAGACAAAACACAGGCACAAATGAAAGAGATAATTTTGCACGAACGCCGTATGGAACTGGCTTTTGAAGGTCAGCGCTGGTTCGACCTTATCAGAGTTGACAACGGACAATGGGGGCTGAATTTCCTGCATTCAACCGGAAAACTAAATGCGTCTGAAAAGCATCTTTTATTCCCGGTTCCTTTGAAGGAAATAGAATCGAACCCAAAACTTACCCAAAATCCTGGGTATTAAAAAGCTGTTGAGAAATATCAAACTTAAAATTTGTAAAATGAATACCATCAGAAATATATTTAAAGAATGCGGAAAACAAAGCGTGGCTGGAAAAATCATGCGGATGTTTATCTTGGTTGTAACTGTTGCCTTGGTCTTTGCAGCGTGTCAGAAAGATGAAGAGATTGTCGTATCAGAAGGGGAAGACATTGCATTATCGGTTTCAGACTCTGCTTTGGCGCTATCTCAGAAGCAAGCATTCGAAACGGTGCTGATATTTAACTGGTCGCGGGGGACAAACCACAGTACTTCCAGTTCAATTTCCTATACTTTGGAGATAGATACGGAAGGAAGTGATTTTGCAACTTCGCAAATTTACGATCTTGGGAAAGGGGTTTATGAAAAGAATTTTACCACTGAGGCGCTCAACGATTTATTATTGAATTACTGGAACATTGAGCCGGGAACAGCCACTTCATTTGAGGCAAGGGTGAAGGCTGATGTTACAAAAGAAGGCGTTGATGACGGAGTTTCAGAAACAAAGACTTTTTTACTTACACCGTATAAACCTGTTTCAGAGGAATTATTTATGGTTGGGGGCGCTTCTCCAAATGGTTGGGACATTTCCGGTGCCACACCAATGGCCGCCAATTCAGCAAGTCCCTGGATTTTTAGTTACGAAGGACAAATGAAGGTTGGTACCTTTAAATTTGCGGTTAATACCGATGGTTGCTGGTGTCAGGATTTTTATACACAAGATCCTGCAGACGCAGGAAAAATGGTTTATAACGAAGGCGGAAGCGGCGACGATGTGCAATGGGAAATTACAGAAGGTGGCAACTATAAAATAACGGTTGATTTACTGAGCTTAACAATAACGGTAAATAAACTTGTTGGCCCTGAATTCTCTGAATTATACATTGTTGGCGATGCTTCTCCTAGCGGTTGGAATATGCCGAGTAGTGAAGCATTTACCGTAGATGCCGGCAATCCGTTTATCTTTACCTACGAGGCAACATTAACTCCGGGTGATTTCAAAATCGCAACCTTCTCCTCTGGAGACTGGTGTGGCGGTCAATGGTTGAATGCCAGCCAGCCCGACCAGGTTCTTACTGCAACGGATTACATAGTAACAACTGGCTGCGACGGCCCGGATAATAAATGGCATGTAACGGAAGAAACGCAGGGACGATACAAAATCACCGTGAATTTGAGTAAGAAAACAGTAAAAATTGAACCGGTTATGTTGTACATCGTTGGCGATGGCGGCCCGAACGGATGGAACATTAATAACCCGGAGCCCATGAGCGTTGTGGACGGGCTTTATGTTTTCGAAGGGGCATTAGGAGCTGATAATCCTACCGGCGAATTCAAGTTCTCGAAATACCAGGGTGATTGGTGCGATGGTGACTGGCTTGTTGCTGCTACCGCAAATCAATCGGTCACCGATGGAAGTTACAAAATTCGTTACGGTTGTGAAGGGGATGATAACAAGTGGAAACTACAAGATGGAGATGCCGGAAATTATAAAATTACTATCGACCTGGATCAGGAAACAATGACCATTGTAAAGCAATAGTTTAGTTAGATTTCAAAATAGTCTTTTCCACGGGAAGAGTTCGCTTTTCCCGTGGATTTTCAAACAAACAGAATGACATTAGGAACCTTGATGAAGCAATTAAAAAAAATAGCGATAAGTGTAGTTCTCGCCGTGCTGGTAATGGCGTGCTCAAAATCGAATGACGTGATACCACCCGACCCGGAACCGGAAATCCCGGTTAATCCGGTAACACCTGCTTATTCAAATTTGAGTTTGGTGACTGATAAAGCAGCTTACACCCCGGGAAGCATCGTTGCTTTCACCATTGACAATTCAGGTTTACCGGAGAACGTTAAGGTCCGTTACAAATATTTGAATGAAGTGATTGATGAAGGTACAGTATCCGGTTCGGGCTGGACCTGGCAGACTCCCGCTACTGATTTCAGAGGGTACACTGTTGAAGTGTATAATGAAAACGGCAGTTCGGAAACGATCTATGCTACGGTTGGGGTTGATGTATCGTCGGACTGGACAAAATTTCCCCGTTATGGTTTTCTGTCCAAATTTCCACAACTGACAGATGAAGATATGGACGATGTGATTGACAACCTGAATAAATACCACATCAACGGGCTACAGTTTTACGACTGGATGAATAAGCACCATATGCCGCTTCCGGTTGTTGACGGAACACCAGTCAGTAGCTGGAAAGATATAATTAACCGCGATATTTATTTCAGCACGGTTGAAAAATACATTGCGAAAGCACACAGCAGAAATATGAAGGCGATGTTTTATAATCTGGTGTACGGGGCATGGAATGATGCTGAAGCCGATGGCGTGCAAAAAGAATGGTACGTTTATACGGATAACACACATACGAACCGTGATTTTCACGGATTGTCATCCCCATTTTTGAGTAACATTTATATGCTCGACCCTTCAAATTCAGGTTGGCAGCAATACATTGCAGCAGAAAACCGGAAGGTATACCAGTTTCTTGACTTTGATGGGTATCACATGGATCAGTTGGGTGACCGGGGAACCCGTTACAAATACGATGGCTCCGTGCTCAATTTATCTCAAACTTATGAGCCGTTTATTGACGCAATGAAGGCTGACGAACCTTCAAAAGATATAGCAATGAATGCGGTAAATCAATACGGACAGCAGGGAATTGCACAGTCAGCAGTCAATTTTTTGTACACCGAAGTATGGTCGCCAAATGACACGTATAACGACTTGTCGTTTGTTATTCAGCAAAACAACACGTACAGTAATAATACAAAAAATACGGTACTGGCTGCCTATATGAATTACGATATGGCCAACAACCAGGGCTACTTCAATACTCCTGCTGTTTTAATGACCGATGCCGTGATTTTTGCCTTTGGGGGTGCACATCTCGAATTGGGCGAACACATGTTGGGAAAAGAATATTTTCCGAACAACAACCTGCAAATGAAAACCGATTTGAAGGCTGCCTTGCCCGATTATTACGATTTTTTAGTCGCTTACCAAAACCTGCTGCGCGATGGTGGAAGTTTCAACGTGGCAACAATTACTTCCACCGATGGCAAAATGCAAATTGCCAGCTGGCCGGCAAGCCAGGGTGCGGTGGCGACAGTATGTAAAAAGGTGGGCAACAGCCAGGTTATTCACCTGATTAACTTCTCCGATTCGAAAAGCCAGCAATGGCGTGATAACGCAGGAACCCAGACAATTCCTGCATTAATCAAGGATGCTCCTGTTTCGATTACAACTAATCAAACAGTTAAAAAGGTATGGGTGGCATCGCCGGATATTATAGGGGGGGCTTCCCGGTCGCTTGAATTTTCCCAAAGTGGAAGTAAAGTCAACATTACCTTGCCCGAATTGAAATACTGGACAATGCTGGTACTGGAATACGAATAGTTCAGGGAAACTATCGCACAATGATAGATGGAGCACTCGAATGAATGCTTTAATGGGAAATTATTGCCCTGTTTATAGTAATTAAAACACTTTCTCAATCATGTTACGAGATAGTTCAGAACACATAAAAAGAATATTTTTACGAGGGATTATATTTCTCCTTTTGTGGGCAGGAATAATTCAGGTTCAGGCAGAAAACATCAAACCGGGTGCCTGTCATTCTTATCAGGCGCAAGGCAACAAAGTAATCTTTAATTGCGAAAATAATATTCAGATTGAAGTTGAAAATATCGGCTCTGGCATTTTGAAAATCTGGTACGATACTGATGATTTTAAGCGAAACAACGAGTCGTTTGCGGTCATTAAAAAAGTGGATGAGAATTCAGCGATAAATGTTTCGGAACAACCGGGGAGCTATGAAATATACACCGGCGACCTGATTGTCAGGATTGAAAAATCACCCTTCCAGATTCGGATTTTCGACAAGTATCAAAAATTGTTGATGGAGGATTTTCATGAATACGGTTTTGTGGCCGATTCAACAAAAATATCAAGTTTTAAAACATTGAAACCCAATGAACGTATTTATGGTTTAGGTGAAAAAAACGGACCATTGGATCGGGTTGGCGGCCAATTTAAAATGTGGAACAGCGATAAACCGTGTTACGCAACAAGCGAAGACCCGCTGTACAAAAGCCTCCCGTTTTTTATGAGTAGTTCCGGCTATGGAATTTTTTTCGACAATACGTTTAAAACAGAATATGACTTTGGCGTGGAGTCGGACAAGTATTATTCTTTTTCGGCACCGGGCGGAGAGATGGAATATTATTTCATTTACGGGCCAACTTACAAACAAATAATTAGCCGTTACATGGAGTTGACCGGGCAGCCAATTATGCCGCCAGCATGGGCGTTGGGATTTGCGCAATGCCGGGGACTACTCACAAACGAGCAACTTACCCGCGAAATTGCAAAAGGGTACCGCGATCGGCAAATCCCTCTTGACATCATTTACCAGGACATTGGCTGGACACAATACTTACAGGATTTTGAATGGCGTAACGGGAATTACGAAAACCCGGAGAAAATGCTGTCGGATTTGGAAACAGAAGGTTTTAAAGTGATTGTATCGCAGGATCCGGTGATTTCACAGGCAAATAAAAAACAGTGGAACGAGGCCGATTCACTCGGCTATTTTACAACTGACGTTCGAACCGGAAAAACCTATGACATGCCCTGGCCCTGGGGAGGAAATTGTGGAGTGGTTGATTTTACTAATCCTCAGGTAGCCGACTGGTGGGGCGATTATCAACAAAAAGTTCTCGATGACGGGGTTCGTGGTTTCTGGACCGATATGGGCGAACCGGCCTGGAGCAACGAGGAAAGCCTCGACCGCCTGAATATGAAACATCATTTGGGTATGCACAACGAAATTCATAATGTATATGGATTGACCTGGGACAAAGTAGTAACAGAACAGTTTGAAAAACACAATCTAAACACCCGCGTTTTTCAGATGACGAGGGCAGCTTTTGCCGGTATGCAACGTTACGCTTTTGGCTGGTCGGGCGATTCGGGCAATGGCAACGATGTTACCAACGGATGGAAGCAGATGGCAGCCCAATTGCCCATTGCCTTGTCAGCTGGCATGTGCGGTATCCCGTTCTGGGCAACCGATATTTCGGGCTATTGCGGCGACATTTCCGACTATGGCGCGATGAGTGAATTGTATGTTCGCTGGCTTCAGTTTGGCGCGTTCAATCCGCTGAGCCGGATTCATCACGAAGGAAACAATGCGGTGGAACCCTGGTTATTTGGCGAGGAGGCTGAGCGAATAGCAAAGAAGACCATTGAGTTGAAATACAGGCTCTTTCCCTACATTTATACCTATGCACGCGAAGCTCACGACACAGGAATGCCTTTGATGCGTGCGTTGGTACTGGAATATCCTGATGATTCTGAGGCAGCAAACCTGGATTCAGAGTTTATGTTCGGTGAAGAATTGCTGGTAGCTCCGGTTTTGGAAGAAGGTGCGGCGTTCAAAAAAGTTTACATCCCGGAAGGAGATTGGTTAGATTTCAATAATCCGCAAAACACGTTCACCGGCAATCAGTGGATTGACTACCCGGTTGAACTGGAAACCATCCCCATGTTTGTGAAGAAGGGAACCATCATTCCGCAAATGCCGGTCATGCAATTTATCGGGCAGAAAGCTGATTATCCGTTGTTGATTTCAGTTTTTCCGGCGGGTATCAATAAGAAGGCAAAATTTGAAGTGTATGAAGACGATGGCGAAACCAATAATTACAAGTCGGACATATTTGTGAAACGGAAAATACAATGCCTGACAAAACGAACAGGCCTGGAGATTAGTTGTAAAGAAGCTGTCTCGAATGGTTTTGTTCCTCAAAACAGGAATGTGGTTTACCAAGTTCACATGACTAAGAAACCGGTATCTGTTCTGTTGGCGGGTAAGAAACTAAAAACTTTTAGGCTTAAAAAGACGGAAAATATTTTGCCTGATACGATTGAAAAAGCAGAGTGGAGCTGGGATGAAACCAATGGAACTTGCGTTATCTGTGTCCCTGCAGGTTTAGTAGAACAAGAGGTTGTTATTGAAACTAAATGAAACCGATTTTAGAGATACTATGGTTACAACTAAGCTTTTAATTCTTTGCGGCCATTGGAGCTGTTTTAATAAACTAATGATTACCAACCCGATCTTCTCGATGGCAAGATCGGGGACAAATAAAACTATGAAGATGATAAAACTAATTACAACTGCTTTTTGCCTTTTCTTTTTTATGGTTGCGGCAAAAGCACAAACGAATAATCCAGTGGCTGATCCTGATGCTATTGTCACTTCAGGAACGATGAGGTTTACAGTATTAACACCTGAGATGATACGTATTGAGCAAAGCGATTCCAGTAAATTCGAAGACCGAGCATCGTTTGTAGTGGTAAATCGTCGTTTGCCCGTGCCTGCTTACAGTACTAAAACCGAGGCAGGGTATCTGTACATTTTAACCAGTAAACTGGAACTAAAATATAGATTGGATTCAGATCCTTTGGTGAATGATCCTTGTGACCCGAATTTACAAATTACCTTGAATGTAAATGGAGCCCCTGAAACCTGGTTTCCTACAAAAGTTGATCCTTACAACCTGAAAGGAACATGTCGTACGTTAGACGGTGCCGAAGGCGATGTGAGAAAGAGACTGGAGGATGGACTTATTTCGCGCTCCGGCTGGGCTGTGATCGATGAGCAACAGGCACGTAATGACGGTAGTTACAGTTTAATGTTCGATGGAAGCGATACGGTTGATTGGGTGGCTCAACGTGCCGATCCTAATTCAATGGATATGTACTTTATGGGCTATGGACATGATTATAAAAAAGCGCTTTACGATTTCACACTTATTGCAGGAAAAATACCCTTGCCTTCGCAGTATGTTTTTGGTTATTGGTATTCAAAATATCAACGCTATAGTGAACAGGATTTTCGTGACATTGTAAATGATATTCAGGCCAACAATATTCCGATGGATGTGCTGGTAATTGATATGGACTGGCATATGGACGGGTACAACAACCGCACCGACCAGACAGAATGGACCGGATGGACCTGGAACAAAGAATTGTTTCCCGATCCCCAGGGTTTCGTCGACTGGATACATAGCCAGAACCTAAAAACAACACTTAACCTGCACCCTGCCGATGGTATTGGTATTTATGAAGAAAATTTCACCCAATTGGCGAACGACCTGGGGGTGTCAACATCTCAAACGATTCCATGGAATATCGAGAATAAAAAATTCTATAAAGCATTCTTCAAAGATATTTTGCGGCCACTCGAAAACATGGGAATTGACTTCTGGTGGCTCGACTGGCAACAATGGATGATTGCCCGAAATGAACCGCATCTCGGAAATACCTTTTGGTTAAACCATGTTTTCTTCAACGATAAAAAATTCCATTCTAAAGATCGGCCATTGATATTTCACCGCTGGGGAGGGTTAGGTAACCATCGCTACCAGATTGGATTTTCCGGTGATGCTGCCAGCACATTTTCAACCCTGGCTTTTGAACCTTATTTCACAGCTACAGCCGCTAATGTTGGATATGGCTACTGGAGTCATGATATAGGTGGACACATGAAAACGGCTGATTCAAATAATCCTGAACTATACCTTCGATGGATTCAATACGGAGTGTTTTCGCCTATTCTGCGTACCCATGCAACTAATGATCCGTCAATTGAACGCCGAATATGGATGTACGACAATTTTCCGTTGATGCGTGAAGCTATTGAGTTGCGATATGCCCTGATTCCATATATCTATACTTATGCACGTTATTCTTACGATACCGGAATTTCGCTTTGCCGACCGATGTATTATGATTATCCTGAATCAGAGGAGGCTTACACTTTCGAAGGAGAATATATGTTTGGTAACGACATTCTGGCGGCTCCTGTTTGCAAATCTGCGGAAGGCGAGCCAACGGTCGGCCAAACCATCTGGCTGCCGGGAGGAACATGGTATGAAGTGGCAACCGATTCTCTGCTTTCTGGGAACCAGATCATTACACGTTATTTTGCCGAGGGACAAATCCCATATTATTATCGTAAAGGTGCTGTTATTCCACTGTACCCACCCATAAAACATCTTAATGACAGACCCACGAAGATTATTGTGCAGTTTGCCCCGGGAGAAAATGGTGAATGTTCGTTATACGAAGACGAGAACAACAACAGCAACTACGAGTCAGGGAGTTTTACTAAAACGCTTATTTCACAAACAACAGTTGACGGAGTCAGCACTTATACTGTGAATGCACGTACCGGATCATTTGCAGGAATGCCTGATTCACGTTCGTTCCAATTCGAAATGCTCGGCAAAAATGAACCTGCAAGTGTAACCGTAAATGGAAGCGATGTAGCGTATGACTACGATCCGAACACTCGGAAAATTGTAGTTGAGGTTGAAGGTGTGTCATATAGTTCATTACCATTACGTGTTGTAGTCGTTAATAACTAATTAAAAGACAATCAAATGAAACGAATTATCTTATTTCTGCTGGCTACATGCGCCGTTTTTACGCTACAAGCTAAAGACTGGACCATTATCGGAGAAGCACTGGAAAATGACACTACGCTTTTGGAGCAAGATGCTACCAATACCAATGTGTATAAGTATATGGGAGAAATAACTACCGGGGAGTTTAAGCTTTCTGATGGAACTAATGTTTATATCCCTGTCTGCGGTATAAATGACCCAATGGGACAACAGATAGGAATGGAAATACAAGTGGACACGAGTCAGGTTGGCTTTGGAGTTAAGTATGTAAACCCGTCAAAAATTTACATAATAACATTAGTCGATGGACCCGATCCTACATTAGAAGTTGAAGTAGCCGAAATTTATACGCATTTGTATATGGTAGGAGGACCGGTTAATACAACTGGTTCTGGCTGGCAACTCAGTGATGCGCTTGAATTGGAAAAGGATACAGCGGATCAGTTTGTTTTTTATTACCGTGGATTTTTAAAGTACAATAGTTCCGGTGATGAACCTGGCTCTATAAAATTTCTTACTTCAAAAAGTAGTTGGAGTCCGGCATTTCATCCTGCAGGTTCAGGTAATGAGCCACTGATCGGGGCAGCGAAAATGCGGCTGGATGGTGATGATACGAAATGGGAGATACCTGTTGACGGAAGTGGAAACGGATACTATGTTATTAAACTGAATACGCTCGAGGAAACCATTGAAGTGCAATTTACTCCATCGGATGCAGATTATCCTTCTGTCGTTTATTTAACAGGTGATGCCATGCCGTGTGGCTGGGTGAACGATTACCCCGAAACAATGACTACTACCAATCTTTTGGAAGGTAGATACCAATGGACTGGAAATGTGGTGCCCGGACAGTTCAAATTTTTGAAAGCAAAAAATTACTGGGGAAGTTGTTATGTGTCATTAGTTGAAGACCAGCTGATTGAATCTGGATGGTCATATCCTGTTATATACGAAGGTTGGGGTGAAACATCTGTGAACGATTATAAGTTCAGAATCTCCGAGGCGGCTACATGTACCATTTCCCTGGACTTGTTTGAGATGAAAGTTCGGGTATCGTATGGGACAACAGTTGGTATAAACGACTTGGAAAATCAAACAGGAAAATATAGCATTATCGGATATAATGGAACGATAAAAGCAAGTAGCCCCGATTTATTGCCCATGAAAATTATGGTTTATAGCATTGATGGGCGAATGAAATATAGTAACAGTTTTGTGTCAAATACCGAATTTAGAATTCAGAAAGGTTTCTACATCGTAGTACTTACTGACCTTCAAAATCGGGTATGCAAAAAGGAGAAACTTATTCTGTAGCAAAAGCAAAAAAAACAAAAATGAAAAAACTAATTTGGATCGTATGCTTACTGATTGGCGCGAGTGCTTGTCAAAAGAAACCTGAAGTCTTGTACCAGTCTGAAGCATTCACCGTTTATCCTGATAAAGTCGTTCAGGGAGATTATGAATCGAAAGTCGTTTCTCCGGGAAAAATGGTGTCGAATTACAGAAGTACAGTCAGCGAGCAATATTCACGTCTGATTGTGTTCAAATTCAGCATTAACGAGAAAGATAACGAGAAGATGTCAGGTCATGACCACTGGCTGATTATTGGTGACGGAGAACACGAATCGCCAATCATCCGCTTTGGTCAGGACGACGAGCCCAATCCGGGCGACCCGGGAACCAAATTGCCGGTCAACTATGAATATACCATTCGGTTGGATATGAACCCCGTTTTTGATCAGTTTAAAGAAAAAGGTTACTACGAAGCTTTCGACGGAAGCCGCGTGGCCAAGGAAGATTTTAAGCATGTCTACATCGCCGGTGGTTCGGAGCCTTTGACCTGGGATTTCTCCAACCTGGATGAAAACGGACTGGCTTTACAAGATCCCGACGGAGATGGGATTTATGAGTTGAAGCTGGTTTTGAATCCTTACGATACTACGCAGGATGTGACTAAAACATGGACTTTGTCTGAGGATATTTCAATGAAGCCAAGCTATCATTCAGATCAGCCGCTGGTGGATGCACTTTTCAATATGTCGCTTGAAGAAGCCCGCAAAAATATTGAACCCGACAGTACCTTGCGCACCGGTGCCAAATGGGGCGGGGTATGGACCCGCGATGTGAGTTACAGTACCTTGCTGGCGTTTGCTTATCACGAGCCTAAGGTTGCAAAAATCAGCCTGTTGAAAAAGGTAAAACGCAACCGCATTATTCAGGACACCGGTTCCGGAGGCGCATGGCCGGTTTCATCAGACCGCACCACCTGGGCACTTGGCGCCTGGGAAATCTATAAAGTGACCGGTGATCAGAAATGGTTGGAAACAGCTTACAATGTCATCAAAAACACCCTGGAAGATGATTATAAAACCATCCGTTCGGAAAAAACAGGTATGTTCTGCGGCGAATCGTCTTTCCTGGACTGGCGTGAGCAAACGTATCCGAAATGGATGTCGAACATGGATATTTACGTGTCGCAAAACCTGGGAACAAACGTGGTTCATTACCAGGCTCACATTATTCTGGCCGAAATGGCCAAGCAGTTAGGTAAACCGTATCAGGAATACCTGGATCAGGCTAAAGTAATTAAGGATGGAATTAATAAATACCTGTGGATGGCAGATAAAGGATATTATAGCCAGTACCTATATGGACGTACTTATCTGAATATTTCACCACGCTTCGAAGCCTTGGGCGAAGCACTGGCTGTTTTGTTTGATGTAGCAGATAGCACACAGGCAACATCCATTTTTGAGAAATCGCCTCTGACAACCTTCGGAACGACTTGTATTTATCCGCAAATTCCGGGAATTCCGCCATATCATAATAACGGCATTTGGCCTTTTGTACAGTCTTACTGGAACCTGGCTGCTGCTAAAGCCGGAAACGAACAAGCGTTACTGCATGGATTGGCAGCAATTTACAGGGCGGGCGCTTTATTCCTGACCAATTATGAAAATATGGTTGCCGAAACCGGCGATTATGTTGGTACCGAAATTAACTCCGACCGTATGTTGTGGAGTATGGCCGGTAATCTGGCTATGGTGCACCGGGTATTTATGGGAATCAATTTCGAGGCCGGTGGTATTCATTTTAGTCCCGTTATCCCGGAAGTTTACGGTGGCACAAGAACACTTAGTAATTTCCATTACCGCGATGCAGTGCTGGATATTCAGGTGAAAGGCTTCGGGAACAAAATAAAGTCAATAACAATGGATGGCGAACTCCTGGGAAATGCTTTCTTACCCGCAACAATTAACGGGAAACACGAAATTAAGATCGTTATGATGGACAATGAGTTTGGATCCAATCCGGTTAACATGGTGCCAAATAAATTCTCGTTACCAAATCCGCAAGTTGCCCTTTCCGGTTCAACCTTAAAGTGGGAGCCCATTCCGGGGGCCGTTTCATACGCGGTTTATAAAAACGGAGTTGTGTTGAAAACAATTGATACCAATTCGTTTGAGATAAGTGGTGATGGTTTTGCTGAATACAAAGTGACTGCAACAGATGTTGATGGATTTGAATCCTTCAGCAGTGAACCGCTTATGGTTTATCCGAAATCAAGTATGCAAATCCTGGAGATGGAGAATTATGCGCGTAAATCCAAACTGCCTTATTCAAACTATTCAGGGAAAGGTTTTGTAGAGACTACGATGTCGAAAAACACTAACATCCGTATTCCGGTAACCGTTCCTGAAGCAGGCAAGTATTTAATTGACCTGCAGTATTCAAACGGTACAGGCCCATGGAATACTGACAACAACTGTGCAATTCGAAGTTTGTATGTGAACAATGATTATGAAGGTGTTATGGTGCTCCCACAGCGAGGCCAAGATGAATGGTCTGACTGGGGTTTCTCCAATTCGCGTAAAGTTCAGCTTCAAAAAGGGAAGAATGAAATCAGCCTGAAATTTGAAGACTGGAATATCAATATGGATGGCCAAATTAACGATGCAATGTTGGATTATGCTCGACTAATTTACATCGAAAATTAAACACCCATACTTTTTATCTGATTAGAAGAGTTTACACAAGCCTATTCGTAATCTTTTACAATTTCATTAACACCCTGTAAAACGTAATGCGGGCGATAAGCAAATTCGAGGATGGTTTGTTTGTTTGAAATACCAGATAAAACAAGGCAAGTGTCTATTTCGGCTTCAATACCCGCAACAATATCTGTATCCATTCGGTCGCCGATTATTATGGTATCTTCCCTTTGAACGCCAAGCTTTTTTAACCCAATTCGCATCATAAGCGGGTTGGGTTTACCGACAAAGTATGCTTGCTTTCCGGTGGCCAGTTCAATGGGTGAGATAAGCGCTTTGGTAGCCGGAGCAATCCCGTTTTCTATCGGACCGTTCAGGTCGGGATTTGTACCTACCAGCTTGGCACCTCGGTTCACCAGGTTTACAGCCTTTTCAATCATTTCATAACTATAAGAGCGGGCCTCTCCCATAACCACGTAATCAGGATCGATGTTGTTGCTTGAATATCCGACATTATAAAGTGCATTAATTAGTCCGGCTTCTCCAATAATATAAGCGCTGCCGTTGGGTTTTTGGCTTTGCAGAAAAGATGCTGTTGCCAAAGCACTGGTGTAAAAATGTTCCGCGCCAACATCAAGCCCCATCCGGAATAGTTTCCCCTGAAGTTCTCGAATAGTCCTTTCACTGGAGTTGGTCAGAAAAACAAACTTTTTGTTTTCTTCTTTTAACCAAGATACAAATTCTATTACACCATCAAGAATCTTATCCCCGTGATAAATCACACCGTCCATATCACAAATGAACCCGGACTTGTTTCGTATTTTTTCTATTATTGATTTTTTGGCCATTTGAATAAATTAAGTGGATATTATTTATACGATACAAAGTTACAAGCTTTAACAGTAATTCCCGTTTCTGTCGGCTTTTACCTCAATACGAATCATAGGATTTGTTTTAAATTTAAATTTGTAAAGGATCAGAACCAAACAAAGTTGGAGGGCAGAATAAGAAACCAGACGAATCATATGGAGAAATGTCATAGTGTGGAAACGCCATACAATGCTTCGTTATTATCGGGTATTTCATACTGATGAAATAGAAGGTATTGATCCTGATAAAATTCCTGAAAACACCGCTCACGATCACGACTTCGATTCGATTGCTTCCTGTGAACAGCTTATCCAGTTCTGGTCCGATTCCCCGGTCATAAAGCTTGATCAGAAAAAAGCATGTTATATTCCTTCATTGGATGAAGTCCACATGCCGGGAGCAAGAACCTTTTTTCAGGATGAAAAATATTATTCCACGATTTTCCATGAGTTGGTTCATTCTACAGGCCACCGTAAACGTTTAAATCGACACGAGCGGTTTTCAAACTTGAATTTCGCTAGTAATGATTATTCGCAAGATTATCCTAACTAAAATATTATCCCAACTTTTGGAGCATATCTTTTAGTTTACAGCATGTTAACGCCATAAGAGTTGGGATAATATTTCTTCAAGAAAGTGGGCTGTCTTTGTTAATCTCTGGCATTTATTCGTTAAGGCCAAGATATTCCAGCAAGTCCTTCTTTTTTCGGATGTTTTTCCACTTTTTACCGGTATCCTTCATAACATCATCCTCAAGCGTTGCCAAAGCCTGATTCTTTTGCTCAGTAGAGACAAAAATATAGCGCATTGTCGTATTTATATTAGCATGCCCCATCAATCTTTGGATGGCTACGATATTGAGATGTTGCTCCAGCCAATGACTGGCCCGTGCATGGCGTAGCTGGTGGCAGTGTAAATTCTCGGGCACTTCGGGATTAATACAATGTGCCTTTTGCGCATATATTTTTAGACGCTTATTTACAGCCTCCTGGGTGAGTTTCTTTTTCCTGCCGTCATAATAAACGAAGAATAAAAGATCCCAGGGATTAAGTTTTTTGCCGTGGAACATCTCAATGTAACCCTTTAGGACTTTAGAGACCTCTTTAAGTATTGATGGTGACCTTCTTTTTGCTCCCTTACCCAGTACTGCAATATAGTTTTTACCATTTGGCTGAGTTAAATAGATGTCTGATATTTTTAACGATAGCACTTCGTCAATACGAGCACCAATACTGTAAATCAGGTAAAATAGCGTAAAATCACGTTTCCCGATTTTGGTTTTGAGATTGATGACATTAAAAAGAGTTTTAATGGCCTCTTGTGTTATTTCCACCTGTGCCGGCTTGACATATCGCATCTGCTTAACTTCCCGGGCCTCCATCCATAATTGAATAAAGCGGATATCCTTTTTACTCAAGAACTTAAGGAAGTTCTTCAACCCGGCTAGCCGTTGATTACAAGTGGAGTTGGAGCAACTTCTTTCGCTCTTTAACCACAACATCCATTCCTGGATATTAGCAGTTGAAAAAAAATCACCTGAGAGGTTGCCAAAATTGGCTGACTTGGCATCTTTAAGGAAGATAGCGTACAGGGTAATGGCTTTATGATATGACCGCAGAGTATGAGGACTCAGAGCCCTTATTTCAGGAAGATATATCTTCTCCCACTCACGCATTGCCTTTGCGATGACTAAAGATTCAGTTAGTTTCTTCATAATCAAAAAAGTTTGTAAGATTTGGTAACAGTTCATGAAGAGCTTGTCCTGTCAGTTCTTCTAATTGGTTAAAGAACAAAGGAACAAGTTGATAGTAATAACAGGTACTTTCGATTCTTCGATGCCCCATTGAGTGGCTGAGAAAGAGTAGCTTGTCAAACCACTCCGTACCATCATAATCCCAACTATTAATGTTGGTTACAGCGTAAAAGCTACGTAGGTCGTAAGCCCGTGCAGGTTCATTGGATATGGTTTTCCAGATATTTCTAAAGTGATTTGAATGCCATGCAATCCCATGGAAGTTATCATTTCTATCTGGAAAAAATATTTTCCTACCTGGCATAAGTCGTTCCATTGCATCATTATATTGTTTTAACAAGTTCCACATGGTTATATGCAAAGCCACTCTGTGTTGATCAAGACCTTTAGTATGGGCAATATTGATTATGCCATTTGTAAGATCAACATCTTTACATTTGAGCATCAGAGCCTCGTTTGTTCTCATACCGGTACTGTAAAGCAACCGGAAGTATACAGGAACTTGCATTCTCCTAAGCTTAAATATCAATTCGTTTTGGCACCCAACAAGCTTAATTGTAGCGGTGGAATGAAAAAAAGCATTTAATTCACCCTGATTAAATCCATGAGGAGTATATGTGGATTTTTCGTTAGGCAAGTTTTCCGGTATCAAGACATTTGTCCATCCATGTTTATTGGTATATTTTAAGAACTTGCGTATCGGCCTTATCCGTAAATTTCGTGATTTGCATTGTTCAAAAGGCCTTTTGCCGCACCATCCATTGACAATATCATCAGTGAGTATATCTGCATCTGGTTCAATTGATGCGCAGTATTTGTTAAAGCGTATCAGAGTTTTATGAGTAAATCTTGAAAGATGATTTGATGTTTTCAGGTAAAAGATGTATTTATCCATCATCCCAGATACGAACGTTTTAACCAAAGGAAGCTCCGTTTCTGAGACAACCTTCTTCGAACTGGAGATTTGAATTAGTGCCGGTAGCATTAAGGACGTATAGCCACAACTGTTAGTGTACCTAAGAAATTGCCGGATACAACCGGCTCGTGCGTTGTGCGAGAGTTCTGTCTCTCCCGGACGTTTAACACACCATTCATCAACCAACTTCTGCGACATATACAGAATCTTCTTTTTATTCACACAGAAACTGGTAAACGTTCTTAACGGCAGGAAGCTCTGATACCCTAATTTCTTTCCTTTAGATCTATGATAGTCCAAATAGATATCAGTCAGTTCTTCAATTGTTTTCATACCTCGAATACCTCCTTTCCTACGGGATATTGCTCAATGCTTACCCCACATTCACGCAGATGTTTGATGTCAGTATCGATATATGGATTTAAAGATTCCGATGACAGGTGACCAAGAATATCACTGATAACCCTGGGCTGAACGCCATTTTCGAGGACTTTAGATGCCAGGTATCGTCGGAACAACCGGAGACCATTTTCTTTATCATCACTCCTTATTCCTAATTTTGCAAAAAAGCGCCTGATAATACCTCCTATGGTACTTGAGTCCATTGGATTTTCCGGATCGTGGACATTAGTAAAAATACTCTTGATATCCAGGTTTCTTGGTCGTTCATTTGAGAGGTAATCTACCAAGGGATTGCCAACGATAGCCCTGAGTGGCAAGATCATAGGTTGCTGCGTTTTGGATTGAGTAAGTATAATTAGGTCTCTTTCCAAATCGATATTATTAATCCGCATTCGAGCGATGTCGGTTCCTCTTAATGCGGTATACATAGCCATTGATACAACAGCTTTATCACGTAACGAAAAATCATTTCGCGCTCCCTCTTGTAAATTCTCTTTAATAATGCGGATCTCATCATCTTTAAGAGTAGCAAAATTCTTTCTACCGTTTCTTAAACGAGGCATATCATCAATGATACGTGCGCATTGGGCATAGTAATCAGTCCCCATAGCTGATTTTAAAACGGTCTTGATTTTAGTCCTATAGGAGCAACCTCTTAGCTGCTTGTAACCATCATAAAAGAAAGATAATACCATCGATTCCGTGATACCACATAAATCAATCGCCCCATTTCTTTGCATGTGACACAAGAAGGCGGCGCCAGCATTCGATTCTACTCTGATTGACTTTTCACTCTTACATTCTTTTGATGCCACTTGCATGTAATGGTCAACGATGCCTTTGAATGTCGGGTTCAAGTGCTCATAACTACATTCCCTGTACTGAACAGGAGCGAATTTGAGCCTGTTGGGAAAATGATCAAACTCATCAAACCCTTGAATAGTGCGCACGGAGGTGCGATAATAACGAAGTCTTTTGGTGCTTCCTTCAAGACCTTCCCTGGAAATAAATTTCTTGTAAAAATCATTGTAAGACGTGTACTTTCCTTCATGGTCAAACAATCGTCTGAACATGACCTTAACGCCGCCGATGGCGCCGCTGCCAAATCCATTTGCTTTCATGTATTCTAAAAGCTCTGGATGCGTTTTCTTCAGTTTTTTAATATCCATATATTATTCTTTAGCGTTAAAACTCGAGAGTAGTATACGGATGAAAGGAAAAATATTATCCTAACTTTTTGAACGTTAAAAATCTATGCAACAGGCGATATGATAATTAATTTAGGATAATGTTTTAGTTAGGATAATCTTGCTTATCCTAATTTTCGGATAAGCAAGAAGAATTAGTAGCTGAAATGGGAGCTGCTTTCCTTTGTGGTTACTGCGGGATAGAAAACGTGACGATTGATAACAGTGCAGCATACATTCAAGGCTGGCTAAAGAAACTAAAAAACGATAAAAAGTTTGTTGTAATGGCTCCTGGTTTAGCTCGAAAAGTTGTTGATTATATACTGGATTGTCAGGATCAAATCCGAAACTAAAAAGAAAAGTTAATCAGCTTTTCTTGCAATGGATTTCTGATTATACGGCTAATGAAGTCCCAAAATCTTTTTTAGTATTCATTAAGCTTGCATCACGAAATTATCAGTAACAATTATTTTAAAATGTAAAAAGTATCTCTTAGTTTTATAGCAAAATCTGTCCAATAGGTTTAGACGTTAAACAACCAGTAAAATATTCGGATTTTAAAATTGATAAATGCAAAATGAAATGAATTCTAAACGAAGATACATGAAGTATAAACATAAGTTCTCTGCCTTGATAATTGGAGTCATGGTACTCCTATCGGCATGTCAAACACCGTCAAAGCATGAAGAATTGACAGGTGATGAAACGAAGCCCAAAATTATCAATATTATCAATTTCATCCGACTGATCGAACCAAGGGATGAAAGAATAACTGAGACTGTGCTTTTTGAAACTACTGCCAAACAGGTAGAAATAATGAAACAATACCAGCTTGGGGGAACGTTTCTATTGCAATACGATGCGCTGCTCGATTCTCGGTATCAGGAATTATTAAAAAGCTTGCCTGCCGATTCGTTTGAAATTGGCGCGTGGTGGGAAATACCACAGCCTCTTGTTGAAAATGCCGGCATGAAATGGCGGGGCCGATATCCCTGGGACTGGCATGCCGATGTTGGCTTCTCAACGGGTTACACTCCAGAAGAGCGGGAAAGGCTCGTTGATGTGTATATGGAAGACTTTAAAAAAAATTATGGTTACTATCCCAAATCTGTTGGATCATGGTTTATTGATGCTCATACATTGAATTACATGTATCAAAAATATGGAATTGTTGCCTCCTGTAACTGTAAAGATCAGATTGGAACAGATGGCTACAATCTTTGGGGCGGATACTGGAACCAGGCTTATTATCCAAGTCAGAAGAATGCTTATATGCCTGCACAGAATGAAGAAAACCAAATTCCGGTGCCCATATTCCGTATGTTGGGGAGTGATCCGGTTCGCCAGTACGATAATGGAATAGGGAACAGACATCAGGGAGTGGTTACGCTGGAGCCGGTTTATCCTGAGGCAGGGGGAGATTCAGCTTGGGTCAACTGGTATTTAAAGGAGTTTGTTGATGGAGAATGCATGGAGTTTGCCTATACGCAGGCTGGACAGGAGAATTCATTTATATGGCCTTCTGTTGAAAAAGGTTTTCAAATTCAGATGCCGTTAATCGCAAAGTTGAGAGATCAGAAAAAAGTACAAGTAGAGACGCTGGCCGAATCGGGAAAATGGTTTAAAGCAAATTATAAGACAACACCAGCCACCTCCGTAACTGTTAATAACGACCTGGACAATAAAGATGTACAAACAGTGTGGTTTAACTCTCGATTCTATAGGGCTAACCTACTTTGGGAAAATGGAACTTTGCGTTTTCGGGATATTCATCTATTTGATGAAAACATGCCTTCCAAATATTTAACTGAAAGAGTGAATTCAAACGAGTGTTTTTTCAATACGCTGCCATTTGTTGATGGCCATGTGTGGAGCTCATCGGAAGAAATGTCAGGATTAAATTTAAAAGCCGTAATTGATGGAACCGAACTGGCCGTAAAAGGAGGTAAACCGGAGATAAAGAGCTCTGAAAAGGGCTTGTTACAGGTTGTTTGGCCTTTGAGTACAATAGAAGGAAATTTTGTCGTAAAGTTTACTGAGCAGCAAATTTCGATGAAATTAGAATCAAAGGAAACAATTGACTGGTTTTGGGAATTAGATGTAAAATCCGGTGCCGAATTACCGTTTGTAAATGTTACTTCCTCTGGAGTGAACTGCGAATTTGATGGTGTGAGTTATTCCGTAAATGCAGATGAAGGGATTTTCGCTAAATCTTCATCAGGGGCAGTCATAGAGCTAAGCCCCGTTAATAATACGATTATACTTAGTTTATATAACCAGTCAGTCAATAATTAAGAATCTGTTCTGAGTGCAAACCTTTCGAAGAATTAGAATGAACATGAATAAATTCAGTGTTTCCATCCTTGTACTGTTGCTTTTTTGTAATTATTTGCAAGCCCAATCTCAATCGGAAAACGTTACTCAATTAAATTGCGAATATCTGGTCAATCCGCTTGGAGTTGATTCTCCTAATCCCCGTCTTTCCTGGAAGATGAAGGATGCGAGACTTGGCGCGAAACAATTGGCGTATCAATTGCTGGTCTCAACCGATTCGCTTGCTGTTGTAAAAGGCCAGGGAACGATCTGGGATTCGGACAAAATCTTATCCAACGATATGCTTGTTCGTTACAGTGGAAAAGAACTAAAACCATTTACCAAATATTTCTGGTCGGTAACGATATGGAACAATAACAATGAAAAGTCAACCTCGGCCATTGCTTCATTTGAAACCGGAATGATGGGTATCGAAAATTGGAACGGAAGCTGGATAAGCGACCACAGCGATCAAAACGAAAAGGCGGCTCCTTATTTCAGAAAGGAGTTTGAAACAGAGAAGAAAATCAAATCGGCACGAGCATATATTGTTGCGGCCGGTTTATACGAGCTATACCTGAACGGAGAGAAAATCGGAAACCACAGACTTGATCCGATTTATACCCGTTTCGACCGTCGTAATCTGTATGTTACCTACGATGTAACTGATCAGCTACAAAGTGGTAGGAATGCAGTTGGAGTTCTTTTGGGAAATGGCTGGTACAACCATCAATCATTGGGCGTTTGGGATTTCCATAATGCACCATGGCGAAACCGGCCGGCTTTTTGTCTCGACCTTCGAATTACCTATGAGGATGGATCTGTGGAAACCATTGTTTCTGAGCGCGATTGGAAAACTTCGAAGGGAGGAGTTGTTTTTAACAGCATTTACACAGCAGAACATTATGATGCAAGGAAAGAACAGCGCGGGTGGAACACACCCGGTTTTGACGATAGTAATTGGCAGGGAGTTAAATACAGACCTGCTCCCTCTCAAAACATTGTTTCTCAATTGTTACATCCCATTCGCAATGTTGAGGCGATTATTTCTCAGGAAATGACAAAAATAAATGATACCACCTATTTGTACGACCTGGGAAGAAATATAGCCGGTGTTAGTCAAATTAGGGTAACCGGCGATGAAGGAACAATTATCAAACTTAAACATACCGAAAGATTATCTGCAGATGGACGGGCTGACGGTTCGAATATAGATGTTTATTACCGGGGCGATAAGGTTACAGATCCTTTTCAAACAGATATTTTTATCCTCAGTGGGCAGGGAGAGGAGCAATTCATGCCGAAGTTTAACTATAAAGGTTTTCGTTATGTTGAAGTGACCAGTAGCCATCCAATCGATTTGAAAAAGGATAACCTTGTGGCTTATTTTATGCACAGCGACGTGCCGTCGGCCGGCACTATCGAAGCATCAAATCCATTGATCAATAAGTTGTGGTGGGCTACAAACAATTCCTATTTGTCTAATCTGTTTGGTTAC
The DNA here is from genome assembly GCF_963674925.1 of uncultured Draconibacterium sp. Classification (NCBI taxonomy): domain Bacteria; kingdom Pseudomonadati; phylum Bacteroidota; class Bacteroidia; order Marinilabiliales; family Prolixibacteraceae; genus Draconibacterium; species uncultured Draconibacterium sp. Next base: position 3,109,491 of record NZ_OY771647.1, read on the forward strand.
CCAACCGACTGTCCGCAGCGCGAAAAAAACGGCTGGACCGGAGATGCTCATTTCGCCATTGAAACTGCACTTTACAATTTTGATGGAATTACCATCTATGAAAAATGGCTCGCCGATCATCGTGATGAACAGCAACCCAACGGAGTGCTTCCGGACATTATTCCTACCGGCGGCTGGGGCTATGGTACCGATAACGGAGTTGACTGGACCAGTACGATTGTCATTATTCCGTGGAATATTTATCTGTATTATGGCGACAGTAAATTATTAGCCGACTGTTACGACAACATAAAACGTTATGTGAATTATATCGATTCGCGAAGTCCCGATGGTTTAACCTCTTGGGGGCGTGGCGACTGGGTGCCTGTTAAATCGCAGTCTACCAAAGAATTAATGTCTTCCGTATATTATTATGTAGATACAAAGATTCTTGCGGATGCCGCAAAATTATTTGGTAAAGAGGATGACTTTAACCATTATTCAGCTCTTGCGCAGAAAATAAAACAAGCCATCAACGAAAAATACCTGGACAAAGAAACCGGTATTTATGCCAATGGTACACAAACCGAACAAAGTATGCCCTTGATGTGGGATGTAGTTCCGGCAGATATGCGACAACTGGTTGCCGATAATCTGGCAAAAAAGGTAGAAGAAAATGGTTTTCATTTGGATGTTGGTGTGCACGGAGCAAAAGCACTTTTATTTGCATTAAGCGAGAACGGACATGCAGAAGCCGCTTATAAAGTGGCTGTTCAGGACAAATACCCTTCATGGGGATGGTGGATCGTAAACGGAGCAACAACATTACTCGAGAATTGGGACCTTGAAGCAGAACGGGATATTTCTGATAACCATATGATGTTTGGTGCCGTGGGAGGATGGTTTTACAGAGGATTGGGTGGTATATATCCTGACGAGAGCAATCCGGGTTTTAAAAATGTGATTCTCCGACCAAACTTTATATCGACATTGGAGAACATTAAAGTGACTCATCAATCTCCTTACGGAGAAATCATATCGGCCTGGCAACACGAAGGCAAAGGGATTCGTTATACCGTCACTCTTCCTGCCAATTCATCTGCTGATCTTCATATTCCTTCAGGATATACTTTTAAAAATGCCATCAATGTTCTAACCGGCAACAAAGTTGACATTGATCGAAATACAAATGGATTTTGTAAACTGAAAGCTGGATCTTATTTAATTGAATTTATCAAATAATTATGTCCAACTTGATTGAGTTGCAGAAAACGTTGGAGACTTAATATTTATTCACTTTCAATTTTTGCATGAGTTTATATTATCTGTATGGAATATTTTGTGTCAGACCTCTAAAAAAGAACTAAGGAATGTTTTGTAAATGAAATACTTCATCTAACAGTCGTTAAATAGAATTAAGTGGTTTGAAAATTTGAATATAGATTATACTTGAAACAACAGGGCATTAAATAGTTCAATTAATATAGTTTAGTTATTTAGATCTTCCTCTTTTAAAATGAAATAGAAAACTTGTTTCACCCCGTACTTCTATAACTTTTAGGCAGTTGTTTTAAAGATTGTAGAAAGAAAAATAAAGCGTATAGCTATGAGTACCTTAAAAGTACCCTTTTCAGGGCTTGTTTTCAAGATCAAATCGAGTCGATTCATGTCAATTTAAATGTTGAAATAGAGAGATTTCTGAGACTTGTCGAGACTATAGCGAGTACAGATTTTTAAAAATTGGTTGTTCTCGGTAAAGTCTCGTTTCAAATGACTTTTTTTGTTCTTTTTTGACTCCTGTGGAAAACAAAAAAGCACTTAAAATATTGATTTTAAGTGCTTTTTATTTTATTTGGATTTCTCCTGGTGCCCAGTAAAGGAGCACGATTTATTTTATAATACGCTAAATATCAGTGATTTTGTTTGCTGTTTGTTTAATGGACCCTTTCAGGTAACTCTATAATTACTGGTAGTTTTATAATTCAAATATCATCTAAATATACCAAATTTTATGCAGATCTGATAACCTGAATTTAAGATTCTTGAGATATTAAGGAGATTTGAATTCTTTCACTAAAATTTTATAAAAAATGTTAGTGTGATACCAGGACTCGAGCCTGATCCCATTAATGCCTTTATATAAGTGATTTAATGCGGTCTATTTTTTGCGGGTCACCGTTTAGTTCAAATTTAAAGAACTTTACATGTTTGGATTAAAAAAAGAAAATTTCTGGTAGAAAATCAATGTGGTCTCGATTTGGTCTCCTTTAATTTAAGTCTTATTAGTTTGAAATGTGCGCCGGACTTAGACTATGAAGTGAATTTTGTTGAAGGATATAATTTAAATGCCCATGATTTCCTGCTAAAGCCCTTGAAGTTTGATCGTTTTCTGAAAACAACGAATGAGACATACGAGTATAGCAGTAAGGATGCGAAGAAACTGGAATTTGTTCAGGAGCTGGAATATCACGATGCCAATCATAAAACCATTTTGGTTAAAACTGATTACAAAACCATTTTAATAAAGGTGAATACTATTTTGTATCTCGAGGGATTAAAAGGCAACATTAAAATCTATACCAAAGAAAACAACCAACCGGTAATCATACTCAATTCATTAAAAAGACTATAACAAAACCTTCCTGCTGAGAAATTCTCAAGAGTGCATAAATCAGACATTGTTGGGCTCGACCATATCAACGCAATTAACAAAACCCAGGTAATGATAAATGATAAATTTATAGCGTAGGGAAAGTTATCGCTCTGATTTTAGTCAGAAGATGGTAGAACTTCGTATCTCATTTTTTACGTTTTAGAATCTCCTTAATAGTTCTTTTTACCGATTGTTTTTTCCCCTACTTGTTTTTAGCAATAAAAAACAGTTTTTAATATATCATTAATCGATAACACGTTTTAGAAATGCTTTTTCGTTTAAGCTGAATCCAATATTGAAACGCAGGAATTTTTCTTTGGTCAGGTGTCCGGTACTGGCTCCGTAGCTTCCATGCGAAATTGAAATATCCATGTTTGAGATAGCTCCGTAAAGAGGAATTCCTGCACCCATGGTAAACTCATTGCTTCCCAGGGTGGTATTACCAAATTTCAGGTACGATGATTCGTGACTATATCCCATCCGGTAAGTCCAGTTTTTAAATCCTGGGTTGATTGCGCGGCGTTCCCACGGATTGGTTTCAATTCCCAGGGAGAACCGGTGCGAATCACTAAACTCTTCGGCTTGTATTGGGTATTCAACATTGCTCCACTGTTGAAAAGTGTAGTCAAAAGCCAGTTTTAAACGGTCGCGTGTTAAGCCAATTCCTGCGCCAAAAATCTGCGGAATAACAAGGTATTCTGTATTGTATTGTTGTCCCTGAATAATCGAGTAGTCGCTGTCGTAGGCAGTAACAAGGTGCTTGGAGCTTAAACTTTGTTCAGGTGCGTAAGTCAGACCCAGCGAGTAGTTGGTATGTGCTGTATTAAATTGATATTGCAGTCCAAAATCGAAGTAAAAGCTTCGAAGAAAGTCTTTTCGTTCAATCATCATCTCCGGAACAAGCGTCGAGCCCGTTATATATTCTTCCTGAATGAGCGGCCCAAACAGGTACGAAGTGTTTATGCCGAGCGATAACTTTTTTAGTAGCTTAATGGCATTGGCAAAGTAAAAGCGGGTTATTCCGCCGGTTCCAACATAATTGGAGGTATATTGCTCATTGGTACCTTCAATGTAGTTCGATCGGTTTATTGAGTACCCAACCGTGCTGAACGGCATCATACCAAATGAGCCAGCCATCCAGCGAGTGTATTTAAAACCCAGCGCAAAATAAGCGAGGTTGGCCTCAAAGCCCGAAAGTGATTGGTTGGAATTGCTGATGTTGTAGCCTTTTCCCTGAAGACCGAATTCGAAGATCAGCTTTAGGCTGTCCATCCCGGCATAAGAAGCCGGATTGAGTGAGTTCAGGTTATTTCCTGATTCGAGGGCGAGTCCTGTTCCCCCCATGCCTAAGTTGGGGCCAAAGCCTCCGCTGCGAATTTCTCCAGGCCCGAAAATAGAGTAGGGCGACACCGTATTCTGTGTGTTTCCGAGAAATGGTAAGATCAATAGGAGTATAGAAATAATGCTGATGTAAGCAATCGAAATTAATCTGTTCATTTTATTCAATTTAAGCCTGTTGGCTATTCGTAAAAAACGTAGTACAGGTTTAAGGTAGGACGGTAATTGGAAAGTGATCGGGCATCAAATACGAGGTTGTCAAGCGTGCCGCCATATTCGGTTTCTGGCAACATTACCAGTAATCCGTCTTCCGGGTCAACGTAACCATCGCTCAATTCGGTGTAAATAAAATCGGTGATATCGAAGATGTACTGTGTATATTCGTCGTAAAATTCGTCGTAATAAAAGGTGGCCGGAATTGAATAGTCATCCTGGTCGGTCAGCTCCTCAACAACATTGTTTTTTTTGTCGGAAGTATAGAGGATGAGTTCTTCAGGCAATTCTTCTTTACTTTTGTAAGTTCCCGATAGCGGTTTAAGCACCAATTCTGCTTTGTAGAGTATGTTTTTGTATTGTACCTCCAGAATTTTACTGATACCCGGAAAATCAATTCGCGTGGTATAACCCAAACTTGACAGCAGGTATGAGCGTTTGTTTAACAGGCTTGAAGAAATTTCTTCGGTTTGAGTTGTGGCTTGCTCCAGGGCCATGCCACTAACATCGTTGCTAACATTGTTGAAATGATTGTGCGATGTGCTTTGATGCACAAATGTGTACGACTTGTTCACTTTGGTTTCTTTGATAATGTGCGTGTAAACCCTTATTTGAAAAGATGAATCAACATCAAAACTTAATATCGAGTTATTCTCATCTCCCGGAACCAGTGCCACTCCCTGAAAATAGTCAAGGAATTCGCTTGTCGATTCAAACTCATCATCATCATCGCGAAGGTAGGACAGGAACTCCAGGCCCAGTTCGTCGTTCAAACGAATGGCAAGCGTATCGTGAAAGTTGGGTTTAGGAACAATTGTTTTCGATCCTAAAGGAATTTCGTCGTAGTTTAATGTGGTGGTGTTATAAAGATAGGGGTCGGCATCGTAATCGTCGCTTGGTTCTATATCTTCTCTTACACGATGGACTTTAAATGTCTGAGGTAAAAGCGTGTCGCCATAAGCCATTCCGCTGTAGTTCGTACAAATTACTATCGAGTCAAAAATCTCATCGTCGTCGATATCGGCCAATGGCATACCAATTTGAGCATAGGTAGTGGCACTTATTTTTCCTAAATCGGCATCGGTGTAACTGCCACACAATAAATAGCTGCTCTCGGAAGTAGGGATTGAATCGATTTTTACGGTTGATAAAAGGACTTGTATAGTATCAATAAGTGCAACATTTGTTTGGTTGTTAATGTAGTTGTCGCCAAGTGAGACCATTAGTGATTCATCATCGTGGCACGACAATAAAAATAACCAGCCAACAAGGACAATAATTGCTTTTTTCTTCATAGTATATTTTCTGTTTTCGGCTTCAAATGAAGAAAAGAAAGGCCGTACAGGAAAAGAATATATACCAATCGGCTATTCTTGCAGACGATTCGGTGAATTGCACTCCTTTTAGTACTTTTTATTCATAATACTCGGGTGATTTATGAATTGTTTGGCGTTTAACGATAAAAACCATCGATTGGTCTTGACTTTTTCCACTTTAGTCCAAGTTCCTTTTTAATCGCAGCAAACACGCTTAGGTTTGCCTATGCGAATTGAACAATAAAAATAATTTTTTAGATATGATGAAGACAGGGAAAAACATTCTTTTATACTTTTTATTTTTTGCATTGGTAACGCTGGTTTCTTGTACCGTCGATGATGAAGATGAGATTACCGATGGTGACTGGTGGGAAATGTCGGATTTTGATGGTGTGCCACGCAGCGATGCTGTTTGTTTCAAAATTAATGATATGGCATACATAGGTTTGGGATATGATGGCGACGACCGTTTGAACGATTTTTGGAAGTACGATCCGGATAATAATTTCTGGACAAAGGTTGCATCATTTCCGGGAGCAGCCAGAAATGGTGCTGTAGCATTTAGTATGGATGGAAAAGGTTACGTTGGTACCGGATACGACGGAGAGGATGAGTTGAAGGATTTTTGGGAATATGATCCTTCTACGGATACATGGACTCAGAAAGCAGATTTTATGGGTAGTGCACGCTATGGAGCTGTTGGTTTTGCAGTAAGTGGAAAAGGTTATATCGGCAGTGGTTACGACGGGAATTACCTAAAAGACTTTTATGCTTATTCGCCTGAGTCTGATACCTGGGAACAAATTATCAGTATTGGCGGATCGAAAAGAAGGGATGCTGCTTGTTTTGTAATTGGCAGTAAAGCCTATGTAATGTCGGGGCTGGATAATGGTGTATACGAAGACGACCTTTGGGAATACGATCCGTCAACAGGGTACTGGACTGAAAAACGTGCCATATCAGACGATGATGACGATCTTAGCTACGACGATGATTATCTTTCAATTGCACGTATAAATGGTGTTGGCTTTACACTAAATGGATTAGGATACCTTGCAACCGGTAGTATCGGATCGATGATTAGCAATATTTGGGAATACGATCCGCAGCAGGATCTGTGGACTGAAAAAACATCTTTTGAAGGTACTTCACGTACAGAAGCTGTTGGTTTTGCAGTTGGTTCGAGAGGCTACATTGCCACTGGCAGAAGTTCAACGTATTACTTTGATGATATTTGGACATTCGATCCTGTAATAGAATATGATGAGGATAATTAATAATGTCTGAAAAGGACAGTTAGTTATATTTCTTGTGAACGAAAAGCGCTTAGTAATAAGCGCTTTTTTTGTATAAGAAAGATTTTCGGAGGTTGAAAATGCTTGTGTTAAATACAAAAACCTCACATTAATTTACTTAATAGGACCAGTTTCAATTCGTTTAATTTAAGTTATTCAGAAATAATAAAACGATGTTTCTGAATTTTCCCCCTACTGTCTGATAGCCGTTCTGTTGCACTTGAATGATCTGTTTTGCTTAACATATAGTGTTGGTTTTGCTTATCATATTTCCGTATGTGTTATAAAACATATTTTGTAAGTAGTTGAAATACAGCACATAGGCAACTGGTTTTGACAAAACCAATTTTCATAGTGATAATATTTTGGAATGCTCGTATAATTGGTCAACCAATTTTTGGTAACTGGTCAACCAGATTAAATGTAGTCGAATCTAAAAATATTAACTATGAACTGTTTTAGCTACAAAAACTTATTTCACCAAGAGCGATCTGCTCCCATTCTTATTATATCTGTCGATTTGACACACAGTGATAATTTAGTCTACAGTAAAGTTGAGAATAATTCTTTAGGAATTGATTTTTCAAATTCTGTAAATCCAATTTAAATCAATACATCATGGATGTTTTAGAAAACTTTAAAGCCATAGAAGTAGAAAGTCCGGTAGATAAAATTATAAAACAGATACGTAACTCAATCGTATCGGGCCAAATGAAACCAGGGGATAAATTACCCTCTGAGAGAAAGCTATCGGAGTCGTTCGGAATTGGTCGTACTTATGTACGCGATGCTATAAAGAAATTGGAGTTTTATGGTATTCTCAAAACATTACCGCAAAGTGGAACAATCGTTTCCGGTGCTGATATTTCAGCAATGGAAGGATTGATTTCGAATGTGATAAAACTAAATGAAAATGATTTTTTCCATTTGGTTGAAACACGGGTAGTGATGGAAACATACGCATGTGGCCAGGCTGCGATTCGTCGTTCAAACCGCGATATTGCTGACCTGGAAGAAAAACTTGATGAATATAAGCAGCGTGTTGATGCAAATTTACCAGGGATTAAGGAGGACTTTAACTTTCATATACAAATTACCGAAGCCAGCCAGAATATGGTAATAAAATCTTTAATGCTGATTCTGATACCCGACATCCTTGAAATTTACAGAAAGCTAAATGTATGCGGAGAAGGACGGTTTTACAAGTCGTTTGATGAGCATAAAGTTATACTCGATTGCATCATTAAACAAGATTCTAAAGCCGCAGAAGAGGCAATGCGAGTACATTTAAAAGATGTTGTAAACTTCAGTTTGTCTTATAAGGGAAACGAATAAAAATTAATATTTCAAATTAATCATTAAAACAAATAGTAATCAAACAAAAACTTAAAAAATCTATGTATTGAAATGGGAATAGTATTAGATAAAAAGGATTGACTTAAGAAGCCAATCCTTTTAGAGAACCACGGTAAAATCTTTCAAAATGATATATGAACTTGCAGGTAACAGATATCAGAAAACAAGATTAAACCGCGCTCTGCAAATATAATATACAATTGAATTAAACGAATTATTAAACTTTTTAAATCAAATTAGATGAAAAAATTCTTAAGCCTTATCATTATTTTTCTGGCTTTTGCAATTGGAGTTTCTGCTCAGAATCAGCTAACGGGAAATGTTATTGATGCAGAAAATAACGAAGCCTTAATTGGGGCTACAATTATTGAAAAGGGGACAACTAACGGTACAACTACAAATGTCGATGGTAATTTCTCTTTAACAACTCAAAGCGAATCAGGAATAATTGAAATATCATTTATAGGCTATATAAGCCAGGAGATTGAGTTCACTGGGGATGCTAACTTAAACATAAGTTTGAAAGCCGACGTTACCGGCCTTGATGAGGTTGTGGTAGTTGGATATGGAGTTCAGAAGAAATCGCACCTTACGGGTGCTATATCGAAACTGGAAAATGAAAATATGGAACAAGTAGCGGTAGCACGTGTTGATGATGCTCTGATTGGTAAAATATCGGGTGTTAATATTCAGGCTACCGATGGTGGGGCAGGTACAGCGCCTACAATTCGTATCAGGGGTACAGGCTCAATTAGTGGTAGTTCCGATCCATTAATTGTGGTTGATGGTATTGTAGTTGATTCGGATTATCTTGGAAATTTAGATATGAACGATGTGGCCTCTTTTGAAGTGTTGAAAGATGCTGCTTCAGCCGCAATTTATGGTTCTAGGGGTGCAAATGGTGTAATTATGATTACATCGAAACAAGGTAAAGAAGGAAAAACAAAATTTAACTTCAATTCTTATTACGGCTTTAAAGAAGCGCACCAAAGCGATGCTTATTACTTTTCTGTTGCCGAAACTGCTGCTGCTGAATTAGCTGCTACAGGCGAACTTTCAGCAAGAACTCAATACAAGCAAATGATTGGTGTTGACAGAGACTGGCAAGATGTTATTTTTGATGGTGGTACCATTCAAAACTACTCGTTTAGTGCAAGAGGTGGAAGTGAGAATACAAAATTTAGTACCTCGATAAATTATTTAAATGATGAAGGTGTCCTTTTAACCGATGGTTATGAAAAGTTTGGTTTAAAGCTAAAACTGGATACTAAGGTTAATAAGTTTAAGATGGGTGTAAACTTATCACCATCTTATTCAAACAGAAGAAGATTTGATGGTTCAACACATGATATCTTACGTCAACCACCATGGTTACCGGTATATCACGACGAGCATACTATTCAGTTTGTGGATAGAAACACATATCCTGACGTACAGGTAGGCGATTACGCAAATCAGCGTCATTTCGACAATTATATGTTAAATGGTTCGGAAGTAGATATTAGCAATACTTCGAATGTAAACCCTGCAGCTAAGGTTTTGGAGCGAGATTATACCTACAAAAAATTCAAAATGTACGGTGTTGCTTATGTACAGTATGATATTACAAAGGACTTAAACTTTAAGTCTTCTTTTGGTGGTGATTTCCAAAATACAGATGTTAGAAGATGGCAGGGACCTTTGGGCCATAGAAATGGTGCAGATAATACACAGCTATACGAATCAACCCAGAACCGGATTCACCTTGTAAACGACAATTTCTTTAGTTACGATAAAAGAATGGGCGACCACGATATTAGCGCTATTTTGGGTATGTCGGTTGAATCATGGGATACTGAATTCGCGAGCATTAATGCAACCGGTTATACATTCGATTACATCCAGAATATTAGTGCAGCAGGTACAATTAGTGCAGCTGAATCGGGTAAGTACCAGGAACGTTTATTATCGTTTACAAGTAGGGTAAACTATGCTTATAAAGACAAATATTTGGCTTCAGCAAGTTTCCGTCGCGACGGTAGTTCGCGTTTCGGAGCAGATACTAAATACGGTAACTTCACCGCTTTTTCAGTAGGTTGGAGGCTTTCAGAAGAAGATTTCTTAAAAGATAGTGAAGCCATAAATAGCTTAAAGCTTCGATTTAGTTATGGTGTAACTGGTAATAATGCAATTGATGCCGGAACGGTTTACGAAGAACATTATCCTTATTTAGCATTGTTGGAAACCTCAACGGCAGTTGTAAACGGTTCGCTGGTAACAGGTTTTAACGCTTTAAACATTGCAAATCCTGATTTAGGATGGGAAAAATCAGTAGAATTTAACCCGGGTCTTGATTTTATGTTGTGGGATGGTTTGCTTTCAGGTTCGGTTGAATATTACAATAGAACCAGTGATAACTTAATTCTGGAAAACCCTGTTTCAACAACTACCGGTTTCGATGCAGCATTAATTAACAGAGGAGAGGTAGAGAACAGCGGTATTGAACTTGAATTAAGATCTACCGTAAACATTACAAAAGACTTTAGCTGGAGTGGTGCAATAATGGCTTCTAAAAACGAAAACAAGTTAAACGATTTTGCTGAGTCTAACGGTCAAATTCAAAGTGTTGACTCGAAAAGGGCAGCTGAATGGATCAACCTGGAAGGTCTGCCAATTTCATCATTTTATGGCTGGGTAGTTGATAGAGATATACCGTTGGAATATTTAAATAATCCTTACCATCCAGTTGGAGGAGAAGCCCAGGACGTTTATGTGAAGGATTTAAATGGTGATGGTATTATTGATGATGAAGATAAAGCGGTTCTGGGTAATCCATATCCGGAATTGATTTGGAGTTTCTCGAATGATTTCAAATTTAAAAACTTCGATTTTAGTTTTATGTTTCAGGGCTCGCATGGAGCCGAGGTGAGAAACATGGGAGACCAGTATATCTTCAACCATTTTAATAGTAGTCAGGATTTTAATCCGGCAATAACTCCAGACCAGGAGTTTATTAAGGAGAAGATATTTACAGACGATATAGTTCAGGATGCTTCTTACATTTCATTACGAAATGTAAATTTTGGCTACACTTTTGGGAAAAACTTGTTAGAAAGAACTTTCATTGAAAAAGCACGAATATATGTGTCAGCACAAAACTTACTCTATTTTACAGCCGATGATTACACAGGTTTCAACCCTGAGTCTATAGATGATACCTCTCCAACAACCTATGGTTACCAGAGAGCAGGTTCTCCGATTGCTAAAACAATAAGTTTTGGTGTAAACATTGATTTTTAATCTGATAAATTATGAGAAACATGATTAAATATATAAGCAAAATAGCGGTGCTTCTAATTATAATAGTATTCACTGCGTGTGAGGACACATTTTTGAGTCCAGATCCTTCGGGTGTTATAACTTCTTCTAACTTCTTTTCAAATGACACTGAATTAGAAGCAGCCATTCTAAATATGTATGATGGAATTCAGGGAGTTAATTCTACAAGTACATCCGATAATCACGGTATCATGTACGAGTTCTATATTACTGAAATGAGAACTGACAATACCGAGACAAAGAGTAGCGAAGGTGAAGATGCTCAGTTTGAAAGTTTTACTGTACAAGCAACAAATGGTCGGGTTTCAGACTATTATGATAGTTACTACAACATCATTTACAGAGCAAATTTGGTTTTAGAAAACTTAGGTGTAGCATCAGAAGATGCTGTTGGTGCTTTTGAAGGCGAAGCGAAGTTTGTAAGGGCCTATGCTTACTTTAATTTAGTACGCTTATTTGGTGACGTTCCTTTAGTCGACAAAGTAATTAGTCCATCTGATGCAGAAACAGCCTATACAAGAGTATCTACTTCCACTATTTACGATTTAATTGAATCTGATTTACAAACTGCAGTTGCTAATCTTGACAATACTTATAAGGGTAGAGCTTCGAAAGCTGCAGCTCAGGCATTGCTGGCTAAAGTGTATTTAACTCAAGGTGAAAATTACGATTTAGCGCAAAGCTTGTGTGAGGACGTAATAGCTAGCGGTTTTTCGTTGCAGCCTAATTTTAAAGATGTATTTTATAACGAGTTAAATGACGAAATCATTTTTGCGGTTGAGTACCTTGGAGACCTTACTGATGACAGCCAAAACTTCTCGGCTGAATGGTTAAATGCGGTTGGTAGAACCAGTGGTGTTAACTATGTTACTGCCAATGCACGTCAGGCTTTAGACGCAATGGGTGGTGATAGAACAATGTATTCCTATCGTCAGGATGTTAAGCAATATGAAAAATACCAGGTTGTTAAGTATCTTCCGAATGGAGATAGCAATTTAGGAATTGATCCGACCTCAAGCGATCCTCAAAAAGCAGGAAACGACTGGATAATTTTACGTTATGCCGATGTGTTGTTAATGCATGTTGAAGCGATAATGGCCGGAAGCTCAGAAACTTCAAGTTCCTCGGCTATCAATTCTTTTATGCAGGTTCGTAACAGGGCTGGAATTACTGATCCAGTATCCAAAATTACCAAGGAAGATTTATTAAATGAACGTAGGGTAGAGTTGGCTTTTGAAAATCACAGATTCTTTGATTTAGTACGCTTCGGAATGGCAGAAGAAGTGTTGTCGGCTTTCTCGAATGAAACAGGTGGAAGTTTCTCGGCAACTGATTTATTGCTACCAATACCTCAGCGAGAGATTAACTTAAGTAAAGGATTGCTTACGCAAAATCCTGGTTACTAAGATTTGTTTAACAATTAACTTGATTTAAAATGAAGAATAGCATATTAAATATAAAACTAAATCAAAGCTCTGTTTGGAAATTGATGATCTTGGTATTAGCAGTTTCTTTTACAGCTTGTGATTTTGCATACGATTTGCCAGAAGCAAATTCAAAACCGGATGAAACACCACCAAGTGCATACTTTACATATGCGCAGGGGCAAGGTACTGCTGAAGAATGGAAAGATTATACTTTCTCGAATTTATCAAACAGTGCTACCGACTACTTATGGGATTTTGGAGATGGTAATACCTCAATCGATAAAGATGGTAAGAATACCTATCCGGGCGAAGGAACCTATACGGTAACTTTAAAGGCTTCTGATAAGCTTGGTGTAGAAAGTACATATTCCGAAACTATTGAGGTTGTTAAACCGGAAGAACCGGAAGCTATTATCCCGGTAATTTTAGAGCCTAGTTTCGAAGATTTGACTTTGCCTGATGGAACAGGAGACGGTAGAGACTCATGGAGAAACGACTTTGGTGGGGTAATTCAAATTACCAGTAGCCCTGTTTACGATGGATCTCAGGCCGCTAAATTCCCTTCAGCAGGTGATAGAGTTGCTTACCAGGATGGAATAGAAGTGTCACCAAATACCGATTATATCCTTACCTACTATTATACCATGAAAGACGGTGCAGGTAATTTAACCGTAAGGGTATTGGGTGGAACAATAAGTGATTTATCTGAAGTTGCCGGTGCCACATTAGGTGAACACGTTGGTACCGATACAACTGATCCGGATACCTATGTGCAAGTTTCAATTCCATTTAATACAGGAACAAACGGAAGCATTGCTATACTTATCACCAATGAAGGTGTTGAGTGTCGTGCCGATATGTTTGAAATTGTGGTAGCTGAGCAAAACTAATAGGAAATGCTTAAGTCAATCGTAAATATAATCTTTCTAACTCTTAGCTTTTGTGTAGCAATGATTAGTGTTAGTTGTCAGGACTCATCCGACGATGTTTTTGATATTGTAACACCTGAAGAGGAGATAGATTATAAATTACCTGATATTGATTTAAGCAATTGGAAAGTAACACTTCCGGTTGGAAATCCAACGGAAGTGTTACCTCCTGAAATATTGGATTATGCGACGAATGAAACGCTAAAGCCTTTTATGTACAACGATTCCATCGAAGGAGCCCTGGTGTTTTATACCTATCCCGGAGCTTCTACTGCAAATTCTTCTTACTCAAGAACTGAACTGAGGGAGTTAATGAATCCTCAGGATTATGGGAAAATGAATTGGACATTTGCGCAAGGTGGATATATGAAAGGAACTTTGGCTATGTCTGATATTTCTAAAGATGGTGAGGGGGATTATCATCGGGCTATCATCATGCAGATTCATGGCAGGTTAACCGATGAGCAAAGAGATTTGATTGGAGCAAAAGATAACAACGCCCCTCCCATATTAAAGATATATTGGGCTAACGGAACTGTCAGAGTAAAAACAAAAGTACTTAAGAATTTAAATGCTTCTTATGAAGAGATGCTTGAAACTGATACCTGGGGAGATGATGCTGGGTATACTTTTTCAGAAGCTGTTGGCTTTGGAAAATTCACATTAGAAGTGAAAGTATCGGATGGAAGAATGGAGGTCATTTTAAATGGAAAAGAATCAGTAATTTATGATAACATCCATATTGAAAAGTGGGGCGTTTTCGAAAATTATTTTAAGGCAGGGAACTATCTGGTGACACATGATGAAAATGCCTTTTCTAAAGTCAAATACTATGAATTAGAAGTGAATCATGAATAATTCAGATACCGTTCTTAGGTTGAATGTATATGATGGATTAGATCATAATCCTGGTTATTAGTTGAGTTTTAGTTTAGTTAGAATCTTTAAGGGGATGGTATTTCCCATCCCCTTTATCTCTCTCATTGTAATAAAATTTTGCATATGAACTCACGAAGGTCGTTTATAAAAATAACATCACTTGCTTCCATGGTTACTCTAACTGGTCTTAATCCTGTACTCGGGATGAGTAGTTTTGGATCCAATAGCAAAAGGAAGGTTTACATTTTTTCGAAACACATACAATGGTTGAGCTTTGAGGAAATGGCATTAACAGCCAAAGAAGTTGGTTTTGATGGAATAGACTTAACTGTTCGACCTAAAGGGCATGTTTTACCGGAACGTGTAAAAGAAGATCTGCCAAAAGCAATCAATGCAATAAAAAAGGCTGGTTTTAATGCTGACCGAATGACTACCGCCATAACAGATCCGGAAGATGCTTTAACCATTGATATTCTGGAAACTGCTGCAAGGGAAGGAATTAAAAACTATAGACTCGGATGGTTCGCTTATAATCCGACTCTTTCTATTGAGGAGAACATCACTGGATTCAATCTTAAATTAAAAGGATTAGCAGAGCTTAATAAAAAACTGGGTTTGACTGCAGCTTATCAGAATCACGCTGGTGAAATGGCTGGAGGCCCTGTTTGGGATATGGGCTTGATGTTGGATGGGATTGATCCGAATTTGGTTGGAGTAAGATATGATATCAGGCATGCAACGGTTGAAGGAGGTACAGCATGGCCACTGGGAATGAAATTTCTTGCAGACAAAATCAATAGTTTCGATGTAAAAGATTTTATCTGGAAGAAAACTGAAGGAACCTGGCGACCTTTTAATGTGCCGGTTGGTGAAGGAATGGTCAATTTCAAACGCTATTTCCAAATCATCGATGAATTCACCATTAATGGCGATTTTACACTTCATCTGGAATATCCAATTGGTGGTGCCGAACATGGTGCTACAACACTTTCCTGTTCACCGGAAGAGGTAATAACAGCGATGAAAAAGGACCTGAAAACCTTGCGGAGTTTCTTATAAAAGACTAATCAAAATGATTCAGAGATTTATATATAGTTGTTTGTTGCTTTTGCCTATTACTGTGTTTGCACAAAATAATGGGGTTGCCTACAATCAGGTGCCAACAAATGCAGAAATTATCGAATTGCTGGATGTTGATAACTACCCCGAATTAGAAGCTATACAAAACAATTACAAGCAAGGAAATACAGAACAAGCAATTGAAGAGCTTACAAGATATTTTAAGGAAAGATTCTCAGAACGCTATTTTTTCGATTGGAAAAACTTTGAAAATCGTTTCTCCGAATACAACCAAATGTATTCAAACCGCGAAGATTTTCATACAAAAGATGCGGAGAAACATTTGGAGTTATACCCTGCCAAAACACAATGGAAAATAGGTTTCGAAAACCTAAAAGGTGAAACGGTTACATCTTACCCGTATCGCCACTTAACACGTCAACACAAAGCGGGCAGTATAGCATTTTTGTACCACTATACCGGCGATAAAAAATACCTGGATTATATTCCGGATCAGGCTGCTTCATTAAACGCAGCTTTCAACAACAATCAATTCGAAATTATTGAAGACGGAAATGGTGCGTATGAAGCGTATCGAGCCGGGAATCGTGTATGGAACTGGCTATTGGTTCATCAAATTCTTCTTGCGTCTGATGATTATTCAACCAGTCAGCAATTGGAGATGATTCGTACTTTTTTACACACGGCTGCAAAATTGTATCATCATAATCCTGTATATACCGAAGGGAACCATCAAACCCGCGGCATGAGTGCACTTGCTATGTTGGCATTTCTTTTTCCCGAGATTGAAGGTTCTGAGTTATGGAAAGAAAGATCATTGAACCGATTGGAAGAACATTTGGAGAAAGAAATTTATGCTGATGGTTTTCAATTTGAACGTACAGTTCATTACCATATCGACGATATTGAAAACTATTTTTATCCTTACCAGTTAGCCAAACTAAATAATATTGAATTAAAACCCATTTGGGAAACAAGAATAAAAGGGCTTTTTGATGTATTGCTTAAAATTGCCATGCCCAACAAAAAAGCCCCCGTTTTACAAGACGATACCGGTTCGCCATGGGCGGAATACAATGAGATTGATAATACTATGGCTTTGGGAGCTGTTTTATTTGGGGAACCCGATTACGTTTATTTTGCTTCCTCAAAAGTCTCGGCAGAATATTACTGGTATCTAAAACCGGAACAGCAGGCCAGATTAAAATCAGTTCAAAAGAAAGAGCCACAACTGGGATCGTGTGAACTTCCGGAAACTGGCTATTTTATTATGCGGAACGGGTGGAGTGATAATGATGTTTATGCCATTGTCTCGGCGGGATTAACCCCTGAAAAGCCTGATCATCAGCATGCCGATATGCTTGGATTGCAGCTTTATGCCTTTGGAAATGTTTTGTTGCCAAACTACCAGGTAAGGTACTATTTACCCGATTTCCCGGAATTTAAAAATTCATGGGTAAAAAGCGTTGCCTTGCTCGATTCAATCCCTCAGGGGCGGGAATGGAAAGGAAACCAGGGCGGAAGCGGTTTTGGGAAGTTTCTAAATCTGCCCGAGCCAAATGTGTTGGCGTGGCAAAAAAATAAGGAATTCGATCTTTTTGTGGGAAGCCATAATGGATACGACAAAGAAGGTGTTAAAACTTACCGAACCGTAATTTTTGTAAAGGATGGTTTCTGGATTGTTCGCGATCAGTTTGTTGCAAACGGTGGAGAACATACAACACAACAAGTTTGGCAGGGACATTACGATGAGGAAAAGGAAGGCACGCATATTCGTTCGGTATTTTCGAACGGAGCAGGACTGGAAATCATTCAGCTGGGCGGAACTGCCGACAAAATTTCTAATGCATCGGCTCGCGGAAAAGGGAGAAGCGTTTTCCAAAAAAGCTTTCAAAACCAAACTTCGTGGACTACACTTTTATTTCCATTCGAGAATTTTGAAGAGCGTTTGATGATCGATGATTACAACGAATTCAAAGCAAATGAATGGAACATTGTCTCAGGGATAAACAGCCCGGTTAAAACCAACGCAAAACAGGTGATCTATAAAAAAGAAGACTTTATACTTCTGGAAGCAACAGAATTGACTGTTGGCGACAAAACAGTTTCTGTAAGCTCAAGAAGCGATTTATGGGTGACGCTTAGAGAAGATAAATTGGAAATCACTAATTGTGGAATAATAGAGGTGGAGGTTAATAATACGCCGGTAAAACCAGGGGAAACAGTATCATTATAATGAGGGAAACAAAGGTAAATAGAACCATATTACAAAAGATAGCCGCGCTAATACTGTCTTTTGGACCGGGCATTTTTGCCATTGGGTATACCATTGGTACTGGTAGCGTAACATCGATGATCGTTGCCGGTAGCAGCTTTGGTATGCAATTGCTTTGGGTGTTGTTGTTTAGTTGTATTTTCTCTGGAGTATTAATTTATACTTATGGAAAATATACCCTGGTAACCGGCGAAACCGCATTGTTTGGATTTAAAAATCATTTCAAAGCAGGAAAACTTATCGCCATTCTTATAATTATTGGAATCACATTTGGGCAGTGGAATTCGCTAACTGGAATTCTTGGGATCTCCGCTAACATGATTTATGAAATTGTTGCTTTGTATTATCCGTCAATTAGCAGTTCAGAATACCAGGTAGTTTTAGGAATTGCTATTGTTATAATGATAACCTTCTATGGTTTACTGATGGTTGGAAAATACACCTTCTTCGAGAAAGTTTTAGTGATTTTTGTAACTATCATGGGAGTGTCGTTTATTGCCTCGTTACTTTTTGTGTTTCCGCAGCCAACAGAAATTATCGGGGGACTTATCCCGTCAATTCCCGATGTGGAAGGAGGCCAGATGTTAACAGCTGCTTTCGTGGGGACAACCATGGCAGCAGCCACTTTTCTTTCACGTCCGCTTTTTGTGCTAGGAAAAGGCTGGACAATTAAAGATTTAACAAAACAGAAGAACGATTCGATAACCGCAGCTATTTTGGTTTTTATTATCAGCGGATCTATTATGGCAGTGGCCAGTGGTGCACTTTACCACGAAGGGAAAGTAGTAACCAAGGTACTCGATATGGTAAATACGCTTGAACCTATTGCAGGGCGTTTCGCACTTACCATTTTTGTTTTCGGAACACTTAGTGCCGGACTTTCATCAATTTTCCCGTGTCTGATGATTGCTCCATTATTATTGGCCGATTATCAGGAAGGGAAATTAGACACCAATTCAAAACAGTTCAGAATTGTTACCGCCATTGCAGCGTTGGTTGCTTTGTGGGTCCCCATTGCCGGAGAAAATCCTATACAAGCTCAAATTCTAACTCAGGTTTTTAATGTATTTGTATTGCCATTGGTAATTGTCGGAATAATTATTCTGGCTAACAATAAAAAACGAATGGGTACGCACAAAATAGGTGCTTTTGTTAATGCCGGCCTTGTATTGGCACTGGTCTTTTCATTAATCATATCGTACAATGGCGCTGCCGCCGTTTTAAATTATTTCTAAGAAATGAAACTAGTAAGATACATACTTATAATATTAATAATGCTTCGGGTGGCAATACCTGCAAATGCCGAAGTTTATAGGGTAAGCACCAAAAATCAGTTTGATGATGCAGTAGCTTCTGTTTTACCCGGCGATACTGTATTATTGGCTGCACAGCAATGGGATGATGTAGAGCTGGAGTTTAAAGGCGAAGGAAGCGAAAATGCTCCGATTGTATTCGGTGCCGAAACGCTCGGTCAAACCATCTTTACCGGAAATAGCCGTATTGAGATTAGTGGAAATTGGTTGGAAGTTCGCGACTTCATTTTCCGTGATGGTGATATTATCGAAAGCGGTTCCATTATCGCTTTTCGTAACGCTTCTTCATCGCTTGCACACAATTGTCGTTTAACAAATGTTACTGTTGAAAATTATAATCCAGCTAACGGAAGTATTGATACAAAATATGTTTCGCTTTACGGAACCTATAATCGTGTTGACCATTGCAGCTTCTCCGGAAAAACAAACTCAGGAGCAACTTTTGTTGTTTGGCTCGATGAAACACCCGATTATCATTTAATCGACCATAACTATTTTGGCTCGCGACAAGATTTGGGTGAAAACGGTGGCGAAACCATTAGAATTGGAACCAGTGATTGGGAAAGATACAATTCGAATTGTGTGGTAGAATACAACCTTTTTGATGAATGTGATGGCGAGATTGAAATCATTTCGAATAAATCGGTTGGAAACCACTATCGTTACAACACTTTCGATAATTGCGAGGGAACGTTAACACTTCGTCACGGCTCGGATTGCTGGGTGTATGGCAACTTCTTTTTTGGCGATGAAGAAAAAGATTGTGGTGGTATTCGTTTGATTGGCCCGGGGCACAGGGTGTATAACAATTACCTGGAAAACCTGGAAGGAACATCATACCGTGCAGCCATTTGTTTGGTTAACGGAGTTCCCGATTCTCCTGCAAACAGGTATCGTCAGGTGGAGGATGCCAGAGTCGGCTTTAATACCATTGTAAATTGTAAAGAACCATTTGCAATTGGTGCTGGTGTAGATGAAGAAAAGTCGCTTGCACCCATAACTTCATTTATCGAAAACAATTTGATTGTTTCAAAAGCAGGACGTGATCTGGTAAAAGTTTATAGTACCGCAGATGGAGTTGACTGGAAGGGGAATTATACCGATGCTGAAACTATTGGAGTTTCTGCCGATGGTTTCATTCAAACTGAACTTCCGATGGTTTTGGATGGAAAAATGAACAGACCAAGCTCTGAGAATCCTGTAATTGGAGCGGCAGTTTCTGGTGTATTTGATACAATATCGGTTGACATTGACGGGCAAACCCGGCCAGAAACAGCAAAAGACGTAGGTTGTGACCAACTTTCGAATGAGGAAATAATGATTTTTCCGGTTACAAAATCTGATGTTGGTGCTAACTACGATTTACCCACCTATTTGTCAATAATAGAAAAACCAAATTATAAGATATCAGTAACACAAGGTGCATTAAACGTAAACTTTGAAAACGAGGGTAAGCGTATCATATCGCTTTATTCGGTATCCGGAAAGTTGCTTTCTACTTCTCAGGTTTATGCTCAAACATTCAATCAAATGGTAAGTCAGTTTCCTCATTTTCTGATTGTAGAGATTCGTGAACCTGGTAGTAAATACGCAGTAAAACTAATTCAATAAAAAGCGATGAAAAACATTCACATTTACATATTGCTTTTACTTTTTATCGTTCTTTTTTCTTGTAAGAAAAAGGAAGCAGTAATAGCCGGAAATGAAGTTTTTCCAAGGCTTATTATGCAAAAAGAAGATGTTTCGGGTATCGTTGATGGTTTGCAAAAATATCCTTTGCTACAATCGTCATATGAGGATGCAAAAGAAATTGCGGATAAAGCAATAGAGGCCGGCATTGTAGTCCCTTTTCCAAAAGATCCTGGCGGTGGTTATTCACACGAAAAACACAAACGGAATTACATAGAAATGTATAATTCCGGACTTGTATATCAGCTATGTGGCGATGAAAAATATGCGGTGTTCGTGCGCGATATGCTGAATGAATATGCAGCCCTTTACCCAACGCTGGGTATTCATCCTATGAAGAAGAACCAGTCCCCCGGGAAATTGTTTTGGCAGGGATTAAACGAGTCGGTTTGGCTGGTGTATACTATTCAGGCTTATGATTGTATTCACGAATTTCTAACGGTGGAAGAAAGAGCCAACATTGAAAACAATCTTTTTAGAAACGTAGTTAAATTTTTTACTGAAGAAGATAAATATTCATTCGATCGAGTGCACAACCACGGAACCTGGGCGGTTGCCGGAGTAGGTATGACCGGAATGGTTTTGGGAGATTCCGTATTGGTACAAAAGGCATTGTACAGCACAAAACTGGATGGTTCAGGCGGATTCTTCAAACAAATTGATGAGCTGTTTTCGCCCGATGGATACTATGCAGAAGGACCATATTACCAGCGTTATGCATTATTGCCATTTATTGTTTTTGCGCAGGCGTTGGACAATAATCTTCCTGAATTAAAAATATTTGAATATAAAAACGGTGTACTGCCAAAAGCCGTTACTACTGTTCTGCAATTAACAAATTCCGACGGACGATTTTACCCTATAAACGATGCAATTAAGGAAAAATCGTGGCTGACCCCGGAATTGGTATTCGGAACCGATATTGTTTATAAGCTCACAGAAAACCCAACACTGCTCGATGTGGCTGAACACCACGGTAAAGTAATGTTAAGTGCCCAGGGTTTGGCTGTAGCAAAAGCGATTGCCGAAGATAAAACGCAAAAATTTGAGCGCAAGTCAATGATTATACGTGATGGGGCCAATGGCGATAAAGGTGGTTTGGCTTTACTTCGTTTAGGCGAAAGTGAGCATCAGACATCAGTGTTGTTTAAATTCTCTTCGCAGGGAATGGGACACGGGCATTTCGATCGTCTTGGAATAAACCTGTACGACAAAGGACAGGAAATAATACCCGATTATGGCGCAGCCCGTTTCCTGAATGTTGCCGCAAAAGAAGGCGGACGTTATCTTCCAGAAAATAAAACATGGGCAAATCAAACAATTGCACATAATACACTGGTTATTAATGAACGATCAAACTTCAACGGAAAGTTAGGAAAAGCAGAGGAAAGCAGTCCGAAATTGGTTTTTGCCGACCTTGATAATCCGACAGTACAAATTGTATCGGCTATCGACGAAAATTGTTATGAAGGCGTTTCTTTAAACCGTGTTCTGGCATTGCTGGAAGTAGAAGGCCGGACCTATTTAATCGACTTATTCAATATTAAAAACGAAAAAAGTAGTCAATTCGATCTTCCGGTGTATTTCAACGGACAAATTATTGATTCCAACTTCAAATATACCAGGCTAAATCAATATAAAGTTCTGGGAAAAGAAAATGGTTATCAGCATTTAATTGTTGATGCTGAAGCTGGAAGTTTACCTCATACAGCCAGTATTTCATGGATGAAAGGAACCGGATTTTATACCGTTTCAACTTTGACTGGTTCAAAAGACGAATTTTTTGTAACACGTCTTGGTGCTAATGATCCGAATTATAACCTCCGTAACCAAATGGGAATGTTGTTTCGGTTCCCGAATTCGAAAAACAAAAAACTGCTTACCGTTTACGAAATGCACGGGAATTATAACCCGGCCAGTGAAGCCGTGCTGAATTCTGAAGGATCTGTAAGCGAACTTCAACTTATAGAAGGTGATGACGAAAAAGTGGCCGTGATTCTACGCTTAAAAAATGATAAAAAAATAGAACTTCTGCTTGATTTAAGTTTTGCAAACATGAGCAAAAATACAATTCAGGTAGAAGGTAATACGATAGATTGGGAAGGAAATTATAAAGTAATAACAAATTAAAATAGACGATTATGGCAAGCGAAAAATTTATTAAGAACAGTGAGAGTTGGGAAAATCTTGGTGGCGGTGTATCTCGTCAGTTTCAAGGTTGGGATAACCAGATTATGATGGTGAAAGTAAAGTTTGAAAAGGGGGCAGAAGGTGCTCCGCATCAGCACTTTCATACACAGGCAACCTATTGTGCTGCAGGTAAATTTGAATTCGTTATTGACGGCGAAAAAAGTATTATTGAAGCCGGAGAGGGAGTTTACATTGCTCCAAACTTATTACACAGTGCAGTGTGTTTAGAAGCCGGTATTTTAATCGATGTATTTAGTCCGGTGCGCGAAGATTTCCTTGATGGAAGTGGTGTTTCGTATTTCGGAGATAAAAAATAGAAATTATGAAGATAAAAGGATTCAGATGGTGGATAATTGGCTTAATCTTTTTAGCCACCGTTATTAATTATATCGACAGAAGCGCCCTGAGTATCATGTGGGGTGGAGCAGATATTAGCGGATCTATTGCTCAATCGTTGGGTTTAACAAAAAACGATTATGCATTAATTTCTAATGTATTTATGGTTGCATACGCACTGGGACAATTGTTCTCGGGCAAAATATTCGATAAGGTGGGTACACGTATCGGATATGTCTTAAGTATTGGTATTTGGGGACTTTCTTCATTCATGCATTCAATGGCACGCGGAGTTTTATCCTTAAGTATTCTTAGAACAACATTGGGTATTTCCGAAGCCGGTAACTGGCCAGGAGCTGTAAAAAGTAATGCCGAATGGTTTCCAATAAAAGAAAGAGCTATTGCACAGGGGCTTTTTAATGCCGGAGCATCAATCGGTTCTGTAATAGCACCCTTGATTATTGGTTTCTTATTTGTAGCCTATGGATGGAGAACCACATTTATGGTAGTCGGATCATTCGGATTACTTTGGATTATTCCATGGTTGATAATCAACAAGACGAGTTTAAAGAAACACCCTTGGGTAACTGAACATGAAAGACAATACATTCTTGCAGGACAGAGTATTGCTGATCAAAAAGCGGATGATACAACTAAAGGATTGAGTCTAAAGCAAATTCTTTCACACCGCGAATCATGGTCAATAGTTGTGGGACGTTTTTTTCTTGAGCCAATTTGGTGGCTATTTGTAACATGGATGCCTATTTATCTTTTTGATACTTATGGATTTAATGTGAAAGAAGTCGCCTTATTCCTGTGGGTGCCTTATGTTGGTGCCGCTGTTGGAAGTATCGCAGGAGGTTATGTCTCCGGTAGAATTATTGCTAAAACCGGGTCGATAAATAAAGGACGTAAAACAACCATTGTAATTGGTGGAGCGATAATGCTGGCAGGATTGATCGCAACAATTTTATTTGGCGATACAGCTTTAAAATTTGTACTCATTGTTTGCACCGTGTTATTCGGGTTCCAGTTTGCAATTGGTAATGTACAAACTTTACCAAGTGACTTTTTCAGCGGAAAATCAGTTGGGTCGTTGGCAGGATTAGGTGGTATGATCGGAGTGTTCTCAGTGATCGTAATGAACTTTGTTGTTCCTGTTGTAGCCAAAATATCTTACACGCCGGTATTTATTGCTATTGCCGTATTTGTTCCACTTGGAGTAGGTGCCATTTATTTCTTTGCCAGAGATATCAAGCCGGTAGATGAAAAGTAAAAATCAATAATATAATGAGTTTCATCCCTCAAATTAAAAGAATGATGAAACTTGAAATAAAAACATTAAAAAAATAGAGATTATGAGTTCAAAAGTAGCATTAATTACCGGTGCAACTGGTGGTATTGGTTTTGCGGTGGCAAAACAATTAGGGAAAGATGGGTATACTGTAGTTTTAAATGGTATTGAAGACGAAGCTGGTGCTGAAAGAGTAAAAGAGTTAGCGGCTGAAGGAATTACAGCAGAGTACTATGGCTTTGACATGACAGACTCGGCAGCTGTAACGGAAAACATTACAAAAATTGGCAAAAAGTATGGGAAGATAGATGCTTTGATTAACAATACCGGAGGTATTGGCGTAAGAGCTCGTTTTGAAGAAATGACTGATGAGCAATACAAGTTTGTTATGGCTCTTAATTTGGATTCGGTTTTTTATGCTTCAAGAGCAGCTATCCCTTTCCTTAAAAAGGGTGAAAATGCATCTATTATCAACTATACTTCGAATGCAGCCTGGAATGGAGCAGGACCAGGTGCCGGTATTTATTCAGCTTCTAAAGGTGGTGTGCAATCAATTACGCGTGCCTTGGCTAAAGATTTGGCAGAATATGGAATTAGAGTAAATGCTGTTTCGCCGGGTACTATCGATACGCCCTTCCATGCGCAAATTAAAGCGACTAAACCAGAGCTTTTTGCTTCCTGGAAAAACAGTGTGTTATTAGGACGATTAGGTGAGCCGGAAGAAGTGGCCGGTGTTATTTCTTTCTTATTAAGCGATGCTGCATCTTTCATCACTGCCGAAACCATTCAGATTGGTGGAGGACAGGCATTGGGAATATAAAACCAGAGAATAGATTTTTTGGTGGTTTGTACTTTATATAGATCACCTTTCGCATAGTTTAGTTTAGTTAGTTTCAACAGCCGGATACACAAAAATCTTCTGACATAAAGTAGTTGTATTCGGCTGTTTTTTTAAGATGAATGAATTAAGTTTTATACAATTGGCAATTTTAAGTGCAGCGGGTGTTGTTGCCGGTTTTATTAATGTTGTTGCCGGAGGAGGGTCATTAATAACACTTCCG
Source organism: uncultured Draconibacterium sp. (assembly GCF_963674925.1). Lineage (NCBI taxonomy): Bacteria > Pseudomonadati > Bacteroidota > Bacteroidia > Marinilabiliales > Prolixibacteraceae > Draconibacterium > uncultured Draconibacterium sp. The sequence goes on from NZ_OY771647.1 coordinate 3,135,432, forward strand.
TTAATGATATTTTTAGGACTACCACCGGTTGTGGCAAACGGTACTAATCGTATTGGTATTATCGCACAAAATATTGTAGCTGTTACGAATTTTTCACGAAAGGGCATATTTATCTATCCGTTTAGTTTATATGCAGGTGGGATAGCTATTATTGGTTCGATTCTTGGCTCACTTCTGGCAATAGATATGGACGACCAGTTATTTAACCGGATATTATCAATTGTTATGGTTGTCACGGGCATTACAATCTTACTCAAGAATAAAAAAGCAGCATCACACAGTATAATTCCGGTTGTGAAAAATAAGACAGTTAGTTTGGTCCTTTTTTTCTTTATCGGCATTTACGGTGGTTTTATACATGTTGGTATTGGCTTTTTGATGATTATGATATTGTCACGAATAAATCAGTTGTCGCTAAAATATGCAAATAGCATTAAGGTTTTTGTGGCACTGTTATTTAGTATTTCATCAATTATTGTTTTTATCCTGAATGATGCCATAAACTGGAAAGTTGGTTTTGCACTGGCCATTGGAACATCGTTGGGTGGATATTTAGGAAGCCACTTCACCATGAAAAAGGGCGATAAATGGATAAGGCTTATTCTAATTCTGGCCATCATAGTAATGGCAATAAAATTGTGGTTTTTTCAATAAATAATAATTAGTACAAAAATGAAGATCAAATCAAAATCAGAATGTACTTACGATTGCATTTCACTGGGTGAAGTTATGCTTAGGCTTGATCCGGGAGAAGGTCGTATAAGAACTGCCCGTCAGTTCAGAGCCTGGGAAGGTGGTGGCGAATACAACGTATCACGTGGACTGAGAAGATGTTTTGGAAAAAGAACTGCTATTATTACTGCCCTTGCAGATAATGAAGTAGGAGCCTTAATTGAAGATTTTATGCTTCAAGGAGGATTGGATACCCAATTTGTAAAATGGATGGATTATGATGGCTGTGGCCGAACCGTACGAAACGGATTAAACTTTACAGAAAGAGGTTTTGGTATTCGCGGTGCCAAAGGTGTTTCCGATCGTGGAAATACAGCGGCGTCTCAATTGAAACCAGGAGATATTGACTGGGAATATATTTTTGGAACACTAGGAGTACGTTGGATGCATACCGGCGGTATTTTTGCAGCATTGTCTGAAACTGCAGCGGAAACAGTTATCGAGGCAGTGAAAATTGCCAAAGAATATGGTACAATTGTTTCCTACGACTTAAACTATCGTCCATCGCTTTGGAAAGCCATTGGCGGCGAAGCTAAGGCTCAGGAAGTAAACCGTGAAATTGCCAAATACGTGGATGTTATGATCGGCAATGAAGAAGACTTTACGGCTTGTTTGGGACTGGAAGTTGCAGGTAATGATGAAAACCTGAAGGAATTAGATCTTTCTGGCTACAAACGCATGATCGAAAATGCGATAAAAGAGTTTCCAAATTTCAAAGTAATAGCCACAACATTACGAACGGTAAAAACTGCAACAGTAAATTCATGGGGAGCAATTTGTTATTCCGATGGCGTAATACACGAAGCTGTTCACCGCGAAGATCTTGAAATAATGGATCGTGTTGGTGGTGGCGACAGTTTTGCATCGGGATTAATTTATGGTTTCCTGGAATTTAACGACGGAGCAGAAGCTGTAGAATATGGAGCTGCACACGGAGCATTGGCCATGACGACACCGGGTGACACTACAATGGCCACTTTATCTGAAGTGGAAAAAATAATCGGAGGCGGAAGCGCACGTGTAGATAGATAAAAAGCTGGAAGACCGAAGTCTGAAGCACTTAGGATAGAACTACAATGGAGTTTAATCTAAATATCCCCGGGTTTTAGCCCGGGGATTCAAAGACTACAACAAAAAAGCGCATCTACAAAAGTAGTTTGAAAAGCAAAAGTTTCATGCGCCGTAAATAGAACAGTAGCTTGAAAAGGCATCATGAATGGATTACCATAGAGTAGAGAACGAATATAAATCAACACAACAATGAATAAACTAAAAGGTAAAAACGCATTTATAACCGGTTGCTCTCAGGGAATTGGGGCAGCTATTTCAAAAACATTAATAGAAGCAGGATGCAATGTTTGCATGCATTATTTCAGCTCCAATGAAGAGCCAATGAGGCTAAAAAAGATTGCCGAAGAAAACAACCAAAAGGCGGTTTGCTTACAGGCAGATTTAACAAAAGAACAGGAAGTTCAAAAATGCGTGAGCGAAGCAGTTGCAGCAATGGGCTCCTTTGATATTCTGATAAATAACTCAGGCTCGCTTGTAAAGCGAAGTTTTGTTGGAGATATTGAATTGGATTATTGGCAAAAGCTTATTGACATTAATCTAACAACGATGATGTTGGTGACCAAAGAAATGATACCGCATCTGAATCAGACGGATGGTTCGAGCATTGTTAATGTTTCTTCTTTAGCAGGGCGTGTAGGAGGCCATGCTGGCTCGTTGGTATATTCAATGTGTAAAGGTGCTGTTCTAACCTGGAGCCGATCACTGGCTAAAGAACTGGCAGCGCAAAATATCAGGGTAAATTCAGTTGCTCCTGGATTTATCCAGGGAACAACTTTTCACGCAACACATACAACAAATGAGTCTGCAATGAAAACCATCGAATCTATTCCGTTGCAGCGCGCAGGTAATCCTGATGATGTGGCGCGTGCAGTCGTTTTTCTCGCTTCGGAATACGACGGATTTATTACAGGTGAAACACTCGATATTAATGGCGGGGTTTATTCGGCCTAAAATATTAAATTATTAATCATGTAAATAGTTAAGAAATGGCAAGATTTTCAAGAATAGAAGTAGCATTAAAGATGAAAGAAACCGGCATGGTTCCGGTGTTTTATCATCAGGATATAGAAGTGTGTAAGGCTGTTGTAAAAGCCTGTTACGATGGTGGAGCGCGAGTATTCGAGTTCACTAATCGCGGCGATTTTGCCACACTGCTTTTTGCAGAATTAAATAAATGGAGTATTGAACATTGCCCGGAGATGATTATGGGTGTAGGTTCGATTGTAGACGAAGCCACAGCAGCCATGTACATTGCTTTGGGGACTAACTTTGTTGTGGCTCCTTTAATCGATGAAGCCACAGCAAAAGTCTGTAACAAGCGCAAAATTGCCTGGAGTCCGGGTTGTGGTTCGGTTACCGAGATTGGCCAGGCACACGAGCTGGGAGCCGAGGTTGTAAAAATATTCCCGGGATCGCAGGTGGGCGGACCAAGCTTTGTAAAAGCCGTGAAAGGTCCAATGCCTTGGGCCAGTATTATGCCAACCGGAGGTGTTTCTTCAACAGAAGAGAATTTAAAAGGATGGTTTAACGCTGGAGTTACTTGTGTAGGAATGGGATCGCAACTTTTCCCAAAAGAGGTATTGGCAGAAAAGAACTACGGCTACATTACGGATAAATGTACCGAGGCTCTGGAAATCATCAACCGGTTGAAAAAATAGAAAAATGAAAGTCAAAAAAACTATACCAATCTTTCAAACTATTTTAATAATAGGTTTTGTCGTACTCGTAAATAGCTGTTCAAATACGGCTAAAGAATCCAAAATAAAGGAAACTGAGGAGACTATTTATGCCAGTGAGGTTATTCCATTTTTCGAGCATTGGAATTTAATTTTAGGTGATGGATCAAATGTCGGTCAGGCAATTGACTATGAGCACAAAGATTACTTTTATACGGCTAACGACGAGCAAGGCAACTGGGTAGTCTTTAAATCACCTAATGCCGGAGATACACACGGAACTTCGAACAATACAAGAACCGAGTTGGCCCAATTAAAAAAATGGTATCCTGCAACTGCTGATGATAAGTTAACAGCCACACTTAAAGTAATGAATGTATCGGCGACCGGTGATACCAGAGTTGCTGCTTCGTATGCCGTTGTTGTGGGACAAATTCATAGTGCCGATGGGCATGAGAACGAACCGCTTAAAATCTTTTACAAAAAATTCCCTGGTCATTCCAAAGGTTCGGTCTTTTGGCATTATGAAATTAATACTGCAGGTGATGATAATGCCGGACGATGGGATTATTCAACCGCTGTTTGGGGCTACGACTTCTCTGTTGTTGGTAGTGAAGTAAATACCTTCCCGGAAGAACCTGAGGATGGTATTGCTTTGGGTGAAGAATTTAGTTACGAAATAAAGGTGAAAGATGGTATGATGTACTTAACTTTTACCAGCGAAGGGCATGAACCCAAAACTTTTACAAAAAACTTAATAAAATCAGAATATATAAAAACGGCTGCTATTCCTGAGCAAACTCAAAATCTGTTTGTACCAATTGGTCAGGATGGAGTAGAACGTGAAAATGCCTATGCTGATGAAGGTTGTTTCTTTAAACTGGGTTGTTACAATCAGACCAATGGATTATCTCCCGAGGTAAATAAAAACTGGTGTTCGGGTGCTGAAACGTTTGATGGCGATATTCAGAAACAGTATGAAACGGGAAACTACGCCGAAGTTTGGTTTAAAACAGCAAGTATATCTATAAGTGAAGCAGCTGTGTCAAATCAAGGCTATTTCACGAAAAATGATTAGATCAAAACCTGGAGGTTCCGAGATATCTGTAAGGTTTTACAACGAATCAATTTGAACTTATAGAATGATAAAAAAACTAATAACATTTGGAGAAGTAATGATGCGGTTATCACCTCCGGGCTATTCAAAGTTTTCGCAAGCTACTTCTTTCGAACTTGTATATGGAGGTGGCGAAGCAAATGTGGCAATTTCTTGTGCCTATCTTGGAATGAAAGCGGCTCACGTAACACGTTTCCCCGATAATGCCCTTGGGAAAGCTGCAACTCAATTTCTTCGCCAGCATTGGCTAAGCACCGAACATGTTTTTTATGGCGGTGATAAAATGGGCATGTATTTTCTGGAAAAAGGGGCAGTACACCGGCCCAGCGAAGTGATTTACGAACGCGAAGGTTCGGCTTTCTCTTTAATTGAGCCGTCGATGATAGATTGGGAAGATGTTCTGAAGGATGCCGATTGGTTTCATTGGACAGGTATTACGCCCGCAATTTCTGAAGGTACTGCAATGTGTTGTCTCGATGCAATTAAAACCGCGAACAAGATGGGTGTCACGGTCTCTGGAGATATAAATTCGCGCAAAAATATGTGGAAGTATGGTAAAACCATGCACGAAGTAATGCCCGAGCTGGTACAAAATTGTGACATCGTAATAACCAGCAGCACCGAAATTCATGAAATGTTCGGACTCGGTACTCCGGGAGGAAAATTTCGGATTTCGGCTAAAGCTTTAATGGAAATTTTCCCGAGGATTAAAAAAGTGGTTGGGAAAAACAGGGAATCAGTAAGTGCTTCTCACCAGCAAATACAAGGTAAGATGTGGAACGGGAAGGAATATATTAAAACTGAAATATTAGACATTACCCACGTTATTGATCGCGTTGGTACCGGCGATGCCTTTGCATCTGGTCTGATCTACGGTTTAATGCATTATGATGATGTTGAAGCCTTGAACTTTGCTTCAGCTGCTTGTGCACTAAAACATACTGTTCCCGGTGACGTAAATATGGTATCCCTGGAAAACGTGCTTAGTTTAATGGAAGGAGACACCTCCGGAGCACTTCGAAGGTAAATTGAATGATAGAAGAATAAAATTGATACAAAAAGAAAATATGATGCATACAACAAAACTAATTCCTATTCTACTGGGTTTTATCCTTTTTGCGTGTACAACTCAAGTAGAAGTTAATACAGTAAGGGTTCAGGATAAAAATGAACTAAAACAGGCCATTGAAGAGGTGCAAGCAGGAGACGAGATTGTTCTTGCAAACGGAATCTGGGAAGATGTAACAATTGAACTAGCAGGTAACGGAACAAAAGAAAATCCGATAGTGCTTAGGGCAGAAACTCCCGGTGAAGTTTATATTGAAGGACAGTCGTCGCTTAAATATGGTGGAGACTTTTGGGTGGTTCGCGATCTGTATTTCAGAAATGGTTTTACCCCAAACAATTCGGTAGTGGAGTTCCGCTTGAACAATAAAGTGGCTAATAATTGTGTTTTTACAAACTGCGTGATCGACAATTTTAACCAGCCACAGCGTGACAGGCCCGATCATTGGGTTGAGTTTTGGGGAAGACAGAACGAGTTGAGTAATTGTAACATTATCGGTAAATCAAATTCGGGGCCAACGGTTCGTGTATTCTTAAAGGGAAATGAAAGTATAAGAAATCATCACCGCATTATTAATAACCACTTTGGGCCACGTCCACGTAAAGGAGGCCCACACGGAGAGACTCTGCAAATTGGAGACAGCGGAACCTCAATGTCGCCAAGTAATACATTGGTTGCCGATAATTTATTCGACAGATGTAATGGTGAGGTTGAAGTAATCTCAAGTAAAACCAATTACAACGAGTTCAGAAATAATGTATTCTACAAATGCGAGGGATCTTTGGTAATGCGCCACGGCAATTACTGCTGGATTGACGGTAACTATTTTATTGGCGACGATAATTCCGAAAATATTGGCGGTATTCGTATTGTAAATACCGGGCACTGGGTGGTAAATAACTATTTCTACAACCTGAAAGGAAATAACTTCAGGGCACCTTTGGCTGTTATGAATGGGATTCCAAAATCGCCACTTAACCGCTACAACCAGGTAACCGACGTTGTAGTTGCTTATAACACATGGATTGATTGTAAATCGCCATGGCATTTTGGTGTTGGTGCTAACCTAAGTCAGGCAGAAGTACTTCCTCCTTCAGAAATTCGTTCTGCACGGCCTGTAAGAACAGTTGTTGCCAATAACATTGTCTATACTTCTGAAAATGTTTCGGTTCCGGTAATTGCTTATGATAAAATTGATGGAGTTACTTTTAAAAGTAATGTGATTAACAATAAGGAAATGGCTTATGCAAAGAAAAATACATTTGATTATTGCGATTTTACCATGAACAAAATTGCCGATTACATTTATGCTCCTTCAAGTCAGGTTTGTGATGTAGAAACCTACAATGGTTTCGATTTTGAAACAATAACCACCGATATCCTGGGTAATTCACGTACCGAAAGTAATCGGGTGGGAGCAATGTGCGATGTGCCATTGGTGAATCCTGAAATTCTTGAAAAAACTAAATATGGTGCCAACTGGTTTGCCAGTGAAAAACCGAAAGCAGAATCAAAGATTTTAAAGGTTTCGGCAGAAGACGGAAATTTACAGGCAAAAATTAGAGAAGCATCCAGTGGCGATATTATTAAGCTGGCAGCCGGAGAATATTCTATTGACGCACCGCTTGACATTGATAAAGAAATTACCTTAAAATCAGCAACAGATGATGCCGAAACAAAGATTGTTTATAAAGGGGAAAAGAATACCCCGCTCTTCCAAATGAATCCGAACGGGAAGCTGAAGGTTCAAAACATTTTGTTGGAAGGAAATGGAGATAATTTTGCCTTTGCATCACTTCAAAAAAATATGTCGGCTTTGTATGATGTTGAAGCAAAGGACTGTCGAATTGAAAAGTTCAACTACGTGCTGAAGGCCTATAAAGAGTCGTTTTCTGATAGTATTACATTCGTTGAATGTGAAATATCAAACTGTGATAACGGCATTGAACTTTCAGAAGAAACCGATGATAATGGAGATTACAACGTGGAATTTCTAACGATTGATAATTGCCGGTTCAACAAAGTAAAAAGTAATGTGATCGATTATTACAGGGGAGGATATGATGAGTCGACCATTGGAGGAAACTTATTGGTAACAAACAGTACGTTTACGAATTGCGGAGGCCGTGAAGAGAATGGTATACTTTTAAATACACGTGGTATAGTTAATGTAAATATTGCTGACAATTCCTTTAAAAATAATCCGGTTAAACTAGTGGCATTGTTGTGGGGCGCAAAAAATAATTCGCACTCAAATAACGAAATCAGAAACTCGGGGAAAATTGTAGTAGAAGAGAACCTGAAATTGAAGTTGATGTATTAATTATTTTGGTTAAATGATGTTCGAATATATAACCTGAAAGTATGAATTTTATAGCAGCTTTGTTTCATAAAAATATTGCATCCATTTCTATACTGATAGTGGTTTTAGGAGTTTGTATTTCATGCTCAAATACACCCGAAATTGTTGTTCAGCAAATGAAAATGGAAATACCCGCAGGAGAGCAAATGTTGATGGAAGAACTATTGCCGGGAGAAATTGCTGATACTAAAATAGAACACATTGCCTATATTGGGCCAACGGTGCAAAAAGTTCAACTTTCGGATGAAAATATAAGTATGTTTCTGTTTGTGAAAGGGAGCGGAAGCTTAAAGGCCGATACAACTTTGTTTAAAGTGGTGCCTGAGTCGATTGCGATTCCAATGACTTACAAAAGCATCAAAATTGAAGTTGAGGAAGGGGAGGAATTACATTTTGTGCGTTTCACGAAAAAACTTTCTGAGCAGGATATTGTCGATTTGAGCAGATTCCCCGATGACAGTAAATACGACATATATTTTACCAATTTTGATGACTGTGAACCTTATACTGAAAAAATCAAGAGCCCGAATACGGTTAGCCGAACAGTGTTGCCTGAGCATATTATTCCGCGTGTTGCACTTGGCACGGTTGAAGCCCCGGGACCCGATGAAGTTGGTGCACACAAGCATGCCATGCTCGATCAACTTTTCCTTGGACTAACAGATAATGACATTGTAGTTCATGCTGATGGGGCCTCCGCAGAGTTTACAGAATACTCCTTATTACATATTCCCATTGGTTCCAGTCATTGGGTATCGGTTGATGAGAATAAACGAATGTACTATTTGTGGATGGATTTTTTTCTGACAAAAGAAGGACAGGAGTGGCTTAAAACACACAAGCCAATTAGCACAGATAAAGATGAGTATTAGCACTTTGAAAACTAAAACCATATAAAAAATGAGACAACTCTCTCTGAAAGGAAGAACATTCCCTACAGATCTTAACCATGCCGGCACTGCATTTGGTGGTTGGGTAATGTCTAAAATGGATAAAGCCGCTTCAATTCAGATAGAAGAAGTGATAAGCTCTCCGGCTGTAACTGTTTCGGTTAGTAATCTTAATTTCATAAAACCGATTCACAATGGAGATGTATTTATGGTATACACGAAGGTTGACAGGATAGGAAACGCATCCATTGATATAGGAGTTGAGTTAATTGTACGTTCAAGAGAAGATTTGAGTGAATATAAAGTTACACAGGGCGTTTTTACTTTTGTAGCTGTTGATGAAAAAGGGAAACCGGTGCAAATTAGAAGTGTGCTAAGAAGCTATGTTGCTCCATACATTATGGAGATGTTAGGTGATAAATAATTGGATCAAACTATTACGGCATGAACAAATCTTTTGAAATATTCGATGCCCACGCTCATATTATCTATGGTATAAACGGGATCAAACGAGGCCAAAAAACAGCCACGGCAAAATATGGCAGAATATTATGGAATAATAGAGAAATTAATTTCTTACCTCCATTTTTTTACGACACCCAATTTACTTCAGAGACGCTCATTGAAAACATGGACTTTTGTGGTGTATCGAAGGCCGTATTGTTACAGAATCCGGTTATAGGAATTCTTAACAACGAAATTCGCCAGGCTATTGAGAAATATCCGAATCGGTTTATAGGAACTATCCAGGTGGATCCTATGAAAAAGGATGCCTGCGATGTGATACGAAAGTATGCTTCAGAAAAACAAAATACACTTAAACTTGAGATAAGCGAAGAGTGGGGGTGGTCGGGTAATTATCCCGGATTCTCTCTCGTGGGAAAGGAAATGATGGCAGTTTGGGAAACCGTGGGGAAATTAGGCTTACGGGTAATTATCGATACTGGCGATATTTTTAATAACGGTTATCAGATAGAAAATATCCGGTTTGTTGCTAAAAGTTTTCCTGATACAAAAATATTAATTGAACACCTGGGATTTTATCGCAATGATCTTGATGAGCGTTCAAAGGATCGACGAAATGAAATGCTTCAGCTCGGCAAAGAGCTGGAGAATGTATATTTCGGATTTTCTTCCACCGCAGCTTTTATTAACGATGATTATCCATGCCCGAAAGCACAGAAGTTGCTTCAACAGGCTATTGAGATTGTTGGCGCTAAAAAAATCCTTTGGGGAAGTGATATTCCTTCAACCATGAAAAAATATACCTATCAGCAATTGGTTGATGTGGTAGTAAAGCATGCCGGATTCTTATCAGAGAGAAATAAGAAACTTATACTAAATAATAATGCGGAGACCTTCTTTTCCGGTTACTAGAGGTTGTTTTTAAGTTCTCTAAATACAACCTTTAGATAGAATGAAACGACCACAATTAAGGACTTTGATGCATGTATAAGGAGTTCAGATTATGGTAGTTATCTATATTAATAATAAACTTATGAATATGAATATACTAGTTGTAAATGCAGGAAGTTCATCAATAAAGTATCAGTTAATTGATATGAAGACTGAGAAACCGCTATCAAGTGGATTAGTGGAACGGATTGGATTGGATGGTGGAGCAATTAAACATCAAATTTTTGTTGGCGGTAAGGAAAAGAAAATTACAAAGGAACTTTCAATACCCAATCATGCAGTGGGATTAAAACGGGTTGCAGAATTGCTTACAGATAAAGAGATTGGAGTTATTGCTGAACCTTCACAAATAGAGGTAGTTGGACATCGGTTAGTACATGGTGGAGAAACTTTTTCCAAAACTGTTGTGATTAATGAAGATGTTAAAGCAAAAGTTAAAGAACTATTTGCCTTAGCTCCCCTTCATAATCCGGCCAACTTAACAGGTGTTGAAGTGGCAGAAAAGGTTTTCCCAAATGCTAAACAGGTAGGTGTATTCGATACCGCTTTTCATCAGACGATGCCAGAAGTTGCTTATCGTTATGCAATTCCGGAGGCTTTATATAGAGACTTTGGGATACGGAAATATGGTTTTCATGGAACTTCTCATAAATACGTTTCGGAAAAAGCGGCCAAGTATCTCGGGAAAAAAGATGCAAAAATTATTACTATACATTTAGGAAATGGAGCCTCATTGGCAGCTGTTGATGCCGGTGTTTGTATTGATACATCAATGGGAATAGGGCCATTAAATGGCCTTATTATGGGAACACGATCAGGAAGTATTGATCCTTCAATTATTTTTTATCTGGTAGAACAAAAAGGCTTTACTGTTGAAGAAATAAATGCCATATTAAACCAAAAAAGTGGAATGTTGGGATTAACCGGGGAAAGCGATATGCGTGATGTTGAAGAACTTTATTTCAAGGGTAATAAAAAAGCCAGACTAGCCTATGAAATGTATGCCTACCGGATTAAACATTTTATTGGAAGTTATGTTGCTTCGATGAATGGTTTGGATGCCCTTGTTTTTACTGCTGGAATCGGAGAAAACGACAAACTTGTTCGGAGTTTGGTTTGTAAGAAAATGGAATTCTTTGGTATTCGACTTGATGAAGAAAGAAATTTGGTTCGTAGCAAGGATATCAGGGAGATCAATACTGCTCGTTCAAAAACTAAAGTACTTGTAATCCCAACCAATGAAGAACTGGAAATTGCACAACAGTCTTATGAGGTGATTCGATAGTCATAATTAGAAAAAAATACTGGTTTTATTGCTAATAGAGATGAGAATGATATTATCATAACAATATCTCATATTTTGTTTTGGAATATAATCGTCTTAAGTTATCTTTCCAATTAATCGGGATAATTTACTATGGAGTAAGATATTTTCCAAATAACTAAAAGAATTAGAGTCGGGGGGAACAGGATATAGCAAGAAAAGCGCTACTTGAGGTAATAGGAAGCAGCAACGAGTTTGGCCGCTGCTATGCCCTAAACTCGATTGATGCTATTCAGGACTCCAGTTCAGTCGTAATCGATGGTGTGATAGAAATGATGAAATTGTTACCCGACCTGAGCAGAAACCAGAATGATCTTAGAGCGGCTAAGGTATTGCTTGATAAATGGGGAATTAATCCGAAGGAGTATGGTATCAAACTAGATTGGTAAAAAGGAAAGTCAATGAGAAAAATCACCAAAAAATTGTTTGTGAGCTTAGAGTTTGTTTGCGTTCAAAGCTTGTTCTTATTAGTGCTATTACTGACACCCAAAAGTTATGGTCAAAGTAAGGATACTGTCCAACCTCGTTACCAGGTAACGCTGCCCGAAGCACATGTTGGAAATTTGGAAATAGATAAGAAACTACTGGATAGCTACGAGCTGCTGCCAACGAATGTCCGACAGTTTTATTTCGATGCCAGGACTGTTTTTGCTGATAACCCAGATGCTGGTTTTGATCATCCCACGATTCTCGAATCGGCACAGAAACATGCGATCGAATTTATGGGACATCCGATGCTGGGTAACTTAAAATCAGACGGTGTTACAGTTTGGTTACGTCCGGCAACATCAGGTCCGTTCCTTCTCCTGGTAAAAAACAAAAACGGAATAAGTGAGAAAGTGATCCAGATTAAAGCGGGACAGCCAGGTGTGGCTCAAAAAGTAGTTGTTGATGAATTGGCACCTGGTCAAAACTACAGTTACGAGATTTTATCCCAAAAGCAAGTACTTGCAACCGGATATTTTACTACGGCTCCTGGAAAAAGAAGTCGGGGAGAATTCAGGTTAGTTTTTGGTTCATGTTTTCATAAAATTGGCTTACACAATCCCAACCTTACGAAGCAAATCCTTAACAGGAAGCCTCACGGTATGCTTTTTTTGGGCGACATTGCTGTTGATGACAGGGAAAACAACATCAACATGCACCGGTCTGACTATCTGCTTCGGGATCAGTCGAAAGCCTGGCAACAGCTTGTGGCAAATGTGCCGGTATATACTTCGTGGGATGATCATGATTATTTAAACAACGACCTGAGTGGCGTACCCGAAAATTTTACCGATGCTGACAGACAAGCACTTCGTGAGGTGTGGTTAGAAAATTGGAACAATCCTGAGAATCCAGGGGAAGGGATCTACTTTAATGCTGTAATCGGCCCGGTTGAGGTTATCATTTTAGACACCAGATCGTGCCGCGATATCTCAAAACGCGGAGAGTACGGTGCGTATATTGGCCAAGCGCAACTAGATTGGTTGAAAACTACTTTAAAGAATTCAGACGCGCCTTATAAAGTTATTACCAGTGGCACCATGTGGAGCGACTATGTTTCAAATGGAAAGGATTCCTGGGGGACATGGGATGCCGGTGCAAGGGAAGAAATTTTCTCGTTTATTGAACGAAATCAAATTTCCGGAGTGCTATTGCTTAGTGGTGATCGACATGGAGCCAGATCATTTACCATTCCGCGAAAAAATGGGCATCTATTTTATGAATTTGAAGTTGCTACCTTGGGAGGAGTCCCAGGACCGGATGCCATGGCTCCTAATGCTGAGAACCAATTGTTTGGTTATGAAGGTGACAGGTTTATTGCCTTCGGAGAATTTACTTTTAATACTTCAGGGGAACAGCCGACACTTGTTTTCAGGTTAATCAATCAATATGGTCAAATTCTGGAAGAGATCCCATTGTTATATGATATGTTGACACCTCCTGGTGATTAGTATTCTCATTTATTGAAGCATAATTACCAGATGACTTTAGTGAAACAGAAATACATTTGCACCGCTCTCTAAAAATACCTTGAAGCATTAGCAGGTTATAAGTTATGCTAACACCTTTTTATATCGGGCAGGTGATAAACCGGAAACTTCTTTAAAAATCTTTGAAAAATGATAGCGGTTCGCGAAACCAGTTTTATAGGCAATTTGATCGATTGTGAAACTTGAATGATGTAACAAAATACACGCTTGGTTAATCCGTTTTTGACGAATATATTTCTGAGGTGACATACCTGTTTCCGAAGAAAATAAATGAATAAATGCATTCGTCGACATATTTGCATTTTCAGCGAGAACTGAATTATTCAGATCTTTATTAATATTTTGTTCAATAAAATTAAAGCTTTCCAAAATTCGATGATTCTTTGTTAGAATATTCCAACTTTCTTCAGGTAGTTCTGCGAGCAAATCTGTAATTAACGATTTTAACGCCAGACTGATAGGGAAGCTGAATTTTGCGTTTTCATAATTCAAATGGCGTTTAATCTTTTGCAGTTTCTCTAATAAATGATCGGTTAAATCAAAGCAAAAAATACCCGGATGAAAAGTGTCGTATGGTATTCCGATATTAAAATGAATAAACAGATGTAGAATATATTGATCTAAATGCAGCGTTTCTTCAGAAAAGTTGGTATTTACTCTACCACCCTTTAACGAATAACCAGCCTTTGGGATTCTATTATTATATAATCTGGTGGCATACGAAGTATTCGGTGGTATCATAATTACCTTGTTTGACGCAAGTTGATATTCTTTTCCGTTGTATATAATTACTGCCCCGCTTGAACTGTTATGGTAGATTCGCCAGTATGGGAATGATAATTCTTTAAACTCCCACTTTTCCAGCCACCAGTGACGGCAACATAATAGTTGAATCTGGTATTTCGGGAAATGCTGTATAACATTCGATGGATCACCTGTATGAGGCATCTTATTCTGCTGATTCATGATTCGGTATATTAGAAACAGATACAAAATTAATAAAATTAGGCATTTCCCGTATAACTGTTTTCATACACCTTTGTATTATCATTTAAATAATAAATTAACAATCAATAAAACGTAATTAAAAATGGCAAACAGACTTATAGGTGACTTACCCAAAGTAGGTATCCGTCCGGTAATTGACGGGCGAGAAAATGGTGTTCGCGAATCGCTTGAAGTTCAGGTAATGGAATTAGCAAAAGCTGCAGCTGCTTTTATTGAAAGCAACCTGCGCCTTCCAAGTGGCGAAAAGGTAGAATGTGTGATTGCAGATACATGTATTGGTGGTGTTGCTGAAGCTGCAATGTGTGCCAGTAAATTTAAAAAAGAAGGGGTTGGAGTTTCATTAACTGTAACACCTTGCTGGTGCTATGGAACCGAAGTAATGGATACTGATCCGCTGCTTCCAAAAGCAGTGTGGGGATTTAATGGGACGGAGCGTCCGGGAGCAGTTTATTTGGCTGCTGCATTAGCCGGATATACACAAAAAGGTCTTCCAACTTTTGGAATCTACGGACGCGATGTACAGGATGCAGGAGATACAAGTATTCCTGCTGATGTTCAGGAAAAATTATTACGCTTTGTTAAGTCTGCGCTTGCAGTGGCACAAATGAAAGGTAAATCATACCTTTCAATTGGATATAGCTCTATGGGTATTGCCGGTTCAATGGTTGATTCTAACTTTTTTCAGGATTACCTTGGAATTCGCACCGAATTTGTTGAGTCAGTAGAAATTCTGCGAAGAATAGATGAGGGGATTTATGATGAGGAAGAGTATCAGAAAGCCCTGGCATGGACCAAAGCAAACTGTAAAGAAGGAGAAGATCCGAATGCTCCTGAAAATCAGGCTGATGATGCAAGAAAGCAAGTAGAGTGGGAAACCGTTGTGAAAATGACATTGATTTGCCGTGATATGATGATCGGTAATCAAAAACTAATCGACAAAGGTTATCGTGAAGAAGGTTTAGGCAGAAACGCCATTTGTGGTGGTTTTCAAGGTCAAAGACAATGGACCGATTACAAACCTAATGCCGATTTTACTGAAGCTATTCTTAATTCATCCTTCGACTGGAATGGAATTCGTGAGGCATTTGTTTTTGCAACAGAGAATGACAGTTTAAATGCAGTGCCAATGTTGTTTGGGCATTTGTTAACAAATACAGCTCAAATTTTCTCGGATGTTAGAACATACTGGAGTCCCGATGCCGTTAAAAGAGTTACAGGAAAAGAGCTTAGCGGATTGGCTGAAGGAGGTATTATTCACTTAATTAATTCCGGATCAACTACGCTCGATGCAACGGCACAACAACGCAATGCCGAAGGCGAACCTGCTATGAAGCCTTTCTGGGAAATTACAGAAGAAGAAGCTCAAAAATGTTTGGATAATACAAAATGGCCACAGGCAGAGCGTGGCTATTTCCGTGGAGGAGGCTATTCATCGCAGTTTAAAACCGAGGGTGAAATGCCAGTTACCATGTCGCGTGTAAACCTGGTGAAAGGAGTTGGGCCGGTATTGCAAATTGCTGAAGGATGGACCGTTGAACTTCCGGATGATATTCACACCGTACTTGATGAACGTACCAATCCTACTTGGCCAACTACCTGGTTTGTTCCAAAAACCACAGGGCAGGGTGCTTTTAAAGATGTTTATTCAGTAATGGCCAACTGGGGAGCAAATCATGGTGCAATAAGCTACGGACACATTGGAGCCGATTTAATCACTTTAGCATCCATGTTACGCATTCCGGTTAGCATGCACAATGTTTCGGAAGATAACATTTTCCGTCCAAGTGCATGGGCTTCTTTTGGTGAAGAAAAAGAGGGCTCAGATTATAGAGCGTGCGAAAATTACGGCGCATTATATGGTATAAAATAAGAATTGAATTTTTAGTGAAAGAGCAAGGAGAAGACTTCTTGCTCTTTCAATGGAACTTTACGTACATTATAGAACTAGAACTATGAATCAGAAAGATATTGCTATAGTTTTTGATTGCGGGGCAACCAATGTCCGGGTTATTGCTATGGATAAATTTGGGAAGCAAATTGCTTCACACTCGCTTCCCAACGAAACCGATGAAGATCCGCATTATCCGGGTGGCAGAATTTGGGATTTGGATAAACTGTGGCAAAAATTAGCTTCAGCAGCCAAACATGTTACTGCCGAAATAGATTGCAATCGTATCGCCGGAACTACAGTTACTACTTTCGGCGTAGACGGTGCATTTGTTGATGCTCAGGGAAAAATGCTTTACCCGGTTATCTCGTGGCAGTGTGAGCGAACAACACCTATAATGGCCAATATTGAAAAATACGTGCCATTGGCGGAGTTATATGCAACCAGTGGTGTTTACCCTTATGCTTTTAATACAATAAATAAAATGATCTGGTTTCGCGAGAACAGACCTGATGTTTTGGATAATGCTCATCGGTTTTTATTTATACCGTCACTGTTAATTCATAAACTTTCGGGGGCGTTTAAAAACGATGCTACCATGATGGGGACAGCTATGATGGCTGATTTAAAATCGCGAAAAATGTCGCCAAAGGTTTTGAGAGCCATTGGGATAGAGGAAGAGCTGTTTGGAGAAATTGGCGAACCGGGAAGCCAGGCTGGAACGGTCACCGAAAATGTCGCTTCCGAAACCGGATTGCCTGAAGGTATCCCGGTATTTCTGGCAGGTCACGATACGCAATTCGCGATTTTTGGATCGGGAGCAAAACTGAATCAACCGGTACTTAACTCGGGAACCTGGGAAATTTTAATGACCCGTAGTAAAGCCTTTAAAGCGTCTGCATTTGCTCTGGATAGAAAGATAACTACTGAAGCTGATGCCGAAGCCGGAACATATAATATTGGCCAAAATTGGTTGGGCTCAGGAGTGCTTGAATGGTTTTCGCGTAATTTCTACAAGGAGTTTCGTGGCGACGAACTGTACCAGAATATGATACAGGATGCCGAACAAGAACAGCCAGGATCGAAGGGGATTGTTGTTGATCCTGCTTTTTATGATGATGGATATGGAAGCGAAGGCGGCATGATAAAAGGGCTAACTATTAGTACCTCGCGCGGACAGATATATCGTGCGTTTTTGGAGGGGCTTGCTTTTCGGTTACGAGAAGGACTGGAAGCACTTGAAACAGCCGGAAGCTCTAAATCAGAAAGTATAATCTGTGTGGGAGGTGGTTCAAAAAACAGGCTGTGGAATCAGTTACGAGCCGATGTATGTAAGGTTCCAATTCAGTTGATCGACCAAAAAGAAACTACCGTGCTGGGAGCATCAATGTTTGTCTTTACAGGAGCCGGTATATTCAATTCGCTTACCGAAGCACGTAATCAAATCAACTATAATCCGCAACTCATAGAGCCTTCAATAAATAGCGAAGTGTATGAAGGGTATTACCAAAATTACCTGAGACTTCGTTCAGGAAAATAATAACCATAGAACATCAAACTTTAAAATTATGTTGAAAGGAATATCACCTTTATTGAGCCCCGAATTATTAGCTGTTTTGTGCAGAATGGGCCACGGCGATGAAATAGTTTTGGCCGATGCTCATTTTCCGGCTGAAAGTTTTAACCAGAATGTTCTCCGGGCTGATGGTCTTAAAATACCCGACTTATTAGCTGGTATAATGCCACTTTTTGAATTGGATGCTTATTGCGACAATCCTTTAGTGATGATGAGTGCCGTTGAAGGCGACACACTTGATCCGAAGGTTGAAGAGAGCTATCTGAACAGTGTTAGGCAGACAAATCCTGACGCAAAGCCAGTATTAAGAATTGAACGTTTTGCTTTTTATGAGCGGACAAAATCGGCTTTTGCCGTTGTGGTAACCGGAGAGCTAGCCAAATATGGAAATATCATACTAAAAAAAGGAGTTACACCCATTGAATAATAAAAACTATGAAACCAAATAAAACAAAAGTAGTCGAGAGGAAATATTTATTTCCGTTTATTGTTATTACCAGCTTGTTTGCGCTGTGGGGATTTGCAAACGATATAACCAACCCAATGGTTGCGGCTTTTAAAACGGTAATGGAAATTTCAAATGCTAAAGCCTCGTTAGTGCAGTTTGCTTTTTACGGAGGTTATGCAACAATGGCAATTCCGGCGGCCTTATTTGTTCAAAAGTTCAGTTATAAAAAAGGAATTCTTTTAGGACTTGCGCTTTATGCAGCAGGAGCACTTCTGTTTTGGCCGGCTGCTCAGTTTCAGGCATTTGGTTTCTTTCTGGTTTCCTTATATATCTTAACATTTGGATTAGCTTTTCTGGAGACAACAGCTAATCCGTTTATTCTGTCGTTAGGAGCAGAAGAAACCGCAACGAGGCGTTTAAACCTGTCGCAGGCTTTTAATCCAATGGGATCGCTTTTGGGTATGTTTGTAGCTTCGCGTATTGTTTTGGCGGCATTGGAGTCGGACAAAAGAAATGCTGCCGGAGAACTTATATTTCCCATGCTCGACGAGGCTACTAAAGCGGCTATTCGTACCAACGATTTAATGATTATCCGAAATCCGTATGTAATTCTTGGTTTGGTTGTAATAATAATGTTTGTAGTTATTTTACTTACAAAAATGCCACAAACCGGTCATGCAAATGAAATACACCCGATGCAATCATTTAAGCGTTTGTTTAACAATAAAGTTTATCGGGAAGGAGTTATTGCGCAGGTTTTTTATGTGGCTGCTCAGATAATGTGTTGGACTTTTATCATTCAGTATGCCGATAACCTAGGAATTGATAAGGCCACAGCGCAAATGTACAACATTGTTGCTATGGGAATTTTCCTGGCAAGCAGGTTCATTAGTACATTGTTAATGAAATATATAAATGCCCGAAAACTTCTCATGTTGTTTGCTCTAGGTGGTATTTGCACCATATCAGGTGCAATTATGATTGAGGGAATGGCTGGCCTCTATTGTTTGGTGGCTACTTCGGCCTTCATGTCATTAATGTTCCCTACAATTTATGGTATTGCTTTAAACGGAATCGGACAAGACGCAACTCTTGGTGCTGCAGGATTGGTTATGGCCATTGTAGGAGGAGCGCTAATGCCGCCTTTGCAAGGTTCTATTATCGATATAGGGCAAATTGGAAATATGCCGGCAGTGAATGTGTCCTTTGTTTTGCCGTTAATAAGTTTTGTGGTGATTGCTATATATGGCTACAGAACGTACAAATTTCATGAGCAAAGTGTTTAGCCTAAAATAGATTGGCATACATTTTAAACAAAATGAAGTCGTATGTTGCAAATAGTCAGGCTTTAATACACTAAATTGAAATAATACTTAATAATAATAATACAAAGAGATTATGAGAAAATTAAATACAAAATGGATGCATCCACGTGATCAGATAATAATGATAATTGATAAGATTTATCGAAGTGGAATGACAACAACATCGGGAGGTAACATCTCGATTATTGACGAAAATGGAGATGTATGGGTAACGCCATCGGCAATTGATAAAGGAACTTTACGACCAACTGATATTATTTGTGTGAGAAAAGATGGAACGATTGAAGGACGTCACAAACCTTCATCGGAGTATCCTTTTCACATAGCCATTTATAAATGCCGCCCCGAAATAAAAGCGGTAATTCATGCACATCCACCGGCGTTGGTTTCTTTTAGTATTGTACGTCAGATTCCGAATACAAATGTGCTTCCGCAGGCAAAACATGTTTGCGGCCCAATAGGTTATGCACCGTATGCTTTACCCGGAAGTGATGAATTAGGTGATGTTATTGCTGATGAGTTTGCAAAAGGAGTGAATGCCGTAATTATGGAAAATCACGGAACAGTTGTGGGCGGAAGCGATTTAAGTGATGCCTATCAGCGTTTCGAAACAATGGAGTTTTGCGCCCGCACTTTAATAAACGGAAGCACAATTGGTACCCCCAACTATTTGTCTGATGATCAGATCGATGAATTTGAAAATCAGATTCCGCGATTATTGCCGGAGATGAAGAATGTTGAATATCCTTCAGACGAGCGGGCGATTAGGGAAATGATACAGCGTATTGTTTTGCGTGCCTGCGATCAGGGATTGATGATCAGTTCGTATGGTACTGTTTCGGTGCGTTGGAAGGAAGATGATTTTTTGATAACGCCTACCAATGTGGCGCGCTGGGATATTCAGTTAAAAGACATTGTGCAGATAAATGACGGTAAGCGCGAGCCTGGGAAATTGCCAAGTCGATCGACTTGGTTACACCAGGAAATTTACAAACGTTTTCCACATGTAAATTCAATTATCTTAACTCAAACGCCTTATCTAATGGCATATAGTGTTACCGGTGAGAAAATTGACGTACGTACCATTCCTGAAAGCTGGATTTTCTTACAAGACATCCCCAATATGCCATTCGGTTCGCATTTTGCCGGACAAGAGGCTATTTTGAATACCCTTTCGGAGAATACGCCTGCTGTTATAATCAATAACGATTCGGTTTTAGTAACCGGCGATAATTTACTTGGAACTTTTGATAAGTTGGAAGTGGCTGAGTTTAGTGCCAAGTCACTTACTATGGGGGCTTCGCTAGGTCAGCTAATCCCAATTAACGATGAGCAGGTTGAGGATTTAAGGAAGAAGTTTTTGGGATAATATAAATGCTTCTTTATTTTACCTGACTTTTGATGCATGTCAAAGCTTTAGTTAGTATATCGCAGCATCGTAAAAGGAGTGGCATTTATTATATAATTGAATGATAAAATGAAAACAAAGTTGCATTCTATTTTTATAGTATTCTTTTGGGGGCTTGCTAGTTGTAATGGGGCAGGGCTTGAGAATGCAGATGTAGATCAGAACCAAAAGCCAAATGTACTTTTTATTTGTGTTGACGATTTACGCCCCGAATTGGGCTGTTATGGAAAAGATTATATCCATTCACCGAATATAGATAAATTGGCAGAATCGGGATCTGTTTTTACCAATCATTATGTGCAAATTCCTACTTGTGGTGCATCTCGTTACAGCATGTTAACCGGAATGTTACCTAAAACAACTGCAGAATTAAGTAATGAAGCTTGTAAAAAATTTATAGCTGAACAAGCTCCATCCTATGAACCCGAAACTTTTATCCATAACCTTA
The DNA here is from genome assembly GCF_963674925.1 of uncultured Draconibacterium sp. Lineage (NCBI taxonomy): Bacteria > Pseudomonadati > Bacteroidota > Bacteroidia > Marinilabiliales > Prolixibacteraceae > Draconibacterium > uncultured Draconibacterium sp. The sequence goes on from NZ_OY771647.1 coordinate 3,157,163, forward strand.
AGAATAATGGATATTATACGGTTGGAATTGGAAAAATTAGTCATTATCCAGATGGCTTGCTTTATGGTTATACCGAACCTGTAGGCGAAGAGCGTGAACTACCGCAAAGTTGGGATGAGTTGCTTTTTAATGCCGGAAAATGGGGAACGGGTTGGAATGCCTTTTTTGGTTATGCCAGCGGAGAGAACCGGCAAAGTTTGAATCGCCAGGTAAAGCCTTATGAAAAAGGAGACGTAGATGATTATGGTTATGTTGATGGAATGACTGCAGCATTGGCTGTTCGGAAAATGAAAGAATTAGCGCAAAAAGATAAACCGTTTTTTTTGGGAGTAGGTTTTTTTAAGCCACATCTTCCATTTAATGCCCCCAAAAAATATTGGGATTTATACAACGAAGATGAAATTTCAACAGCTCCTTTTGCTGGCATTCCTGAAAATTCGTCGACAGCTAGTTTGCACGGAAGTGGAGAGTTTAATGGTTACCAGTTGGGAGATGAAAAAGCGTCGCTTTCATCAAAAGTTTCTGATGAATATGCTCGAAAACTCAGCCACGCATACTATGCTTGTATAAGTTATACTGATGCCCAAGTGGGAAAACTTTTAGATGAATTGGAAAACTTAGGCTTAGCAGAAAACACCATTGTAGTAATTTGGGGCGACCATGGATGGCATTTGGGTGACCATATGGTTTGGGGAAAACACACCATTTTCGAACGGTCGTTAAACAGTGCATTTTTAATAAAAGAACCTGGTCAGTTAAAAGGAAGAAAGATTGATAATATTGTAAGTACAATCGATATTTATCCAACCATAATGGATTTGTGCGGAGTTGAAATGTCCCACAATCCCGATGGAAAAAGTTTGGTTCCTCTTCTAAAAAATTCAATAAATAGTTGGGAAAATGTAGCTTATGGATTTTATAGAAATGGAATTTCATTACGAACAGAAAGGTATAGGTTAACTAAATACTATAGAAGTCAGCTGCCTGAATTTGAGTTGTACGATCATCAAACTGATCCTTATGAATCAAACAATATTGCTGAAAAAAAAACGGATATTATAGGAAAATTGTTACCTCTTCTGGAAAAGGGAAATAAGGGAATTTATTAAGTAATCTAATTAGTTATATAGATCGTTCTAATAACTGAATTTCTTTTATCGTTAATTTTCGAATTTCAATTTGTCTACCAAACGGCATAGAATTTATATGGTTATTATTGGCCCTAAATAGGTGTTACTGATTTGTTACCACTCATTAAATAAAAGGACACAGCAATATGAAACAGATAAAGACAATTATTTTAGTTTTACTAACAATTCTGATTGTAATTACATCATGTAGAAATGATAAAGTATTTACGGAATACGAGATAAAAGAATTTTCATTTAAAGGTCATGAAGCAAAGATTGTTTTTCCGCATGAGAAAAATCAAAATAATTATTGGATATGGAGAGCAAGGTTTTGGGGACATGAACCACAAGTTGATAAAGCATTATTGGAAAAAGGATTTCATGTTGCTTATGTTGATGTTTCTAATATGTTTGGAAACAATGAAGCCGTAGAATTATGGAATGATTTTTATAATTATTGCATTTCTGAATACGGATTTAATCATAAAGCAGTATTGGAAGGAATGAGTAGAGGTGGCTTAATTGTTTATAATTGGGCATCAAAAAATACAGACAAAGTTTTTTGTATTTATGCAGACGCACCTGTTTGCGACATAAAAAGTTGGCCAGGTGGTCTGTATAGTGGAAGTGGTAGTCCTGAGGCATGGAAACTCTGTTTGAAAGCATACAATCTTGACACTATTTCAGTCAAGACCATTGATAATATACCAATTAATAATTGTGCAAGTATTGCGAGAGCTGACATTCCAGTTTTACACGTATTTGGCGATGCTGACTCAGTTGTTCCTTATAAAGAGAATACTGAATTATTAGCTGAAAAATTTAAAGAAGCAGGAGGAACAATTGAACTTATAAGAAAAGAAGGGATTGGACATCATCCACATTGTTTAAAAGACCCAAAACCAATTGTTGACTTTATTTTGAAAAGTATTGATTACAAAGAATAACGAGTGGTAACAATAAATATACGTAATGCGGGTCGATTTGGTAAATTTGAACATTACAGCAATTAATAAACACTTTAGCGGTTTGATAGTGAAGTGCCTTGAAATCCCGCACTACGCATATTCGAGCCGTTAGACTAAGTTACTAGTGAGGTCGCCTCGAAAACCCGTTTTGAGACGTACTTTTTAAGTTTTTTAGCCCGTAATTTACACTTTAAACTCTGTGCCATTCGGCCATGTCCCGAAAGCCTGTTTTTCAAATTGCATACTTCCATCTTCACCTTTAAAAATATTAATCCAGGCCTGCCAGTTTTCATTGTCCCATTCCGGATAATCTAAACGGAAGTGACTGCAGCGGCTTTCGGTACGCATTATCGATGCTTTTAGCTTCATTTCAGCACTTATTATCATGTTGCGGGTTTCGTGCGCCAAACGTAATTCGTGCATGTCGGCTGCGCGTAACTTTGGCATGTAGTGGTCGCGTAATTCCTCAACATAAGCTAATGCGGCACGCAACATACTTTCTTTTTTAATGTAAAGCACAAAGTTTGGGATCATTATTCCCTGCAGGGTTTGTGTTACCCAAGCCGGGCTATAACCTGCTTTTCTTTTAAGGGGAGCAAGTATTTTTTCCTTAATTTCCATCTGTTTAGCCTCCGAAATAACGGGTCTTTCTTTTTTTGTTGAATAAGCTGCCGCGGCCTCTCCGGCAATAGCACCTTGTACGGCCGACCCTGCCAACGATGAGCCTATTTGTGTATAAATTGCACCAGCCATGTACGAGCCTAAAGCATCGCCTGCAGCATAAAGCCCCGGAATAGTCGATTCGCATTTTTCGTTAACGGGTACCAATCCCTCTGATTTATGGATTGCCATTCCAGCAGAAGAACCGCCAACCATATTTCCACCCATTCCCGGAGGGCCTCCCCCTTCTCCGTCAGGACCGCCGCCTTTGCGTTCCTTTCTCCCTTCTGGTGGCGGCCCACCTGGCCTGTCTCCTTTGTTTCCGCTTCCCTGAGGAGGTTCATTGTGTTCTCTTTGTTCGCTAAATCCTTCAGGTCTTTGTGGTCCTCCAACCACAACCGAATTTCCATCTTCTGCACCCGGGCGCCCCATTGATACCGGCCCTCCTCCGGTTATGTAGGCCCGGTAGTTCATCTCTACTCCCAAATCGTGACGAATTCCAACTCCGGTAGTTTCACATCTGCGGTCGAACATACCATGCCATCCATCGTAACATGCGGCAGGATTTGTTGCCGAACCACCATGACCATCGTTCCATTCTTTTCCGGTAACCTTAGCACCAATATTGTATGCCATAATTGTTCCGTCGTGCGTAAGGTCGCAAATAGGAAATCCGTTGGGTTTAAAGCCTCCGGCACCGGTGCACAAAATCACACTTCTTGCTTTAAAGAAGTGTATATTTTCTTCATCAACACTAAAGCCTGCAGCTCCGGCAATTTTACCGTTTTCTTTTATCAAATGGGTAATGGTTACCCGTTCAACCAAAGGTATATTTCGTTTTTTTACAGGATTAGTAAAAGCTTTGTTGTACAAAGGCGAATTGAAAAATCCCCACTCGCGAAGTTCGTTTACACGTTCCATTGAATGTTCAGCCACCTGGCGGGTATAAACCGGATTATTTGTGCCAATTGCTGAAGCTGAAACTTGCTGAACAAACTCATCAATACTCAGCTTTTCTTTGTTTGAATCGTACTGAAAAATACCTTTTGCAAAAGGAGTTTGCCCCGATGATCCTAAGCGGCCTTTCGAAACCAAGATTACATTGGCGCCTGCATCATGAGCTTTTACAGCAGCAAAAAGTCCCGCCATGCCACCTCCAACTACGAGCACGTCGGTTTCGTATTCTCTATTGCTTAATTCTGTGCTATCCATTTTTGTAAAGTTCTCTGCCCAGCCCGAAAGTGCCGATGCACCCACCAAGGCTGCTCCAGTTCCGGCAGCTGCCGTTCCTATAAACTGACGGCGCGAAATATTTTGTTTTGTTCTAACTTTTCTCATTTTGGAGTTGTTTTAGGTGTTGGAAATAAGTACGTTTTAAGAAGCAGTAATTCGCCAATTCCCGCCGCAATAAGTATAAATATCGTCATTGCCGTATCAATGTGGCGACCGAGTTTTATAACGTGCCACGAGGCTGCTGTTATAAAAAGTAACGATACAATTCCATGAATTAGTCGCCAGATTTTGTACGATAGTGGAATAAGCTTTCTGAAAAGTGATGTTAATCCCAGGAATAGCATCAGACACCAGGCTACAATTCCTAAAATAATCCCCGGATTATCGAAAGTGGTTAGCATTTGAATAAACGCATCGATTGGGGCGATCCCTGCTTCGTAGTATCGAGGAACCACTATCAGAAAAGGGTGAACCAAAAGTACAGTTAAGAAAAAGTATCCAAGATATCTGTGCCAGTTTACTATCCGGCTCATTTTATGTTCTTTTATTACGGCTTTATTACTTCGTGCCAGAAAAAACTGCATCAGCATGAGTGAGAATGAAACCAGAGTAATAAGAGAAATGGTTTCCTTTAAATTACTGCGCCTGGCAACATCGCGCAAAGCCCAGAAAAGAACAGGCATCCCAATAAAGATAAGGATAGCTGCTATTCGGTTGTATGTTTTTATTTTGTTTTGCATGATTTTAATATTTTAATTGAAAAATCATTCTGAACCTGTATCTGTGCTAAAAGACGCTGTAATGAATTTAGCATGAAGTATTTTAGTACTTCGCTATCCCCATGAAACAACTACCGGAATTGATTTCTCGGGAGTAATGGTTATCGCATCTACCGGGCAATACATTCGGCACAAATGGCATATCTGGCAATCAGCCGGGTATTTTATTTCTGCCTTTTTTGTTTCCGGATTCATGCGGAAAACATCAGTGGGGCAGGTGGCCACACAGGTTCCGCATCCTATACATCCGTTTATACTTTTTACTGGCATATTTTTGAGTTTACAATGTTGTTAAGTTTTGGATTTAGAACGGTATCTGCTTTTGCGTCTTTTCATTTGCAGAATACCGTTCTTGTCCCCAAAACACTGTTGTTTTGTTGTTTTTTAATCTGGTATGGAATAAAGTTGGGTGTATTATTTGTATTGTAAAAACAGAATCTGCGGATTGGTATATTTTAACAACGAATCAGGATTTATTCAATATGAAATAGGAGACAACTGCCTCATCTTGAATGAATGTGTAGCGAATTCAATTAAAAATGAATAAGTACAGTTTATTCGTTTAAATAACTTTCAACCAAATTATTTCTGGTTTGAACATGGGTTTTTAATTTTTCAACGGCCGAATCGAACTGGCTGTCGGAACTTAAAAATGAATAAGCGGATCCTTCGGCATAAACATATTCTTTTATCAAATCGTAGTAGCTTGAATACGTCGAAATCATTTCGGACGGAATAAATACCTCATCGATAAATTGTTGCAAATACCCTTCATAAATTGCTTCGTATTCAGGCTGTGCAATAATGTATTTTATAAGTGGCCAGCTACTGCTCACTTCGCTCATCGACAAACTTAAAGTGCTGTATCTTTTTCCTTCCTGGAAAGCTTCGTTGTTATCCCACGGGATCCAGGTCAGTTTGTTATTCTCCGAATTATTATACAGGTAGTAGTTGTGGGTCATGTTTCCGTACGTATCCCAATTTTGAATGATGTTGTTGGCGGCCAGATATTTTAAAAAACCATCCACATTTAAAACACTTTCAAGGTTGCTTTTCCATGTTTCTGCATCCGAGGTGCGTTCAGAACTGTTAATGATATTGTACAAGGCGTTAACATCCGAATAGTTGGCCGAGTCTTCGTTGGTTTTAAGTTCCATTTCGCTGGTGTTGTAGCTACCACGGGCAAACGAAGCTGCATCGCCATCGGGTTTGTACAAATTGCCCGAACCATCGGCAAACTGGCTTTTTATAACCGAGTCGTCAACTTCTTCTACCAAAGTGTAAACTCCAAAATATTGCGGCCCGCTGCCATAATCGACATAAACCACGCAAAATGCTGTTTCGGACGAAGCCAATCCAAATTGGCGGAATAAATCGGCACCAACTTTTTCGCGTAGTAACGAGGGGTCGAGGAAGTTGTTTTTTAGGTTCAACTGTTTAAAACCGTAAAAACGCTGGTTTTTAATGGCGGGGTAGTCGTCTTCAAATTCATCGAAATCGAGTTTGAAAGAAAGCTTTTTTATGCCCGATTGATAGGCTGATTTTAAGCTTGAATTTCCTTTGTAACGGATTCCTACATGGTACCACTCGGTATCGTTAAATTTAAACGAGCAGGGCACAAACATCGGATCGTCGAAGTCGATCGACTCGCCCGGACGGCCGCCGCTAGAACTTAATACAGAGGCTAAATTTGTTTGCATATCTGACCAATCATCGTTGTCGATGGTAATATCGAAGCGTAACACTTCGTTTTGATTAAAAACCACATCGTAGTTCAGTTCCGCACTCTTACTGTGTGTGGCATCATCCCAATCGGAATAATCGGTCAGGTCGATAATTTCTTCTTCCTTCTCTTCTTTGTTTTCAATTATCGATTCATCATCGCGGCAAGCGCTAAAAACCAGAAGAAGTAATGTTGTTGCAATCAGGCTTATCTTTTTCATTTTGTATTATTTTTGTGATTTTTAGAATTTAATTTTATATCCCAGGCTAATAATGTGTTTGTTCAGGTATTCGGTGTTGTAATAGTCGAATTTGTAGTCAATTCCTATATAGTTCTTTTTAAACAGTTTGTAGTCGGCACCAACCGAGTAGCGGGTTTTGTGCAAACCTCCGTTATCTAGATCCTGGAATAGCTGAACGGCCACAAAAGGTGTAATTTTACAGTCGGGAATGTCGTATTTAACCTTGGCCCTGTAGCGTAAAAAGTTTTTGTCGTCTACATCGTCGTCGGCATAGTTGCTGTACATTAAGCGAAGTGATGATTCGAAACGTCCAAATTCTTTTTGAGCTGTTGCACTAAATGCATAGCGGCTAAAGTACTCTGTATCTTTTTCATCGCGAACATTACCAACCAAACTATAGGAAGCACCCAGTGTGAATAGTTTTGATGCTTTGTATTCCAGTATTCCCTCAAGAAGGTATTTATCGAGCGAGAAATCATCTTCATAACGTAACTCCGGCGTGATAGTAAATTTTACCTTTTTTACCGGCTTAAAGCTCATGTCAAGTTTTGTTCGGGTTTGAAATTCATTTTCAGTTTCCTGTGCAAAAGTTCTTGGTGTTGCCAATATAGAAATGACAAAAACTATTGTGAGAATCAATCTTGTATTCATGCTAAATTGTATTTCTATTATTATTATTATTATTAATATGTTTAGTTTGATATTTTTTCAGTTGACGAGTCATGCGATATTTTATTTTTCCCGTTAACATCATAATAGAGAGTAATGTCGGCAACGTCTTTCAAAAAGTCTATTTTCTGAATCTCGTAACGTTTAATATTAATTCCGGTACGTGCTTTCAAATCGGCCAAAAGCACTACTTTTTTGTCGTCATGTATGTTCTCTATTTTTTCGTAAATCAAACGTATCGAGCCTTCTTGTTTCAGCATTAAGCGTTTTTCAAGCAGCCACAAACCAAAAACAATGGCCGAGTTGGTGAAAATTAATTCAACGTAACTCACTTTTTTGTTGGCCAGGGCATTTATTACCGAAATGCCGATAACAATAAAAAGGTAGGTCATTTCCTTAATGGGGATGGCATCGGTGCGGTAACGTATAATTCCGAAGATGGCAAATAAACCAAGAGCAAAACCGAGTTCGAGCTTAACACTGTTTAGTAAAAAGCTTAAAAGAAATACAACGGTACCAACGGCCAAAAAACTAAAATAGAAGTCTTTACGGCGGCTGTTACGGGCATACATGTAGTGCACCACCAAAAAACTAACAAACAGGTTAAGTGCCAGGCGCACCAAAAGCTCCGAAAAGTCGCCAACGTTAATAATTTTAATTCCTAAAAAACGCAAATGCTCTTCCCAATTTGCCAGTTCTGTCATTTCAAGGTTATTGGCACTTAAATTTTTTAATGTGTCGATAAATGTTACTGTTTCGTTCATGTTATTAATTTAAAGGTTGTACAAACTGTTTTCTGTGTTAATTGTTCTTTCAATCATCCTGATTTTGTGTTTAAACGCGTTTCGTTTTATGGAAGAGTCGGTAACGGTTCGGCCTATACAATATTTGCTGAATCCGGAGGTTTTAATGCGTTGGTTCCGCAATGCGCGGGCCAGTGGCGATGCCGATGGCGAACCTTCTGATTTTACTTCAACAATAACCAGGTTGTTTAGCGCAATTTGCTTATTGTTAGTTGAAAAATGAAGATTAAAATCAATGGTACATCGTTCCTTAAAATTTCGGTTTACCAGCGTTATACGCGAAAAGTTATTGGTTAAGGAAGGTGATAAATCCTGAACTGAAAACGGAGTTGTTTTCTGTAAAAAGATGTTTTCATTTTCGGTGAATTGGTTTTTCTCAAAATTGCCTGGAATCCGTTTTTTTATAGTGCGTCCTTTGTTGTTTTTGAATTTTACTTCTAAGAAACTAATACCACTTAAAACGTAACTACGACGCCTGATTTTATACCGGTTGAGTTTGCCGTTGTGATGAGCGGTAAACATGCGGCTTTTTTCTGTGTCGTAATAAATGGTAGAGTAAGGTAGCGCAACTTCGTTTTCCATGGTAAGAATAAAATAATCGTTCTGAACCGTTTCAAGTAATTGGTGCAAATGACTTGTATGAAACCAGTATTTTGTATCGGTTCGGTTCATTAATTTTACCTGATCCATTTCTTGCAGTTTTATTGGGGCGAAAAAGTTTGTTTCCCTAATTCTCATCATTGTTAAAGTGTTATTTCGATGTTGTTACATAATTGTTAAACATGTGGTGAAAGTATTGCTGTAAAGCATTTTGGGAAAATGAAATCGACGAATCTGGAAATTTTCCAAACGAATTCTCTTTGGTACTCGAATAAAAAAGGGAAGACCTAATTTTGGCCTCCCCTTTAACAAACTAAACTGTGGTTTTTAAACCAACTTTTTATTCCCTTCTACTGTCTCGCTGTGGTTTTTTATGGGTTTTAATGTATGCCGTAAACTGCTCTTGTTGTTCTTCGTTTAAAACGGCTTTCACTTTATTTTCCATTCCGGATTTTAAAGCCTCCATTTTACTCCTGTCGGGGCGGCCCGAGCTTGTGGCCTTTTTTACCTCGGCAAAATGCTCCTGGTAAATCGCTAGGATTTTGGTTTCCTGATCGTCACTCAGCGAAATTTCGTCGGCAAGATTGGCAACCATTTTCTTAATTTGTTTTGAGTTTGGAATAGGAGGAGGTCCTTGTTGTCCTCCACCGCCACCACCCGGAGGCTGTGCGAAAATGACACTACTTGTTCCTATTAAAATCAGCATAATAACTATGCTTACGCTAGAAATTAAATTAATTCTGTTTTCTTGTTTTTCTCTTGTTTCCATATTTTAAAAATTTATTGTTAATAAAGGAACTTATACGATCCGCTCAGAAATGATTCACAACAGATCTTGTAAGTTCGTTTTGTAATTATTTCTAATTCAAAGAAAAGGGAAGAGGAAATGAAATAGAAAAGGAATCTATGGATTGGTAGATTTTATCGACGGATGAGTTTCTGGATATCCTATTGAATTGAAGTTGAAAGGGATTAAATAAAAAAAGCACCTTTAAATCGATGCTTTAGAACTCAAAAATATTTCATTGATATTACTTTAGAAACCGGGTATCTAGAAATTCCTGAAAAGCATCTTTATATTGTTCGCTAATGGGGATATAATCTTTCCCAAAAACAATGCGGTTGCGTTCAATGGTTGTTATTCTATTTAAAGCAACAATAAACGAACGGTGTACACGCATAAAATAATGTGTGGGTAAAAAATCTTCCATTTTTTTTATGCCCATTAAAGCCATTACCGGCTTTTGGTTATCTAAATGAATACGTACATAATCGCGCATACTTTCAATAAATGTAATATCCTTAAAGTCGATGCGAACAATTTTGTATTCCGATTTTATAAACAGATACTGGTCATTTTTTTCAATAGTTTCTACTGATTCTTTTTTTGTAAAAAAACGCTCTTTTGTTTTAGTAACAGCTTTTAAAAAATCAGGATAACCGATAGGTTTTACCAAATAGTCGGCGGCATCGAGCTGAAATCCTTCGTAACCATATTCGCGATAGGCTGTCGTAAAAATAACTTTTGCCTTTGCTGAAGTGGATTTTACAAAATCGAGTCCCGTGAGATCGGGCATATTAATATCCACAAACATTAAGTCCACCTCATTTTCGTTTAGAAAATCCATTGCTTTTAAGGCGCTATTAAAACTTGCAGACAACTCCAAAAATGGTGTTTTTTCTACATAACCGGTTATTTGTCTTAATGCTAAAGGTTCGTCGTCGATGGCAATACAGCGAATCATACAGGAATATTTAAGTTTACTTTGAATATGTTTCTGACATCCTTGCTAATAAGCAGCTCATAATTGTTGTTATAAATCAGGGCAAGTCGTTTTTGTGCATTTTCCAATCCAAGCCCGGAGTTTTTGTCTTTTTCCCGTTTTGAATGATCGGAGTTTTGTATTTCGAAATACATTTTATCTTTTTTGACTATATATTTTATGTGAATGAAAGACGATTCTTCATAGCTTACTCCATGTTTAAAGGCATTTTCGATAAACGAGATAGTAAGCAGCGGCGGCACATTAATGTCAGGCAATGTTTCAGGAATACTGAGTTTTACATCAACTTCTTCAGGAAACCGTAATTTCATTAACTCTACATAGCTTTTTATAAAAATAATTTCTTTTTGAATGCTAATTTTTTCGGTTTGCGATTCGTATAACATATAGGCCATCATTTGCGAGAGGCGGATAATTGCCTCTTTTGCCTCTTCTGTATCGATATCAACCAGCGCGTGAATATTATTTAACGTATTCATGAAAAAGTGCGGGCTAATCTGGTTTTGAAGAAAAGCCATTTTGTTTTCCATATTTTCTTTCTCAAGTATGATTTTGTTTTGCTCGGCTTGCAGCCATTTCCCTGAAAAAGATAAGCCGGCATCAAAGCCAATCATTAAAATGGTAATTATTAGCAGGTTCCCAAATGGAGGAATAAATTCTCTTGGCCCTTTTCCAGGATGAGATCCGGGAGGACGATCGATAGGAGGCCTCATTGGCTGCAGCGCATTGTTTGGCGGAGTGTTGGTATTCTCAAAAAAGTAAGAGACCAGAATGAGTAGCATCAGTATGCAAAAAACAGAAACAAAATACAATACCCGTCTCCCTTTTAAAAATTGAGGAAATAAAAGGAAATGGTTTATCAAAAATACAATGAAAACAAATCCGTATTCTGTCCAGATTCTTATAATGCGCGACCAGGCTATTCCGTTGGAGGTGTCGCCTGCTAGCAAGGGAATGGAAAAAATTAGCAGCCAGATAAACAGCAATATTTGAAACTGTACTCTGCCAAAATTAGTATTGGGTTTTATGGTATTTCTCATCGTGTTGTAAAAGTAAAGTTTTTCTATACGCTTTCAATTTAATTAGTAAATATATGTTGAGTTTGCCGAACCCAGGGGCAAGTTTTATCCTGCCCCTGGGTCCGGTATTTCAAAGCCTGAAAACAAAGTCTTTTTATACCTTCTTACTCGGCATTACGAACCAACCGAACGTAGTTGTAATAGCGTTCTGCATCTTCTCCTGCTGGGTCATCAATGTCTTTTGTGTCAAACCGAACAGCACCTGCTCCGTGGAAATCTTCGCCTTCATCATTGTATAATTATGTTTGTCCGGTGGCGACTTGCATTTAGTCGTAGGTTATAACAACATCGCTACCTCCCGATGAAACTTCATCATAGTCCTAACAGCCAATAAATAATTCAATCGATACTACTAAGGCTAACAATCTCATGATTATTTGTCTGTTTCTTGTTTTTACATTTATCATTGCTATAGAAATTCGTTTTAAATTGAATTTTCGTTTTTCATTAAAGTAAAGAAAGACCAAGTAAACTCGCCGGGAAAACCGACTCGACGGATTGCATGGTTTTATCGACGGAATGAAAAAAATGGATGGGGATTTTGAAGAAATAGAATATGAAAAAGTTTTCATAATTGGGCACAAAAATGGGAGGCCTCTGCCTCCCTGTTTTCTGAACTCCCTAGTCGAATTAAACTAAACTTATGAAAAAACTATATATCTGTTTTCTTTTGTTTTAATTGTTGAATCAAAGATAGGTATGGGGGCGTTATTTTGAAAACAGAATCGATAGATGAGATATTTTTATCGACAGATAGGGAATTATAGCCCTTTTAGGTATTCTTTAGGCGTTTGTCCATGTATTTTCTTAAAACATTTTGAGAAATAAGAATGACTGTTAAAACCAACTTTAAAAGCTACTTCATCAACATTGTAGCTTTTGGTGGCGAGCAAGGCTGTAGCTTTTTTTATTCTAACCATATTAATATATTCCGATGCCGAGTGGTTTGAAATTTGTTTTAGCTTGCGGTGAAGTTGGCTACGACTCAGGCTCATTTCACTGGCCAATAAATCAACTGTGAAATTTTCGTTGGTTATATTCTCTTCGATAATGCTATTTATTTTGTTTAAAAAGTAATTATCGAGGCTTCCAATATCTATTGCCTGTTTGCTTACCATACGTTTGGCAAAGTTTTCTTGTAATCTTTTCCGTTGATTTAATAGGTTTGCTACTTGAGATAACAGTACCTGTTCTTCGAAAGGTTTCGAAATATATGCATCAGCTCCTTTTTCCAACCCGGTTGAGGTATTTTCAGCCGATGATAAAGCGGTTAGCAATATTACCGGGATATGACTGGTTTCGATTTGCGATTTAATGGTTTGGCAAAACTCAAAACCATCCATTTGTGGCATCATTACATCCGAAATAACCAAATCGATATTTTTTGATTTTAACATATCAAGTCCTTGTTTACCATCTTCTGCAAATAGTACGTTGTAAAAATTGTTCAAAAGGCCTGTAATGTATTCGCGTAAGTCTTTATTATCCTCTACCACTATAATGGTTGTATTTTTGTCATTTAAATTTGGTTTCGATGCAGTCATATCAGTTGACTGCCATGATTCCACATTTTTTACTATCTCATGGCTTTGAAATAATATTTTTTGTGCTTTTTGTTTGGTAGGTAGTTGAACCGAAAAGCGGGTTCCTTTTCCAGGACTACTCTGAACAACAATAATACCCCGATGAATTAGGATAAAATCTTTACAAAGATTTAGGCCAATACCGCTGCTGTTAATTTTAGAATTTTGACTTCTACCTTGTTCAAATCGTTCGAATATATGGGGTAAATCTTCACTACTGATACCCTGCCCACTATCTATTACTGAAATTTCAACAAAATCTTCATTTTCCAGTTCGCCAAAACTCAATTGGTTTGTAAAATTATGAATATTATCGAGTTTGTTCTCGTGTATAGTAATCGTAATTTCTCCGTTTACAGGGGTATATTTAAATGCATTCGATAACAGGTTGAAAATAATCTTATCGAGTTTTTCTTCATCGGCTTCAATAATACTCGAACTGGTGGTGTAATTAAAAGAAAATGTAATGTTATTTGTGCGTGCTTCCTCCGAAAAATTAAGTACTCGTTCGTTGATAAAACTAACCAAATCAATTTTACTTATTTTTAGTTTCTCCAGGCCTTTTTTCTGCCTTTCTGAGATCCATTATCTGGTTAATCAGCTGAAGCAGTCGATTTGAATTACGTTTAACTGTATCAAGTTGTTTGTGCTGAGCATCGGTTAAATTTGTATCCAGTAACAACTGGTTTACAGGGCCATTTTATTAGTGTAAGCGGGGTTCTGAATTCGTGCGATATATTTGTAAAAAACTTTAGTTTCATCTCAGTAAGCTGTTCCTCCTGCTTATGTTCCATTTTTTCAATAAGCAAGTCTTTTTTTAGTTTCGATCGTTCTCTGAAAAATCGGATGACTCCGATAATAATTAAAAGAAAGATAAAGGAATAAACAGCAATTGCATACGTTGATTTATACCAAAACTGCTTTACAACTATGTCTATACTGGCTGGTTTATCGTTCCAAATGCCATCGTTATTACTTGCCTTCACTTCAAAACGATATTCTCCGGCAGGAAGGTTTATAAAATTAGCAGTTCCCCTATTATTATTATCAACCCAATTGTCAATATAATTTACCAGACGGTAAGAAAATTCATTTTTATCGGGTAATAAATAATTATCGGCAGAAAAGGTAAAATTGAGGTTTGTTTCTGTTGGATCAAGTACAATTTTTTGATATTGGTTAATCCCCGTTTGTATCGGAACTATTGATCGGTTATTTGCACTAACTTTTGTGAGTAGTATATTTGGGGGGCGATGGTTGGTATGTATTGGTTTGGGTTCAAGAAGGCTAAAACCATTGGTGCCACCGAAGTATATATTACCTTGATTATCTTTGTAGATGGCACTTGGGTTAAAAAGATCGCCCTGAATACCATCATTCAGCACAAACCTTCGCGAGGTTTGAAGATCCGAATTGTATAAGATTAAACCATCATTGCTGGTAATCCAGATATTCTTGTAAGAATCTTCAATAATTCCGTAAACATCTTTGTTTTTTAGTAAATCGTTTGCTGTAAAAATGCTTATCGAATCTGATTTTGGATTATAGATATTTATTCCATTTCCTCCTGTGCCCATCCATATTCTTCCATCGCTAAGTTGTGTTATAAAATAAAAGTTTTGGCTTCCTGTTTTATGGTTATTGTTTTCGTAAATATTGAACAGGGTTGATTGACCTGTTGGAAGGTGACTACGGACTGCGCCATTTTGGGTTCCAATCCATAAGTTATTGTTTGTGTCAATTGTAAGTGCCCGGCAATTGGTGTTAAGTAATTGCTCAAAAGGTGATTTTTTTGATTCAAAGCTTATGTTTTTTGTGCTGAAATTGTAAAAGTTGATTCCTCCCAGGTTGGTACCAATCCACATCCCTGAGTCTGATTTGCAAAGTGAATACACTTCGAAGGCCGAAACATGTTTGCCATCCTCTGGTCCTGCCGGAAAATGCATAAAGGTGCTTTGCGTGGCAGGCCTGTAAAATAAGCCGTTAAATGCCGAACCTATCCACAAGCCACCATCTTTGTCAACTTCCATTGCTTTTATATCAATAATACCTTTCTGTTTTTTGATTTGCAGAGGACTGAAACTTGAGGTTTTTGGGTCAAAAAGGTTTAATCCGAAAAGCTCGGTGCCTACGTAGATCTGGCCATCGGGGGTTTGTGCAAAGGAACTGACCATATTGTCTGAAATTGTTCCGGGTTCATCTGAATGACGATAGTTGGTAAAACTGTTATCGGAGTGATGCATATAGGCAACTCCTCCCGACCATGTTCCAATCCAGATGCCTCCCTGATTATCTTCAAAAATATCGAAAATAGAATTATGGGGAAGCCCCTCATATTTGTTGTGATCGTAGTGTATTAGTTCTTTTCCTATACTTTTAAATAATCCCAGGTACGAGCCAATCCATATTTGCCCGCGTGTATCTCGCCATATTTTTCTTATACTGGCATTGCTGATGTCATAATCCGGGTTTTTTGTGTATTGATAATGATATTTCAGTTTTCCTTCAAAGTCGTACATGCGTGCACCATGCTCCTGGTAGCCTACCCAAATATTGTCGGTGCTGGTACTTATGGTGCGTACCATAGAGCCTGATCCGTTTATTAACTTTTCAATTTTGGCTTCTTTATAGTTTACTTTATATACCGAACCATCAAGTGTACCAAGCCATAACCTGTTTGTTTCGTCGTTATAAATCAAACGTGGTGATTTGGTCAATCCATCAGTAATTCTGATCATTTTATTGGTGGTTTCATCGAGGTAACCAAAAAAATGCTCATCAACAATCCAAAGTTTGCCTTGTCCATCAAATTGAATAGAGAAAAGGTGTTGGTTGGCTTGTGAACCATTCTCATAGGAGTAATGTACCTGTTCAAATTCTTGCGCAAGGGAGTTAAACTTGCAAAGACCTTTATCGGTGCTGGCCCAAATGTTGTTGTTTTTGTCTATCGCTATTGCTGTTACTGTATTACTTGGTAGCCCGTCTTCTTTTTCAGGTTGATAGGAGAAACGAATAATTTCTTTTGAATCGTATCTTAAAACACCATCAAATCCACCCATCCAGATATAACCAAATTTATCCTGGTTAAACGAATGGATTGCCTGAAAGCTAAAACCACCGGGTGGTGATACTCTTCTGAATCTTACATCATCTGCTTGAGCGAATGTGGAGTAAAATCCAAATACAACAAGAAAACATATTAAGAAGCTCGATCGCATTTATATTTTTTTTCAAAAATAACCTTTGTTGCAGTTAATAACTAATAAACATGTTGCAATAGCGCAACATGTTTGCGATAATGAAACAAAACAACCAGTATTTGCAACATAAGCGCTAATTCTGGAGAGGTTTGGTACCCTATTTTTGAAATAGAAATTTATGAAACAGTTGTGATAATTTATAGTTTGTCATCGCACAGATTGAATAAGAACTAAATCAATAAAAAATGAAAAGAAAGGCTATTACACGCATTAGTTTAGTTTAATAGTTTTAGTATAGTTAGTTTAAGTTGGTTCCCTTTTCTGAAAAATGAAAAGGGAACCTTTACTAAAATTTCCTTTCTCGTAGAAAAAAATAAAAATCAAACCTAAATATGAAATATCTTATAACAATTTGCATTTGCATTATTCTGTTTAGTTGTAATAACCAATATTCCGGGGATATCGATGACGTAGTAAAATATTCTGAAAAGCAACTTGAATTTGCTTTAAAGAAGATAGAAGCATCACAGACAGAGGTCAAAATTTTTCCACGTACTCTGGAAAATGAGAAAATTAAATTGGTATCATCAAAAGACTGGACCAGTGGTTTCTTTGGCGGAAATCTATGGATGATGTACGAACTCACAGGTAAAAATGAGTGGAAAAAATGTGCTCTTGAGTATACCCTGCCATTGGAAAAAGAACAATGGAATGCAAATGACCATGATATTGGTTTTAAAATGTATTGTAGTTTCGGACATGCAATAAAAAATGCCGATAATCCTGAATATAAAGAAATACTTATTCAATCAGCTAAAACATTGTCAACCCGCTACAATCCGGTAGTTGGTTGTATTCGTTCGTGGAACAGCAACCCAAAAACAGCCCATTGGAAATACCCGGTAATTATTGATAATATGATGAACCTGGAATTACTGATGTGGGCAGCCAAAGAAACCGGAAATGAAAGTTTTAAAGAAATTGCCGTAAAACATGCACAAACCACAGCAGCCAACCATTTTCGCGACGATTATTCGTGTTACCACGTAATTGATTATGACCCGGAAACAGGCGAGGTGTTAAACAAAAATACACACCAGGGCGCTGCCGACGACAGCGATTGGGCACGTGGCCAAGCCTGGGCGGTTTATGGTTATACCATGATGTATCGCGAAACAGGAATGGAAGAGTTTCTGGATATGGCTATTAATATTGCCGATTTCCTTTTAACGGTAGATGGAATGAAAGACGGCAAAGTTCCTTACTGGGATTTTAAAGCACCAAATATCCCCAATGAACCTTACGATGCATCGGCTGCAGCTGTTATTTCATCAGCATTGTTCGAGTTGTATGAGTATACGAATAACAAAGCCTATTTCAATACAGCACAAAATCTTTTGGCGACATTGATTACGCCCAAATTTTTTGCAAAAACCGGTAAAAACGGAGGTTTTTTACTCAAACATTCCACCGGCTCGAAACCATACGATTCGGAGGTTGATGTGCCCCTTAATTATGCCGATTACTATTTTCTGGAATCAATTATTAAAAGCAAGAAATATGAATAGAATCAAAATCTAGCGCTTAGTAAAGAATAATTTAAATCAATAAAGTAATTCTCTAAATTTTTAACAAAAACTAAATTTTATGAAAAACAAAAAAAGTATTCAAAAAGCTTTTAGCTTTTTAATGTTTTGTCTCTTTTTTGTTGCTGTTAGTGCCAGTGCTTTTGCACAGCAAAAAACAGTTTCAGGAAAGGTTGTTGATGACAGTGGTGAAGCCCTTCCGGGGGTAACCGTGGTTGTTAAGGGAACTTCAACGGGAACCGTTACCGATATCGATGGTAACTTTACCATTTCAAATGTAACAAGCGAAAGCGTATTAACTATTTCGTTTGTGGGTATGTTAACACAAGAAATTGCAGTTGGCAGCCAAACTTCAATCGATGTAACCTTAAAAACCGATGCCGTTGGTTTGGAAGAGGTTGTGGTTGTGGGTTATGGTACCCAATCAAAAGCTACCTTATCTGGTTCAGTGGTCCAGGTAAAAGGAGAAGAAATGATGAAGGGTAAAAGTACCTCAAGTGCTGTTCTTGCAATGCAGGGTGAGATTCCCGGATTAACAATTACGCGTGGTACATCTCGTCCGGGTAATGAAGAACTCGACATTAAAATTCGTGGTGATTACTCGGTAAATGGTATTTCTCCTCTTGTTTTAATCGATGGAGTAGAAGTAGCAGAATGGATGCTTAGTACCATTAACTCCAGCGATATTGAAAACATTTCGGTATTGAAAGATGGTTCTGCTGCAATTTATGGTTCAAAAGCTGCCGGTGGTGTTATTTTGGTTACCACTAAAAGAGGAAAGAAAGGCAAAATGAAAGTGGAATATAAAGGCGATTTACAATTGAATTTTGCCTATGATATGCCTAATGCCAGTTTGAAAGAATTAGCTGATTTATGGTTGTTGGGAGGCCGGAATGATATGATCGATTATGTGGATTCAGATGGCAACCCGCAAACTGCAGCTTTTTCAGGTCGTTTTTTTAGCGAAGACGAATGGCAAAGGTTCTCTGATGGCACCATGCCTTTAGCTCCGGAACCTTATTTGTGGAATGGTACTGAACACCGTTTCGCCGATGAAAGCTATTACGATTACATTTTTGGCACAACAATATCCCAAAGGCATAACTTATCAATGTCAGGAGGTAATGAAAAAGCCACCTACCGAACATCGCTAGGTTACGCCAACGAACGTTCGCCAATGGAACTGGTTTATGATGGGGCTAAAAAGTATAACTTCCGTACCAATCTAACTTACGATATTAGCGATGTGATCTCAACAGAATTTAATATATCCTATGATTTCAGGCAAATTGATGCCCCTCGTGATGGTGTTGGTGAAGGTTTGCAGAACCCGGATTGGTTTCCTATTTTTAACCCAGACGGGCAATATTACAGTGTTTGGGCTGACGTTACACCTCTTGAATTGGAAGATGGTGGGCGCGATGTTACCAACCAGGAAATATTTAAATTGGGTGCTGTTCTTAACCTTAACTTTGATAAATATGTAAAAGGTTTAGCTTTTAGGTATCAGGGCGATGTAACCAGCAGGAATATTGAACAGACTGTACGATCATTACCGGTAACAAAATACGACTGGTATGGTGCACCAAGTACTTATGGTCGCACAAGTCAGGTAGATGTAGGGATAGATAAAGTATTTTTCCAAAACCATATTATGCAGGGAAATTACAAACGTTCGTTTGGTAATCATAACCTTGGTGCTATGTTAGGTCTTACCTGGGAAGAAAACCTGGTAAGAACTTACGACATGAGCAGACAGTACTTGCTGTCTGATGAATTAGACGCTTTAAATACAGGTGATGCATCAACCATGACAAATGCAGGGGCTGCTAACCAGGAAGCACTCACTTCATATATTTCAAGGTTGAATTACGATTACAACGGTATCTATCTTGCTGAATTTGCAGCACGTCGTGACGGTTCTTCTCGTTTCGCCAAGGATTTCCGGTGGAAAAACTTCTATTATGGTTCAGCCGGTGTACGTTTATCAGAAATGGGATTCTTAAAAGATGGCTTCTTCCAAAACCTGAAAGTACGTGCATCGTATGGTGAAACAGGTTCAAGGGTTGGTATTGGTAGATACGACTACATTTCAACCATGGCTTCGGGACAAACCTATTTTGGAGTGAATCCGGAAATCTATAATACGTATCGTATTTCCAGTATGACATCTACCGAACGTACATGGGAACTTGTAAAAAAGACCGACTTTGGTGTTGATTTTACGATTCTGGACAACCGCCTGAGTGGTACTGCCGATTATTTCATCCACGGAAATGATGATATGTTGGTAAGTATAACATACCCAGAGATACTTGGTGCAAGTGCCCCAAAAACAAACAGCGGAGCTTTCAAAAGTAAAGGTTGGGAAATAAGTTTGAACTGGAGAGATAAAATTGGTGAACTTTCGTATAACGTAGGTGCTGCCTTATGGGATAGCCGCGGAGAGGTAACCAAAATGGAAGGTGCCGAAAACATTGGCAGGGGATTGAATACCAAACCAATTGAAGGCTATCCATTAAATTCACTTTGGGTGTATAAAACCGATGGTATTTTCGATAACGAAGCGGATATACTAGCGTATTATGAAAAATATGGTTTTGATGGTGGGGATCAAACAAAAACAAAACCCGGATCAATCCTTCCTGCTTACCGAAGTGCAAACCGTCTTGTTCCCGGAACAGTAAACCGTGTTGATGTAAGCGAAGATGGATTAATCAGCGAAGACGATTTAGTATTCCATGGCGATGCAAATCCACATTACGCTTATAGCTTAAGCCTGGGATTAGAATATAAAGGTTTTGATTTCTATGCCTTCTTCCAGGGAGTAGGACAACAGTACATTCAGCGTGTAGGTACATTAGGTCAACCATTAGCAAAATGGTGGAGAAACCAAAACGCCGTTTGGCAGACCGACCTTACCTGGAGAGCTGATAATACTGACGCCGAACTTCCAATGGTATTCTATAACGGAAGCAGGAAAAACTGGAACTACAATCATCCGAATGATATAAACATCATCAATGCAAGCTATATACGTGCAAAAGTAATGTCCTTAGGTTATACCTTACCGCAAGATTTATCGATGAAAGCCGGTTTGGAAAGAGTACGTATTTCTGCAACAGGAAACGATTTATTTGTAATCTCAAATATTTTAGATGGTCTGGATCCTGAACATGACAGGAACGGAGGTAACGGGCAACTTTATCCGTATAACTCTAGTTTAATTTTCAGTTTAGAACTTACATTTTAATCGTAAATTTTAAAAACTATAATAAGATGAAAAAAAGAAATATATATGTTAAGGTATTTAGCCTTACCCTAATTTTTGCAGGCTTGTTTCTGAGCAGTTGCCAGGAAGACTTTTTAGACAGGGAGCCGCTGGATCAGTTATCTGAAGCAATTTATTATAAATCAGCTTCCGATTTTGAGGCAGCTTCTAACTACTTTTACACCCGCTTTAGTTTTGAGTCTGGTGATGAGAGTTCCGACCTATCCAATAACATTGGTTATGGTGGAGATGTAGTATATGGAAACGGATACACGGTTGCGCCAGTTTCAGACAGCGAATGGAACAATAATTACGACCGGATGCGTGCCCCCAATCAGTTACTTGAAAAAGCAGCTGAATACGAAGGTGAGCAGTCGGAAATTGCCGAATATGTTGGTATAGCCTACTTTTTCAGAGCATGGCACCACTGGAAACTATTAAAGCGTTTTGGAGGGGTACCTATTGTTACAAAAGCTTTGGATGTAAACGACGAAGAATTGTACGCACCACGAAACAGCCGTTACGAAGTAGTATCCCAGATTTTAAGCGATTTGGATGCTGCCCTTGCAACTGGCGGTTTGCGTTCTCAAAACGATATTAGCGATTCCGAACAGGGAAGACTTTCTATCGAAGCAGTTAAAGCATTTAAAGCACGTTTATTGTTGTACGAGGCAACCTGGGAAAAATATGCTCCTAATTCTTATTTAGATGAGGGTGCCGGTTCAGCAAAACCTTCGGGTTACCCAAGTGTAAGCGACATGCTAACACAAGCCAAAGCAGAAGCTCAGGCAGTAATGAACAGCGGTGCATTCGAGCTTTGGGACAAACGTGATGAAATGGCTGCAGCTGAAGTGCTTGAAACCGATTACTATAAAGATAGACACTTATTCTACTTATTTACCCTTGAGGATGGAAGTAATCCTGCCGGGCTCACTAAAGCAGATAATAAAGAGTTTATTCTTCAGACCATATACGATTATAATTACCGTCAAATCAATCAAAACATATCTCACGCACATCCTTGGGGACCTACACGAAAATTGATGGATATGTATTTATGTTCGGATGGTTTACCAGTACAACATTCAAGTGTTTTTCAGGGTTATGACAACATGGTTGACGAGTTCCAAAATCGCGATTTACGCTTAAGAAGCTTGGTTTACATTCCAAATAAACAATACTGGGGGCACGGAGGAGCAACAGCTACAGGTGGTGGTGCGCAGTACGGTGTACCTTTTGATGAAAGTGGAATTGAGTTTGATTATCACCATTATCCGAGTTTGCGTACCGAGACAAATGGAAGAAACATTGGCTACACGGGTGCTAAATTTGTAACCGAACATATAGAACGCGATGATAGACAGGAGTCATTCAACTATCCACTTCTCCGTTATGCCGAGGTATTATTAATTTATGCTGAAGCAACTTGCGAACTGGGTGGTGGACAAATATCTGATGCTGATTTGAATTTATCGATTAATCCAATTAGAGAACGCTCAGGTGTTGCTCCTTTAACAAATGCATTAATTGCACCATTTGGCGATTTAACCATGTTGGGGGAAATCCGCCGTGAACGTGCCATTGAATTATTTGGTGAAGGTTTCAGATTTGATGATTTAAAACGCTGGGGTATTGCTGTGCAGGAATTAAAACCAACCATGGCAACAAGCTATATTCAATATGAAGGTGTAGATACAGAAGCTGCTACGTTTATAAATCCAAAAGATGGAAATCCGTTATATGACCCTTCAGGCTTCTCATTTGGTTTAACTACATCGGAAATGAGCGTGTCAACCTATGCTGGTATTGCACCAACAAAGCAAGGAGCCTTAGTTCTAATACCAACAGCTGACAGACTTTTTGCAGAGATGAACTATTTGGAGCCAATTCCAACTTTACAGATAGAACACAATCCAGAGCTCAAACAGAACCCAGGATGGTAACAAATCGATTTTTTCTTACATAGATATAGATTAGTTTAATAGGTAAGCAGCCGGCAGTCAACTTTACTTGTTGCTGCCGGCTGTATATTTTGAAATACCAAAATGACAGAAAATAAAGTTCAGGTATCCAAAATCCTCCCTGTATTATTCGGTTTTTTTGTAATGGGATTTTGCGATGTGGTTGGAATTACATCGGCACATGTAAAAGAAGATTTATTGGGAGCCTACAGCCCCGAATTTCAGGACACACTGTCAAATCTGATTCCGGTAGCTCTGTTTTCCATGTTTCTAATTTTCTCTATTCCTACGGGAATTTTAATGAATCGTATTGGACGCAAAAAAACCGTGCTTTTAAGTAATGGAATTACCATAGTAGCCATGTTTATTCCCCTTGTCGAATATACATTTACAATGTCGCTTATTGCTTTTGCTTTGCTTGGTATTGCCAATACAATTTTGCAGGTTTCGCTCAATCCTTTGTTGCAAAACGTGGTTCGGGGCGACCGTTTAACCAGTAGTTTAACTGCCGGCCAGTTTGTAAAAGCCATTTCGTCGTTTAGTGCTCCGTTTATTGCAGCTTTTGGAGCAACCCAATTAGATAATTGGCAATACATTTTCCCAATTTATGCAGTAATAACATTGCTTTCAACCGTTTGGTTGATGTTTACACCAATTGCAGAAGAATCCGTTGAAGGAAAAGCTAGTTCGTTTGGGAGTGTTTTGGCTATTCTAAAAGACAAAACCATTTTTCTGATGTTTCTTGGAATCTTGTGTGTTGTTGGGGTTGACGTAGGTGTAAATACAGCCGCCTCAAAAATATTAATGGAACGTTGCGGCTTATCTTCTATCGATGCAGGTTACGGGCCAAGTGTTTATTTTGCTTTCAGAACATTGGGTGCGTTTTTAGGTGCATTTTTCTTGGCAAAATTCGCTTCAACCAAATTCTTCAAAATCAATATTGTTGTTGCTGTATTGGCACTAATTGCGTTAATCTTTGTAGGCGATAAAATTGGCGTTTTTGCTATTTATGGAATCATTGGTTTTACAATTGCCAATGTTTTTCCAATTATTTTCGGAATGGCTATTCAATCGCGCCCCGACAAAGCCAACGAAATTTCAGGTTTAATGATTACCGGCGTATTTGGAGGAGCAGTTATCCCGTTTTTTATGGGTTTAATGTCCGATTCACTTGGGTCGCAGGTTGGATCTGTAATCGTAATTCTGGTGGGTGCATTGTATTTGTTTTATTTAGCCTTTTCAGCAAAAGAAAAAACAGCATAGTATCCAATTTAAACCAAAACCAATGAAGATAGTTGTCTCAATAAAAAATTTACTATTTATCGTTCTGCTACTTAAGTGTACATTCTTCAGCACTGCCCAAAACTCAATTCTGAATAATATAGATGAAGCACCTGTAAATGGCGGATTCGAAATGAAAGATTACTGGGTTTGGGGAAGCTCGGTAATTAAAGGAGACGATAATCAGTATCACATGTACGCCTCGCGCTGGCCTAAATACCTTCCTTTTCACCCCGGATGGATGATTGCTTCCGAAATCGTTCATGCTGTTTCTTCAACTCCCGAAGGACCCTATAAATTTAACGATGTTGCCCTGGGGGCCCGAGGTACACAATTTTGGGATGGTCGCTCGTGCCACAATCCCAAAATCGTAAAATATAAAGATACTTACATTTTGTATTACATGGGGTCAACACATCCGTTCGAGGGTGTTACAGAACAAAACGTAGAAGAACTTACGCTTGAAAGTAAATGGTGCATAGCAGGCAGGTGGGGAAAACGTGTTGGAATTGCCACGTCGAAAAGCCCAAACGGACCATGGACAAGATTGGATAAACCCATTTTAGATGTTAGTCCTAACACATTCTATAGCTTTTTAACCTCTAATCCATCGCCGCTTATAAAAGAAGATGGATCGGTGGTTTTGTTATTTAAAGGAAGAGGATACAAGGAAGACGGAATAAAACACAGCGACATGAGTATTGGTGTAGCCACGGCTCCAGGTTTCGATGGCAAATATACAGTTCAAGGTGATAGACCCCTGTTTTCAATCGATAATTTCGGCGAAATTGAAGACCCGCATTTATGGAGCGATAAAAATGGTTACCATATGTTGGCCAAAGACCAACGCGGTCAGATTTCCGGCCACAAACACGATGGAATTTTAGCGCATTCGGAAGATGGCATCAATTGGGTGGTAGATAAAAATCCTTTGGCTTACACCAAAAAGGTAAAGTGGGATAATGGCAAAACTATTCAACAAGGACAACTCGAGCGGGTTTTTGTATTGGTTGAAAATGGAAAGCCAACTCACTTGTTTTTTGCAACAATGGACGGTCCTGGTGGATTTGGGAATTCAACAAAATCATGGAACATGGTAGTTCCTTTAAAATAATAAATAGTTAAACCGACATGAAGAACCTATTTCTAATACTTATCCTTTTATCGATTGTAATTTTTCAAAGCTGCAAAGAAAAAACAATTGAAATTACTGTTACAGAAACTCTGGAAGTAGAAAATGAGCTAAGTTTTAAAACCATAAACAAAGCAATAGAAAAAGCCTACCAAATTAAAGCGGAAAATGATAACACCGAAATCGTAATTAATATCCTTCCCGGCATCTATTATTTATCATCTCCAATACTTATTACACCTCAATTAAATGGCTTAAAAATTATTGGAGTCGATAAATCGCTGGTTAGTATTAAAGGTTCTGTGCCTTTAAACTTAAATTGGGAAAATTACAACGACAATATTTTTGTTTCGGAAGTAAAGTCCCCTTCAGCTGACGGAGATTTAGTGGTAGACCAGTTAATTGTTAACGGTAAACCTCAAATTTTAGCACGTTATCCGAATTACAACGAAGCCGGAGGATTTTGGCAAGGTTATGCTGCCGATGCTATATCGAAGGAAAGAGTGGCCGGATGGAAGAATCCTGAAGGTGCTATTTTTCATGTTATGCACGGCGGGAAATGGGGTGGTTTCCATTATAAAATTACCGGTGTTGATGAAAACGGAGAAGCCATCCTGGAAGGAGGTAAGCAAAATAACCGACCTTCGCGTCCGCATCCGGAATACCGCATGGTTGAAAGTGTGTTTGAAGAGTTGGATAGTCCGGGTGAATGGTATTTCGATAAAGAAGTAGGCAAAATCTTTTATTGGCCTGAAGCGGGAATTGATATTTCCAATGCAGCTTGCGAAGGTGTTGTGCTCAAAAATTTAATTGAACTGAAAGGATCTGAAGAATCGCCGGTTCAAGATATAAGCATTGAAGGGATTAGGTTCGAACACACAAAGCGTACATTTTTTGAAACTTACGAACCTTTGCTTCGCAGCGACTGGACCATCTACCGTGGTGCAGCACTTTTTATCGAAGGAGCTGAGAATTGCTCAGTAAAAAACTGCGAGTTTACCAATCTTGGTGGAAACGTTGTTTTTGTAAGCAGTTACAATCGAAACATACAAATTTCGGGCAATCATATTCACGAATGTGGCGCAAGTGCCATTTGTTTTGTCGGCGATGCATCTGCTGTGCGCTCGCCATCATTTCAGTACGGACAGTTTGTCGAACTGGCAGAAATGGATACTGTGGCCGGACCAAAAAATAATTTATATCCAAAAGATTGTATTGCCGAAGATAATCTAATCCACCGCATTGGCCGGGTTGAAAAACAAACTGCCGGCGTGCAAATTTCAATGGCAATGGATATTACAGTTAGCCACAACAGCATTTACGATGTACCGCGTGCCGGTATCAACATTGGCGACGGAACCTGGGGGGGCCACATCCTCGAATACAACGATGTGTTCAACACAGTACTCGAAACCGGCGACCATGGCTCGTTCAACTCCTGGGGGCGCGATCGTTTTTGGCATCCCCGCCGCAATATCATGGACAGCCTGACGATGGCCAACCCGCAAATGCCGCTTTGGGACGCCATTCACACCACTATCATCCGCAACAACCGCTTCCGCTGCGACCATGGTTGGGATATCGACCTCGATGATGGCTCAACAAACTACAACATATACAACAACTTGTGTTTAAATGGCGGAATTAAACTGCGTGAGGGTTTTTACCGGGTTGTTGAGAATAATATCATGGTAAATAACACCTTGCATCCGCACGTTTGGTTTGCCAACTGTGCTGATGTTTTTGTGCACAACATTGTTCGCGATTCGTACAAAGATGTAAATGTGCTGAGCTGGGGGAAAGAAATGGATTACAACCTGTTCCCCGACGAAGAGTCGTTGATGAAAGCCCAGGTATATAATATCGATGCCAATAGTTCTTTTGGTGATCCGATGTTTGTGAATCCAGAAAAGCTCGATTTTAGTGTAAAAGAAAATTCACCTGCGTTGAAACTCGGGTTTAAGAATTTCTCAATGGATGAATTTGGTGTTGCAAGTCCTGACTTAAAAAAGCTAGCGAAAACACCGAAGGTTCCTGTTCTGAAAAGTGCAGAAGAATTAAAAGAGAACCAGAGTCCTGTTGTTTCCTGGTTGCGTAACGAAATTAAAAGTGTCGATTCGAAAGAAGAGCAATCAGCTTATGGCTTAAATACAGCTGAAGGTGTTATCATCCTGAAAATGTGGAACGGCAGTTACGCCGCTCAAGGCGACGGGTTGAAAAATAAAGATGTGGTACTTGCGGTCGAAGGCGAAAAAGTAAAGAATGTCAAAGAGTTCTTCGGAGCTCTAAAAAAATACAACTACACCGAAACCGTAAAAATGTTGGTGATGCGTAACCAAAACGAGCAGGAACTTACGGTGCGGGTGAAATAAACAGTTAGAGAAGTAATATGAAAGAGATTCTTCGCTTCATTGTATTACGTTTAGAATGACTAAGGATATGTGTTATAGGGCTGGTTGAAGGAAAGCAGCCATAAAATTGTCATTCCGAACGCAGAGAGGAATCTGTGCCCGTAATTTGGATAATTTTTTTTTAAAACAATTACATGAACCAACAACTAAAAACAATTGCATTTATATTATGTGGAATATTTCTGCATTTAGAAGGATATGCACAAGTAAATGCTGACGGCACTATTGATACTGGCGATAAATATGAAAATGCCAAACTGGAATACCTCGAATCGCCTGAAGTGGTGGAAGAACGCCTTGGATGGTGGAGCGAAGCACGTTTTGGTATGTTCATCCACTGGGGACTTTACGCACAGGACGGCTGCTTCTGGAAGGGGCAGGACGGACGTTCAGAGCATATGATGCGTAATCTGCAAATCCCCATTGCTGAATATGAAAAAATAGCTGCAGAATTTAATCCCGAAAAATTTAATGCTGATGAGTGGGCAGAAATTGCCAAAAATGCAGGCATGAAATACATGGTAATTACCTCCAAACACCACGATGGTTTTGCCATGTTCAATAGTCCATCAAACGACTATAATATTGTAAAACAAACACCCTGGAAACGCGACCCAATTAAAGAATTGAACGAAGCCTGTAAAAAGCAGGGGATAAAATTTGGTGTTTATTACTCGTTGGGCCGCGACTGGCATCACCCGCAGTGTAACTCGGTTGACGGCTGGCGAAGCAATGTGTGGGATTTCCCCGAAGAGGAAAAGAAAGATTACTCCATTTATTTCAACGAAAAAGTAAAACCACAGATTACCGAGCTGATCACACAATACAAACCGGCCATTATTTGGTTCGATACACCCGAATTAATTACAAAGGAGCAAAGTACAGAATTGCTGGGTTTAATTCGAAAACTCGATCCTGATTGTATTGTAAATCAACGTGTAGGGAACAAGTTGGGTGATTATGCTGTACGCGAACAAAAAATACCCAAAGGAGGGGAGCCGCAACCCTGGGAAACCTGTATGACCATCAGTAAAATTTGGGGCTACCACAAAGAAGACCATGCCTGGAAATCGGCTGATTCATTGGTGCACAGCCTGGTTGATATTGCCAGCAAAGGCGGTAATCTATTATTAAACGTGGGGCCAACCGGCGAAGGCGTAATCCGTCAACCTTCTGTTGAGCTTTTAAAAGAAATGGGCGAATGGTTACAAGTTAATGGCGAAGCTGTTTATGGAACTACTTCGAGCCCGGTTGGGAAATTTGATTGGGGCCGTTGCACAAAACGAGTGGAAAATGGAAATACTACACTTTATTTTTCGGTGTTTAACTGGCCTGCAAATGGAAAACTAGTTATTCCAGGCATTACAAACGACGTTATTAAATCAAGCCTTATAGCAACGGGTAAATCGCTCGAAACCTTTTATTCAGAAGATGGGTTAACGATAGAATTACCCAAAGCAGCACCTGATAAGCTGGCAAGTGTGATTAAAATTGAAATTACAGGAACAATAAATTAATATAAGATGAACCAACTAAAAACAACAATTTTAATCTGTGTAATCATCCTGTTTTCAGGGATTGTAAATGCGCAAAACAAAATAACCATCGATGCAAAGGCAAATGGCGAACAATTCGAGCACTTTTGGAGCAAATGTGTAGGGGCCGGGCGTGCCAACGAAGGCCTTCGTGCCGGCTGGCTCGAACAACTGGAAAAAGTGCAGCAAAACTGTGGATTTCAGTACTGTCGTTTCCATGGCCTCTTTCACGAAGATATGTTTGTAGTGCTGGAAGAGGAAGGTAAAATTGTTTACAACTGGCAATACATCGACGACCTGTTCGACCGCATGCTCGATTTAAACGTAAAGCCTTTCGTTGAACTGGCATTCTTTCCAAATCAGTTTGCTGCCGAAGATTCAAGAACCGTATTTTGGTGGAAAGCAAAAGTTACTCCCGGTGAAAACTATGCCCAACAATGGCACGATCTGGTAAAGGCCTTTACCAGGCATGTTGTCGACCGTTACGGAATTGACGAAGTGTTAACGTGGTATTTCGAAGTTTGGAACGAACCGAATTTGTATCCATTCTTTTGGCACGGTACCAAATCGCAATATTTCGAACTGTACAAACAATCGGCACTGGCGGTTAAATCGGTTGACGAAGGCCTGAAAATTGGTGGTCCGGCAACCAGCAACTTTGTTCCCGACGAGCGTTTCGATGGAGAAATAGAAAACCGCAAAGCATCAGAAAAAGCATTTTCTGCCGAAAATATTAACGACCTGGAGTGGCATGGCGTATGGATTGAGTCCTTCCTGGAATTTTGCGAAAAGGAAAATTTACCGGTCGATTTTATCACAACACACCCTTATCCAACCGATTATGCCCTTAATCCGGAAACCGGTAGAGGAAAAGGATTAACCCGCTTTGTAGAATCGGCCCAGTTAGACATGCAGTGGCTTAAAAACATTGTGGACAAAAGCCCTTATGCCAATGCCGAAATCCATTTAACCGAATGGAATACCAGCCCTAGTAGCCGCGATAATATGCACGACTTTTTACCTCCGGCAGCTTATATCATTAAAACCAACCTCAACTGCATCGGCTTAACCAATTCGCTTTCGTTTTGGACTTTTACCGATATTTTTGAAGAAAAGGGCGGAGCTGCGAGTATCTTTCACGGAGGTTTCGGTATGATTAATTTCCAGGGAATTGTAAAACCATCGTACCACGCCTATCGTATGTTGCACCAACTGGGCGACGAAAAAATCTACAAAGACGATTACCTATTCGTAAGCCGCAATTCGGGCAATGGAAAAGTTTCAG
Source organism: uncultured Draconibacterium sp. (assembly GCF_963674925.1). Classification (NCBI taxonomy): domain Bacteria; kingdom Pseudomonadati; phylum Bacteroidota; class Bacteroidia; order Marinilabiliales; family Prolixibacteraceae; genus Draconibacterium; species uncultured Draconibacterium sp. Next base: position 3,188,077 of record NZ_OY771647.1, read on the forward strand.
CACTGGCCTATAATTATCCAAAAGAATACGAAGGTTCCGTTCCCGCCGGAACAAACAAACGCGAGGAAGGAACTTCAAAACCACTTAATTTTTCGCTTGAAAACCTAAAACCGGGCACTCAGTTTAAAATTGAAACGCTGGATAAAGACCACGGCAATATTCACAACTACTGGGAAGCCATGGGTAAACCCGAGCCACCAACCCGGGAGCAGGTAAAAGTAATGAAAGACTGTGCTGAATCGCTAAAAACAGAAATTGTAATTGTTGGCCAGGATGGAATCTTAACAATTGAGCAAACTCTTACTCCCTGGAGTGTGGTGTTAATTACTCAAATTAATTAGAAAAATTAATTGTAAAATTTCAATACGGATTTTAATCAAAAGAATATGAAAACTTGTCTACTACTTCTAATTTTTACTTTATCATTTGGCTCCCTTTGTGCTCAAACAAAACAAGATGAAACACCCAGGTATTTTGATTTGGCTCTTGATTTTGAGACACGTGCCGCTGATTTAGTTCAGCATATGACCTTAGATGAAAAAATAGATCAGTTAGGGAACAAAGCTCCGGCGATTCCTCGCTTGGGTATATTAGAATATGATTGGTGGAACGAAGCTTTGCATGGTGTTGCCCGGGCAGGAAATGCAACAGTATTTCCTCAAGCTATTGGTATGGCAGCAACATTTGATACTGATATGATGAAGCAAGTTGCCGATATTATCAGCGATGAAGCAAGGGCAAAACATCACGAAGCACTCCGAAATAATGACTACAGAAGATACAGGGGCTTGACATTTTGGTCTCCCAATATTAATATTTTCAGAGACCCACGTTGGGGACGCGGGCACGAAACTTATGGTGAAGATCCCTATCTAACCGGACAAATGGGCATTCAGTTTGTGAAAGGTTTGCAAGGCGATGATCCTAAATATTTAAAATTAGTTGCTACAGCAAAACACTATGCTGTACACAACGGCCCAGAACCTGAACGACATGTATTTAATGTAGTACCAAATGCCCGCGATTTATGGGAGACCTATTTGCCCGCATTTAAAGATCTAATGGTTGATGCAAAAGCTTATTCATTAATGGGAGCCTATAATCGTGTTGATGGAGAATCATCATGTGCCAGTTGGTTGTTGTTAGAAGATATCCTTCGCAATAAATGGGGCTTTGAAGGCTATGTGGTTTCAGATTGTGGCGCTATTAGGGATATTCATAAATTTCATAAAATAGTTAATACCCCTGAAGAAGCCGCTGCAATAGGCGTTCGTAAAGGCTGTGATTTGAATTGTGGAAGCGTGTATCAAACGGCGTTGAAAAAGGCTATTGAATTGGGGTATATTGACGAAGGTGAATTAGACCTATCGGTTTATAGGTTGATGTTAGCCAGAATGAAACTGGGAATGTTTGACCCACCGGAAATGGTTCCTTTTGCGCAAATTCCTTTTGAAAAGAATGACTGCGAAGCACATGATGAAGTTGCGTTGAAAATGGCGCAAAAAACAATGACACTTCTGAAGAATGATGGTGTTCTTCCCTTGAATAAAAGAAAAATAAAACGAATTGCTGTTGTAGGTCCAAATGCTGATAATCCGCGATCTTTGCTTGGAAATTATGCAGGCACGCCGTCCCATCCGGTTACAGTAATTAATGGCATTAAGAATGCGGTGGGCAAAGACATCGAAGTTACTTACTCCGAAGGTGTACCAATGGTGATTTATGATGTAAACGGAAGAGACTATCCTGTTGTCGATAGCAAGTACTTATTTACAATTGATGAGCAAGGCGAAAAAGTACAAGGATTAACCGGTCACTATTTTAATAATATGAATTTGGAGGGTGAGCCAGCTTTAGTTAAAGTAGATTCTGAAGTAAAATTTAAATGGGGGAGAAATGAATCACCAACGACTACCGATGTGGCACAAGGTATTATAAGTGCCGATAAAGCTATTAATGCCGACAATTTTTCTGTTCGTTGGACAGGGAAATTAGTTGCTCCGATGACTGGTGAATATAGCTTAGGAGCATCATCAGATGATGGATGCAGGCTTTATTTTGATGGTAAACTCATTGCTAATGGTTGGTTTAATCATGGCAAGGAAGTATTCTTTGGAGATGTTGAATTGGAAAAAGGGAAAGCCTATGATATTACGTTAGAATTTTATGATAACACATCGGGAGCAGAAGTAAATCTGATATGGATTACGCCGGAAGAAAAAGCGAAGGAGAAAACAGATCCAAGCAAACTTTCGAAAGAAACCTTAGCAGATGTTAAAAAAGCCGATGTTGCCATTTTCGTAGGTGGACTGGATGCCACATGGGAAGGTGAAGAGATGGGAGGAAGAACCGGTATTGATGGTTTTAATCGTGGTGACCGTACTAAAATTGAACTGCCAAAAACCCAAATGGATGCGTTAAAAGCCATGAAAGAAACCGGAACCCCGGTAATATTTGTCCTGATGTCTGGTAGTGCAATGTCGTTTGATGGGTTAGAAAATGAATTGGATGCAATTCTCATGGCCTGGTATCCCGGGCAACGTGGTGGCGATGCTGTTGCCGATGTCTTATTCGGTGATTATAATCCTGCTGGCAGATTACCTGTTACCTTTTACTCATCAACAGATGAATTGGCTGATTTTACTGATTACAATATGCATGCGGGCAAAGGGTTTACCTACAGGTATTATACAGGAGATGCGCTTTACCCATTTGGGCATGGCTTGAGCTATACCAAATTTGAGTATTCTAATCTAAAAATAGATAAGACTTCGATTAGTAAGGATGGTGAATTTTTAGTTTCGGTACAAGTACAGAATACTGGGGAATTGGATGGTGAAGAAGTTGTGCAGCTTTATACAAAGGATGTGGAGTCAGAAAAATGGATGGCTTTAAAGCAACTTCGGAAATTCGAGCGAGTTGCACTAAAAAAAGGGGAAGCGAAAACAGTTGCTTTTAAGCTAAAAGCGATTGAAGACTTACGTTATTACGATCCGATGAAGCAAAACTATATGGTTGAACCGGGTAGTTTTGAAATTCAAATTGGAGCATCGAGTGGTGATATCCGACAGAAAGGGATGATCGTTGTTGAATAATTATTTGCTTTAATCATGAAAAATGATTGTGGTAATTATTTAATATATAGATGATTGAAATATAAGCAGCGCGAATAAGAAAAATAAAAAAACAGATAATGAAAACACTATTAACAACGCTGGTATTATTTACGCTACTCATTAATTTAGGAGTTGCGCAAAATTCTTCAAAGTCAAAACAGATTACCGATGAAGAACGCATGGAATGGTGGACCGACGCCCGTTTCGGGATGTTTATTCACTGGGGAATTTATTCGGTTCCTGCAGGTTTTTACAAAGGCGAACCACAAAAAAACTCTGCCGAATGGATTATGAACCGCGGACAAATCCCCGTGGCCGAATATGTTAGGTTTGCAGAACTATTTAATCCAACTCTATTTGATGCCAAAGAATTTGTAGGCCTGGCAAAACAAGCTGGAATGAAATACATGGTCATCACTGCCAAACACCACGATGGCTTTTCGATGTTTGATTCAGATTGTAACCCATTTAACGTGGTGGATGCCACACCCTTTGGTCGGGATGTAATGAAAGAACTGGCCGATGAATGTGCCAAACAAGGTATTAAGTTTGGGTTTTACTATTCGCAGGCGCAAGACTGGAGCCACCCCGGCGGAATGGGAAACAACTGGGATAAGACCATGCAACGCGTTAGCAGTGACGCTTATGTAATGGAAAAAGCACTTCCGGAGGTAAACCAGCTTTTAAGCGATTATGGTGATATTGCTATTTTTTGGTGGGACACGCCGCGTGCTATGACAAAGGAGGTTGTGGATAGTTTATACCATGTTACCACTGCCTTACAACCTGCAATAATTACCAACGACCGTTTGGGCGATGATTACCCCGGCGACCATAAAACCTACGAGCGCCACATGCCAAAGAAAAAGCCGGAAGACAAATACTGGGAACTTTGCCAGCCTATTAGCGGCAGCTGGGGCTACCGCAGCGACGACCAGAATTTTCAGTCGGTTGAAGCATTGCTGCGCAACCTGGCCGATGCCAGCAGCATGGGCGGGAACTACCTTCTGAATGTAAGCCCAACCTGCCTTGGAACACTGGCTCCAACCGCAGTTGAACGTTTAAAAGCCGTTGGCGCATGGATGAAAAAAAACAGCGAAGCCATTTACAAAACCCAGGCCAGCCCTTGTAGTAGGGTAGATTGGGGCTACATTACCATGAAAAAAACAGATGGTAACACAAAACTTTACCTTCATGTTTTCGATTGGGAAGCCGGAAAAATTACGGTGCCAATCCGCAATAAATCGGCAAAAGCTTCATTGTTAACCAATGGCTCAAAGAAATTTAAAACCAAGGCAGGCGAAGAGGGCTTGACTGTTCTGCTTTCAGGTGATGCTCCCGACAAAATAAACTCGGTTATTGTTTTGGAATTGGCTGATGCACCAGACGCCATTGAACCAAAACCATTTGGACAGGACGAAAATGGCGTGGTAGCTTTTATAACCGAGAGCGCCGAGTTTGAAAATATGCAGGGAATCGGCGTTAGATATAACAGCTCGAAAGATTGCGTAGGAAGCTGGACCAACGAACAGGAAAGAGTATACTGGACCTTCTCCGTTGAAAAACCAGGTAAATTTCAAGTTACCGCATCAACAGCAGGTCCTGAAGCTTCTGAATTTATGGTTGAGCTTAACGGACAAAGTAAAACCGTAAAGATTGCGGCAACTCCAAGTTACGATGATTTCAAGCCTTTGGAAATCGGAACATTTGAAATTAAAGAGGCTGGTTCTTATAAAATTATGTTTAAACCGGTGTTGGGTGCATGGCAGCCAATTAATTTAAAAGAGGTGGTGATGACACCTCTTAATTAAGAATGAATGAAAAATAAGAATAAATGAAAAAAATAAAATTAGCAGCAATATTTCTAGCGTTTTTGGTCGTTTGGGCCTGCGCAGTAAAACAATCCAACAAAGCCAATCACCCCGATGTGGTAATTTATGGAGGAACATCAGCAGCCATTACTGCAGCGGTGCAGTTGGCGCAAATGGATAAAAATGTGCTTATTGTGTGCCCCGAAAAACACATTGGCGGCCTATCAGCAAGTGGTCTTGGTTTTACCGATGTGGGTGATAAAAGTGTAATTGGCGGCCTTTCGCGCGAGTTTTACCATCGTGTTTACCTGCATTATCAAAACGATGAAGCCTGGAAATGGCAGCCACGCAGTGAATACGGCAACCAGGGGCAGGGTACCACAGCCATTAACGACAGCATGCAAACCATGTGGACTTTTGAGCCACATGTAGCCGAAAATATTTTTGAAGAATTTGTAGCCGAAAATAACATCACTATTCTTCGCGATGAATGGCTCGACCGCGAAAACGGCGTTGAAGTCATAGATGGAAAAATCAAATCAATTACCATGTTAAGTGGTAAGAAATTTGAAGCCGAAATTTTTATGGACGCCACTTACGAAGGCGACCTCATGGCAGCGGCCGGGGTGAATTATCATGTTGGCCGCGAAGCCAATAGCGTGTACAACGAAACCTGGAATGGAGTACAAAAAGGTGTTTTTCATCACGGTCATAACTTTCACCATCAACAGTTAAATATCAGCCCTTATGTAATACCGGGCGACCCATCTAGTGGTGTTTTGCCCCGTATTTCTACCGAGCCTCCGGGCGAAAATGGTTCAGGAGACAAACGCATTCAGGCTTATAACTACCGACTTTGTACGACCAATGCCGAAGGAAATTACGTGCCTTTCGAAAAACCTGAAAATTATGACCCTGCACAATACGAGTTGCTGCGCCGGGTTTTCCGTGCCGGACGTCATTCTATGTTTGGCGGTGGTAAAATTCCCAACGGCAAACGCGATGTAAACAATGTTGGTCCTTTCAGCTCCGACAATATCGGTATGAACTACGATTACCCCGAAGCATCGTACGAAGAACGTAAAGTAATTCTTCAGGAACACATTGATTACCATCAAGGCCTGCTGTATTTCTGGTGTACCGACGAAAGTGTACCGGAAAACCTACGGTTGAAAATGAGAAAATGGGGCCTGGCAAAAGACGAATTTGTGGATAACAACCACTGGCCTTACCAGATTTATGTGCGCGAAGCACGCCGTATGCTCGGAGAGTTTGTTATGACAGATAACGAAATTCTGGGTAAAAAGCCCGTTGATAAATCTATTGGGATGGGCTCGTATGCAATGGATTCGCACAATACCCAGCGTTATATTACAGAAGAAGGTTATGTGCAAAACGAAGGCGACTTGGGTGTTGAACCTCCGGCGCCCTACCAGATTCATTTGGGAACCATTGTGCCAAAGCGCGAAGAGTGTAAAAACTTGTTAGTACTTACCGCAGTATCAAGTTCTCATATTGCTTTTGGTTCTATTCGTATGGAGCCCGTATTTATGGTGCTGGGGCAAAGTGCCGGTGTTTTAGCGGGCATGGCAATGGAGAAAGGTGTGGATTTACACGAAGTTGATTACCATGAATTGGCAGATCAGCTTCATGCGGCAGGACAGATTCTGGATATTTCAAATAAATAGCAAATAATGTTTAGGGCTTTTCAGTTAATAGTATTATTCGTGTCTGTGTTAATAAATGTTGATGCACAGGTTATTAATGCCGGAGTTGCCGGTAATACATCAACCGATTTACTTGCCCGGATTGAACGGGATGTTATAAGCCTCAACCCAGATTTAGTAATTGTAATGGTAGGAACCAACGATATGCTAAATTCAAAAAAAATGGCATCGTACAAAACGTATGCATCTAATCTTTCCGAAATTGTACGAAAACTAAAACAAAACAGTGCTCAGGTAATTTTAATGGCACCACCTCCTGTCGATTCCGTTTTTTTATTCGAACGCCACGATAGAAAATTATTTCACGAAATACCAAATGTGAAATTAGACTCTGTAAGGCAGATTATTACTCGGATAGCAAAGAAAGAGCAAGTTGGTTATATCGATATTTATCAAAAATTTCTGAATTTAAATTTGCCCCAACATAACCAAGACCTGTTTATTATGAACCCTCAAAACAGTGGTTATCGCGATGGTGTTCACCCAACAGCTTTGGGCTATCATTTTATTGCTGAAAATGTATTTCAGTTTTTGCAAAAAAACAAACTGTTTGAAAAAGGGGATAAGGTGCTGTGCTTTGGCGACTCTATAACCTTTGGCTCGAAAGTAAAAGGAAGCGGAACAGCTGAAGGGGAAACTTATCCGGCTTATTTACAACAATTAATAGAAAAATACCTGAATCATGAAAAATAGAGTTCTGTTTATATTAATGGTGTTTATAGTTTTTTTGAATGCATGCCATCAAAAAGAACCAACCGACTTTGCCGGTCTAAACAAATCTAAAGCCTGGCAACTCCAGTTCGAAGATGAGTGTACCGCTAACTGGCAGCAAAACTGGTTTAAAGATGGCCTGATTTCAGTGGTAGAGCAGGACGAAAACGGCATGGACCTAATTGCTGGTCCTGTTAACCGCGACGATGCCCACCACACTGTACTTTGGACAAAACAATCGTTTAAAGGCGATATAAAAATAGAGTTCGAATACACCCGCACCGACAGTCAGATTGTAAATGTAAACATCCTGTACATTCAGGCACAAGGCATTGGCAAAGAAGGTCGCGGTGCCGACATTACCGAATGGAACGCCTACCGCGACACGGCCAATATGTGGAAATATTATTTCTATATGGATCCGCTTCACGTTAGCTATGCGGCTTTCCCAATGGTAAACGACGACCCTGAGAATGATTACATACGAATTCGTAAATATCCAGCTGAAACACAAGAGAAATTTAAGGATACTGAGATTCTTCCAGCGTACTTTAATACTGGCTTGTTTTTGCCCGATGTTACCTACAAAATAACGGTGATTAAAACAGATGCAAAATTATATTTTAATGTGAAAGGAAACGGTGATGAAAAGCTATTCTCCTGGGATTTAAGCGATGGGCAATCGCCAAAAGAAGGACGCATTGGTTTGCGCCACATGTACACCCGCTCGGCAAGGTATAAGAATTTTAAGGTTTGGACGAAATAAATGTTTTAACGAAAGTAATTGGTAATACTAATCGAAGAATAATAAAATGAAACCAAGACATCTTCTCTTTATTCTGATCTGGATTTTGCCGCAGGTAATTTCTGCCGAAGTAAAATTAAACGCTTTGTTTGCCAACCGGATGGTTGTGCAGCAAGACACTGAAATCCCTATGTGGGGATGGGCCGATCCAATGGAAAAAATTACCATTGAAACCAGTTGGGGCGAAAAGGTAGAAACCACTGCCAAAACCGATAGCACATGGCGTGTGACGTTAAAAACACCCAAAGCCGGAGGTCCGTTTCAAATTACAGTTATGGGCAAAAACAAAATTGTTTTAGAAGATGTGTTATCGGGTGAAGTGTGGTTGTGTACTGGGCAATCGAACATGGATTTTGCCATGGAAAAGTTTGTTAACGATGCCCGCGAAGAAAAATACCAGCCCTTAGTCGAGCATATTCGGAAATTAGTTGCGACTGAAAACGACCCTTGGATTCGACACATCGAGGTTCCGCAAACAACTTCTGTTTTCGAGAAAAAGAAAAACTTTGAAGCCGATTGGAGAAGTGTAAACCCTGAGGAAATTGGAAAAATAACGGCTACAGGTTATTTCTTTGCCAAAGAGTTGAAACGAATACTGAATGTGCCAATTGGCATTGTTGAATGTTCGTGGGGAGGAACCCGCATTCAGCCCTGGTTGTCGGAAGAAGCTTATAAATCGGATGAAGAATTAAAGGAATATTTTGAACATAGCAGAACAAAAATTAAAGAACAAATTGCCACTCTGGGCGATGCTGAAAGCTATATTGATACATCCTATCAACAAAAGTACAAGGCATGGGTAGATGGGGGCAAAAAAACAAACCGACCTTATCCGCGAACGCATCCTCTAAAGGACAAACAATTACAAGCCACTCTGCACAATGGAATGATTTCGGCAATTGTTCCTTTTGCAATTAAAGGTGTGGTATGGTATCAGGGCGAAGGCAATTCACATTTTAAAGAAGAGGAGTACGAAAAATATTTCAAGCTAATGATTAACAGTTGGCGAGAAGAATGGGGTCAAGGAGATTTCCCATTCTATTGGGCTCAACTTGCCGCCTACGAAGTTCCCGATGAACGTTCGGATAATGGATGGGCAATGGTAAACGACCACCTGCGCCGTGGACTGGAGCTGCCTAATACGGGCATGGCAGTTTTATACGACATCGGCGAAGCAAAAGACGTGCACCCACACAATAAAATGGATGCCGGAATTCGTCTGTCGATGTTGGCCTTAAAGAATGATTATGGGATTACTGAACTTGTGGCAAATGGTCCACTTTATATAAGCTCTAAAGTTGTTGGCAACAAAATGATTGTTGAATTTAAGGACGCAGGCAAAGGTTTAATGGTGGGCAATAAACATCTTAATTATCCTACAAAAGAAGTGGACGAACCATTGAGCTGGTTTGAAATTTTAGACGAAAACGGAAGCTGGAAACCTGCTGAAGCGAAGATTATAGCCAAAGATAAAATTGAAGTTTCAAATCCGAATATTGATAAACCTGTTGCTGTGCGTTATGCCTGGTCATCGAATCCGGAAGGAGCAAATTTATATAATAGAAATGGATTGCCCGCGGCAGTATTTACAACTGAAGAATAGAAAAATAAACAAGAACAAAATGAAATTGAGAAGACTCTGTTATTTACTATCAATCACACTAATAGTATTGGCTTGTAATTCGCAAAACGAAATTATAGTGCAATCTCCTAATGGACAGAAAAAGCTGACCGTTTTTCCAACATCCGAAACAACAGAAAGTGGACAAATCACATTTTCTGTAAAATATGGCGACCGCCAAATTATCCTGCCGTCAGTACTCGAAATCAAATCGCAGGACATCGATTTTAGTACGCCATTTTCTGTAAAAAATGTGGCAGAAATAGCGGTTCAAAATCAGTGGACAACCAATCTGGGCGAAAGGAGCACCATTCTTGATAACTACAACGAAGCAAAAATTTATTTGGAAAGCGAAACTGCAAAACTTAATTTGATTTGTCGTGCCTATAACGAAGGTGTTGCATTTGCCTACGAAGTGCCGGCTCAAAATAATCTTACCGAGATTAAAATCGATGATGAACTGATTACATACCAGTTTGCCGAGAACCATGAAGTTTGGTCTACCCCTGAACGAAAACCCAGAAGGTTAACGGCTCAGGGAGAAATTAAGAAAATTCCGCTGTCGGAATTAAAAGAAGGCTGCGAGCGCCCCTTGTTGGTTGAAGTTGCAGATAATGTTAAAATTGCACTGGCTGAAGCCCGTTTGGTGGATTATGCTCGTTTGAGTTTTGATGCAGGTAAGCAGCTCGAAAACAGCATTGTTTCTAGTTTGGATGGAAAAATAATAGACACCAAACAAGACCTGGTAAGTGGTGCGGTTGAAAATGAACGTAGCGAAGGTGCCAAAGTTGAAATGAAGCTTCCATTTAAATCACCATGGCGCGTAGTAATGATGGGAGAAAGTTATGGCGAGTTACTGGAAAACAATTACATTCTTCAAAACTTAAATCCTCCGAGCGAAATTGAAGATGAATCGTGGATTACACCCGGTAAAGTATTACGCGAAGGAACACTTACAACTCAGGGAGGCTTTGCTGCCATCGATTTTGTGGCCAGTCACAACATGCAATATGTGCATTTCGATGCCGGCTGGTACGGAAATGAAATGGACAATGCATCCGATGCAACAACGGTAACGCTCGATCCGAAACGTTCGAAAGGGCCTTTCGATATCGAAGCTATTACGGCCTATGCCAAAGAAAAAGGCGTAAAAGTAATGTTGTATGTCAACCGTCGCGCGCTGGAGAAACAATTAGACGATATTTTGCCATTGTTTCAGGAATGGGGCATTGCCGGTATTAAATACGGTTTTGTGCGGGTTGGCGATCAACATGCAACTACCTGGATGCACGAAGCTGTGAAAAAAACAGCTGCACACAAAATGGTGATAGATATACACGACGAATACCGGCCAACAGGATTTTCAAGAACCTATCCCAATCTTTTGACCCAGGAAGGCATCGTGGCGATGAAGAATCCGTACCAAACAGCCACACGCTAATTACCATGTTTACCCGTTCGCTGGCCGGAGCTGCCGACAACACGGTTTGCTATTACAACAGTCGTGTGGAAAAAATGGGCTCGCACGCCTCGCAGCTCGCAAAAACGGTTTGTATTTTTAGCCCACTTCAGTTTTTGTATTGGTACGATAAAGCACCTGCTGCGCCTGTAAAAGACGATGCACTTTGGGGCGACACAAATACCATAGGTAACGAACCTGAGTTGGAATTTTTTAACAATGTGCCTACTGTTTGGGACGAAACTAAAGTGCTAGTTGGCGAAATTGGCGAAATAGGTGTAATTGCCCGTCGCAAAGGAAACGACTGGTGGATTGGCGGAATAAATGGACAAACGGCTCGTACTGTCGATCTCGACTTTTCATTTTTAAAAGAAGGTGCCAACTATTCCGCAAAAATATACACCGACGACGAAATGGTAGAAACCCGAACCCGTGTAAAAATTGAAGAGAAAGAATTAAGTGTAGGCAGTGCAATGGCTTTCGATTTAAAAGCCAACAATGGGTTTACCATGCATATTCAACAAATTAATAAGTAAAAAAGGCTGGGATGGCATCCCTCTGATTTGTAAAAAAAAGGGGGTGCTGTCCTTTAAGTTGCAAAAAGAATCATGATAATAAAACTAAAAATATTCATCATCCTAGTTAGCTTTGCAATTGCTTGCCAGGCTCAGGAATTTATTAAAATCGATAACCTTACCGATCTAAACTCTTATTCGAAAAAAGACAATGTAAAAGTCAAACTTAAGCCGGGCAACTACCAGATCGACAATGCCGAGAGTATTCGTTTTATGCGATTTACGGGTAACAACTCGCACTACAATTTAAACGGTTGCCGGTTTATGGTCGATACCAAATTGTTTAGCCGCACCGACCTGAAAAAAAGCGATGATGGAAACAGCATGTATTGCGCCATTGAAATTTCGGGTAATAATGTCGTTATGGAGGGGCTTTACATTGAAACCTATGGCGGGCAACCCGGAAGGCAGAGTAAGAATAAAATCTTCAATATTGTTGGCGAAGATGTAACGCTAAAAAATGTGGAGCTACGCACAGCAGGTTCTTCTCCCTGGGGCTACGGCTACTTGTATGGTTTGGGTGGTGGCGATGTTCGAAAAATGAACGGAATCCGTGTTGGTTACCCGGCCAAAAATGTAAAGCTGATTGGCTGCAAAGTTCATGCTCGCGCCATGGGGCATTCAATTTTTTTGCAGGGTGCTGAAAATACTTTAATTGAAGATTGTCATATTGATGGATTGCTCCGAACTACCGATGCAATTTTAGCAGAAACTTCGGGTTATGGTTTCGATAAAAACTTCTATGCAGGTAAAGGCGGCTACATCGAAGGAACTACGGTTGCAGAAGATGGAAAAATTCTTCCGGGAGAAATTATTTCACTGAGCGAAGATGGAATCAGAATGTACCCGGAGTACAATGGGCATCCTACAAAAAATACTACAGTTAAAAATTGTACCGTTTTTCAGATGCGACGTGGCATTTGTACTGGGCTTAGCACATCGGGCGACAAGGTAATTAATTGCCAGGTGCGCGATTGTGTGGCTGCTGGATTTAACGTAGGTAATAATGATACGCTAATTAATTGCAGCGCCAATGCCAAATATTCCGAAGCGCTTTGTGTCCCATACAAAAGTGCGGAAAATGCCTATGTTGAACTGGAAATTCTGGATAGCCGCAACGGAATGGCAAATAACTTGTTGGCAGCCATAAACGGAACAGGGCATCATGTAATTTTAAAAACTTCAAATCCTGCTTTTATTCCCGATTCTTTCAACATCGAATTGTCCACCCTGACTGGCTATGCATTTTATCAACGTTCGGGGGTGCATGCCACCAATATTAAATTGGATAACCAAACCGATTGTAAAGTTTTGCTTTTGCCCGGAACTGAAAATGAGACTATACAAAGTAAAGGGGCGGTAAAAGCAATAAAAAACTAAGAAATTAAAATAGTACAATTATGTCTTTTGTAAAAAATAGTAACTCAAAAATGAAGCTTAATCGATTTTGTCTCACACTTAGTCTTGTATTTATAATGCTGGCTTTTAGTTCTTTCGGACAAAAAGAAACAGAATTATTAGTTAGCGATGGAACCGCCTATAATCCAAAGGCATATTACCCAAAATTTACCTGGGAGACTACCCCAATGTATTATCATTTCGGAGATATCGATCGGGTTTTAAAACCTGAAGAAGTTAAATTTATTGCAGATAGAACAGATTTCATTTGTATTGAAAAATCACACGCATACAACCAACTTGGAGATCAGGTATTAGGCACAAAGCACGAAGTGGAAGCGTTTCATAAAATCAAGCCAGAGTCTAAAGTAATGTTCTATTATAATTCGTATTTGGCATGGCCTTATCCTCGGTTTAATAAAGATTTTACTCCGGAGGGCATTGCTAAAAACCCCGAATTAGTCAAATTCCTGTTTGTCAATCCAAAGACTGGAAAATTAAGGGAAAAAACCAGACCGGCGTTTTCATACTATTTTGATGCTTTAAATCCTGACTTCCGTAAATGGTGGGTCGAGTCTGCTGCCAAAGGTGTTGAAATATCAGGTGCCGATGGTATTTTTATTGACCGCATGAATGTGGGCTTAGATATGGATTACCCGAATGATAAGGTAGTTGAAATAGCAAAAGCCAAAGGCGAAATGATGGCTGCGTTAAAAGAGAAAATGGGGCCTGATAAAATATTAATTGGAAACAACGCTGCCAGAACCGAAGAGGTTTATCCTCATTGCGATGCTTTCTTTTTCGAACATTACAATAATACCGTTACCAATAAAGAAAATTTACTCGAAGAATGGGGCGATATGGAACGAATTGCCAAAGCAGGTAAAATATCAATTTACCGTTTTGGGGCTAAAGGTAAAGGACGAACCGATATTACAATTGGTGAAACGATTACAGATGGAATGGTAGAACAGTCAAAGAAACAGTTGGAGTATTTTCTGGCCTGTTACCTGATTGGGGCGCAACCTTATTCCTATTTTCAATACAACTGGGGCTGGAATTTGCCCGACGGGAATTTAGTAGACTATCCGGAATTACAAAAACCTCTTGGAGCACCCAAAGGAGCCTTCAAGCGTGTATCACCCGATGGTTGGGAATTTACCCGTGAGTTTCAGCATGCAAGTGTTTGGGTGAACACGGAAACTAAAAAAGCTAAAATAACCTGGCGATAAAAGAATACGTGCAAATTCACTTTAAATGACGTGCTTAATTCAAGTATAATCAAGCTCATGAAGAAAAATTTGATTAATAAACGACTATAAAAACACTAAAAATGAACAAAGTATTCCTTGCATTCCTGATAATATTTCTTAACTGTGGTTTTTTGTCATGCAACACAAATACGGTAAAAAAAGAACAAGCCAAAACTGTTGTAAGTATACAGGGCGAAAGATTCTTTATTAATGGTGAACCCACATACAAAGGTCGGGAATGGAAAGGGTATCCCATTGAAGGATTGTTGATGAATTCGCGTATGGTTCAGGGTATCTTCGATGACCTGAATCCTGAAACCGCAGGCCGTTGGAAATACGAGGATACACAAAAATGGGATGCCGACAGAAATACCAATGAGTTTGTGAAAGCGATGCAATCATGGTATGCAAAGGGAATGTTAGCATTTACCGTAAATATGCAGGGTGGAAGTCCTTTGGGTTATGGAAACAAAGGTTGGATTAATTCGGCCTACGATGCGAAAGGTGAACTGCGCTCCGAGTATATGAGCCGCTTAGGAAAAATTCTGGATAAAGCAGATGAAATTGGGATGGTCGCCATTCTAGGTCTTTTTTACAACGACCAGGAAGATTTGCTGGAAGACGAAACTGCCGTTTTAAATGGAGTTGACAATGTTATCAATTGGCTATTTGAAAATAACTACAGAAATGTAATCATCGAAATAAATAACGAATGTAATCTGAAATACAGGCATGAAATCCTTCAGCCTAATAGAGTACACGAGGTGATTGAACGAATCAAATCAAAAGAAAAAAATGGCTATCGATATCTGGCAAGTACGAGCTACAGTGGAGGGCGAATTCCACAGGAAAATGTAGTGCGGGCTGCTGATTTTATTCTGATACATGGTAATGGAGTGCACGACCCAAACCGAATTGGTGAAATGGTGAAGGAAACCAAAAAAGTAAACGGATATACTCCTAAACCTATTCTTTTTAATGAAGACGACCATTTCGATTTTGATAAACCATCCAATAATATGGTGGAAGCTGTAAAAGCTTATGCTTCATGGGGCTACTTCGATTACCGGATGAAGGACGAAGGATACGACTTTGGTTTTCAATCAATACCCGTAAATTGGGAAATTAGTTCACCTCGAAAAAAGGCCTTTTTTGATAAGTTGGAAGAAATTACCGGAGGATGCAAATGAATAACAAAATAGAAATGAAACATATTCAACAAATAGTATTCTTGTTTTTGGCATTTACCATCCCATTTGAAACCTATGCCAAGTCACAAGACAAACCCAACATCATTTTTTTAATGACCGACGACCAGCGTTGGGATAACATGGGCTGTTATGGTAGGTCCGAGTTCAACACTCCCAATATCGATAAATTGGCAGAGCAGGGTGTTATTTTCGACAAGGCATATTATGCCGTCGCAATATGTATGCCTAGTCGCGTAACCATGATGACGGGGCGTTACAATTCGAATCACCGTGTTGGATTTGTGGCTCCCGACGACTATACCTTGTCGCAAGCTGATTTTGAAAAGGGCTATCCCGCCTTATTAAAAAATGCAGGTTACCGTACTGGTTTTATCGGTAAAGTTGGCTTTACCGTTACCGCAGAAGCAACGAGACCAAGTACACCCAAAGAACATTTCTACAAAAAACACATGGGTGAAATCTTCGATTTTTTTGCAGGCACCGAAACCCATGATAGAAATGGCATGGTTACCTGGTCGGAAGATAATGAAGCTCTGGAAGCAATTTTTAAAGAGGGACGTGAAAATTCGGGACGAACTCTACGAACCGGTGAAGCCATGTTGCGCTTTTTAGATACGCAACCTGATGATCAACCGTTCTGCCTTTCAGTAAGTTTTTATGCGGTTAAGCACGACAATAACAAGGATATTTACATGCCTCATTTCGAGTACTACAAAGATTTTAATATGTCGGTGCCTGAAAATTGGGAGGAAGATAATTCGGATGATTTGCCTAAGGTAGTGGTTGAAAATGCAAGAGGACCACGTTTACATGCACAGCGTTCATCTACCCCAGAGCTTTACCAAAGACTGGTGCGCCGCTTTGCTACACAATGTTATAGTGTTGATGAGCAAGTTGGTTTATTGGTAGAAAAGCTGAAAGAGAAAGGAATGTTGGAAAATACCATCATTATCTACACCAGCGATAACGGGCGTTTTCAGGGCTCACACGGACTTTTTGATAAGTGTTTACTATACGAAGAATCGGTGAAAGCACCTCTGATTGTATACGATGGTCGTGTTCCCGAACATAAACGTGGGTATAGAGAAGATGCTTTAATCTCATCGGTTGATATGGCACCAACGATTCTCTCGCTGGCCGGAATTGAAGTACCAGAAGGTGTTCAGGGCAGAGATTTTAGTGGAGTTTTGGATAAAACGCAAGATATGAGCCAATGGCGCGATGCTGTTTTTATGGAGGACCTTTTTTTGGTGGATATGTTTCAAGAACGATACAAGCAAAATGTAGATGAAATTAACCAAAAGCTGATTGACGAAAACAAATCTTATCGCAGTCATGGCATACGAACCGATCGGTACAAATATTTTGTGTACTATGAGCACGATCCTAAAATTGAGGAATTATACGATTTGGAGCACGACCCATTAGAACAGAATAACTTAGCAAACAGTTCGGCGCATTCAGAGCTTTTAAAGAAGTTGCGTAAGCAGACTGAGGAACTGTATCGGGAGGCTATTCGATAAAAGGTATTTGTAAAACTGAATAATATTTAGAAAAAATGAAAAAGTTAAGAATTATATCAATTCAATTGGCATTACTTTTCTTATTAATGTTTTGCTTAAATGCCTGCCATCAGGAGTCTTCAATACATATTTCTCCTTTGGGTAATGACAATAACAAGGGTACTGCAAACAAGCCAGTTGCAAGTATTGAAAGAGCTAATCTATTGGTTCAAGAGAAGATGAAACAAGGTGAGAAGGACACCATTCGGGTAATATTCCACGAAGGAACTTATCGCTTAAACAAAGGAATCGTATTGGATACTGATGAATCTGGAACAGAAGAATCACCAGTAATCTATCAAAGTAAAAATGGAGAAAAAGTTATCATTTCCGGCGCTATTCCAATTACAGATTTCAGCTCACTTTCCAAAGATCATTTTTTGTACAAGAAAAATCCTGAAATTGGAACTAAGATTATTGAGATTGATCTAACAAAAACCAGCTTGTCAACATTTAATAAGATTAAACTAGCAGGTTTTGATGGTAGTGAAAAATCGGGTTCTTACACCTTAAGAGAACTCTACTTTAACGGAAAGTCTATGCCACTTTCCAGGTGGCCAAATGAAGGCTATGTCAATTACATACGTGCAGTAACAGACTCATCGGAAGCAATAGCGAGAACAGGTATTGTTTATAACGATGAGCATATTTCCGGCTGGAAACAAGAACCAAATATATTACTACATGGTTACTGGACTAAATTGTGGGACGATGCCTACGAGCATGTTGCTAAAATTGATACAACTAATCAAATTATTTGGCTAACTCCACCGTACAACAAATATTACTTTTCCAAGAACAAACCTTTTGCCGCGCGCAATGTAATATCAGAAATTGACGAACCAGGAGAGTGGGCTTACGATGACCCAAATAAAAAAATCTATTTCTATCCTCCTGAAGATATCACAAAGGCATCCCTGGAACTTTCTGTTTGCGAAACGCCCCTGCTTCAAATTAATAATGCATCATGGATTACAGTTAAAGGAATTCATTTTCAGAATGGGGCCGGGAATGGCATGGTAATTAATAATAGCAGTCATGTAAATATCCTCGATTGTGAAATAAATGGATTCGCAAGAGATGGTATTTTAATGAATGATGGACAAAACAATAACATCGCTTCATGCCATATTTATGATATGGGGCGCGGTGGTATTAAAGTATCAGGAGGCAATAGAGAAACTTTTGAAAGGGCGGATTTTATTATTGATAATTGCCATATCCATGATTTATCGCGAATTGATCGCACCTATACTCCAGGAGTAGTCCTTAGTGGAGTCGGTTCTACTTTAAAGCATTGTAAGTTTCATGACATACCAAGCAGTGCCATTCGAGTAGGAGGAAACGACCACATCATTGAATACAATGAAATGTTTGATGTTGTTACGGAGTCTGATGATCAGGGTGCTATTGATATGTATGGCGATCCTACATACAGAGGCAATGTATTTCGTTACAATTACATTCATGATACAGGACCTCAAGGTAATCATGGGGTTGATGCTCATGTTGGCAGAGGAGGTATCCGATTTGATGATGCCATATCAGGAAATTTTGTTTACTCCAATGTATTCAAAAATTGCTCTGGTGGTTTGTTGGGAGCAATGCAAATACATGGAGGTAGTGACAACTTAATTTGGAACAATATATTTTATCAATGCCATGCTGGAGTCTCCTTTACTGTTATGAATCAAGAACGTTGGGACAGAGTGACTACCAGACATATTAAAGCCTTTGAGAAAAACAGATTCTTGTATATATCAAGGTATCCTAACTTGGTAAATTTATCTTTGGAGATGGAAAATAATGCCGTCATTCAGAACATCTTAATAGAGTGTGATAATACTACTTTGCGTATGCCGGAATTGGTAACTTTAGAACAAAATCTGGTAATTGACAAAAACAGGAAATTCCCCGATTTGGAAGCAAATGCATATTCCATTAGAGATATTAATGTTGGAGCAGATAAAATCAAGTTCGAACCCATTCCTTTTGAAAAAATTGGATTGAGAAATAAGTAGTACAAACTAAGCATGAAAAAACATAGTGAATTTGAAATAAGAGTCTTTATTTGAGACTATTATAGCAATAAATTGGCTTTTGTCTTTTTGTTGGGATTAAAACCGGTTCAACATCATCAATTTGGAGTATTAAATCATATAAGAAAGGGCAATTGACAAAATAGATAAAGCATACTTTGGGGGGAATTGGGAAATGCTTTTTTAACTAATTTAATATGCAGAACATGATGAATATACCCAAGATATTAATTATTAGTTTGCTAACCTATAGCAGTTTAAATGCAGCGGAAATAAAAATTAGCAGTATTAAAGCGTTAGCTGATTATGCTTCAAAAAGTGGTAATGTAATTACCATGACTCCTGGAGTTTATCAGTTAACTGACTATCTGACTCTTGATTCAATGAGTGCACGTCACGATCGAAGTCAGTTTCAATACATCACATTTAGTGGAAGTAACAATACATTTAATCTTGAAGGAGTAGAGATTTTGCTAAATACAAAGTTACGTACCGCCTTAAAACCACCTATTCATTCCGATGAATTTTTGGTGACAGGAAAGAATATCACCTTTAAAGGGTTAACAATCCGGTGTATAGGTAATGGTACTTCACCGGGAGGCACGGTGCTTCATGTTGCAGGAGAAAGCAATGTTCTTAAGGATGTTACTTTGTATGTTAAAGGTTCTTATCCGTATGGCTATGGCGATTTATTTGGAAAAGGCAAAGCCAAAGAAACGACCATTCCGCATAAAAAGCACAGCGCTCTTTTAGTATCGGGTAGCAATACCAAACTTTATCGATGTAAAATATATAACCGCTCTTTTGGCCATTGTTTTTTTGTGCAACAAAACCCAAAAAACGTGTATTTCGAAGACTGTTATGCTGAAGGTGAAGTTCGGTCAACCGATGATATTCTAGCAGAAACATCAGGACCTGCATTTGATGTAAATTTTAAAACATGGACTAAAAATCGTGATGGTGAATATATTGTGACCCCAGGTTATATGAAATCGTTGTGCGAAGATGGTTTTCGCACTTATGGGCCAGCCAAAAACATCCAATTTATAAACTGTACTGCAAAAAATACACGAGCAGGTTTTGAACTTCGTAGCAATGGCGTAAGACTTGAAAACTGCACAACAATTGGCACAGAGCGTGCATATTGGGTTAGGGATAGTGCTATTGTGAAAAACTGCAAGGGTGATGCCAATTATGGTCCCTTAATGTTTGTTGAGGGTAGTAATGTTGAGGTAGCGTTAATTTTAGATCCTGCAGAATCAGATCGTACAGTACATGCTTTAATGACCATTCAAGGTGAAAGCAATAAAGTAATTTTAAAATCTACTCCTGGTGAAAGGAGAACAAAAGAACTTCCTATTTTAATCGGGTATACCCATCCTATGCACGGTGAATCCATGTCACCATATAGTGAGGGGAAAACTGTCGGGTTGAATATCAAGAATGAAACAGGTATGCCCATTAAGATTGGGTCAATGGCGAGTAATTGTATAATCGAAACCGATGGCAAAGTGATAGAAAATAAAGGAAGGAATATTAAAGTAATAAAGAAATAATAAAAAATCCTGCCAAAAATCTCTTATTAAATACTGAAAACTGAACTAAACAATACCAATATGAAACGAATAACCTACCTATTTATTTTAATCCTCTTTTTCAATAGTTGCCAGCAGAAATCCGTAGGTATTAAAATATATACTGATCAGAACGTGCTCGATGAGCTCAGCTATGCAATCGAAAAATTGGAAAGCCATCAAACTGGATCAGTTGGAAGTGTTACGGTTGTAACCGATGAGCAGGAGGCCAATCTTATTTTGAGACTCAGTCTCCAGTACGACATCGACTCAGAAAAAAATGATGGATTTGAGTTAAGCAAATCAGATAATGGTTATCAGCTTTCGTCAGAATGTTCGCGTGGTTTACTTTATGGACTTCTTGATATTTCAGAGCAACTTTCAAACGGAGCGAGTTGGGGCGCTATCCAGGAAAAATCCATCCGTGCTCACCACGATTTTCGGGCAATTAAATTCAATCTCCCATGGTATTCATACCGAAGTGGGGAAAACCTTGCCTTGCATACCGAGACCTGCCGTGATTTAAAATTCTGGGAGTCTTTTCTGGATATGATGGTTGAAAATAAATTCAATGCGCTTACACTTTGGAATATGCATCCCTATATGTATATGGTTAAGTCAGAATCTTTTCCAAAAGCATCGCCGTTTACTGATGCTGAAATGGCCGAATGGAAGAAGTTTTGGAAAGGTCTTTTTAAAATGGCTAAAGACCGTGGTGTTGATACTTACGTTATAAACTGGAACATTTTTTTGCCAGAAGCATTTTCAAAGGAATATGGAGCGGCAGATTATTCTTCCGAAACGGGCGCAGGATATTTTGGGGAAGGCGAAACCAATGAGTACATTGAAGCCTATATGCGTGAAATGGTAACCCTCACAATCAATAAATATGAGAACCTGACAGGAATAGGCCTTACCCTCGGTGAACGTATGGGAGGTATGACTTCTGAAGAAAGAAAAGATTGGGTAAATCGAACCATGATTGCAGGCTTAAAGGAAGCCGATAGAAAAGCAAGGCTTTTATATCGGGCTCCACTTTCTGCAGGAACCAATAGTGGCGGTTCGGTAAGCGTGACTACTGAAAAGTTAACCAGAGATGCCATCGAAAACCTTGACCTGGATGATGATGTTTGGATTTCGTTTAAATTCAACTGGTCGCATGGTCACACATCTCCAAAGCTATCCATTGTACATGGCGGAATGTTAACCGATACGTACTGGGAACCCTATTCTGAGAAGTACAAAGGGGTTTGGACCATGCGTAACGAGGACTTTTTTGTAATGCGTTGGGGCGACCCTGATTTTATACGTGAATTTTTGGATTTAAATAGCCAGAAATACATTGGCGGCTGTATCATTGGTTCAGAGACTTACATTCCCGCAAAAGATTATTTCACCAAAGAGGAGCATCGTAGCTGGGATTATGCATTTGAACGTCAGTGGTTGTTTTATAAAGTTTGGGGAAACTTATTATATAACCGAAATATTTCGGATAGTTACTTTATTCATGCCATCGAAGAAAAATTTGAATTGGAAGACGGGAAAGAGTTATTGGAGGCGTGGAAACTGGCATCAAAGAATCCAAACCGCTTAGCATCGTTTTTTGGAAGCACATGGGATGCAACGGTTTACTCCGAAGGATTCAAAACAAATGAAGGGAAATTCATTGATATAAACACCTTTATTTCTCGAAATGTATTGGATTCGTCTTACATAAATATCGAGGATTTTGTAGCAGAGTCGTATGATAAATCAACACAGATTACACCACTTGAATTGGCTGCCGAAACCGAAAAACAATCTGCCCGGATTCTTGAAATCGTAAAGAAACAAAGAAAAAAAGGTGCTTCACCAGAACTGGAAATTGAACTTACAGACCTTGAGTTTTGGGCAAATTACGGATTTTACTTTGCTATGAAAGTAAGAGCTGGAGTTGCTTTAGAAAGTTTTAGAAAAGGAATAGATGCTAACGGGCAACAAAAAGCTGTGGAGATTCTGACTAAGGGGCTCGGGTATTGGGTTAAAATGACCGAGCTGGCTGAAAAATACAATGTTAAGGAGATGCCTTATCAGTTTGACCAGGAGTTCTCATGGCGAAAGCACATTGTGGATGCAGAATATGATATTATGATTGCGAAAGATAACCTAATTAAATAACGAACAATGAATAAGCTAAGCAGATTTTTAAAACAATCACCGTCGATTTTAATAGTTGCATTGCTGCTTGCATTGGGCTGTACAAATTCAAAGAAGAAAGTAAGTATTTATGCTGAATCTGATGTGCCACAACTACAGTTTGCTGTGGAGGAAATTAAAAGTCAGCTTTTAGAAAAGGGAATTGAATTTGAAATTTCCGAAGAGTACCCGGCCGATATTGTTTTGGCTATTTTAAGCGAACCCGGAGAAATAAAAGCGGAAGGTTTTCAGCTTTTAAAAAATGAGGACAGGATTGAAGTTTTAGGTGCCGATGCACCTGGTGTTATGTACGGTGGACTTGAACTGGCAGAGCAAATCGATATTAGTGGATTGGATGGAGTTCAAGAGAAGACCATCAATCCATATATGGAACGGCGGGGAACAAAATTCAATATTCCATTGGATGTGCGAACTCCAAGTTATACCGATGTTTCGGACGTGGCTCAAAAAAACATTGCCGAGATGTGGAACTTCGATTTCTGGAAGGAATACATCGACAATTTAGCACGTTACCGATACAATTATATCTCGCTGTGGAACCTCCATCCTTTTCCATCAATGGTGCGGGTTCCCGGTTATGAAGACGTTGCTTTGGACGATGTGTTGCGTTCAACCCATCAGTTCGACGAACATTACAATACCAATGGGTGGGGATTCTGCTCACCGGAAATATTGGCCAATCCCGATACTTTAATTAAAATCTCCATGGATGAGAAAATCGAGTTTTGGAAAAAGGTAATGGCTTATGGCAAAAGCCGAAACATTGATTTTTATGTGGTTACCTGGAATATTTTTGTGCACGGGGCCAAAGGTAAATACGGCATAACCGATCGGGCGGAAAATCCGGTGACCACAGATTATTTCAGAAAAAGTGTGAAACAAATGTTTGTGACTTATCCTGATTTGGCAGGAATTGGTTTGACCACCGGTGAAAATATGTACGATTATTCGTTCGAAGAGAAAGAAAATTGGGCATTGGAAACATACGGGAAAGGAGTGTTGGATGCAGCAGCCGAAATGCCCGATCGGAAATTTACCTTTATCCATCGTCAGCACATGGCAGCTGCCGATAAGATATCAGAAGTGTTTAAACCACTCATCGACAATGAAAACATTGAATTTATTTTCAGTTTTAAATATGCCAAGGCGCATGTAATGAGTGCAACAGAACAGCCGTATCACACCGAATTTGTAAAAGATTTGGAAGAACACGGTGGTTTAAAAACCATTTGGACTTTGCGAAACGACGATAATTTTTATTACCGCTGGGGAGCGCCCGATTTTGTGCGCGAGTTCATTAAAAATATTCCGCACAATGTTTCGCGTGGATATTATTATGGCTCCGACCAGTGGGTTTGGGGGCGCGAATTTACCAGTAAAAACCCTGAAATCCCCCGCCAAATAGAAATTGTAAAACATTGGTACCACTGGATGATGTGGGGGCGTTTAGGTTACGATCCTAATATTACAAACGATGAGTTTGTGGCGATTTTGCAAGCCCGCTATCCCGGAGTAGATGCTTGGAAATTATTTACAGCCTGGCAGGAAGCTTCCATGACGTATCCTACTACTACTGGCTTTCACTGGGGGTCGCTCGATTTTATGTGGTATATCGAAGGTTGTAAGGGACGAGAGCAATTCACAAAAACCGAGACTGAATTTCATGATGTAAATTGTTTTATCAATGTTAAACCCCATCAGCTTGCAGGGTTTCAATATATCCCCGATTATGTAAAGATGACTATTGCCGGGGAAAGTACAGACCTGAAAACTCCGCTTGAAGTGGCTCAAATGCTCCATCAAAGTGCTGATAATGCTTTATCGCTTTTGCAAGATCTGAATTCAGGCGATAATCGGGAGTTGGAACTAACTTTACACGACATTAAAACAATGAGCTTACTTGGCAAATATTACGCCCATAAAATTGCAGGTTCAACACATTTGGCTATGTACCGCGAAACCAAAGACAAGAAGTTTCAAACCCAATCTGTAGCAGAACTGGAAGAAGCATTGAAATTTTGGAAAATTTATACCGAAACAGCCATGCAGGAACACATTAATCCAATTTGGACCAACCGTGTGGGTTACGTCGATTGGGTAAAAGCAATTGAGTGGGCAAAGCAGGATATTGAAATAGCAAAATCGAATTAACAATCAAAAAAAATAGAAAATATGAAAACTAAAATTACAGTAATTCTGTCTATCGTAGCACTAATCGTTCTTTCGTCAACAGCACCTTTATCTGCACAAAAGAATAAAGGTTTTGTTAAACTTTTTAATGGCGAAAACTGGGATGGCTGGCATCTTAAATTGAAAAATGGAGATGATGCTTTGGCAGAAAAAGTTTATGCCATAGAAGATGGAATGGTGCATGTTTTTAACGACCAGTTCCCGGATGAATATAATTTGAACACAGGCGAGAATGCAACCCACGGCTTGTTTTATACCAACAAAAATTACAGCAAATATATTCTGAGGTTCGAATATAAATGGGGTAGTAAAATTGCCAATAACTTCGATGAATGGCAGTACGATGCAGGGTGTTATTACCATGTTTTCGACGATAAAATTTGGCCCAAAGGCATCGAGTACCAGGTGCGTTACAATCATATTACAAATAAAAACCACACCGGCGATTTTTGGGCAGCAAGCACCCATCTCGACTGGACTTCTACCGCCGACACCTCTTCGTTTCTTTTACCTAAAGATGGTGGTATAAATGCTGGTCGGAAAAAGAACGAATTGTATGGTTATGCCAAAGCCAAATACAATGCATTAAATAACAAGTGGAACAAATGCGAAGTAATTGTTATGGGCGATAAATATACCATTCATAAATTAAATGGTGTTATTGTTAATATGGGAACAAATCTCTCGCATAGCGAAGGGATGATCGGATTCCAGTCGGAAACAGCTGAGATTTTCTATCGCAACATCGAAATTAAAGAGTTCGATGAAATTATTCCAATTGAAGAGTTTGTGAAGTAGTAAATTGAAGAGAATAAAGTATATCATCATGATAAAAAAACTTACAATTTTTATTACCCTTTTAGGTTTAGGAATTTTGGCAAAAGCTCAACAAATCCCGCTTCCTGTAAACCTTGAACAAGGTTATCCGCGTTTGTATATAACACAAGATGAAAAAAGTAATCTTGAAAAAAACAATTCAGCAAGAAGAATGGGCGCAGGATGTGCTGTCTGGGATTCACAAGCGCATCGACAAGTATGTGGAACAACACGTAACCGACCCGGAATGGATGCCTTCGCGTTTACAGATGTATTGGAAAACAAAAAGTACTGATATTTATATAAATGGCATTTATTATTCAAATGCCGAAGGAGAGGCACCGGTACCTACCGTACGTTTTGCAGGCTCCCGTGATTATACAACCAATTATGGCTCTCCGGAATTAGAAGATATAATGCCGTATATGGATGATCCGCGTGGTCTTTACCTGCCAAACAAAACAAAAGGTGGACAATTTGAGTGGGTGGAACCCTCTAAAACGGGTGGAATTATCAACCGTTTAAATGAAAAGATCATAGATTTGGCACGCGATGCAGCCTTTCTTTATTGGCTCGAAGGTGATGAGCGCTTTGCTAAATTTGCTTACGATGTGTTCCACACCTATATGGCAGGAATGTATTATCGTAGCGAACCTATTGATTTGTTGAACGGTCATATTCAGACATTGGTGGGCTTGACGTGCTTCCAGGTAATTCATGAAAGAAATTTGAGGACATGTGCCGAGGTATATGATTTTCTTCATCATTATATAACGAGTAATCATGCTTCTAACATTAGCAATTATGAAAGCACGATTAAAAAATGGACTGACTTGGTTATTAAAAATGGCGTCCCTCAAAATAACTGGAACCTGCACCAGGCCAACATTATCTTAAAAGCTGCCATGGTGTTGCAAGATGATGCTATGTATGAAGATGGTAAAGGACGTGAGTATTATATTAATCACATTCTGAATGTAACTACTCCACGCCAGTGGTCCATGACTAAATTGATGGACTATGGTTATGATGCAACAAATGGTGTTTGGGCTGAATGCCCTGGTTATTCAATGAGTGTCACCAAGGAGCTGATGAGCTTTATTCGGGATTTTGATAACACATTTGACCATAATATTTTGCCCTATACTCCGGTAATGGGCAAAGCAGTAAAAATGTTACCACAGTATCTTTTTCCCAATGGTCAGATTGTGGCTTTTGGTGATTCATACTACGGTCATGTTTCTACCGAACCAATGGGAGATATGATTCGTCTGGCGCAAAAATATAACAACAAGGAAATGGAAAAGGACTACACTGCGATGTACCGCTTGTTTGAACCCAAGGCCGACAAGGCAACGAGAGAATTTACACCCCGATCTGATGTGTCCTCATTTTTTGCAGCAAAACCGTTGGAGATAAACCAGGATTATCCAAAAGGAAATCGGGAGGATTACATCACCCAAACCTTTTACGCACCCAATGTAAGCTGGCATGTGCAGCGAATGGGCGAGGGGAAAAACGGCATGATGGTTTCTTTGAACGGTTCGTTGGGTAACCATATGCACGCCAATGGTATCAACATGGAGCTCTACGGAAAAGGTTTGGTGCAGGGCGCAGACCCGGGTAAAGGAGCCGGCTATTTACAACCCATTTATTTGGAGTATTATTCGCAATTTCCGGCGCACAACACGGTAATGGTTGATGGCGCATCGTCGTATACCGAAATGCTGAGTTACCATGCCTTTGACTTAATGGGAGAGTACCCAAAATCGGAGCAAAAAACAGGCTATTATCCAAATATTACTTATACCGATGTTTATTTTTTGGAGCCGGAAACACGAAGTGACCAAAATCGCACGGTTAGTATTGTAAAAAACCGGAGAAACCACCGGGTATTATGTCGATGTGTTCCGTTCGAAAAAACAACGCAAAGGCGATAAATTTCACGACTATTATTACCACAACCTGGGACAAAGCATGCAAATTAGCGATACCAACGGAAACCCGCTGGAACTTACTCCAAGTGAGGAAATGGGATTTGCCGGAGGACACCTTTACGCACTGGATTATATGTGGGATAAAAAATCGATTCATACGAGCGATGACTATGTGGCCGAGTGGAAAATTGACAGAGCCGAAGGAGAAGCTGATGTATTTATGAATCTTTGGATGAAAGGCACCGAAGGACGCGAAGTTTACTCGGTTAAGTCGCCACCTTGTAAGTCGTTTAAAGACAAAACAGGAATTCCGTACGATGTTGACCACGAGCCATACTTAACCCTGGTTGCCCGCCAGCATGGCGAAGCCTGGGAACATCCGTTCATATCAGTTTACGAACCTTTTACTTCTGATGAAGGAAAAAGCATTTTGTCGATAGAGGGTTTTGAAGATGAAAATGGTAGTAAAGATTTTGCCGGAATCCACATCAAAAATAAGTCGGGGCGCGAAGATTTTATCTTTTCATCGTATGGAGACAAAACTGTGAGGTATCAAAATATTAGAACCGATGCAACATATGTTTTAGTTGGAAATGAGCAGAGTAAAGATTTTGTGATTTTTATGGGAAATGGAACAAAATTAGAAGCAAATGGCTATGCAATTTCTACTTTTGAAAAAGGCAATGTTGTATTGGAACAAAAAAATGGTGAATTATTCCTGAATAACGAGGTGCCGGTTACCATTTCTTTCAATAATACCAAAAAGGAATTTGAAGTTGGAGAATATCGAAAAGTGGAGTTAGAATAAATCTTTAGCTTGTAAAACGCATTATGAAAAACAAATTTGGATTACTTCTTTTGTTCCTTGTTCTATGCACTCAGGCATTCTCACAAGTGGCCGGAACAACATATACGCAACGAATAAGTGGTCAAAAGATTTTCAATAAAGAAACAGGAGAACGAATAGGTGATAAGGAATTGCAAAACCTGATAAATAGAAATCCTAACATTATTTTAGAACCCTGTGTCAACAAATACGGAAAGGTAGAGTCGTTTGAGGTTGACCCGAACCGAACCAGTAGAGTGATGCAACGTGATGTTTCAATGAGAACTCCGGTTGGTGAAGAATTTCCGGAATTTGTAATGCGTACCATTGATAATAAGGTATTAAAATCGGAAAAATTAAGAGGTAAAAACATCCTGTTACAATTTCAATTGAGTTTTGCCGGACCATTTTTTCGTGAAACAACTTTGCAAAACCTTTCAAAGCTTATTGGTGAACTAAAATCCTTTAGTGATTTTGAATCTATTGTAGTAACAGAAAGTTCAAAACAAGAGGTTTTCAATACTATTAATGTAGAAGATTATGAATTCAATATAGTTGCTGATGGTAGAAATTTTTACCAAAGATATTTGCTGGTAAATTTTCCGGAACTGGTTTTAGTTGATGCTACAGGAAAACTGATGGGGTATTACAATCAAACTGAAATTTCGAAGTTGAAAACAGACCTTAAAAGACTGACTAATAGTAATTAGTAACACTAAAAGTGAAAAAGCTTCTCTATTAAAAGTTAAATTTACCCGAGTAGATTGATACATAAACCAATAAAAATGAACAATAAAAACTTATTACTAACGCTTTTATTTGGCACATTAAATTTGTGGTGTTTGGCGCAAAACCCAATGCTAAAAAAAGGCGAAATGGATTTTATGTGTTTAGCCGATTCACCGCTTCCAACCGAACCTTTTGCCGAGTTTAAAGGATATATAACCAAGGAGCAAAAAGATGCTCCGCTACACATGTCGGCTATCGAATTTAAAGGCCAGTGGTACTTTTTTTACCAGCGTGGCAATGTAAATGAAGGAACCTTTCACAGGCGCTCGGCATGTTTCGAAGAAATGGAATTTAATGAGGATGGAACCAACGTTCCTATTGAATATACCTTGGATGAATAAATAGTAGATGAATAAGTTTTTACCCCTTTGGCTGTCGCCATTTCCCCTTCCGGAGTGGAAACAGAAGCTTACAAAGGAGGAGGCTTTATTCTAGAGTAAAATGTTGCTCAATGCATGTTTTCCTTTTAAGGGGAACTCCGCACAGGCTAAGGGGTAGATAGAAATAGAACAAAAAAATATATAAAAAATGAAGTACCTAAAATCATTAACATTCGGCATTCTTTTAAGCATGCTGTTTGTTGCTTGCCAAAAACAAGAACCTAAACAACCGAATTTTCTGTTTATTTTAGTCGACGACCAATCGGCTTTCGACTTAAAATTGTACGACGAAAATTCGATTTTGGAAACACCCAATATCGATAAATTGGCCGAAGGAGGAATGGTTTTCGAAAGTGCCTACCACATGGGGTCAATGAATGGGGCTGTTTGCACGCCTTCACGCCATATGATTATGAGCGGACGTACAGTTTGGAATCTGCCTAAAAGTGCAGGCAACATGCCACAGTACAATTGTCCCGACAGTTTGGAGCTACAAACCATTGGTGCAGTCTTTAGTCGCGCCGGCTACAATACCATGCGCACCTGCAAAAAAGGCAATTCGTTTGCAGCTGCCAACCAGCAGTTTACCGTGGTACACGATGCCACAAAACGTGGCGGAACTGAAGAAAGTGGAAGCGCCTGGCATGGCAAACAAGTGCTTGATTATTTAAACACCAGGGAGGCAAACCAGGAGAAAGAACCATTCTTTATCTATTTTGGGTTCTCACATCCACATGATGTCCGAAATGGTACTCCGGAGTTATTAGCAAAATATGGAGCTACAAACCATACCGACAAAGAAACGCTACCACCTTCAAACCCAAAGCAACCCGAAGTTCCTGAAAATTATTTGTTTGAGCATCCGTTTTTTCACGGGCACCCCGAATTAAGAGATGAAGAACGTGTGCCGGGAGTATGGAAAAACCGCGATGAGCAAACTATACGTAACGAGCAGGGGCGCGAATTCGCCTGTTCTGAAAATATTGATATTCAGATTGGTAAGGTGCTGGAAAAGCTGGAAGAAATGGGCGAATTGGACAATACTTATATTGTTTATACCGCCGATCATGGAATTGCCATCGGACGCCACGGTCTTATGGGAAAACAAAACCTTTACGAGCATTGTTGGCGCGTTCCTTTTATTGTTAATGGCCCCGGAATTGAAGCCGGAACTCGTGTTGAAGGAAATGTTTACTTGTTGGATGTGTTGCCAACCCTCTGCGAACTGGCCGGAATAGCGCAGCCTGAAACAGTTCAGGGAAAATCATTTAAACCGGTGCTGGAAGGAAAAGAAAGCACCATTCGGGATGTAATGTATGGTGTGTATGCGGGTGGAACCAAACCGGGGATGCGTTCGGTACGAAAGGGTGATTGGAAGCTGATTAAGTACGACATGATGGATGGTGCCGTAAGGGAAACACAATTGTTTAATCTGGCCAAAAATCCTTACGAGTTTCTGCCAGAACATGGTAAAACAGCAGAAATGGAAACCGATTTAGCCGAGAACCCAAAATATGCCGATAAGCTGGCAGAAATGGAAGCCCTGCTTTTGCAACAAATGGAGGAGAATAACGACCCATATCGACTTTGGAACCAGAAATAAAATAGGGGATATTGGATAAAGAATAGTTGAATTTACCTCTTTGGCTTGTGCCATTTCCCCTCATGAGCGGAAACAGAGGATGGCAAAGGAAGAGGCTTTGAAATAAGAAATGTTATTCAATGCATGCTCTCGTCAGGAGGGGAGCTCCCGAGAGGGCGAGGATTAAACGAATTATAATTTCAATATGAGCATAGATAAATAAAAATAAATGAAACACTTAAAAACCATAGCAGTAATCCTTCTTTTAAGCAACGCACTTTTCTCTTGTAAAACAGAGAAAAAAGAAAGCCAACCCAACATTGTCGTAATCCTTTGCGATGATTTAGGCTATGGAGATTTGTCAAGCTTTGGGCATTCGGTTATTAAAACGCCTAACCTGGATCAACTGGCCGAGGACGGAATTAAAATGAGCAGTTTTTATTCAGCAGCACCGGTTTGTTCGCCATCACGTGCTGGTTTATTAACCGGAAGAAGCCCCAATCGAGCAGGTATTTACGATTTTATTCCGGGCCCGAGAAAAAGCGAAGATTGCAGAGATTTGGTACACCTGCAAGCGCACGAAAAAACCATTCCCGCCTTGCTGAAAACGGTCGGTTATTCTACTTGCCTCTCAGGGAAATGGCATTGCAGCTCCTATTTTAATTCTGATAAACAGCCTACTCCTGGAGACCTGGGGTTTGACTATTGGTTTGCTACACACAACAACGCTGCGCCAAGTCACGAAAATCCAAGAAATTTTGTACGAAACGGAGAAGATGTGGGCGAACTGCAGGGATTCAGTTGTCAACTCGTGGTGGATGAGGCGTTGAACTGGCTAAAAAACAAAAAAGAGGATAACCCTTTTTATTTACAGGTTTGCTTTCATGAACCACACGAGCCAATTGCATCACCTCAGGATTTGGTGCAGAAATATATGCCTAAAGCCGAAAACGAAAATCAGGCAGAATATTTTGCGAACGTTGCTAATATGGATAAAGCAGTGGGGCGTTTATTCGACTATTTAAAGAACAACTACGGCGAAAATACCCTGGTTGTCTTTAGCTCCGATAACGGCCCGGAAACCTTAAATCGTTACTCGCGTGCCATTCACTCATATGGCTCACCTGGTCCGCTAAAAGGTATGAAACTTTGGACAACCGAAGCCGGTTTTCGAGTTCCCGGAATATTATACTGGATGGGAAAAGAAACGTTTAACGGCACTACCGATGCTGTGGTTTCATCGCTCGATTTCATGCCCACCTTTGCCGAAATTTCCGGAGCAACGCTTCCTGATGTTATTTTGGACGGACAGTCGATTATTCCTTTGATTGAAACAGGAAGCATGAATAGGGTGAAACCATTAACCTGGGCATTTTACGATGCCATAAACGAGCGTATGGTGGCCATGCGCACTAACGACTGGAAAATTATGTGCCGCCTGAAAAGCGATACTTCCTATGTGGAAAATTTCCATAACATTTACGATGGAAACGAGCGAATGATTAACGAAGCAGAACTTACTGATTTCGTTTTGTATAATATGAATGAAGACATCTCTGAAAGCACCGATGTTTCGGAAAAATACCCTGAGAAATTTGAGGAGATGAAAGAATTATTAAAAGTGGAGTATGGCAATTTGTTGGAAGGGAGTTTTATTTGGAGCAGGGGAGAAGAATAACAGATTCATTTTTTCGAAAGAGAGAAACGACTGATAAATCTGCTTGCAAAAAATATAAAGTTCTAATTAATAAATACTTTCAAATGATAAAACAAATTAAAGACATAATCCTCGTAGTGCTGGCAGCCCTTACACTCGCCTGCACTCAATCAAGCAACAAGAATCAAGTATCCGGCTTCAAGAACCACCCCAACATAGTAATCATCTACACCGACGATCAGGGCTCCGGTGATGTGAGTTCACTTAACCCGGAGGCGAAATTTAATACACCCAACCTTGATAAAATGGTGAACGAGGGAGTCACTTTTACCGATGGCCATAGCAGCGATGCGGTTTGTTCACCATCGCGCTACACATTACTCACCGGCCGTTACAGTTGGCGAACATCACTAAAAAAAGGAGTGCTCGGAGCCGATGGACCTTGCCTGATTGACGACGGCAGAATGACCATTGCATCCATATTAAAAGAGCAAGGCTATAATACCGCAATGGTGGGAAAATGGCACCTTCAAATGGATTTTGCGGGTACGAAAGGGAAAGACCGCGATTGGTCGAAACCATTCACCGATGGCCCCATAGAAAAAGGTTTCGATTACTTTTTTGGACTTCCGGCATCCATGAATTTTGGTGTATTGACTTATCTCGAAAATGACCGTGTTTTGGAACCCGCAACACTATGGACCAAAAAGAAAAAGAATCCAATTCCCAGCTCTTTCCACAATGCAGTTAGTCCTGCAGATTACCGGATGACACCGCCATTTCAAGTGGAACCGGAAAGCAAAGGTTGGATTGAGGCCGCACCATCGTTTAACGATGAACTGGTATTGGAGACTTTAGCTTCTAAAGCGGTTGATTATATAAACCGTGTGGCTGACGAAGCAAAAAACGGAAAACCTTTTTTTCTATATTTCCCGTTAACGAGTCCGCACTTGCCCCATTGTACTCATCCCGATTTTCGGGGAAGATCAAACTGTGGTAATTATGGCGATTTTATGGAAGAAACCGACTACCGCATTGGCCAGGTGTTAGAGGCTTTAAAAGAAAACGGACTGGAAGAAAATACACTCGTAATTTTTTCGTCGGATAATGGCGCAGAAACTAATTATGAATACTGGAGGGAGAAATACAACCACTTGAGTAGCTTGCATTTTAAAGGCGGGAAACGCGATATTTACGAAGGCGGACATCGCGTGCCGTTTTTAATGCGCTGGCCAAAAGTAATCAAAGCTGGTAGCAAGGTTGATGTGCCGGTTTGCCAGTCGGATTACCTGGCAACTATTGCCGATATTGTTGGCGCTGAAATTCCTGAAAATGCTGCCGAAGACAGCTATAGCCTGCTACCCTTGATTTCAGAAAATATTCCGGAAGAAGAATACCAGTCAGATAGAGCCATTATTCATCATTCGGCAAGTGGTCATTTTGCCATTCGCAAAGGCAAATGGAAACTGAATATGTTGCGCGGTTCCGGAGGTTCTTTCAAGCCGGTATTTATTGAGCCAGCAGAAGGTGAAGCCCTTTACGAACTATATAACATCGATACTGACCCGGGAGAAACAATTAACCTTTATTTTGAACAACCGGAAATTGTGAAAACATTAAAAGCAGAAATCAGCCAAATTATTAATGCCGGGCGGTCAACTGAGGGGGTGCCTCAAGATTTTGTGAAAGAAAACTGGGACCAGATAACATGGATGAAATTGCAATAGAACGAATTAAAACAAATAAAATAAACAATTATGAACCAAATAAAAGTAACAGCACTCTTACTTACCGTTTTTGGCTTGAGTTTGATTAGTACCAAGGTGTTAGCTCAACAAAGTACGAATGAGAAACCCAACATCATTTTTATCATCACCGATGACCAGGGGATGGGTGATTTGGGCTGTACCGGAAATCAGTACGTTAAAACGCCCAATATCGATAAGTTTTATACCGATGCGGTTCGATTTACCAACTATCACGTTGGAACAACCTGTGCACCAACCCGAAGCGGTATCATGAGTGGCCGCCATTGCAACCGGGTTAACGTGTATCATACCATAGCGGGACGGTCGATTCTGTTTGAAGATGAAGTTATTCTGCCTCAGGTTCTGGCTCAAAACGGCTATGTAAACGCCATGTACGGAAAGTGGCATCTGGGCGATAATTATCCGTATCGACCGGAAGACCGTGGCTTTCACGAGGTCGTCCGGCATGCAGCCGGTGGAGTAGGTCAAGGTCCCGATTACTGGATGAATGACTATTTTGACGATACCTATTGGCACAACAGCGTGGAGACCAAATACGAAGGCTATTGCACCGATATTTTCTTTTCACAAGCCCTTGATTTTATCGAGGAGAACAAAGACCGTCCGTTTTTTTGCTACCTGTCAACCAATGCGCCACATTCGCCATACAACGTTCCGGAGGAATATTACGATATGTATCACGGCAAGAAAGAGTTCGAAGGCTTGGACGAACGTTTGCTGCGGTTCTATGGAATGATTACCAATATTGACGCTAACTTCAAAAAGCTCGAGGATAAACTCGACGAGCTTGAGCTGACTGATAATACAATTCTGATTTTCACCACCGATAACGGAACCTCTGCAGGTGCTTCTACCTATAATGCCGGGCTAAAAGGTGGCAAAGGAAGCCAGTACGATGGGGGACACCGTGTTCCTTTGTTTATTCGCTGGCCTAACGGAAAAATTACCGGCGGAAAAGACATCGACAAGTTGGCTGCCAATTACGATCTGCTGCCAACTTTCGCCGACCTGCTCGGCCTGGATTTCAATCCGGTAAAACCATTGGATGGGAAAAGTCTGGCTCCGTTAATGACTAAAGAAAATCCGGAATGGCCAAATCGTATTTTATACATCGATACCCAGCGCGAGCAAAACCTGATCAAGTATAAAAAATACTCGGTGATGGACGACAACTGGCGCCTGGTGGATGGCGACCAACTTTATTATGTCACAAAAGATATTGGTCAGGAGAACAATGTGATTGAGCAATACCCTGAGGTTGCTGCACGCCTGTCCGAAGGTTACGAGCGCTGGTGGCAGTCGTTTTTAGATGAGGGAGTGGATGAAAAATACGCCTACATAAAAGTAGGAACGCCACATGAAAACCCAACTAAGATAATGTCACACGACCTAATCATTGGAGCTTACAAACCGGTATGGCATCAGAATGGCGCCATCGAAGGAGAGCAAGCCGCTGGAATTTGGAAAATTGAATTTGCTACCGGTGGCAAATATGCGATTACCCTGCGACGTTTCCCTAGAGAGAGCGGTCATGCCATTAACGCAACCTTCCCGG
This sequence comes from uncultured Draconibacterium sp., assembly GCF_963674925.1. Classification (NCBI taxonomy): domain Bacteria; kingdom Pseudomonadati; phylum Bacteroidota; class Bacteroidia; order Marinilabiliales; family Prolixibacteraceae; genus Draconibacterium; species uncultured Draconibacterium sp. Next base: position 3,224,636 of record NZ_OY771647.1, read on the forward strand.
CTCAGGAAGAACGCATTGAGCTGGACAAAACAGCACCAGCCAGTGTGAAAAATGATTTTACCGAGGCTCATTTATATGTAGCTGGTCAAACGAAGGAAGCCATCATCGAGGAAGGTCAGGATGAAGTTACTTTTAAGCTACATGTTCCGGCTGGTAAATACGATATGGAAGCACGCTTGGTTGATGCGATGAAACGTGTGCATCCGGCCTATTATGTATACATTGAAAAACTGTAAAATGATCAGGATATTTATAAAATCATTGCTCTTGGTGGTTCTGTTTTCCACAGCCGGGTATGCTCAAAAGACAGACAATCATTCGAAGCAGGTTGATAAAACACAGCCTTCAACGATCACTTATAAGGAGATTGATGGGAGCAAGCTCGATTTGACCTTCCGCTATCCGCCAAAATTCAAAAAGATCAAAAAATACCCCACCATTATTTTTTTCTTTGGTGGAGGCTGGAACGGCGGTACTGTGGAACAGTTTAAGCCACAGGCGGAGTATTTTGCTGAACGGGGAATGATTACTGTTTTGGCCGATTACCGTGTAAAATCGCGCCATAAAACCACTCCTTACGAAGCAGCTGCCGATGCGCTCTCGTCCATTCGTTTTTTACGTAAACACGCCAAAGAACTTAATATTGATGCGGATAAAATTGTGGCTTCAGGAGGTTCAGCAGGGGGGCACCTTGCTGCTGTTACAGGTGTTTGTAGAACTCTTGACGAAAAAAGTGAAGACTTAAGTATAAGCTCAAAAGCAAATGCCCTCGTTTTGTTTAACCCGGTTTTTGATAATGGCCCCGATGGATTTGAGCATGAACGAATGGGAGAACGTTGGAAAGAGATTTCTCCGGCACACAACATTCGCAAAGATGCTCCGCCAACCATTGTTTTTCTCGGTCGGGAAGACCACCTTATTCCGGTATCCGTTGCCGAAAATTACAAGGCCAAAATGGACTCAGTTGGCAGTCGCTGCGATTTGTTTTTGTATGATGGCGCCGGACATGGTTTTTTTAACAACTACAAATACGATGGAAAGTTTTACACCGAAACGGTTCGTCAAGCAGATAGATTTTTAAAATCGATAGGCTATATAAAAGGAAAACCCACATTGTAATGAGATCGAAAATTACTTTAACCGAACGCAACCATAAATAGGTAAAATTGCAATACGCGAATTATTCAATTGTAGAAAAAATGAAATTCATTAAGAGAAGGAACATTTTTATAATCTTAATAATCACATTGATACTTCAGGCTTGTACTGGCAGTATATCGGATAAACAAGAAAAAATCACTTTTGGAACCTTGCTTGATGAAATGACAAACAGGGAATCACTGAGTTACGTGCAAGCAACTAACTGGTCGCAGCACCAGGCCAGTAGTTATGAACGCTTGTCGATTAGCCCGGATGATACGCTCGGTTGGTATGCCAACCACGATTGGAATCATTTTCAGGGCAAGGAAATCATCAATGGACGAACCGAGTTCGTGATGCTGGATGTGGATGGCCCCGGTGTCATTACCCGCTTTTGGAGCGGTGGCAATCCTGGTCTTCAGGCCACTATGCGTTTTTACATCGATGGTGACACCATCCCGGTTTGGGAAGCCGGGCGTGCTGGCGATTTAATCGGCGAAAACAAGATGATCGGCTACCCACTTTCGGCTCTGTGTGTTAGCAAAGATCAGCCCTTGCCCAAACCAAGCGCAAAACTGGGACACAACCTCTACGCGCCCATTCCTTTCGCAAAACACATCACGATAACCTACGAAGGGCCTGATCCAAGGCCTTCAGCAGGCGATGGCATGTTTTACAATATCAACTATCGACTGTATAAAGGCGAGGTTAAAATGGAAAGTTTAACCAAAGAAACCGTTGTAAAATATGCCGAACAATTGGAGGCAACCAACACTAAATTGGGCAGTTTGATTGACGACGAAACTGCAGCAGTGGAAGTTGAAAAGGAAGCCGATGTGAAAGTTGCTGATCTGAGTTTGGAACAAGGCGAATCCGGTTCAATCCCGCTTGAGGGAGCTTCTTCCATACGCCGGATTTTATTGTCGCTGAATGCCGATAGCCTGGATCAGGCCGTACAAGATTTGCGCATTCAAATAGCCTTCGACGGAACGCAAACCGTTGATGTGCCCCTTGGTTTTTTCTTTGGCTGTGGCAACCAACTGGTGCCGGTTTCCGATTGGTATCGCAAGGTTGACACACTCGGTAACATGGCCAGCTTCTGGGTTATGCCTTTCCAAAGCGGCGCTGAAGTGAAAATTGTAAATCAAGGTGAGGCCAAAGCAGATGTTCAACTCAAGGTGGCTACCGGCGATTACCAATGGGCCGATAACAGCCTTTATTTCCACGCCAGCTACACGGAAATGAAGAACTACCAGACAGTGGCCAGGCAGGGGCAGGATTTCAACTTCATCACCATTCTTACGGCCGGAAACTATGTCGGCGATAACCTGCAGATTGAAAAGCCGGTTCCGGGTTGGTGGGGTGAAGGAGACGAGAAAATTTACGTTGACGGAAGCAGTTTTCCCGACCATTTTGGAACAGGTACCGAAGATTACTACGGCTATGCCTGGGGTGGCCAATACCCTGATCCGTTCAACCATCCGTTTATTGGGCAACCAATCGGCGGGGCGAACAGCAAGAAGCAAGGTGGGCTAACGGTGAACTCGCGTGTTCGTGTACTGGATGCGATTCCATTTAATCAATCGCTGCGTTTCGATTTGGAATCGTGGAACTGGCACGGGGGGCTTGTGGACTATTGCTGGAGTTGTTTTTGGTATGCCAACCAAGAATAAGATGTTCTCTAGTTAACAAAAAGAGCGGTTTTGGCGTCGACAGCGGCAAAACCGCTTTTTAATGCATCATAATTACCAATCTCTGCACCATTGTTTCTAATTCTTACTTTTGTTTTTTACTAACCTTGTAGAAAAGTTGATCGATGCAAATGGTGTAGCATGTTTCTAACCGGGACGATTATCTCATGCTTCCTGAAATAAATTTTTATGATTGAATAGCTTGTTTAACTAAAGCAAAGAAATGAAAAACCTAACTCAACTATTCGCGTTATTATTTGCGATAATTTTATTCGGAAGTTGTATTCCACAAAAAAAACAAAGCGAAAAACCGGATCTGAAAGCCTGGCTTGAATTAGCGGACTCAACGCTGATTTATCCGACTGCCGCACAAATTGAAATTTTGAAAAAAGTGGTGCCCGCAGAAGCCTTTCTTCCTGCTCCCCCTGCGAGCAATCGAAATTATTGGGACAGCATCGCTTCGGTGCCTACAGGCATGGCCCTGTTGGAAGAGGCCATTGCTGCTCTGGATAAAACGCCCGAAGTGCCCATCACCGACGAAATTTATTACCGGGCAAATCGCGAAGGTAATCGTGGCATCTACAAACCTCGTTATTACCGCACGATGGATCGGCTGGAGAAATTCATCCTGGCCGAGTGCATGGAAAATCAGGGGCGATTCCTCTCGCAAATTCAAGTGTACAGCGACTCCATCATGGCTATGAAATCCTGGCTACATCCCAACCACGACCGCGACAATGATGTACTGGAAGGCCGACGAGTATCCATCGATTTGGGTGCCCGTAAGTTTGGCTTGGTGTTGGCTTTGGCCGATGCTTTATTGGAAGATAAATTGCCTATTGAGTTACGTACTAAAATAGCAGAACAATTGCAGTGGCGGATTATAGCTTCATATTTAAGCTCGTGCCAGAAAGAAAGTGATAAAAGTAACACATGGATACGAAGCACTAGCAATTGGAACTCGGTGTGCACCAGCGGAACCCTGTTTACAGCCATAACAGCTTCGAAAAGCAAAGAAGAACGAATTGCGGCCATTGGTTGCGCATTAAATAGCATGGTATATTACCTGTCGGGATTCGGCAGCGATGGTTATTGCTCCGAAGGCACCGGCTATTGGAATTATGGTTTTGGCCACTACCTGTATTTAGCCGAAATTTTGTACGATTATACCGAAGGGAAGATTGATCTTTTTGAATTTAACGAACCTGAGAAATTAAAGAATGTTGCCAACTTTCCTGAAAATTTTCAAATTCACGAAGGGATGTACGCTCCCTTTGCTGACGGAGTAACACGGTTGAACCCGGGCAGCGATAATTTTGCTTATTTAATGGCTGCCAAATATTATGGCGCCAAGAAGCCGGCAGCTTTTATTCCTGATGAATCGGTTCAAACACTTATCGGATGGTCGGGACTTGATAAATATATCGACGAGAATGATAAATCATCACTACCGGATCACACTTATTTCGATGATTTTGGCATTGTAATTTCACGCGGGCAACAAGAAAAGCCCTTTTCAATTGCAATAAAAGCAGGTCATAACGGTGAAAACCACAACCACATGGACGTGGGAAGTTACGTTTTGGTTTATGATCAGGACTATCCGGCAGGCGACATTGGTGCTCCATCTTACATTGCAGGTGCCTTTTCAGATAATAACCCTGCACGTAGTTCCTGGGGGCATCCGGTTCCACGAATCGAAAACACTTTACAATCGAAAGGAAAAGAGTTTCGCGGTGTAATTTTGGAAACTGAATTTTCAAAAGAAAAGGACAAAGTGGTTATGGATATAAAACCTGCCTACGAAGTGGAAGGTATGCAAAAACTGGAGCGGACAATGATTAATGATAAAAGCGGAGACGGAACAATTTCTGTTAAAGATGTATTTAAAACCAATAAGCCGGTAAATTTTGGTACGGCAATCAGCACATTTTCTGCCTATGAAATTGTGGATGCGAAAACTATTATTCTTACCAGTGTTGATCATCAGGAAAAAGTTAAAGTGGAAATCGAAAGTGAAGGCGGAAGCGTTAAAATTGTTCCCGAACCGATTCCTGTTGAACATTTGCGTAGCGGAAAAGATGCCAAACGAATCGGAATTGATTTTACAGACAAGTTGGCTGAAGGATCAATTACCGTGAAATATACTCCTTTGGTAAAAAAATAGAAATAGAAATAAATTTTAATCGATATAGAATGAAACGATCAATTTTAATATTTGCAATTGCTTTTGCCTTGCTGGGAACAACATTTGCGCAAAACCCGAAAGAAACAAACAAAGCTCAAAAGGAAGTTACAAAACTATCCGACAACGAACGTATGGCTTGGTGGCGCGATGCATCCTTCGGTATGTTTATTCACTGGGGACCCTATGCTGTGCCGGGAGGCGAACGTAATGGTAAAATCTGCGGCGGTGGTGCCGAGTGGATTATGGACAAGCTGGATTATACGATTGAGGACTATGAGAAAGATGTGGTTGGCAATTTTAATCCGGTAAAATTCGATGCCGACGCGTGGGTGAGTATGGCCAAAGATGCCGGTATGAAGTACATCGTTCTTACTTCGAAACATCATGATGGATTTGCAATGTGGGATTCTAAAGTGAGTGACTACAACATTGTGAAAAGAACAGAATTTGGACGCGATGTAGTGAAGGAGCTTTCCGAAGCCTGTAAAAAGCAGGGTATTGTATTTTGCGTATATCACTCCATTGTCGACTGGCATCATCCTCAGGCACAGGCTCCTTTGTACCCAAACTACAATGCCGGTCAAAAGGACCAAACCGTTGTTAACCCTGAATTTCCAAAGTATTACGAGAATTATTTAAAACCGCAGGTGAAAGAGTTGTTGACCAATTATGGCGACATTGGTGTGGTTTGGTTCGATGGTGAATGGATTTCGGATTATACTACTGAAATGGGTAAGGAAATGTACGAAATGATTATGGAACTTCAACCCAATACCATTGTAAACAACCGTGTAGACAAAGGCCGGAACGGAATGGCCGGAATGAACCTGGAAGGCAATTTTGCCGGCGATTTTGGAACACCCGAAAAAGAAGTGCCTGCAACGGGTATTGATTCCGACTGGGAAGCTTGTTTTACCATGAATGGCTCTTGGGGCTATAAACCATCGGATGAGAACTGGAAAAGCGATACCATGTTAATTCATAGCCTGATTGATATTGTATCGAAAGGTGGTAATTTTTTGCTGAACATAGGACCCGATGCACAAGGTTTATTCCCGCCAGAAAGTGTGGAGCGCCTGGCAGCCATGGGCGAATGGACAAAAGTTAATGGAGAAGCCATTTACGGTGCCAAAGCCAGTCCGTTTGATAGACCTGAGTGGGGACGTTATACCAGCAAAAAAGGTTTGCTTTATGCCCACGTTTTTGACTGGCCAGAAGACAAGCAGATTCAAATTGATAAAAGCGTGAAAGTAACCAAAGCCTATTTTCTAGCCGATCCTGACAATCAATTGGAAATTAAAGAATCGGCAAAAGGTGATTATATTTTGTTGCCTGAAACTGCACCCGACGAAATAGCAACGGTTATAAAAGTTGAGATAATTCCATCGGAAGATTGGGCGAACCTGAAACGATACGAGAAAGCAAATAGCAAATTATCAGCTCCTGCCGCCGGCGAAAACAGAGTGGTTTTTATGGGCAATTCAATCACAGAAGGCTGGGTAAGGCAAGATCCTGAATTCTTCAAAACAAACCCTTATGTTGGACGTGGAATTAGCGGCCAAACCACTGCACAAATGTTGCTTCGCTTCCGTCCCGATGTTATCGACTTGAATCCTGAAGTTGTGGTAATTCTTGCCGGAACCAATGATATTGCTGCCAATCGCGGGCCTCAAACCCTGGAACAGATTATGGGAAATATTACTTCCATGGCTCAACTAGCAAAAGCAAGTGATATAAAAGTGGTGCTGGCGTCTGTTCTTCCTGCATCAAAATACTTGTGGCGTCCTGCCGTTAATCCGGCCGACAAAATCATTGAGTTGAATGAAATGATAAAAGCTTATGCTGAAAAGAACAACATCGTTTATTTGGATTACTATTCAGCAATGGTAGACGGTAATAAAGGCCTGAAAAAAGAATTTGGTCAAGATACTGTGCATCCAAACATTGAAGGTTACAAAGTGATGGAAAAATTGGCTGAAAAAGCAATTCAGAAAGCTTTGAAAAAGTAGCTCTGTTTTGGTTTTAAGTTAAAGGTTAGTACCCTGTAATTTATTGCAGCTACTTTAGTTTCTACTAACATATAGTTCAAATTAATGAGGATTTAATAATGAGATATGAGTAGTGAGTAATCCTTAAATCATGGATTATCTTAATACTCATAACTCATGTTTTTCGTGTTCTTCTAAATTTTATTCAGTTTCTAACTTATGTATTTTTAATACATTGTGGTTTCCTTGAATCAGAAGAATGCTTCGATTGAATCTCTATGTTTGCTATAAATGTGGAGTTTTCTTTTTACAGCAGGGCTTTTGTAGAAGAATTACCCTTGTATAAAAATGAACGTTCTTTCAATATTTTTAATCCAAATTTCACATGTTTTAGTACTTCTGAGCTTACTATTAAAAATAGAACTTAGGTTTATTCGCTAAAAAAACTTACAGAATGCAACAGAATTGCCAAACCATGCATCATAGCTACTAATCTTACCCACTATTTTTTGCTAAACTTGTGCAAAAATGAATCATTAAAATTTATGAATAAAAGCCGTTTTATGATTCGTTTTTTTTTATTTAAATAATTACAAATTCTACCTAAAGCCGATGAACAATTTATTAAAGCATTTTCTGAAAAAAACAGTCTATTCAGCATTTTTATTCATTCTTCTGAGTGTTTCATGTAAACAAGTTGAAGAAAAACAAAACAATTTAAAACTTTGGTACAACGCCCCGGCAGCCAATTGGAACGAGGCATTGCCCATCGGTAACGGACGTTTAGGTGCCATGGTTTTCGGTAGCCCGGATAAGGAGAACATCCAGCTAAACGAGGAAACATTATGGGCTGGTGGCCCACATCGAAACGATAATCCTGAGGCGAAAGAGATTTTAGATGAAATCCGCCAGCTTTTGTTCGATGGAAAATACAAGGAAGCTCACAACCTCGCAAATGCTAAAATTATCTCAAAAACATCCCATGGGATGAACTATGAAACGGTAGGCAACTTGCGACTTAACTTTGAAGGCCATGATAATTATGCCGATTATTATCGCGAGCTGGATATTGAAAATGCAATTGCCAAAACGACTTATACGGTTGATGGTGTAGAATATACCCGAGAAATATTTACATCCTTTCCCGACCAAATCTTGGTGATTAAGCTTACCGCTAGCGAAAAAGGGAAGATTAGCTTTTCTGCCGGTATGGACCGACCAGAACCTTCGGTGGTTGAGTTGAAAACGGAAGGTGATAATGTACTCACGATGACCGGAAAAGGTGCTGACCTTAAAAGCAAACGAACACCCAAAGATGCTGAAGCGATTGAAGGACGTGTAAAATTTGAATCCCGGTTAAAAATAGTTCCTGAAGGTGGTTCCTTATCTTCTTCGGATAATAGCTTAGTTTTAGAAGGGGCCAATAGCGCTATTTTATATGTATCCATTGGCACCAACTTTGTAAATTATAAAGATGTTAGTGCGAATGCACAACAGCGTGTCACTGATTATTTAGACAAAGCGGAAAAGAAAAGCTATGATCAATTAAAAAACGATCATACCGCGTTTTATAAAAATTACTTTAACAGGGTATCGCTTAATTTAGGTGTTACCGACTCCATAAAAAATCCAACCGATGATCGAATCGAGCAGTTTAGCCAGGGAAACGACCCTGCTTTGGCTGCCCTTTATTATCAGTATGGACGCTACCTGTTGATTTGTTCTTCACAACCGGGCGGACAAGCTGCAAACTTACAGGGAATTTGGTGTAACCAGCTGAACCCGCCATGGAAAAGTGCCTACACCGTTAATATCAATCTGGAAATGAATTATTGGCCTGCCGAGCCAACAAACCTCAGTGAAACTCACGAACCGCTTATTGATTTAGTGAAGGAGCTCTCTGAAGCAGGCCAAAAGACAGCTCAGGATATGTATGGAGCCGAAGGTTGGGTTTGCCATCATAATACCGATTTATGGCGAATTGCCGGTCCGGTTGACGGTGCTACCTGGGGCATGTGGCCGAGTGGGGGTTTATGGTTGAGCCAGCATTTGTGGGAAAAATATATGTACAACGGCGATTTAGAATATTTGCGCGAAGTATATCCGGCCATGAAAGGTTCAGCTGAGTTTTGCCTTAGCTTTTTAACCCCGGAACCGGAACACGGTTGGTTGATTTTTGCGCCTTCCACTTCGCCCGAAAACAGGCCTGCACATCATCCTAATATGGTGAATATTGCCTATGGCGCCACTATGGACAACCAGCTGATTTTCGATATGTTGACCAAAACAGCGGAGGCAGCCAGGCTATTGAAAACCGATGATGAATTAATTCAGCAAATTGAAACCACCATTCCCAAACTGGCGCCCAACCAAATTGGTCAGCACGGTCAGGTTCAAGAGTGGATTCACGACTGGGACAGTCCGGAAGACAAACACCGTCATATATCGCAGTTGTATGCGATGCATCCTTCCAACCAGTTTTCACCTTTCCGCACACCGGAGTTGGCTGAAGCTACCCGGAACGTTTTAATATACCGCGGCGACCCATCAACAGGGTGGAGCATGAACTGGAAAATTAACCAGTGGGCTCGCTTGCTGGATGGCAATCATGCTTATAAAATGATGACCGACCAGATTAAATTGGTTGGCAGACCAGGTACTAAAGGTGGTGGAACCTATGCCAATATGCTGGATGCGCATCCGCCATTTCAAATCGACGGAAACTTTGGTTTTACCTCAGGTTTAACAGAGATGTTGCTGCAAAGTCATGATGGAGCTATTCATTTAATTCCGGCTTTACCGGATGTATGGAAATCAGGAAGCGTAACCGGCTTACGCGCTCGTGGAGGTTTCGAACTTGAATCGATGGAATGGAAAGACGGAGAACTGGTAAAAGCAGTAATAAAATCGAATTTGGGCGGAAATTGCAGAATTCGTTCCTATTCTGAGTTGACTTTGGAAGATGGTGAAGTGATTACCGAAGCCAGCGCCAACAATGAAAATCCATTCTACCAGGTTCCTGAGATCAAAGAACCAATTATTTCAGAAAAAGCTGGACTGAAAGGATTTGATGTTAAAACTACTTATTTGTATGATATTGAAACCGAACAAGGACAGACAATTGTGTTATTACAAAAAGAATAGCTAGTCAATAAACGTAGAAATATAATAAACATGAGAAAAGTAACAGGATTAATTCAAATTATCGCGCTTGCACTTGTTATCGCTTTAAGCGGATGTTCAACTGAATCTACGGTTCAGGTGCATTATGTAAGTGTCGCTGATACAACAGTTGTAACGCCAAATCCAATTCGACACCAAACCGTTACTACAAAAAGCATTCAGACAAACGATACCACTTTAGAAATTACGGTGCACGCCGATCAGGTTATCTGTGAAAATCTTACAGGTATTGGTGGAGCTTTTAACGAACAAGGTGGCGAAGCTTTCATGCGTTTGCCACAAGCTGAACGTGATGAGTTGGCTACAGCACTTTTTAACGCTGAAAAAGGTAGTGGATTCTCCTTGTGCAGAACAGCTATTGGGTCCAGCGACTTTGGATTAGGTGCATATAGTTACAGTGAAGTCCCTGAGGACTATGAGATGAAACATTTCTCGATTGACCGTGATAAAAAATCGGTTATTCCGTTTATGCAGGCAGCTTTAAAGCATAACCCAAATATGAAATTTTTTGCTTCACCCTGGAGCCCTCCGGGTTGGATGAAAAAATCTGGAATAATGGATGCTGGCGACCAGGATAAGCCTAACAACACCCTAATTCCTACACCTGAAATTTACAAAGCATATGCGTTGTACTTAGCGAAATACTTCGCGGCTTATGCTGACGAGGGGGTGAAAATACAGCGCCTTGTTGTACAAAACGAGCCTGATATTGACACCAAGTACCCATCGTGCAATATGTCTCCTGAGCAAATGTTGGAATTGTCTTTTGATTATATCCAACCTGCATTTGATGAGGCGGGCGTTGAAGCTGAAATTTGGGCGGGCACTTTCCGGGGACACCGAAAAGATGCTATTAGTTTTATTGCGCTTCCTGGCGCTGATAACATTGGAGGTATTGGTGTTCAATACACTCCTGCCGAACAGATTGTTGAAGTTGTTGCAAATGATTATAAGGTGATGCATACCGAAGGAATTTGTCATCGCGCCCGAAACAACTTTAAAGAAGCACGCAGTCGTTTTCCTGAAGTTGCTGGTTATATGAATGCAGGAACCGAAAATTTTTGCTACTGGAATATTGCGCTAAACGAGGAAAGTAAAAGTGGTTGGGACTGGCCTCAGAATAGTTTGGTACGTATTGACAGAAATGCCGGGAAAGTTATTTACAACCCCGATTTTTTACCAATGGCACTTCTGGGAAGATACATTCGACCTGGAAATAAAACTTTGAAGGTCGATTGTGAACAAGCTGCGATGGCAATTAAAAATGATAAAGGAATTACGGTATTTGTTCAAAACGAAAAGTCGACTCCAATAACCGCGGAAATTAATGTAGGAGAGCAGAAAATAGCGCTTGATTTGCCGGCTATGGCACTCTGTGCTGTTGAAGTTGTACAAGATAAAGAACAATAACATTCAGTAGAATTATACAGTGAAACAACCATGATCAAAGAGTTTAAACACACAGGAGTATGATCGAAGTTTCTTGTCTTGTGTCTTGATTCCTGTGTCGTGGTTCTAATTACAAATACATGAAAAAAATATTCATTCTTCTATTAATGAGTTTTGTACTAACAGTTAGTTTTGCGCAAAACCCAATATTTACCCACGTCTTTACAGCAGATCCGTCGCCACATGTTTGGCCAAACGACGATCGCCTTTGGGTGTACACCAGCCATGATGAACCTGGTTCTAATAACCATTATGGGATGACCGGCTATCATGCATTCTCAACTACCGATATGGTGAACTGGACAGATCATGGCCGTATTTTACATCTGGAAAATGTAGAATGGGCAGAGAGCCATGCCTGGGCAATGGATGCTGCCTATTACCGGGGAAAGTACTACCTGATATATTGTATGAAAGAAGCCGGAATCGGACTTTTCAGAACTGGTATCGCCCGTAGCGATGTTCCCGAAGGGCCTTTCACTGACCTGGGTTATGTGAAGGGTGTTGAATTCGGTCAGGACCCGGCCCTTTTTCTCGATGACGACGGAACACCATACCTGTTCTGGGGGCACGACCGTCATTGTTACGCCGCTGAGTTAAATGCAGACTTAATGTCGATTAAACCAGAAACATATGTGGATTTGACTCTTCAATTAACCCACGTTTTTGAAGGCCCGTGGGTACACAAACACAAAGGCAAATATTACCTTACTTACCCCGGTTTAACACCTCGCCGCTGGCCGGAAAAAATGTTTTATGGTGTGGCCGATAAACCTTTGGGACCATACGAATTCAAAGGTTGTTTTATCGACGATTTTGAAGGCCAGAGTGGCACCAATCACGGTGGTGTTGTTACTTACAAAGGGAAAGACATTATGTTTTACCATAGTGCGTGGCTTTCGGGTGGTTTAAGCGAAACACGTTGCGTAATGGCCGGTTATTTGAACTACGATGAGGATGGAAATATCATACCTATTGTTCCTTCAAAAGAAGGTTTGGGCAATGCCGAGCGCACTCGAACAACCCTTCATTTAGAAGCTGAAAATGGCTTTGCCGCTGGTGGTGAATTGTACAATTTGTTTGTTGATACCTGGATAAAAGGTTACAGCGGGAAAGGATATGTTACCAATTTTGATAATCCTTACGATCATGTTTCCATGTTGGCACAAGTTGCCAAACCGTCGAAGTATCGTTTTAAAGTAAGATATGCTTCCCCCGATGGCGAATCAAATCATGATATTTTGATAAACAGCCACCAGTACAGGGAGTTCGTTTTTCCACAATCGGAAAAATTCCGCGAAATTGATTTTGGCGTTGTGGAATTGAAAGCCGGTGATAACTTAATTCGAATACTCAAGAGAAACTGGAAACCTTCAGAAGGACAATTAGCCATTGACTATGTTGAACTTGAGCAGGTTTTTGAAGATGAAGAATAAGAGTGAAATGTGAAGTCAAGTGAAGAGTCGATGAAGTTTTGCGCCATGGTTTACCTGGTAATAACAAAAAAAATAAACCTAATTAGATATGACGAAATTATTTATTACAGCCGTTTTGTTTATGGGAATGCTTACCGCATTTTCGCAGGAAATAAATGTAGACGTTAAGCAGGAAGGAGAGACTTTTGAACACTTTTGGAGTAATTGTGTAGGAGCCGGGCGTGCTAACGAGGGACTTAGAGCTGGTTGGCTGGAACAACTGGAGTTGGTAGAGAAAACATGTGGATTTAAAACCGTCCGTTTTCATGGGCTTTTCCATGATGACATGTTTCCGGTTTTTGAGGAAAAAGGGAAAACCGTTTATAACTGGCAATACATCGACGATTTGTTTGATCGTATGTTAGATTTGAACGTTCGTCCGTTTATTGAGTTAAGTTTTTTTCCCAAAAGTATGGCTGCCGAAAACAGTAAAACTCAATTTTGGTGGAAAGCTAATATTACGCCTGACGAATCGAAGTATAATGAGTGGCATAATATGCTTCAGGCCTTTACGCAACATTGCGTTGACCGTTATGGTATTGATGAAGTGCTTACATGGTATTTTGAAGTGTGGAATGAACCTAACCTTGTTCGTGGTTTTTGGGATGGTACTAAATCGCAATATTTTGAACTTTACAAACAATCGGTTACAGCAGTTCGTGCGGTTGATAATCGTTTAAAAGTTGGCGGTCCATCAACGAGTAATTTTGTTGCAGATGACCGTTACAAAGGGGAAAAAGAGAATACTGGTGGGTTTACCAAAACCTTTACCGCTGATGATATTAATGAGTTGGATTGGCATGGCGTGTGGATTGAGGATTTTTTGAAGTATTGTGAAAAAGAACATCTACCGGTTGATTTTATATCAACACATCCATATCCAACGGATTATCCTCTTGATCCGCGTACAGGAAAAGGAAGAAATTTTTCTCGTCATGTTGAATCTACCGTAGAGGATATGAAATGGTTAAATAAAGTACTTGCTAACAGTGCTTATCCAAACGCTGAAATTCATTTAACAGAATGGAATACGAGCCCTAGCAGTCGTGATAAAACACACGATTTACTTCTTCCTGCAGCATATATTGTGCGTACCAATTTGGAAGGGATTGGATTGGCTAATTCGTTGGCATTTTGGACATTCACTGATATGTTTGAGGAAAAAGGTGGAGCACCAAGTATTTTTCATGGTGGTTTTGGTCTGATAAACTTCCAAGGATTGGTAAAACCGTCGTACCATGCTTACAGTATGTTACATCAGCTTGGAGATGAAAAACTATATAAAAACGACTACATGTTTGTTAGCCGAAAATCGGGTAATGGGAAAGTGGTTGCCTTGGCATATAATTATCCTCAAGAGTTTTACAATGAAGTTCCGCGCGGTACCATGCAAAAGTACGAAAACGGTTCTTCTCGCAAGCTTGACTTTTCCCTTTCTGGCCTAAAACCAGGTGCGCAGTTCAAGATTGAAACCCTGGATAAAGATCATGGGAATGTTTATAACTACTGGGAGAAAATGGGGAGCCCGGAACCTCCAACACGCGAGCAGATTAAGGTATTAAAAAAGGCCGCCAATGCATTGAAAACAGAAATTGTAACGGCAGACGAAGCGGGTAACTTAAACATCGACAGAGAAATATCGCCCTGGAGTTTGGTACTGATAAAACAAATAAATTAAAAAATAAAGAATTCCGCTTTTTCTCCCCTGGTTAGGGGAGATTCCTGCGTAAGGAATGTGGACGGGATGGCAGAGGGGAAATGAACTTCCGTTAACTTGTCCTGATGAAATAGGGAGGGCAGGGGCACAAAACTTAATAATATTGTAAAAACCAAATAATATGAAAATCCAAATTTTAATCCTTCTCCTGGCCATTGTGGCATTTTCGTGTCAGGTTAAAAATGCTCAAAAAGAAGAAACAAAACGACCTAACATTGTTTTTATAATGGCAGACGACCACGCCTACCAGGCCATTAGCGCATATGGCGATAAGCTAACACAAACACCTAATATTGATCGAATTGCCGGTGAAGGGATGTTGTTTACCAATGCCTGTGTTACCAACTCTATTTGTGCGCCATCGCGTGCTGTAATTTTAACCGGTAAACACAGTCACCTTAACGGTAAAACCGATAACTATTTTCCATTCGATACCACACAGGTTACATTTCCACAGTTGTTGCAGGAGTCTGGCTACCAAACAGCGATGTTTGGTAAACTGCATTTCGGAAATAGCCCAAAGGGTTTCGATCAGTTTAAAATTTTGCCAGGGCAAGGTGCTTATTACAATCCCGATTTTATTACAAAAAACGAGGGAACAGTGCGTGTGGATGGTTACGTAACTGATATTATTACCGACATGACCATCGACTGGCTCGATAAAGAGCGCGACAAGGAAAAACCTTTTATGCTGTTTTACCTGCACAAAGCACCTCACCGCGAATGGTTGCCGGCCGAAAGACATTACAAAGAATTTACAAAGAAAACCTTTCCCGAGCCTGAAACCTTGTTCGACAACTACGAAGGGCGCGGAACTGCTGCCAAAACTGCCGAAATGAACCTGTTAACCCACATGAATTGGGCAGGTGATTCAAAAATTACTCCTGAGTTGATGGATGAACTGGAAATTCCGGAAACCTGCGATTGGGACAAGTCTGCTTTTGCACGCGAAGTTGGTCGCCAAAATCCCGAGCAACGCGCCAAATGGGATGCTGTTTACGGACCAATTAACGAGTGGTTCAGAGATAACTACAAAAAAATGTCGAAAAAGGAGTTGATGCAGTGGCGCTACCAACGTTACATGCAAGACTACCTGGGAACCATTGCCGCAGTTGACGAAGGTGTTGGAACCGTTCTTGATTATCTGGACGAACAAGGTTTAGCTGAAAATACCATTGTGGTTTACACCTCCGATCAGGGGTTTTATTTAGGAGAACATGGCTGGTTCGACAAGCGCTTTATCTACAACGAATCGTTTAAAACACCACTCCTGGTACGTTGGCCAAATGTAATAAAGCCGGGAATTACCAATACCCAGATGGTGCAGAACCTCGATTTTGCAGAAACCTTTTTAGATGCTGCTGGTATTGATGTTCCAAAAGATATGCAGGGCGAAAGTCTTGTTCCGCTATTTAAAGGCGAAACCGCAAATTTTAGAGATGCGGTTTATTATCATTATTACGAATACCCATCGGTGCACATGGTAAAACGCCATTACGGAATTGTTACCGAAGATTACAAACTGGTACATTTTTACTACGATGTGGACGAGTGGGAATTGTACGACCGCAAAAAGGATAAAAACGAAATGACCAACGTGTACAACGACCCGGCCTACAAAGAAGTGGTTGAGGAGTTGACAATAAAGTTGAACGATTTACGCGTGAAATACAAAGACTCTCCGGAACTGGATAGCATGTATTTACACAACTTCCTGAACCGCGAAACACCAAGTCATTAATATGATACAAGATGTAAGACGCCCTGAAAGGGTAAAATTATTCAGCACGGGGCAACGCCCCGGGTATACAAAATAGAAGAAGGATCGACAGCGCACAAACCTTGATTGAAATGTAAAATAAGTCAGGGGCGAAACAGTGAAAAGTTCATTTAAAAATGGAATATAAAAAACAAACAATAATTTGGTTATGCGTCATGCTATTTACTACATGGAATAGTGTGGCGCAACAAAATTTAATGGGCTCACCGGACAACCACCCGCGCATTTACGGCAAAAAATATATTCAAAATGATTTTGCAAAAAATGTAGAACAGGTTGAATGGAAAAAGGCCATCATTCAAAACAAAAAAAATACTATTAATAAATACCTTACCCTTTGCAAGGATGAACCGGATTGGCTGTTGTCGCGCCTGCAAATGAACTGGGAAACAAAGCATGACAAAGTGTATTTGCGCGGCGGCGATTTTTCGCATTCCGAAGGTAAAGCGCCTTTCCCTACGGTTCGTTTTTCGGGAACACGTGACTGGGCTACAAATTACAGTTTTCCTGCTTTGGAAGAAATTGAACCCTATTTCGACGATGAAAGAGGATTGTACCTGAAGAACCGGGAAACCGGTGAAATGGAATGGGTGCACCCTTCGGAAGTGGGACATGGAATTGAAGGGGTGAACCGTAAAATTATGGCGTTGGTTGAAGACGCCGCCTTTTTATATTGGTATACCGGAGATGAAAAATATGCAGCCTTTGCTGCTCCCGTTTACGATACCTACATAAGGGGAATGTACTACCGTGATGCACCGGTAGATATAGAAAATGGAAATCAGCAACACATATCAGGACTGGCAACTTTTGAGGTAATTCATGAACAAATTGTAGTGTCGTTGACGCTTATTTACGATTTCATGTTCGATTATCTGAAAGAAAATGGGCACAATATGGATATGTCGGCTGCCGTTTTTCAGAAATGGGGCGACCAGATTATTAAAAATGGTGTTCCCGATAACAACTGGAATTTTTTCCAGGCGCGGTTTCTAACTTACATTGGTCTGGCTATGGATGATAATGATTATTACGAAAATGGCAAAGGCCAGCAATACTACCTCGATCATACTTTTGAAATTACTACCGACCGCCAGATCGCTTTAAAGGAAGCCGTGCGGAATTACGATTACGAAACTGCCATGTGGCCCGAATGTGCGTCGTATTCGATGCACGTTACCGAAACCTTATTAAAGATTCTAACCTTGTTGGATAATGCCACTAATGCCAATGAATTCGAGAATTTTCCCATCGTAGAGAAGGCAACACTGGCATCGTTTCAGTATTTATTTCCCAATGGCGAGATAGTTGCATTTGGCGATTCACGTCATCAACCGCTTCCGGAAGCAAGTTTTGAATACCTGATTGCCAACTACCGGAAATACGAAAAAACAGAAAAAGAAAAGCAGATAACCGCATTGTACAAAGGTCTTTACGAGAATGAAGAGAGAGGCCGGGGGTTATTTGAACTATTCTTTTATGTAGACGAACTGATTGAAACACAGGGAAAAAGTAGAGAAGAGCTCATTGGAGAATTAACATCAACAACCTTTTATGCGCCCAATGTGAGCTGGTTTGCACAGCGCATGGGAAGTGGCGAAAATGCCACTATGGTTTCAACGGTTGGTGCTTTGGGTAATCATGCGCATGCTAATGGTATAGCCATTGAAATGTATGCCAATAACCACGTAATTGCGCCCGATATGGGTAAGGGACCAAGCTACTGGCACCAAGACCATCGCAACTATTACGCGCACTACCCGGCGCATAACACCGTTGTGGTTGATGGTATTTCCGATAGCGAAGCCATGAGGGTGAGCCACCCCTTTAAAATGGAAAATCATTTTCCTCTTTCAGGAGAAAAGAATCCTGTTTTCAGACAGGTTAGCTTTGCCGATGTTTCGTTTGTTGAGCCTAAAACAAAGGCCAACCAGCGAAGGTTAACGGCAGTAATTCAAAGTACATCAGGCAAACCTTATGTGCTGGATATTTTCAGATCAGAAAACCCGGGAAGTGAACCCCAAAAACACGAGTACTTTTACCACAACCTGGGGCAGTCGCTCAGTTTCATTAATGAAAAAAATCAACAGCTAGCACTAACTGCAAGCAATCAATTAAACGTTGAGGGCAATCTAAAAGCTTACAATTATTTTACCGATGAACAAAGTTTTTCTTCATCAGAAAACGTAAATGGCTTGTTTAAACTGGAAACTACGGCCAATCGTAGCAACGTAATGAAAGTTTGGCTGAAAGGGGATGAAAACCGACAGTATTTCTCAGTAAATGGGCCAAAATCGAATGCACTGAATAAAGCCAGTGTGCCGGAAGAAGTTATAAACGCAAAAGTGCCTGCTCTTGTGGTTCGTAAAAATGGTGAAGCATGGAACCACCCTTTTGTCGCTGTTTTTAATCCTTATATTGAAGGTAATGAAAAAGGGATTACCGAGGTTACCTATTCTGCCGTTCCTGAAAATCAGGCAGTGCAGCTAATAACCATTACTCACAGCAACGAGACAACAACTGATTTTATTATAGCTTCGGCATCAGATAATGGAATTGTTGATACAGACGATTTCTACCAAAAAGGTCTGTTGACCATTACTCGCGAAACTCAGGACAATCTCGATTTTCTTTTTGCCGCCGGAATTACTCGCTTTTCTTCTAAAGACTGGGAAATAGTAACGGTGGGAGAGCCCGTTACAACTACAATTGAGAAATGCGACCGGGGATTTGAAATTCAAAACAGCAGCGGCGTAAAAATTGGGATTCCGAAAAAGTTTAATCTGGATTATGTAGAGATTTATGAGGATGGAAAACTGATGGAGACCAGAAAAGGAAATGTAGACCGAAACAATCCCGAAAGAGTAGATTTTTTATTTGAAAAAGCCTTTGAAAGAGCAGTTGTTGTGCTTAAAAAATAAAACCATGTATAAATTAACGATTAAAATTTCAGGCCTGGTCATGATTTTTATGCTGGCCACTGGAATGAAAAGGTCTGATGATTCAATTTACAGGAAAGGCTGGATTGATTTTAACAAAAACGGTGTTAAAGATGTTTTTGAAGATCCCAGTGAAAAAGTAGAGGACCGGGTTGCCAATCTCATCTCACTGATGAATGTAGAAGAAAAGACCTGTCAGCTAACCACGCTGTACGGTTTTTCACGTGTTCTGGAAGATGAACTGCCCAACGAAAAATGGAAAAGCCGGGTTTGGAAAGATGGCATTGCGAATATCGACGAGCACCTGAACACCATTCAGGGAAGGCCTTCTACGCACACCGAACATGCCTATCCATTTAGCAATCATGCCGAGGCGATTAATACAGTGCAAAAATGGTTTGTGGAAGAAACCCGCATGGGAATTCCGGTAGATTTTACCAACGAAGGAGTACATGGTTTGTGTCATAAAAAAGCCACCCCGCTACCGGCACCAATCGGCATAGGTTCTACCTGGAACAAAGAATTGGTGCGTGAGGCCGGCGAAATGGTTGGCCGCGAAGCCAAAGCGCTTGGGTACACCAATATTTATGCACCAATAATTGATGTGGCAACCGACCAGCGCTGGGGACGGGTATTGGAATGTTATGGAGAAGAGCCTTTTCACATTGCAGAAATGGGTAAACAAATGGTAGAAGGAATCCAGTCGCAGGGCGTGGCATCAACAATCAAACACTTTGCCGTGTACAGTATTCCCAAAGGTGCACGCGACGGCGATGCCCGAACCGATCCACACGTAGCTCCCCGCGAAATGCACCAACTTTACCTCTATCCTTTTCGCAGGGTAATTCAGGAAGCCAAACCAATGGGAGTAATGAGCAGCTATAACGATTACGACGGTGTGCCGGTTTCTGCCAGCCATTATTTTTTAACCGAATTGTTACGTCAGCAATATGGCTTTAAAGGGTATGTCGTTTCCGACAGTGAGGCCGTTGAATATGTTTCCGACAAACACCGAGTGGCACCCGATTATAAGGATGCAGTGCGCCAGGTAATTGAAGCCGGATTAAATGTGCGTACCACTTTCCGCACACCGGAATCGTTTATAGAACCTTTGCGCGAATTAATTGCCGAGGGAAAACTGTCGATGAAAACTGTTGATGCCCGCGTTGCCGACGTGCTACGTGTAAAATTTGAATTGGGCTTGTTTGATAACCCGTATGTTGAAGATACTGAGGCTGCCAATTCTTTGGTACACACCGACGCTGATGCTGCTTTCTCAAAAAAAATTAACCAGCAATCATTGGTTTTACTTAAAAACGAAGGCAATCTTCTTCCTTTACAAATTGATAAAATTGAAAATATTTTGGTAACAGGGCCTTTAGCCGACGAAGTAAGCTTTACCTACAGCCGTTACGGACCGGCAGATAATCCATCAACATCGGTTTACGAGGGAATTAAAAAATATGCCGGCAACAGTGCACAGGTAGAATACATTCAGGGCTGCGAAATTATAGACCCCAACTGGCCGGGAAGTGAAATTATGTACACGCCGCTTTCAAAAGAAGAACAGGCCGGAATTGATGCTGCCGTTGAAAAGGCCAAACAGTCGGATGTGATAATCGCGGTAGTTGGCGAAGACGAAAAACGCGTAGGAGAATCTTTATCGCGAACCGGTCTTGGCTTACCGGGCCGACAGTCGGAACTGGTGCGTGCCATGCAAGCAACCGGAAAGCCGGTGGTGCTGGTGTTAATTAACGGCCAGCCACTTACCATTAACTGGGAAAACAAATACGTGCCAGCTATTTTAGAAGCCTGGTTTCCGGGAACTGAATGTGGAAATGTAATTGCCGAAACCTTGTTTGGCGATTATAATCCTGGAGGTAAATTATCGATTACCTTCCCCAAAACAGTGGGGCAAATTCCTTTTAGTTTCCCTTATAAACCTGGTTCGCATGCCGGGCAGCCGGGGGTGGGGCCAAACGGTTATGGAAATACCCGCGTTGTTGGAGCCTTGTATCCTTTTGGTTATGGTTTAAGCTACACCACTTTCGAGTACAGCAACCTACAATTAAGTGCAAAAGAACTACATGCCCAGGCAGACGTATCAGTTAGCTTCAATGTAACAAACACGGGCGAAGTTGCCGGCGATGAAATTGTTCAGCTATACCTGAAAGATGAAGTGAGCAGCGTAACAACTTACGAATCGGTATTGCGTGGATTCAAGCGTGTTCATTTAAAACCGGGAGAGACAAAAACTGTTTCGTTTACGCTAAGCCCCGATGATTTAAAAATCCTGGATATTAATATGAACTGGACTGTTGAACCGGGAAAATTCCAGGTTTTGGTAGGTGCTTCTTCGGAAGATATCAGGTTAAAAGACGAATTTAAAATACTTCTTAACTAACGTTACCGAATAAGTAAAAATCATGAAAAACCTAAATTTTAACCATCTTGTTATAATTGTACTTCTGGGTTTGTTGCCTGTGCTTTCAAAATCGCAGGAGCGAACAATTAAAGGTATGGTTACCACTTTCGATAGTATCCCGCTAATAAATGCCGGGGTAAAAGTTTTAAGTTCGAAACAAATTACTCTTACTGATACTTTTGGTCGTTTTGAAGTTACCTGCGCTGAAAATGATAAGCTAAAAGTAAGTGCCAAAGGTTTTGTTTCCAGAAAAGTTAAGATTGATGAGAAAACCAAATTGGCTTTGGTTAATTTGAGTTTTAAATCGGGTGTTAAAAATGTAGAAATTGCCGTCGGCTATGGGCACATAAGCGATAGAGACAAACTTTTTGCTGTGTCATCACTACAAAATAAACAAGATAATTTTTCCGATTACTCGAATATGTATGACCTAATTCGAGGCATGTCAGCTGGTGTTGAAGTGGTAGGCAAAGAAATTACAATACGTGGCGAACATTCAATTAACAGTTCAAGTGTTCTTATTGTAGTTGATGGAGTTGTGAGTGATTCAGATGAACTCGACAGGTTAATGCCATATGATGTTAAAAGTATTGATATATTAAAAGATGGTGCTGCTGCAATCTATGGTAGCAGAGGGGCAGCTGGTGTTATACTTATCACCACTAAAAAAGGAGGAGATTAAATTTTTATTAGCATTAAAGCTGCCATAAATTAATTGAACCAATAACGTAAATTATGTACTTAAAAGAATTGAATTTAAAAAGAACAAAACAATGCTTAGGCTGTATCTCTATGCTTATATTGGTTGTTTTATGCGCTTGTCAAAATGAAATCTTCAAAAATACACCTAACAATAGTGCCGATGTAATTATTTACGGAGGAACATCAGCCGCAGTAACCGCTGCCGTTCAAACAGTAAAAATGGGAAAAACGGTAATAGTGGTTTCGCCCGATAAGCATTTGGGCGGCTTAACATCAGGTGGACTTGGCTACACCGATACCGGTAATAAAGCTGTAATTGGTGGTTTGGCGCGCGAGTTTTACCACCGGGTTTGGCAGCATTATAATACCGATGAGGCCTGGCTTTGGGAAAAACACAGCGACTATGGCAACCGTGGTCAGGGCACTGTTGCCATGGACGGTGAAAACCGCACCATGTGGATTTTTGAACCCAGTGTGGCAGAACAGGTAATGGAGGATTTTGTAGCAGAAAATAACATCAAGGTTTATCGCGATGAATGGCTCGACCGAGAAAATGGTGTGGTGAAAGAGGATGGTAAAATTATTTCTATTAAAACGCTTTCAGGAAAAACGTATACAGGAAAAATATTTATTGATGCCACCTACGAGGCCGATTTAATGGCTTCGGCGGGTGTAAGTTACCATGTTGGCCGCGAGAGTAATTCGGTATACAACGAAACCTGGAACGGTTTTCAGCCCGAGGCAAGGCACCATAAACATTGGTTTATGCACGATATTTCTCCTTATAAAATACCAGGCGACCCAAACAGTGGTGTTCTTTATGGGGTATCAACAGAAAATCCGGGAGAGATTGGTGCGGGCGACGATAAAATTCAGGCCTATTGTTTTAGAATGTGTATGAGTCGCCACCCCGAAAACCGTGTACCTTTCCCTAAACCTGCCAACTACGATGCCTCTAAATACGAATTGTTGCTACGTTCGTTGCAGGGAGGTCGTCCTGATTTTTTTGAAAAATTCGACGCTATTCCAAACAAAAAAACCGACACGAACAATCATGGCCCTTTTAGCAGCGATTTTATTGGAATGAATTACGATTACCCGGAGGCAAGTTACGAACGTCGACAGGAAATTATTCGGGAACACCGCGATTACCAGGCCGGATTGCTGTGGTTTGTAGCCAACGACCCACGCCTGCCCGAGTATGTGAAAACAGAAATGGCAAACTGGGGGCTGGCTAAAGATGAATTTACCGATAACGATAACTGGCCACACCAGATTTATGTGCGCGAAGCCCGAAGAATGATTGGCGAATATGTTACCACCGAAAATGATGTTCTTTTAAAAGAGAGGTCCCACAATCAGTTGGAATGGGGTCGTATGCCATGGATTCGCACAATGTGCAACGTTACATTACTGCCGAAGGCTTTGTGCAAAACGAAGGGGATATTGGGGTGAAACCTCCGGCTCCTTATGCAATTTCATTGGGTTCAATTCTTCCTAAAAAGGAAGAGTGTTCTAACCTGTTGGTTCCAGTTTGTGTGTCTTCGAGTCATATCGCATTTGGTTCAATTCGTATGGAACCGGTTTTTATGATATTGGGGCAATCGGCTGCTGTGGTTGCAAATTTAGCCATCGAAAATAACATTTCGGTTCAGGATGTTTCCTATAATGAACTAAAAGAATTATTGATAGAAAAAGGGCAAATATTAACACTGAATCAAACGAAAGAGTAAAATTATTATCATTACAATGGCACATTCACATCGTACAGAAAACTTATTACTATGATTACATTCGTTTTATCCTTACTTGTACTGCTATTGGGGTATCTCTTTTATTCCAAAATTATTGAACGAATCGAAGGGATTGATTCTACCAGAGAAACACCTGCCTTTAGCATGAAAGATGGAGTGGATTACATGCCCATGCCCTGGTGGAGAATATTCTTAATTCAGTTTTTGAACATTGCCGGACTGGGACCAATTTTTGGTGCTGTTGCAGGTGCCATGTGGGGACCAGTGGCATTTCTCTGGATTGTACTGGGTTCTGTTTTTGCCGGTGCAGTGCACGACTATTTCTCAGGAATGTTATCCATAAAACACAAAGGACTGAGTATTACAGAAATTGTTGGTATTTATATGGGCGTTGGAACCAAACAATTTATGCGGGGTTTTACGGTACTATTAATGGTAGTTGTTGGAGCAGTTTTTATTATGGGGCCGGCTAAAATTTTATCGGGATTAACTCCTGAATTTGCATCCATGACATTTTGGGTGTGGATTGTTTTCTTTTATTATTTATTGGCAACTATGCTTCCCATCGACAAAGTGATTGGCAGAATCTACCCCGTATTTGGTGGCGCACTGGTTTTTATGGCTATTGGATTACTAATTGCATTGTTTGTAAAAGGATATCATATCCCGGAGTTGAACCTTTCAAGTATTCATAATTATCATGCCGATTCCGAAAAATTTCCAATATTTCCAATGTTGTTTATAACAATTGCCTGTGGTGCTATTTCCGGTTTTCATGCCACTCAATCGCCATTAATGGCACGCTGTGTTACAAACGAAAAATTTGGTCGCCGGGTATTTTATGGTGCCATGATTACTGAAGGTGTGGTCGCTCTAATATGGGCTGCCATTAGCATGAGCTTTTTTGGTGGAGTTCGGGAATTAAACGATGTAATGACAGCAAACAGCGGGAATGCTGCCTTTGTTGTGAATGAAATTTCGAACTCACTTTTGGGGAAATTTGGTGGTTTTCTGGCCTTGCTTGGTGTTGTGGCAGCACCAATTACATCCGGCGATACCGCTTTCAGAAGTGCCCGCTTAATTGTTGCCGACTTTTTAAATTATAAACAGGAACCAATTAAAAATCGACTTTTTGTGAGTATTCCTCTGTTTGCTATCGGATTTTTCCTTACTCAAATTGACTTTAGTATTATTTGGCGATACTTTGCTTGGTCGAACCAAACACTGGCAATGATTGTGCTTTGGGCGATTACTGTTTATCTCGCTCAGGAACGGAAATTATACTGGATAACCCTCATTCCTGCTGTGTTTATGACTGCGGTAACCACTACATATTTACTTTTTGCACCGGAAGGATTTTCACTCTCAAAAGATATTTCCTATTCGTTGGGAGGTTTGTTTTCGGTATTATCATTAATTGGATTCTTTGTTTACCGAAATAATTATTTTAAGCGGATACCATTAAATACATAAAAAATAGGCTTATAATTCAAACGAATAAAACTTAATCAAATATGAAACGAAGTACGTTTATAAATAGTACAATTCAGTTGGCTGCTGGTTTAGTTCTAACTCCAAGCTTATTTGTATGTGCAAAAACGGCAGAGGAAATAGCCTTTATCAATCGTATTTTGCCAGCTCCCAAAAATGGCGGTTATCAGGATCCCGATTATTGGGTTTGGGGCTCATCGGTTATTAAAGGCGAAGATGGCAGGTACCACATGTTTGCAAGTCGTTGGTTAAAAAAACTAGGCTTCGGAAAATGGGTGACCAACTCGGAAGTGGTGCACGCCGTTGCCGATACACCTATTGGACCTTACAAAACAGTAAAAGTTGCTCTACCCATGCGTGGCAAAGAATATTGGGATGGTATGTGCACCCATAATCCACGTGTGGTAAAATACAAAAACAAATTTCTGCTTTACTATTTTGGTAATACCTACGATTTTGAACAGCCAACGCTTGAAAATAAAGAATTACCTCACGAAAAATGGACCGAAGCCTGGATGAACAAACGTATTGGTGTAGCAATAAGCGAAAGCGTTTACGGCCCCTGGAAACGATTGGACAAGCCGGTAATTGAACCTCGCCCCGGGAAATGGGATGCTTCCATTACATCGAATCCGGCGCCGGTTGTTAATGAAAAGACAGGTGAAATATTGTTGATGTACAAATCATCGGAACACGGGCCGCAACCTCCTCTTTTATTAGGTGTAGCAAAAGCAACCAATCCCGAAGGCCCATACGAAAGGATTAGCGATAAACCAATATTCCGTTTCGAAAAGCCCGGGCAAGAGCATATTGATGTTGAAGATCCGTATGTTTGGTGGACCGGTGAAAAATACGAAGCCATTATTAAAGACCGTTCAGGTGAAATTTGTGGCGAGGAAGGTGGCGGAATTCATGCGTGGAGTAACGATGGTGTAAACTGGCAGTTGTTCGACAAAGTAAAAGCCTACAGTCGCGATATTTTATGGGATGATGGAACAACAACG
Organism: uncultured Draconibacterium sp.; assembly: GCF_963674925.1. Lineage (NCBI taxonomy): Bacteria > Pseudomonadati > Bacteroidota > Bacteroidia > Marinilabiliales > Prolixibacteraceae > Draconibacterium > uncultured Draconibacterium sp. The sequence continues at coordinate 3,251,562 of NZ_OY771647.1, forward strand.
CATCAAAACCACTTTGAGCGCCCATTCCTCCTTATTGAAGACGGCGTACCCACACACTTTTTTGCAGCAACCGGAAATGGTGACAAAGCCTGGAGTTTCGATAAAACATGGAACATGGTGATTCCGTTGAAAACTGATGCATAGATGAAAAAGCTTTTCAAAAAGAAAAGAAGTTAGTTGAATATTTTAAATAATTACAACATGAAATTGAGCTATAAATTTTTTATTCTGGTAGTTGGTTTGCTAATTTTTATAAATAATGGTAATGCACAACCAACTCCGGTTGATCTGGTCAATCCGTTTATCGATACCCACAATTCGCGCTGGTTTTATTTTAATTCGGCATGCCGTCCGTTTGGGATGGTAAACCTCAGCCCCGACACGGATACAGACAACACATGGAGTTCAGGATATTTGTACGATAGCGATTCAATTCGTTGTTTTAGCCATATTCATGCCTGGCAGCTGGCGGGCATTGCTGTTATGCCAACAACAGGCGAGTTTAAAGGGCATTTAGGAATGAACGCATACCAATCAGCTTTTACTCACGATACTGAAGTAGCAAAACCCGGTTACCATAAAGTGGTGCTCGATGATTATGAAATAACAGCAGAGCTAACTTCTTCAACACGTGTTGGGTTTCACAGGTATACCTTCCCCGAAAAGAAAAATAAAGCCATCATTTTTGATATTGGGGCAAAGCTTGCTCATGGACCTACGGTCTTCTCAAAAGTGTGGAAAGTTAGCGATACTGAAATTGCAGGAGTTCAGGTTTTAAGCAAAACAGGACGCAGACCAAAAGATACACCTGTTTATTTTGTTGCCCGTCTGAATAAATCTTTCAGTTCGATAAAAGGCTGGAAGGATAAAAAGCTTTTGCCCAATGCGCCCGATACCATCCAGGGAGTAAATGCTGGTGCAGCTTTGTTTTTCGATGCAGAAGAAAAAGAAGAAATTTTAATGAAAGTTGGAATTTCGTATGTGAGTACCGAGCATGCCCGCTTAAACCTCGATACCGAAATTAACCATTGGGATTTTGACAGGGTAGTTGCTGAGTCAGTTAACGAATGGAACAACTGGCTTGGGCGCATAGAAATTTCAGGAGGGACGAAAAAACAGCAGATTAAATTCTATACCGATTTGTGGAGGGCATTGCTGGGACGCAGAATTATTAGCGATGTAGACGGAAAATACATGGACATGACCGGTGAAAAGCCAAAAGTCAGAACCGTTCGTCTCGATGAAAACAATGAGCCATTGTTTCCGCATTATAATTTCGATGCGTGGTGGGGCAGTCATTGGTCGTTGAATATTCTCTGGTCGATGGTTTATCCCGAAGTGATGGATGGTTTTTGCAATACCATGGTCGATATGTACCAAAATGGAGGGTTGATTCCACGTGGTCCTTCCGGCGGAAATTACACTTTTGTAATGATTGGCGACCCTTCTGTTTCGTTTTTTGCAACAGCTTACAACAAAGGAATTCGAAACTACGATATCGAAAAAGCGTATGAAGGTTTACGAAAAAATGCATTTGTAGGTGGTTCACGCGACCATGCCGGATACGAACACAATACACCCGCCTTTGGCGGAGGAATGCAGTATTACGTAAAACAGGGCTGGGTTCCGGAGGGAATCAAAGCGAAAGGCGGTCACAAAGATGGTGCATCGATGACGCTGGAATATGCCTACCAGGATTGGTGCCTAGGGCAATTGGCAAAAGCTCTTGGTAAAAACGACGATTATAAATTATTTATGAAACGCTCACAAAACTACAAACACCTTTGGAATCCTGAAACCCGAATGATGCATCCGCGCGAAATGGACGGTAGTTGGATCAAGGATTTTCAGCCGGTGGTTGAAGGTTTTAATGCAAGGGGTTTTTGCGAAAGTAACTCAGCCATCTACACGCATTTTGTTCCACACGATATGGCCGGATTTATCGAACTTTTTGGCGGAAACGAAAAGTACACCGATTTTTTGGATTGGTGCTTTAACGAAGGCGAAAAGCTCGATTTTGTTGGAATTAACAAAAATCATGCGGCTAACTGGATTGACTATGGAAACCAACCCGGCACCGGAATGGCGCATTTGTTTAACTACTCGGGAGCGCCATGGCTTACCCAAAAGTGGGTGCGAAAAGTAAAAGAAGCCTATGGCGATATTACGCCTTACGATGGCTATAAAGGCGACGAAGACCAAGGACAAATGGGGGCTCTGGGTGTGTTAATGGCAATGGGGTTATTCCAGGTTGATGGTGGAGCTGCAGTAAAACCCTATTATGAAATTACAAGCCCGTTATTTAACGAAATCAGCATTCGGCTAAATCCCGATTATTATCCGGGTAAAAAGTTTGTGATTAAAACAAATCAGCCGGAACATACTTATATTCAGGCGGCCAAACTAAATGGTAAGTCTTGGGAAAAGTATTGGTTTTATCACTCCGATTTCGAAAAAGGCGGGACGCTGGAACTGGAAATGGGAACGGAGCCGAATAAAAAATGGGGGATAAAAGACCCTTTGCCCATAACGAAATAGAAAAGCGACGAAGAATACATAAACCCGCGTGGTTTAAAAAAAATAGGCGAGAGCGACTGAGCGATTTTATAAACTATCATAAAAGATGTCCCTATAGACAGATTGCTTGCTACATTTTGTAGGTTTTTAAATACAATAGAAATAGATACATAATTAATAAAATTGAATATTTTAGATATCACTGTTTTTATTGATCTTTAAACATCATCTAAATTAAAAATTAATGAACTGTAGAATTTCTATATGATGCTTTGAAATAAAAAGCTATAAGTAAATATATATAATAAAGTAGATTGGGAATTCTTTAAATCCGAGACAATATATGATTTTGATTTACTGGAATTAAATGACTGAAATACGAAGATTGTGTAAATTGTGGGATACTAAACTTTTTTTCTCCAACTGTTCTTTCAGCAGTTACAAATTTGAATCAAATACAACTAAACAGTAAAATTAAAAATATGACAAATTTTTCCAGAAGAAGATTTATTCAAACCAGCTCAATTGGAGCTGCGGGTATAACTCTTATGCCATGGTCGAAAGCATTGGCAGCAGGTGCAAACGATACTATCCGTATTGGTTTTATCGGACTGGGCCAGCAAGCCATGAACCTGTTAAATGGTTTTAGCCAGATTAAAGGTGTTGAAATTGTTGCAGGAGCCGATTGTTATGGTGTTAAACGCGAGCGTTTCGAGCTGAAAGTAAACGAGTTTTACAAAGCCCGTAAACAAAAGGTTGATGTAAAAACTTACAAAGATTACCGCGAAATTATCGATCGTAAAGACATTGACGCGGTTGTTATTGCAACACCCGATCATTGGCATGCAATTATAGCCATCGATGCTTGCGAGGCTGGTAAAGACATCTACCAGGAAAAACCAATTACTTACACGATTAAGGAAGGTATAATGGTTGCAGCCGCAGTTCGCAAACACAATGTAATTTTTGCTACGGGTAGTCAGCAACGTTCCGATAGTAATTATCAGCACGCCGTTAATATGGTTCACCGCGAGGCATTTGGTAAACTTACCAAAGTAAATGCGTTTGTAGGGCCAGGCCCCGATCCGTACAACTTACCCAAAGAGGAAGTTCCTGCAGATCTTGACTGGAAGCAATGGCTGGGACCCATGCCTTACGTTCATTACAACAAGGCCTTAAATCCACCTATTACTTTAAATCCTGAAACCAAAGAAACGTTCTGGGCACGCTGGCGTTACTTCAAAGAAACCGGTGGTGGTTTTACCTGCGACTGGGGGGCACACAATTTCGATATTGGTCAGTGGGGATTGAAAAAAGACCACAGCGGACCTATTGAAGTTATTCCTCCGGGGTATAAAGGCACTAAATTTTTAACCTACGTTTATGATAACGGTGTTACGATGACAAACGAAGCCTACGACGAAAAAAATTCTCGTGGTGTAAAATTCTGGGGCGATGATGGTTGGATTGAAGTTAGTCGTCAGGGAATCTGGGCTTCCGATCCTGCACTGTTGCCTGAAAAAGAAGCTGTAGAAGCTGGATTGTATGAGAAAAGTTCAGGACACCTCGAGAACTTTATTAATGCTGTTCGTATGCGTATCGATCCGATTGTGCCTGTAGAAATCGGTCAACGTACAGCAACTTGCAGCATTTTGGGTAATGTGGCCTACGAACTGAAGCGTCCTGTAGCCTGGTCGCCTGACAAACAATATTTTATAAACGACTCGGAGGCAGAGAAATTCTATCACCGCGAATATGAGAATGGATACAAACTGTAACAGGTTTTCAAAATGAAGTTTAGACTTTGATAATCGTTAACGAATTTCATGAAAAATCTCGGTGAATCAACATTTCATCGGGATTTTATACCAAATTGACCATAAAATGCCGCATTTAAACTAATTCTTTTTTCAATTCATCTTCGTTGAAGAATTATAACGTAGCGAAGGCTATGCTAAAATATTTATCCTGATAAAAAGAAAAATAATGATATATCCAATACGGTATTTTATGATTCAATTGGTGTTTTTTATTTTTAAAGCAATCAAAACAACTAAAATTAATAAATCATGTCGGTTTCAAGAAGGAAATTTGTAAAAGCAACAGTGGTGGCCGGAGCCGGAGCCATGGTAGTACCCGGTATAACGATGGCAGCAAATAAAGAAAAGCTGGTGCCAAGCCTGAAAGGGAAAAAAGTGCTTTATGTTTATGGCGGATGGAAAGGTCATGAACCGAAAGAATCAGTAGACATTTTTGTTCCGTGGATGCGTTCTGAAGGAGCAGAAGTTACTGTTTCTGATACCCTTGATTCATACCTCGATGAGGAGTTGATGAATTCACTTGATCTGATTGTTCAGATTTGGACTATGGGAGAGATCTCTAAAGAACAGGAGAAAGCACTGCTAGCGGCAGTTAAACGTGGAGTTGGACTTGCCGGTTGGCATGGAGGAATTGGTGACTCGTTCCGCAATAAAGTAGCTTACCAGTTTATGGTTGGTGGGCAATGGGTTGCTCATCCCGGTGGAGTAATCGATTATTCGGTTAAGATTACCAATAAATCAGATTCTGTAACAAAGGGTTTGAAAGACTTTGATATGCACTCAGAGCAATATTATATGCATCTTGATCCTAACGTTAAAGTATTGGCTACAACCGAATTTTCAGCCGAACATGCCGAGTGGATTGACGGTTGCATCATGCCGGTTGTGTGGAAAAAATACTATGGCGAAGGACGTGTGTTCTATTCATCGCTGGGACATGTAATGAAAGACTACGATGTGCCAGAAGCGCTTGAAATACAAAAACGGGGTATTCGTTGGGCCAGCGAAAGTAAATACCATCCCAAAGAAAGTTGGGTGAGCCCTGCCTACTAGTTGTTGAATAAGAACTTATAAAATGTAAGCAATGAGAAATTGATAGAAGAAGGTTTCTTCAATCTGCTACTGCTATAGGTGTTGGTACGGCATTAATTCCAAATTTATTGAGCTGTTCGCCTTCGCAAAAAGTTAACATAGCCATTATTGGAGTTGGTGGACGAGGTCGTGAAAACTGGAGTAAAAGCAAGAATGAAAATATTGTTGCTATGTGCGATGTAAACGACGAAAGTGCCGCTGAAGGTTATAAGACTTTCCCAAAAGCCAAACGATATAAAGATTACCGAAAAATGTTCGACGAAATGGCTGATGAAATTGATGCGGTTATGGTATCAACGCCTGATCATAGTCATTTTCCGGCGGCAATGGCGGCCATGCAATTGGGCAAACATGTTTTTGTTGAAAAACCACTGGCTCATAACGTCTGGCAATTAAGAACACTAAAAAAAGCAGCAGAGTATTACAATGTAATAACACAAATGGGTAACCAGGGGCATACAACTGATGGTATCAGGAAAGTAAAAGAATGGTACGATGCAGGAGTAACAGGAGAGGTAAAAGAAATTTTTGCCTGGTTTAACGGACCTGAATTTGGAGAAGGAAAATATTTCACCAAACCAGGGCAGTACCCGCCTGCTGAACAAGCTATACCTGAAACTCTGGATTGGGATTTGTGGCTGGGGCCTGCTGCTGTTCGACCTTACAACAAGGTATATGTTCCCCGCTCTTGGAGAGGCTTTTATGATTTTGGAAATGGTGAATTGGGCGATTGGGCCTGTCATACATTGGATGCTCCGTTCTGGACATTAGACTTGGGAATGCCCAATGTTGTGGAGTCGGAATTTCATTCGGGGTCGCCCGAAGGTTTTGTGCCCGATCAATCGATAATCCGTTTTGAATTTCCGCAAAGAGGGAATAAACCACCGGCAGTTCTTAAATGGTACGAAGGAGGAATGAAACCGGAAAACAGACCTGAATGGGGAATTGATGAATTGCCTCCCTCGGGAATGATTATGGTTGGCGAAAAGCAAAATATAATTACTGGTGGCAGGCCAAACAATGCAATGCTGATCATGTCTGATGAAGAGTGGGAAGACTGGGTTGCCAACAAAATGCCCGAACCTTCAATTCCGAGAATTGAGGGAGGGCCTGTTAAAGAATTTTTGGATGCCATTAAAGGTGATGGCCCAATGCCCGGTTCGAACTTCAACTATGCAACCGACCTGACAGAAATGGCTCTGATAGGTGTACTTGCACAGCGATTTAATACACGTATTGAATACGATGCAATAAATATGAAAGTAACTAACCATCCTGAGTTGGATGAATATATTAAAGAACCAGTTCGCGCAGGATGGGAATACGGTGAAGAACTTTGGTAAATTATTTGGCGAAGGAATTGGAGCAATTTTAATTTTGGTTTGGATTTCAGCAATTATGGCTTTAGCCAGATTGGTTGCTGGTCCGGTTGTTCACCGTTTGTCAGGTATCGGAGTATTGTTGTTTTCTGCTGTTTTTTCAGGAATCGGTCTGCTGGCTGCACGTTAATGGAAATTGATCATCTTTTATTTATATAGAAGGTTTTTTGGATTATAAATCTTAAGGAGGAGAGGAAAAAAGTCATTGCTAATCATCATGTGCAATGTGTTAGAGGTTTGTGAACTAAAATATTGAAAACAGAATCGTTAAGGGGTATTTGATAGATATAACAGTGTAAGCCATCAGTCTAATTTAGACTGATGGTTATAAAAATTACGAGAGAAATTTCTCAAATTATAACCGATAAAAAGTTCAAAACTGGTAGCAAAAAAACAGAGTGCCGAATCAGAAATTAAAGAGAAAAGAAGGCACACTCGCAAAAAGTATTCAGCAGAAGAAAAAATTGAGATTGTACTCGAAGGATTGAATGGGAGCTATATATTGCACCATAAAGTATTACATTTGGGCAACACAACATTTTAAATATCAAAATCAATTAACAAATGAATAAACCAAGTTTGATAGTAATACTTATGATATTCAGTATTTTCATTTTATCATGTGACACAAAGACCAGAAATGACTCAAAGACGATTGAATCTGAAACCGAAACCGGTTCATATGAATCTGAAAATACAGATTTTGACACAACATTAATTTTTCAGGCCGCACTTGAAGGAAATATACAAATTGTACAAGATGCGCTAAACAATGGATTTGATCCCAATACTGTCGATGAAAATAAAAGAACGGCTTTAATGCTGGCTGCTTACAATGGAAATACTGAGATAGTAACACTTCTGATTAATCAGGCAGCAAACGTAAATTCCGCTGACGAGATTGATCGAACAGCGCTAATGTATGCATCAACAGGCCCATTTGTTAACACTGTTATAACCTTATTGGAGGCTGGGGCAGAGCCAAATTTGATAGAAAAAGAAGAAAACTGGACGGCTGCGATGATGGCATCAGCAGAAGGGCAGCTTGAAGTTTTAAAAACACTTGTTACCTATGGTGCCGATCTGGATATGGTTGATATCGATGGAGAATCCTCATTGGATTTTGCCAATTCAAACGGACATTCGGCTGTAGCTCAATATATTAAATCCAAAAAATGAATAGGCAATTCTTGCCAAACATTAAAACGAAGATTCAAAGAAACTTAAACATGAAGAAAATATTATTCCTTCTTTTTGGCATAGTTCTGTTTCAGGCGCAAGGACAAGAACTACCCGTTTTAAAAATATCGGATAATCAAAGATATATTGTAACTCAGGATAATGAACCTTTTTTTTGGTTAGGAGGTACAGCATGGGAGTTGATTCATCGATGTAATAAAGAAGAAATTGATCAATATCTAACAGATAGGGCAAAAAAGGGATTTACAGTAATACAAACAGTAATTCTTGCCGAGCTGGACGGTCTTAATACTCCAAATGTATATGGTGATAAACCATTATTTAATAACAATCCGGAAAAATTGAATCCGGCATATTTCGAGTTAGTGGACTACGTTGTAAAGAAATCAGAAGAGCTTGGTCTTTATGTGGGATTACTACCAACCTGGGGAGATAAATTTAATAAATCCTGGGGTGTTGGTCCGGTTATTTTTGATAAACTAAATGCAGAAATTTATGGCCAAAAATTGGGAGAGCGATACAAGTCAAATAATAACATTATCTGGATATTAGGCGGAGACCGCGTACCTGAAAATGAGCAGCATTCAGCTATAATACGCGCTATGGCAAAAGGTCTTCGGGAAACAGATTCAACACATTTGATTACTTATCATCCTTCAGGAGGTAAAAATGCTATTGATTATTTTAATGAAGACTGGCTTGATTTTGATATGTTTCAGAGTGGCCATAACAGACTTACTAAAGAGTACCAATATGTATTAAAAGCGAATAAAAAGTCACTTAACAAGCCAACTGTTAACGGAGAGGCGAGATATGAAAATATAGAAGATAGATTTTGGGAGAATGAAAAATTTGGTTGGTTAGACGATGCAGATGTAAGGATTTCTGCTTATTGGAGTATAATCTCTGGTGCTGCAGGATATACTTATGGCTGCAATGATATATGGCAAATGTATGATATCGACAGACTTCCTAATTTACAGGCGCGTACCGACTGGAAAGTTGCCCTTAACCTTCCGGGGTCAACACAAATGGGATTTATGAGAAAGATGTTTGAAATGTTTCCTTGGCAAAATATGAATTATGACTCGTCATTAATTCTTAATGAAAATATAGAAAATGAATCATTTATAGTTGCTTCAGTTAGCAAGGAAAGAGATTTAATTTTTGCCTATACACCAAAAGGCAAACAGGTAGTTCCTGATATCTCAAAAATGAAGGCAAATACTGTTTACAGTTATTGGTTTAATCCCCGTAGCGGGAAGATGAAATACATTGATCAATACGAAAAGGATTCTCAACCTGTATTTAAACCATGGGCAGAAGGTTGGGGATGTGATTTTGTTTTAATCCTTACCGGGGAAAAACTCGATATTGAAAAGTTTAATGCTGAATAAATTCTAATTGAATTCTGCTAATTAATCCTATCTTTTGTTATTTCATTTTTTGTTCTAGAAACTAAGCGCAGATTTTACAGTCAACAAAACCGTCCCATAAGAAAACCGTCCACTTTCTGGTACCAGTAGTAAAACCTTATCATCTGCTTTTAGCATTTCTATTTTGCATAAATCATCCAGCGCAGCAAAAATGGAAGCAGAAGCGATATTTCCAATTTCAGTAAGATTGGTGAACCACTTGTTCGTCCCAAGGTCTAAACCTCTTGCTTCGATACCCTCAGCAAGTTTGCCGTAAAAGAACATCGAGGAGACATGAGGGATAACATAGTCCACCTCTGAAGGATCAAGGTTATATTTTTTTAGACAATGTTCCAGATGGTCAACCCAGTAACGGATGATATTAGGTTTAAGCAAGCGGATGTCCTGCTTAACGGTCATTACCGAACGATTGATTAGCTCCCGACTTTCAAATTCTTTCCAGCTGGTGAGTTCACCATCTTCTCTGAGTTCAGCTCCCATAAACATGCAGGTGGGCAGTTCATTGGCATATGAGGTCATTTCAACCCATTCAACTTTAAATGAAATTCCATTCTCGCTCTTTTTATCAGAGAGTAAAACCGAACTGGCACCATCACTCAGCATAAAGCGCAGAAAATCCTTCTCAAAAGCCATGTATGGATCTTTTCCTACCTGCGAGCAATGCTCATATTCTTCTTCGTAGTTTTTCGACAGCAGAGTTGGAGAGGCGAGTTCTGAAGTAGAACAAATTGCTTTTGATGAAACACCGGACAAAACAGATAGGTAAGCCGTTTTAAAAGCCTGCAGGCAAGTCAGACATACTCCCGAAGCGGAATACAGTTCCATGGGCCTGTTTTTCATTAGTCCGTGAACCATCGATGCATGGGAAGGCAATAACTGATCAGGATTACCTGTGGCACATGCCAATACATCAATATCTTCCGGAATTTTTTCATCCGGGAATAGTTTCCGAAAATAAAAAAGCATCCAACCCAAAGGAAGGATGCTTTTTCGTTAACCTTTAAAACAAAATTTATAATTATTGTTATTTATTCATCTTCGGGTGCGGGAGGTTCTTCTTCCCCGCCACTGTCTTTTCGGCCTTCGCGGGCTGCCAGTGTTATCTCTAAGGTTTTAATTTTTTGATTCAACTCAACAATAAAATTCTCAATTTCGGGCGTTTGCATATTCAAACTTACCATAGCGTTTACCCGCTCAACCATTAGTTGGTACAGCGGATCGATTTCAACACGAACAGCTTTCACATTACCACTGTTTTTATTGGCTAGTTCGGTGTCGCGCTCGTTTTGTTTGTCTTTAAAAGCAATGTTTAGTTCGTTTAAGTGCGTTACCCAGGTGTCAAGTCCGCAGGTGGTAACAAAACCGGCATTTTTTTGCTTTGTTAAATCGCCATACAGGTTGGTAAGTCCCGCTGTTTGTTCGTTATAGGTTACCCTGCGAATATCGCCATACAAATCAACAACCCGTCGCAGGCGTTTGGCTGCCTCCACCTCTTCAGGAATGGTGCACAGCATGGTGGCATCAATCCGCATATCGATGGCACGCCACGTATTATCGCGGTCGATGTCAAGGTTTTGCATTTCTTCGGTTAGTACGCTGCCCCGATCTACACGCAACTCGTCGTCGAGTTTGGTAAGGGCGGCGTCAAACTCTACATATTCGGCCTCCGAATGTATGGCGGCCGGTGTAAGCAGCAGTAGCAGACTTTTAAAGTCGCTCATAAACTGGAAATATTCTCCGTTACGGAGTTTATACAATAAAAGGTTTAAAATTTTTTTCATGATAATTTTTTTAAGGATTACAAAAGTTGTTTTTGAAAGGTTATTTAATATTTTGTTTTTTTGAAAAGCGTTTGGCTGATCGTGAGTTTTATTTTCTGTTGAATAAAATTAGAGCAAATGTTTACTTAAGTCAATGCCGGTAATTATGTTACGCAGCATTTTTGGTTTTCGTGCAATGGTGCAACACACCAGCCAGGCAATTTTTTTGCTTGCTGCAGCCGTGCGACATGCCATCCAAACTATTTTTTTGCCTGCTGCAGCTGTGTAACATGCCAGCCAACAAGTTTTTTTACCTGCCGCAGCCGTGTAACATGTCAGCCAACCAATTTTTTTGCCTGCCGCAGCTGTGCAACATGCCAGCCAGGCAATTTTTTTGCCTGCCGCAGCGCTGCAACAAGCCAGCCAACAAGTTTGCCGGGCAATTACACGGCTGCAGTAAGCCAATAATCAGCGAGTTACGAGGGTGTGGGAAATGTGGACTATTCGGAAAGCCGCCAGCAGCAAGGCACAGGGGCCAGAGCCCCGTTCAAAGCGTGCTATGTTGATTCCCGGTAGTAATGCCGGGGTGAATGATCTCTTTTAAAAGGCCGATCTTTAGCCCCTGCACATTGTATTAACAATAAAAATAATTACCCATTTTTTACTACATTGGGGCTTCGTAAAAAAAAGAACCTATTACTATGACTGTCTCCGAATATTTAGCCGTACTAAACAATCGTTTTCAATCGGGCATATCAAGCGAGCACACTTATCGTGGCGATTTGGAAAGCCTTATCCGCAGCTTGGTTACCGAAGTGGAAATTACCAACGAACCATCGAAAGTTACCGATTGCGGAAACCCCGACTATGTAATTACAAAAGGGAAAATACCCGTAGGTTATATCGAAGCCAAAGACATTGGCAAAGACCTGAACCACAAACAATACAAAGAACAGTTTACCCGCTATAAAAATGCGCTCGATAACCTGATAATTACCGATTACCTCTGGTTTCAGTTTTTTAAAGAGGGCGAACTGGTACACGAAATACGTATCGGCGAAATTAACGGAAACAGCATTAACCCGCTGACCGAAAATCTTACCAACTTCGAAAACCTGGTACGCGACTTTTGTACCTACGTGGGGCAAACCATTCGCTCGGGTAAAAAGCTGGCCGGTATGATGGCAGCCAAAGCACGCCTGCTGCAAAATATTGTTGAACGCGCACTTACTGCCGACAACGAGAACGACGAAAACTCAACGCTAAACGACCAGTATGAATCGTTTAAAAACATACTGATACACGACCTCACGCCAAAAGGTTTTGCCGATATTTATGCGCAAACCCTGGCTTACGGAATGTTTGCTGCGCGTTACCACGATCAAACGCCCGAAGATTTTAGCCGTTACGAGGCTGCCGAGTTAATACCCAAAACCAATCCTTTTCTGAAAAAGCTGTTTACCTACATTGCCGGACCCGATATCGACGAACGGATAAAACGTACGGTTGATAACCTGGCGCTGGTTTTTAGGGCGGTAAACCTCGATGCGCTGCTGCATAACTTTGGCCGAAGCACACAAACCCACGACCCCATTATTCATTTTTACGAAACCTTTTTGGCCGAATACGATGCCAAACTTCGCAAAGCGCGTGGCGTTTGGTACACGCCCGAGCCGGTGGTGAATTTTATTGTACGTGCCGTTGACGATATATTAAAAACCGAGTTCGATTTGCCACAGGGATTGGCCGATACCGCAAAAACAAAAATAAAAGTGCCCGTGCAGGGAAGTAAAAAAATGCAGGAGCTTGAGGTGCACAAAGTACAGGTACTCGACCCCGCCACCGGAACAGGTACTTTTTTGGCCGAAGTGGTAAAACACATTTACCACACAAAGTTTAAAAGCATGCAGGGGGCCTGGAGTGCTTATGTCGATGAACACCTTATTCCGCGCCTCAACGGTTTCGAGCTGCTAATGGCCTCCTACGCCATGGCACACCTAAAACTCGATATGTTGTTGCACGACACCGGTTACAAATATTCTCCGGCATCGGGCAAGGGGCCTGCCGCTCGCAGTGGCCAGCAACGTTTTAACATTTACCTTACCAACAGCCTCGAAGAACACCACCCCGACACCGGCACCCTTTGGGCCAACTGGCTAAGTACCGAGGCCAACGAAGCCAACCACATAAAACGCGATACACCCGTTATGTGTGTTATTGGTAACCCGCCGTATTCGGTTAGCAGCACCAATAAATCAGAATGGATACAAGGCCTGTTGAAAGATTATAAGAAAGACTTGAATGAAAGGAAAATAAATCTTGATGATGACTACATAAAGTTTATACGCTATGGCCAGTATTATATTGAAAAGAATGGTGAGGGCATACTGGCTTATATCTCCAATAATAGTTTTATTGATGGGATAACACACCGCCAAATGCGGAAAAACCTGATGGAAACCTTCGATAAAATTTATATTCTCGACTTACACGGCAACAGCAAGAAAAAAGAAACTGCTCCTGATGGTTCTCCCGATAAAAATGTATTTGATATTATGCAGGGCGTTTCAATTAACCTATTTGTAAAATCGAATAAAAAGGAGCCACAAGTTTTACACTACGATGTTTTTGGAAGCCGAAAGGGTAAATACGATTTTCTGGATAATAATTCTATTAATTCAATCGAGTGGAATGAATTGGAAATAGAAAAGCAATACAATTTTTTTGTGCCTAAAGATTTTGAACAAGAAGAGAATTACAACCAAGGTTTTAAATTAAATGACCTATTACCAAATAATAACACCGGAATTCAAACAAAAAGAGATGCTCTTGTTTATAATTTTAATAAAGAAAATTTACTGAAGATTTTAGAAGATTTTAAAAATCTTAATTATAATGAAATAAGAACAAAGTACAGTTTGCCCAATGATGGTAGAGATTGGACAATAAGTTATGCAAAGAAAGACTTAGTAAAGGAAGATGGTTCAATAGTGTCTGTTTTATATCATCCTTTTGATTATAGGATAACTTATTTTACTGGACGTAGCAAGGGGTTTATGGCATATCCTAGGTGTCCGTTAAGCCTTAATTGTCGGAGAGATAATATCTCCTTACTTGCAGTTCGAAATAGCAGAAGAGGAAATGTAAATAATTTCTTTGTAACTAATCTTTTAGTAGATAAGGATGGTGTTTCTCCTTTTGATAATTGTAAATTTTTCCCTTTATATCTATATCCTCAATCAGATGACCAACAGCAAGCCATAAGCCAGCAGCAAGAGCGCATTCCCAACCTAAACACCAAAATAGTACAGCAAATAGCCAAAGCCATCGGCCTAACGTTTACGCCCGAGGTAGACACTTCGACTTCGCTCAGTGTGACAGACACCTTTGCGCCCATCGATATTCTCGACTACATTTATGCGGTGTTACATTCGCCCACCTACCGCACCAAATACAAGGAGTTCCTGAAAATTGATTTTCCGCGCGTGCCATACCCCAAAAACACCGATACCTTTTGGAAGTTGGTTAAACTGGGTGGAGAATTGAGGCAAATCCATTTGCTCGAAAGCCCAAAGGTAGAGCAGCCCATTACCACTTACCCCGAGGCCGGAACAAACGAGGTAGAAAAGCCTCAGTTTAAAATGTATGATTACGACTGTACACCTCCGGGCGAAGAGCACCCCGTTTATTTAGGCGATGTGTACATTAACAGCACCCAGTATTTTGCCAACGTGCCGCAAAGTGCCTGGGAATTTTACATTGGCGGCTACCAGCCCGCCCAAAAATGGCTAAAAGACCGCAAAGGCCGCACGCTAACATTCGAAGACATTATGCACTACCAAAAAATAATTGTCGCCCTCACTGAAACCGGCCGATTGATGAAAGACGTTGATTTGGTTGGGGTGGAGTAAAGTTTATAACTCAAATACATTTGTAAATAATGAAAGAATTTAAGGAAGACCTAATCAAGCATTTTCAGCAGTTTAATACAGCCCCATTTTTATTTATTGGTTCTGGATTCTCGCGCAGGTATATCAATTTGGAAACCTGGAGCGATTTGATAGCAACAATAATTGAAGAAATTAGTAACGCTAAACCTTATGAATATTATCAATCGAAAACTGGCTCGAATAATGCGCAAATCGCTTCATTAGTTGCAGAAGAACTACATGAGCGCTGGTGGACGGAAAAACGATTTGAGGAAAGTAGAGCCGAATTTAAATCAGAAGCAGCGAAGTCGGAACAGGCACCTTTAAAATATGAAATATCAAAATATATAAAAACGAAAAGTGTCACAGAGCAAACAGAGTATCTTGAAGAAATAAACGCACTTAAGAAAGTTAATGTAGACGGAATTATTACAACTAATTGGGATGATTTTTTGGAATCGACATTTCCCGATTTTACTAAATATATCGGGCAGTCAGAGCTTCTGTTCTCCGATTCACTAAATATTGGGGAAATTTATAAAATTCATGGATGTATTTCAGACCCGAATAGCCTGATCGTGACAACCGAAGATTACAGAGCATTCGAAACAAAAAACCCATATTTAGCTGCCAAACTTCTGACCATTTTTGTGGAACATCCCATCATATTTTTGGGATATTCTCTTCATGATTCAAATGTTATTGATATACTTACTTCCATAGTTAAGTGCCTTAATAACGAGAATATTGATAAACTGAAAAATCGCTTAGTATTTGTCAAACGAATTAAGGATAACTCTGAACCGAGAATCTCAGACTCATCTTTATTATTAACCGAGAAGAGAATTCCTATTCCTATTAAAGAAATCAAGCTTCATTCATTCACCCCGCTGTATGAAGTACTAGGTAGTTTAAAGAAGCGTCTGCCGGTAAAAATATTAAGAAGGATGAAAGGTATGGTTTATGAATTCGTAAAGACGAATGAGCCGACAGAAAAAATTCTTGTTGGGGAAAATATATCCAACTCGGAAGATGCAGACAACATCGAATATTATTTTGGTGTTGGTATCAAGAGTCAATTATCGATGTATGGATATAACGGAATTGGCACTATTGAGTTAATGGAAGATCTCGTTTTTGATGATAAAAACTTAAATGCTGGAGCTGTTATACAAAGTGTAATTCCTAAGGCATTAAAAGGCGGGAAATATTTTCCGGTTTATAAATATTTAAGGAAGGCAGATTATTTGAAAAAGGATGGTAAGCTGCGTAAAACGGTAGATGTCTCCACTAAACTACGAAATTTTATAGATGGTTGTAGTTCTGAAAGATTTTACCCTTCAAGTAATTATTTGAAAAAGAAGGGTACCATCCAAAAAAATCACACTTCTATAAAATCGATACAACGAAATTTCGATCTGACCCACACAATATATTATATCCCATTCTTAAAACCGGAATACATTGATATATCTGATTTGAAAAGTTTTCTCATCAATAACTGGAGCGATGAACTTGTAAAAAATACAAGCTTTAGAAAACTTATATGTTTATATGATTACTTAAAGTTTGGATTACAGGTGCAGAACGAGGAAGCCTAACACATCTGCTCCTAATCGTTGGCTAAGAAAGAAATAAACCATGCAAGCGAATAAGAGCAGAAATGGGAAACCGATTGCCTAATAAAAAGAGGTTGATTTGGTGGGGATAAGACTTAGATAACAAAAGAAAACAAATACATCTTAATACAACTCAAACTTAATATTTAACAATTAACCATGGCAGAATTTTTAACAACCAACGGAATTTCGTACTGGATTGAAAATATAATTATGGAGTCGAAAAGGGAGCTTACATTGGTTTCTCCTTACCTTCAACTATCTAAAACCTTTTTTGAAAGATTAAAAGACGCTTCGAATAGAAAAGTTAAAATTGTAATAATTTACGGAAAAGACGATTTAAAACCGAATGAGCGTAATTCGCTTGCCGAATTAAATGTTGAGTTGTATTTCTTTGAGAACTTGCACGCAAAATGTTATTATAACGAAGGTGATATGGTAATAACTTCCATGAACATGTATGAATTTTCGGAGAAGAATAACCGTGAGATGGGAGTTCGCATTACTAAAGACGATGATTCAAACCTTTATGAAAAGGCTGTTAAAGAAACCAAATCAATAATCCTTTCATCAGAGGTAATTCAACTTGCTCGTACAAATCGCCAGTTTTTTAATGAGAAAAACTCGCCAGAGAATAAATCTGAAAACAAAAAGAACAAAAGAGGTTATTGCATTCGTTGTGAAGCCCGAATCCCGTATGATATTGAAAGACCCTATTGTTGGGAGTGTTTTGCAACATGGGCTCAATTTGAGAATCCGGAATATGAAGAAAATGTTTGTCATGGTTGTGGTGAATTTGAGAATACTTCAATGCTAAAACCAGTTTGTTATAACTGCTATAGAAAGTTTGAGAAATAAAGGGTTTGGTATCAGTAGAAAAATAGCTCCGCTCGCGCCTCCCGAAACTTCGGGATGTGATCGGTGTGCAATTCGGCAGAACTTACCCGTTCTTTTTCGGCAGTTTCCCAATAATAGGAGACCAGAAAATGAATAGACAGATTTCAGAATAGATACTGCATATTATTGGCGTGTGCCATGGCTAACCCCACTTACCAAATTTGTAAAGCGTTTTTGTTGGTAATAGAAATTTTGGTAAAAATTTGAGAATATCATCGAAACATGCTGCTTTTCTCGAAATATTACTAAAAGTGACAGTAGCAAAATATTTAAAAGGCTTATTCTTCCGGTAATCCAACCGGACAAAAATTCTTTATCCATGTATTATTTTTTAAAACCCAATTTCCGCTTGTTACAGTTTTGGCGGGTGCTTCCGAGGTACATCTTTGTTACAAGCGGAGAACCTGCGGCCGGGCCCTTGCCGGGAGAAATCCTGCGCAGGGGATAATCCATTATTTTTTATTTCGATTTTTACTCCACGGTGCCGCACCTGCGGCTTTACCCCATCAATTTACCGCATATTACTTTTACTGCTTCACGCTGTTTGGTTTCGAACAGAGGAGGGAAGGTATTGCCTGGTTTTTTTTGGGTGGGCCCGGCGGTACGGGGAGATTTATACCAATTAAAAAACAACAGATTATGTCGATTTTATATTCAAAAATTCAACGGGTGAACCCACGCAACCCACAAGCCGACCGGAAATGGTACCTGGTGCCCAACCGCGTGGAACAAAAAACAGAAAAGGAGATTGCCGAAGCATTGAGTAAAAACACCACCTTAAGCCGTGGAGAAGCGGCCCTGGTAGTGGATGAGCTGCAAGCGGTGATCCAGAATGCCCTGCTCGATGGTTACTCGGTACAAATGGTCGACTGGGGCTCGTTTCAGCTAACGTTTAACTGCACCGGCACGGATACCGAAGCGGAATGTACAGCCGATAAAATTACATCGGTCAACATCCGTTTCCGCCCCGGCAAACAGATGAAAGAGGCCCTGTCGAAAGCAACTTTTGTAGCCCGGTAGTGCCCGTTTTCTGTTATACTACCACAACCTCCCGGCAGCTTGGTCGGGAGGTTGCTGCCCGGAATTCATCAAAGTCTTTTCCGGAAATCTTCTTGTTCTTTTAAGAAAATCTTCCTGATGAAGTAGAGAATTCTTCTTCGTGTTTTGTTGGGAAGTTCTTGATGAAGTTATTTCGGTTGGATTTATTTAATTTTTACCGGTTGTACTTTTAACTGCCGCATGGCAATAATAAGTTTATCCCAAAATTTCTTCTGGAGTTAAAGCCGATACTTCAACAAAGGATCAGATTGAACGAAATAGAAAAAACTAAGCTGCGAACTAATTTTTTAAAAAGTATAAAAAGAAAACAGCAGCGTTTAAAAACTCTAATTTCAAATATTCTATTTTTACTTAGTGTAAGTATTGTGCAATATCCGTAAAAAGAATTGTTGTATTTGTTTTTAATTTGTACTTTTGTAAAATAATTGCAATAAATCAAAATAGAGATGATACTTGAGCTTAAAATTCAGAATTTCCTTTCATTTAAAAATGAAACTGTTTTTAGTTTTGAGGCGACCTCCGATAAAGCACTTGAAGATTATTATGTAGCCGAAATGCCTGATGGTACCAGGATCTTAAAAATGGCTATGGTGTATGGAGCTAATGCTTCCGGTAAGAGTAATTTAATAAATACGTTCGAGTTCCTGAATCGTTTTATTGAGCGTATTCCTGATGAAAAAGAAGGAGGGACTCTTTTCGAACCGTTTAATTTTGCTGAAACGGCTACTCAACCGGGGCGGTTTGAGTTGCTTTTCTACGTTGCCGGTAAAAAACACCGATACCAATTGGTTGTAGATAAAAATATTGTTTTAGAGGAGAAACTATTTGTATATCCGGGAAGTCAGCCTGCAGCAGTATTCAATCGATATTACAATGCTGATAAAAAAGTTTCAATAGTAGAATTTGGATCGAAGATTAGAATATCAAACCAGGCAGTTGAAGCTATTCAGTTAAAAACGCTTAAAAATGCATCCGTATTTTCAGCATATAAACAGGTGAATCTCTCCATTAGTGAATTGGATTCGGTTATGGAGTGGATTGGAAGTCAGTTTTTGAATAGTATAGACCCATACATGGATTTAACCAGTTATTGTGGTAATGCTATTAAAGATAATGTGGATATGAAGATGCTTGCACTTCGATTTTTGAAGGAATCAGCCTTTAATATCACCGATGTTTTATTTGAAGATCGGATGCGGAAGGTTCCTGAAGAACTTTTGAATGTTTTGGAAACAATGCCAATTTCGGATGAAGAACGTGCAATGATAAAAAGGGAAAAAGCAGTTCATTTTGATGAGACTTTTTTTACTCATCGTGTGGTTAATGATGGGAAAGAGGAGTTTTTTAACATGACAGAGCATCGACAATCGCAAGGTACACTTCGTTATTATAGCCTGGCAGCACCATTTTTTCAGGCTATAAAAAAGAATGCTTTTTTACCGATTGACGAGATTGGATCTGCTTTGCACCCCTTGTTGGTAATTCACTTCCTAAAGGAATTTTTGCAGAAGTCGAAACAGGCACAGTTACTTTTTACTACGCATAATATGTCTTTATTAAACGAAAAGGATATACTTCGTAAAGATGCAATCTGGTTTACCGAGAAAGGCGAAAATGGAGCAACGGATCTCTACTCACTGGCTAATTTTAATTTTAGAAAAGAGTTGTCGTTTTTTAATGCATATAAAATTGGGAAGTTTGGGGGGATTCCTGAATTGTAGCCTATGAGAAACATCGGAAAGAAATGGAATCTTCGAAAACGTTATGCAGTGCTTGGAGATGGTATAACAGAGCAATGGTACCTGCAACATTTAAAAGAATATAAAGGATATAGATATAAAGTTAGTCCTTCATTATTTGCCGATGTGGGTATCGAAAAAGAAGGAGGCATTATTGATGGTCTCTTGTCCGAAGGATACGACCAGGTTACTTATCTGACGGATTTTGATACCATTATTTCTCAGGGAAAACAGAAGCAGTTTGAGAAATTCATGCAAAAATATGGTAAGAAGAAGAATGTACTCATTTGCGAAACTATGCCTGCGATTGAACTGTGGTTCTTGCTGCATTTTACCTATACGACTCGTGAATTTCCGGATTGTAACCAGGTTGAACAATAATTAAAAAAGTACCTGCCGGATTATGAGAAAAGAAAATCATTTTTGGAGAAGAAGGCATGGTTTGAGGAATTATTAAAAGGAGAATCTGATGCAATGGAACGGGCAGAAACGCTATTAAAACAGATAGCAGAAGGAGTAACCGGAGTTCATTTCCCGTATTCCAAAATACCTGAGGCTTTGCAGGAATTTGAACGACAGAGAAGTAACTGAATGATTTGTAGAGAGGTATTTAGATTATTAGATAATATGACATATAACAATGAAAATCGGAACTGGTGTCATCGCTAAATTTTGAATTGATTAAAAGTAAAGAGCCACCCAAAGGTAGCCCTCTTACTAAGTATTTATTTCTCAATAAAAACGATTGGAAGATTTTCTTCCTTTTCAAATGTAGTAAATTATAAATTCAGAATTAATATTAACAACATTAATAGAACCTATTAATTTCGAATATTCATTTCTAATAGCTTAATAGGAATGTCTTTTTTTTAGGTTTTGTTTCTGAGAGAATCCTGTAGATGAAAGTATCATAATGATTAAAATTGATAGAACCTGAAACTTTTTCATGGCCTTTATATTTTATAGGAAGAAAGGGCAGTTCAACAACTGCCCTTAAACTAATGTTAACCCCCAAACACACAATTGGTCAGAACGACCAACTACTTATGTATACATCGGAAAGAATTAAAGGTTTCATGCTCTTTTATTGTGGGATTTAATTTATAAATGTATTTATTCGGTATTTCAGGCTTCTGGCGGATACGTGGTTAAATGGATTGTTTGTTACTTTTGAGCTCCAGTTCGTTGAAGGATTAGTCTGGCATGTTTATCATTAAATTCTGTCAAAGTTACTTCGTCATCAGGAATAGTCAAGGGCGGCTGAAATTGAAAAATATGTAATTGGTACAGTTCGTCAAATGAGAGTTAGTTAAGGTCTTTCTTATATGGCTTCAATTGGATATTTTTGCAAAAAAAAAATCCTAAATGTCCAGTTTTTACATTAATAAACTGGACATTTAGTTATGTTACTGGAAAGTGTTGTTGCATGAAAACTATTGATTATGTGAGAGATATTATAGATCGGCTGCCTTGAAGGTATGTATTTAACTATGGTGATTTGATGTCAGAGGTGAATAAAAAGGAGGCCGTAATAAAAAGTCTGAATAATTTGTCGGCAAATCTAACTTATCGTTGACCTCCCGTTTTTCATCCTTATTTTTTCATTATTGCCTGTAAATACTTCTACTGAATTATATATCAATTGTTATTCTTAGTCCTGATAATTAATAGATCGTAACTCCCGAATTTCAAGTAAATACTCATTTATTTCTGATGCTCTTCTCATCCAACACCTCGTTGGTTAAAACCCCGTTTTATCCAATCATTTCCAGGGAGATGATTGGAATTTTTTTCGTTTTAAATCATTCATTGTTATTGCGTATGGAACACTATGCTAATGTTATTACCGACCTGGAGGAAAGTCTGAAGCAAATAACGAAGGCTTCTGATTGTATGCTAACCACTGCAAAGCTGGCGATCAAACGGTGCAGAGTCGCCCTGGTTGAGTTGAAGAAGATGATGACTATTCATGGCTTTCCGGACGTACAATCAGAAATTCATTTTTTTAAGGAGACAAAACCAGTTGTTTTTAGCTATCTTCTGTATTATCAAAAACTTCTCGAACTGGAAAGTTACCGTTCCTCTCAGGGAACACAAGGGATGAAACGATTCCTAAAGGAGAAGCTGGAAGAAGTTCAGGGATACATGGAGGAACATATCGAGACGGTTAAATATTATCATAGTGGCTTTACCTATTTAGACCGTTTGTACTTTGTCAGGGATACGGAAGAGATTCCTATTGAACTGAGAGGAGAGTACTATCTAATGGACCAGGAATTTAATACCTGGCAAGATTATAATTTTTCAGTGATACGTGCCAATGAAATGTTGCTGAAGTATTTATATCATGAAATTTTCAAATTGGAAAGCACGGAAGGTAATTATAATTTTCAGCAGGTGAGCCAGTTTACCTGGACAGCCAATAAAATTGATTTAGTGGAATTGATTTATGCGCTCTATTATTCAAAGGCTGTCAATAATGGTAATATTACGATCAAAGAGTTGGGAAATCTGATCGGACAGCTCTTTAATGTTGAAATCTCAAAAGATGTTTACCGCTATTATATCGAAATTCAGCAGCGAAAAATTGAACAGACAAAATTTATCGGTCATCTGCAATCAGTTCTTCAACAACAAATTGATCAAAACATCTGAAAATAAACAGATTCTCGTTTTTTATTGCTATTTGGTAAACAATAAAAATTCCCCAAGCTGACAATAACTTGATAACATTTAAAATTTTGGGGTTGCAAATTTGGTCGTATTTAGAACGAACAATTTAAAATTGAACAGTTATGCCAACAGAAATTGTAACCACCGACGATCTTCGGGAATTCAAACTCGATCTGATCAAAGAAATCAAACAGCTCTTCGCGGCCCATCACGGGCAACCCACCAAAAAATGGTTAAAATCCTACGAAGTCAGAAAGTTGCTGGGGATCTCACCTGGTACATTACAAAACCTGCGTGTAAATGGTACTTTGCCCTTTACTAAAATTGGTGGCGTGATTTTCTATGACAGTGAAGAGATCCAAAAAATGATGATGGAAAACAGAGTCCAAAACCGCTTTGAGTTTGGGCGCAGGAAATGAACTATATCAAACACCAAACCGCTTTATTTGAACGGTTTGCTGATGATACCAGGATCACGCCATTTCATATCAGTCTTTATTTCGCACTGTTCCAGTTATGGAATAGAAACCGTTTCAGGAATCCTTTTCCTATTCTGAGGGAAGAAGTGATGCACCTGGCGCATATCGGTTCTACCAACACCTATGCAAAATGTATAAAACAGCTTCGTTTGTGGGGCTATATTGATTATACCTCCTCAGGAAACGTGTATACCGGTTGGAAAGTTTCCTGTATCACATTTGATACCGGAACTGCGACAAGAACTGCGACAAGAACTGATCCCGGAACTGATACCGGAACTGCGACCGGAACTGCGACCGGAAGTGATACTACAAGTGCGACCGGAACTGCGACGGTATATAAGGAAATAAACAATACAAACAGAACAAATAGTACTAAACAGGATCACCATAAAATCGTTAAAAATGGAAAGCAAAAGAAATCCACAGGGCGCTTCCACATCAACAACGACAAAGATTATTCGGAACCCTTATAAAGAAATTGCTCAGTTTAAAAATGGAATGTTCCGTTTTAATTTTACCGAAAGCAGAAACTGGCTGGAAGACCAGGGGAAACAAATTTTTGGTTTGCACTTTTATATCGATCCGCTTGATCATCCATTGATTCATGATCTCCTGATTTATGCCATTGGAGACAAGGAAACGGCTCGAATACGAAACGTGGATCTGAATAAAGGGATTCTGCTCACCGGACCGGTTGGATGCGGTAAAACATCGATTATGATGCTCATTCGTTATTTCTTTCCTCCCGATAAAAAGTATCGGATAAAATCCACGCGTAAAATTAGTTTTGAATTTGAGAGTGACGGTTTTAAAGTGATAAAACGTTATGCCCCTGAATCCGAAATGAAAAATACAAAATTACGCTCACCCAATTATTGTTTTGATGACCTTGGAATTGAACAGGTACAAAAACACTTTGGGAATGAGTGTGATGTGATGGGTGAGATTCTTCTCAGCCGGTATGATTTGTTTATCTCGGAAAAAGTGATGACACATATTACTACCAATCTGTCTGCATCCGAAATTGAGCAGCGTTATGGTAATCGTGTTCGTAGCCGAATGCGAGCCATGTTTAATCTGATGGCCTTTAGCAAGAGTAGCGAGGATAAGAGAATTTGAAATGTTGAATATTATCAACTAAATATTTATATTTGTGGAAAATAATCAACATTATGAGGCCAAAGAAAAATATTATCTTTCCAAAACACCTGCAGATAATGGAACGTCTGGGCGAAAATATAAAGCTGGCTCGTAAAAGAAGAAAGCTGACAACGGTTCAGGTAGCAGAGCGTGCAGATATTGACCGAACAACCCTTTACCAGATAGAAAAAGGGAATCCGAAAGTATCGATGGGTGCTTATTTTAATGTGCTAAGAGTTTTCGGTTTGCAGGACGATTTTCTGAAACTGGCTGCCGACGATACTTTGGGGAGAAAATTACAGGATTTGGATTTATTGTAAATCGCCTTCACGAATAAAGAGCTTGAAAATATGGCAACAGCAAAAACAGACATATACGTGTACGCCCACTGGAAAGGGATTTCGGATCCTCAATTGATAGGAATCCTTTCTGCCCATGCAGCCAAGGGAAGAAAAGCATTTAGTTTTGAATATGCTGCTGCCTGGCTAAAATCGGCGGAATACCGCTTGCTGGATCCGGATATTCAGTTTTATAGCGGTCCGCAATTCCCGAATAACAAGGAAAATTTTGGCCTGTTTCTGGATAGCATGCCGGATACCTGGGGAAGAACACTGATGAAAAGACGTGCAGTACAGGAAGCTGCTGAAAAAGGGGAGCGGGCAAAAACGTTGTATGAAGTGGATTATTTACTCGGTGTGCTGGATGAAAGTCGTATGGGAGCTTTGCGCTTTAAAACCGATCCCAACGGACCTTTTCTTGATAACAACGTACTGTCCCCAACACCGCCCTGGTCTTCGGTTGCTGAGCTGCAGGAAGCCGCAAGTAATATTGAAAACGAAACCAGCAACGATGCGGTAAAGAAATGGCTGGCTATACTAATTGCACCGGGCTCATCACTGGGAGGAGCCCGACCCAAAGCCAATATACTGGATAAGGATCATAACCTTTGGATTGCCAAGTTTCCGGCTAAAAATGATACGATAGATAAAGCGGCCTGGGAATACCTGGCCTGGCAACTGGCTATAAAAGCCGGGATTGTTATGTCAGAATGCAGGATCAGTAAAGTTGCTGGGAAGTACAACACCTTTTTTACCAAACGTTTTGACCGGGAACAGGAACAGCGGATTCATTTTGCCTCTGCCATGACCATGACCGGAAATAACGAAGATACAATCAGGGATAATCCTGCAAGTTACCTTGAAATGGCTGAATTCATTCAAAACCACGGTACCCGTATAAACGAGAACCTGGAACAGTTGTGGCGTAGAATTGTATTTAATATAGCTATTTCCAATACGGATGATCACTTGCGTAACCACGGATTTCTGTTAACTGAAAAAGGGTGGGTATTGTCACCGGCTTATGATATCAATCCCTCGATAGATAAAGATGGTCTGGCCTTAAATATTGACATGGATAACAATGCCCTGGATTATGAGCTGGCAAAAAGTGTAGGCCCGTTTTTCCGTTTGGAAAACAAGCAAATGGACCGGATTATAGAAGAAGTGACTAATCCGGTAAAGAACTGGCGTAAAATCGCAAAGAATATTGGCATTTCCAACAGTGAACAGGAATTGATGGCCAAAGCATTTCATGTATAATTCATTTCTGCAATTTCTATTGGGTAATTCCTGAGCATCGGCCCATCATTCCGGCATACTGAACCAGCTCTTCATATGATACACCAGTATTCGGTCTCCTGAAGATATCCCGGAATGAAAAGCCTCATTGCACCCCACGGCAAGAGCCGGAACTCCGGTTCGCTTTGCTCAATTCCTTCCCGTAGTTTCCTTTCACCTGTCCCGGATTTTTGGCCGCCCACTTTCCTGCCTGTTACAAAAATCAGGAGTCAGGTTCCAGTCACGCCAGCCCCTTTCACAATACTTCCCTGCATTTCTGCACTTGCCCTCATGACTATTTTCAGGTTATTCATGGTATTTTCCCGTGCCCCGGAACATTCCCCTGACCGGCTGCAACACTCCCTAACCCCGTTCGCTCACTCACGGGAATCGGTCGTTGGTTTTGCCGTTACAGTGAAAAGATCCTTAGGGGCACCGCACGGAAAGATTCATCCTTCCGTTTTACTCCACTCCGGCACTTTCCTCTAGCCCGCGCACTCAGGTAATTTTACTGTTCTTAGTTTTTAATAGGTTGAAAACAAAAAAAAGACGCCCAAAGATCGCCATCCTCCGCCAGGACCCTGGCCGGTTAAACCGCAAGGCTAAATAAATGTCCCGATTGATAGTTTAAAAGTTTAAGATAGAAGTTTGGTTGGTTGGGGACAGCCTTGCCGTTTATCCACGGATGGCAGTCCCCGGGCTTTCTTCTCTTTTTTTTCTTTTTTTCTCTTCTTTTGGGGAATATTTTATTTGATCAAATAAAACTGAAGCAGCCTATAAAGTATTAGGATTCGGATCGATTCATTCTGAATGGATTCAATACCATTTTATTCTGCTTGGATTTTATGATATAGAAGAAATTTATTTAACGATATAAAACACCCAAGTTGGGGACACCTTGTGAAAAATCTTTTCTGAAGTAGTTGACATTTGCATGAACGGATTGGCCTGTAATAAGGGCAATCCGGAATAAGGAAAACTTAAAACTTAACGCAAATGTTTGGCTTAAATGAAATCACATGGAGAGAATTTATTCAGCTTTTAATTCTGCTTTTACTCGCATGGTATGCCGTGGTAATTCTGGTGGCCTGGTTTAAATCCTTAAATGAACAAAGTAGCTTATTTGAAGAAGATCACCCCACAAAAATGTCCTTTTCGGATGGGTTAGATCCAATATTCGTGACATCCTCAGAATTTCCCTCCAAATTGATTTCTTCAATCTCCGAGAATTCTATTCCCCTGGAGGTAAGTGTCTACGAAGAGGTCGGACCTGATGAAGGAATTCATATCGATTACCTGCTAAACGAGGTAACCGGAAAACTGGAAAAGCTGCTTCCCGGGATTCAATATCAATAATAACATTTAATCACAAAAAATTATGAGAAAGCAAATGCAGGCGTTTTATCGCAGGGGTATGGCAGCTTCGGCCATGCTGGTTTTGGGAGTGTATAATGCAATGGCACAAAGTTCAGCCGGGATTGATCAGGCCACCACGGAGGTAAGTTCCTATGTGGATCCGGTGGCCAATCTGATCATAGCTATCGGAGCAGTAGTGGGCTTGATTGGAGGTGTGCGTGTCTATATCAAATGGCAGAGTGGAGATCAGGATACGCAAAAGGCCATCATGGGCTGGTTTGGAGCCTGTCTCTTCCTGATACTGGTAGGGGTAGTAATCCGCTCATTCTTTGCTTAACGGTCCATGACCGCGATGTTAAATGAGGAACGACAGTGCTTCGTTCCTCACTTTTTCTCCAACATTTAATTCTACTAAGAAAATGAAATCATACACCATCCAAAAAATCGATACCAACCTTTATATCAAAGGATTTTCCGGGCAGCTGGTTTACCTGGCACTTTACGGAATCCTTGCGGCACTCCTTCTCTTTGTAATCCTTTATATCGCTGCAGGAACTTTTGTGTCGGTAGCGGTTTGTGTACCTGCCTTTTTTGCCTGGCTCTACCGGCTGAACCGTATCCAGAAAAACTACGGACACCGGGGCTGGTATAAAAAACGGATTGCCCGTCACCTCCCTGAGTTTATCACGATCAAACAACGCATTTATCAGTAGTAACATGAGAGTAAAACCAATACAAATCAGTCTGCCTGTACTGGGGTTTGATGGGGATATCCTTATTTCCAATAACCTCGATATGGGATTCGGACTGCGACTATTTTTACCGGAGTTGTTGTCTTGCAGCACGGAAAAATTATACATGCTTCACGATACCTTTCAGCGGGTAGTAAATATCCTTCCGGAAAATACCCTGCTTCACAAGCAGGACTTCTTTTTCCCCGAAGATTTTTCCGCAAATCGCGATACGGCGTTAAAGAACCAACAAAGCTTAACGGGAAACTATCTTGATCATTTTCAGGGAAGAAGGTATCTGAAACATGAATGCTACCTCTATGTGAGTTTGTTGAATACCGGCCTTTTAAAAAACTACCTGAGCTCTTCGCTGATTTTTTCACGCAAAGCACGGCTGGAAGAAGCCCGTTTGCAGGAAAAGATCCGGGAACTGCAGACCAACCTGGCCTCGATCTTCCGTCAGGCAGGAATAGAAAGTATACCGATAACCAGAGAACAAGCCATGGGGACAGCCTCGGAAATTGGTCTGATTGAACGCTATCTGACATTGAACTTCAGGGAGGGACAGCCCCTGCTGGGAGGAATAGATTTTCGGGACAGGTTAAGGGTGATGGACCGCTTTGTGGAAATTCTGAGTTTGAGTGACCATTCGCACTTGCCATCAGAAGTACGCCCCACATGCGGCCATCCCCGCACCGGGCTGCCCGTATCACTGGTTTATCCGCTTTGCTGGCACCTGCCTTATTCACATATTACCAACCAGTTTATCTATGTGCCAGGGCAACAGGAGGTGAAAGCAGGACTGGAAGGCGATTACAAAAAGATCTACAGCCTGTCCAAATTTTCCTCAGAGAACAAGATCAATGCCGGGTTAATTGAAAATTTTCTGGACACCGTGCAAACCTCGGGAGAGAAGATCGTTAAGACCCACTTTAATGTGACACTGCTGGATACTTCGATCTCAAATTTGAAAAAAATCAAAAGCGAAACGGCCACCGCTTTTTCGCTGATGAACTGTTTCCCTTACCAGCATACTTTTGATCTGCCGTTTTTGTTTTTTGCCGGATTGCCTTTCAGTACTCAGCTACCCGAGACAGAACTGTTTTTGACGCAGGTACCGCAAGCCTGCTGTTTGACCAATTTTGAAGGCGCGGTCAAGAACTCAGATTCAGATTTCACTATCCATCTGTCGGATCGGATGGAAGGCTGCCCTGTAAAAATTGACCTGTCGGATGAACCCATGAAAAAGCACCTGATCCATAACCGCAACAAAATTATTATCGGCGGATCGGGATCCGGAAAATCCTTTTTTACCAACCACCTGCTGCGGCAGTATGCCGAAAGTAAAAACTGCCATGTTGTATTGCTGGATGTGGGGCGTAGCTATGAGATACTGACCCGGTACCTTGATGAACGACTAAAGGAAAAAGGCGGGGCCAGAATGATTGAGTTCTCAGAAGCCAATCCCATTTCATTTAACCCTTTTGTGGTGGATGGTTCACCGGACCTGGAGCGCCGGCAAACCATTCTGTCGGTTATTTACACCATTTACAAAGAACAGCTTACCGAAATGGAAAAGGATGTCATTGCCTTTTCTGTCAACCGCTATTTTGAAACAAAACGTAAAAAGAAACGCTCGTTTAACGATTACTACGAGTTTTGCAAGGACATCATTCCACGGTTGGCCGAAGAAGAATCCATAGAGTTTAACAGCAACGAATTTTTCTTTATACTGAGTAAATATTACAAGGGAGGAGAATACGATTACCTGCTCAATAAACCCATGCAAACCGATGAGTTTTTCTCCTGTCCCTTTCTGGTGTTCGAGCTGGATGCCATAAAAGACCATCCGGTTATTTTTCCGGTAGCCACGCTGATCATCATGGATATTTTTCTGCAGAAGATGCGGAAGCTAAAAGGTACCCGAAAAGTTATCTGTTTGGAAGAAGCCTGGAAAGCCATTGCCACACCACAGATGGCCGATTATCTAAAGTATTTTTTCAAAACCATTCGTAAATTCTTTGGAGAAGCCATGGTGGTAACACAGGAAGTGGACGATGTGATTTCATCACCCATTATTCGCGATGCCATTATCAACAATGCCGATACCCGGATTCTGCTCGATATGGGCAAATTCAAAAACAAATTTGATGAGATCAGCCGCTTCCTGGGATTGAATGCTTTTCAAAAAGAACAAATCCTTTCGATCAATAAAAATCTTCCATCCAATCGAAAATTTAAGGAGGTATTTATCTCGCTTGGAGAATATTCACGAGTATTTGCCCTGGAAGTTAGCCGTGCCGAATACTATTGTTACACCACCGAACAAACCGAAAAGGAACAAGTGCTGGAACAGCTGATCGAAGATCCGTCCATCCTTGAGATTTTAAAACAAATGTAAAACCATAAAAACAGAAAGAGCATGAAAAATTTAATCGTAATCATTTTAATTGTCATTCTTTCAGCAGCTGCAAGTACAAGCAAAGCTCAGACACCGGTAACGGATGTGGGAGCCGGAATACAACGCGAAGCCCTCTGGACACAGGAAGAAGGAATTCTCTCAAAAATCAACCTTTACAATGTGCTGATCAAAGCTCTGAACGGAGATATCAAAGGACTCACCGGAGAGATATTGGGCATCGATCAAAAAATACTGGAAAGCCTGGAAAAGGTTTCCCTGCTGATCAAAGATTATAAACGTATAAAGGAAACCAAAGACATCCTGCAGCAGATCATCGCAGTCTATATCGAAAAGGTACCGCTCTTAGTTCAGGACGGCAATTTTACCACCCAGCAGGCTGCTGCTATTGTGCAAAGTTTTGACCTGATTCTGGATGATAGTAAGGCATTGGTTACGTCCATTCTGAATATCATCGTTAAAGACAACCTGTTTATGATGGATGATAAACAGCGTTACGATGCCATCAACGGAATCTACCTGAGTGTGAAACAGCATTACGGAACAATCTGCTACCTGCACAATAAGCTGCTGTATGCTTCCTATTTGAAAAGCCACGATAGAGGCGATTTGGAAGGTTTTGCCATGTATTACAGTCTGTATCACTAATTCAACTCAGAACAATGAAACGAATAACAATACTGCTTATGATGGTAATGCTGATTCTCACGCTAACAAAAGAATCAAAAGCACAAATCATTGAAATCAAACCCTGGCACGGTTACTATCCCGAGATGGAAGGAACCTATCCGCTGACTTTTATTGCCTTTACCGGCTGGCTGATTCCCATTCCTCACGTTTTTGTGCGCACCTGGCCCACCCATTATTATGTGGAAGTGGGAGCTCTGCCTGTTACCGATGCAGGTGAAATTACCGGAGAGCTAAAAACCGGACTTTTACGCCTTGTCGCCAAAGCTATCGAACGCAGCCAGATGAAAGGCAGACAGGAGGAAACAGAAGGAATAAAAGTCAATACAGACTTTACCCATCAGATAAGTGATAAATTATTTGATGCCCGCTCGGATGAGTTGAGCGATATCTACCAGCTGGCAGCACAGTTTATTAAACTCTATCAAAAAGTGAATAAGCTGGGCACTCTTAACAACTCAGCCAAAATCCATCCGATCTATGAGAAGGAAGCCGATCAGCTATTAATGCAGTTTTTGATGGTGAACCTGTTTCAGACTGATCATGGAAGTAAGCTGGATGCATTTACCAGAATCAGTAAGGAGCTGTGGAACCTGCTGGGAGAGCTGGATTATACGCACGGTAAACTGCTCTTTTTTAACAGCTACAACAGCCAGCCGCTGAGCTATTCATTTTTAAGCAAATAAGCATTTAACTGCAAAACAAATCAGTTATGATATTACAAGTAATTACAACTAATGATTTTTACGCCTTTACTGATACGCTGGTGGACTCCGGTGTTAATCATGCCCGAATTCTTGTGGATATGGCAAGAGCCATTGGTGGTATCGCTGCCTTTTTCTATATCTCCAAGCGGATATATGAGCAATTGATCGCAGATAACCCGGTGTCCATTCTGCCATTACTACGGCCTTTTGCGCTGGTATTGGTGATCACCTTCTGGGGACCTTTTGTAAATCTGTTGCTGGCACCCACAAAAGGATTGACCCATTTATCGGAAGCCGTGTATGCCGATAAAAAGCACATCGTAAAAGAGCGGCTGGAGGACAAACAACAAGCCATTCTCTCCACGGATTTGCCCTTGTTTTATGAAAACGAAGAAAAGGAAGCCGATCTCTGGGACAAAGGGGTAAACCTGATCCTGACCACTTACAATATTTTTAGCGGAAGGGCCATTCAAAACCAGATCAACTTTTATATCATGGATGCCACCCGGCAACTGCTGGAATCCTTTTTTGAGGTGCTGGTCTACCTGATTGCTTTTCTGCGTACTGTGTTTTGTGTGTTACTGGTAATCTTTGGTCCGCTGGTCTTTGCCCTGTCCATTTTTGATGGTTTTCAAGACAACTACCTGCAATGGATCGCCAGGTTTATTAATGTCAACCTGTATCTGCCCATTGCTTTGCTGATCCTTTCCATCGTGCAGGAGATACTGATCTTTGTACTGGAAATGGAAATTGCCCAGATCAATGCCATGCTGATCTATGAGCCCAAACTGTTTTTTGTTTCCAACCTGATTGTGCCGGTATGCGGGATATTCGGGATGGCAATGGTCCCTAAAATTTCATCATGGATCATCCATGCCTCGGGAACAAATTCCGGAGGAGGAAGACTCGTGCGTACTGCGGCAGTGATGGCAATCACTAAAGGGGCAATGAAGTAGCAGGCAACTGCCTTCTAAGTAGTCGGTCAACAACCTTGAAAAGATAATCAATAAAGAGTACTTAAAATCTCAATACTGAAAAAGAAATGCATAAACAATTTGATATACAACGTAAGTTCCGCTTTATCGTTTATGTGCTGGTACTGATCAGCCTTTCGCTGATGGGGGTGAGCAGTTACATCTACTATGAGTCGGTGCAGCTGGTAGAAATTTCCAAAGAGAAAATCTATGTGCTTGATAACGGTAAATCTCTGCTGGTCGCTCTTCGTGAAGATATCAGTGAAAACAGGGATGCTGAAGCCAGAGATCATGTAAAACGATTTCATGAGCTGTTTTTTACCCTGGAGCCGGATAAAACCTACATCGAAAACAATGTCAGGGAAGCCTTGTATCTGGCAGACCGGAGTGCCATGGAGCAGTATCAGGCTTTTAAGGAGAATAACCTGTATAACCAGGTGATCGCTTCTGATATCAGCATGACCCTGCAGACGGATTCCATAAAGCTGGATTTCTCGGGTTATCCCTATCGTTTCACATTTATCGGCAAGCAGAAAATCGTTCGTAAATCGAACATCACTATTCGCAGTTTAAAGACCTCCGGTTACCTGAGAAACATCTCCCGTACGGACAATAACCCCCATGGTTTTCTGATGGAAAACTGGCGGATTGATGAGAACAAAGACCTGGAAAGCATACGCAGAAAATCTTTCTAAAAAACTTCAACAATGAATAATCAAAACAACATTTCAAATCCGAAAGATCACAGCCGTTTTACCCGCTGGGTAAACGATCTGGACGATAAAGACAAAAACCTTGATCCTTTGAAACGAAAAAGCAAATGGATATTGATAACAGCTTTTCTGTTTGCCCTGTTTGCGATCTCGTTTATCTGGTTCCCGACCGGAAAGGTAAAACCACATCAGGTGGAAGCACCATTGGCCGGACCAATAATCAATGCGCCAACAAACAGTGGTAGCTCCGCTTTTGAGTTACCCGTGGATTCATTTGAAAACCAATTAAAATCGTACATCAATGAAGAAAATTTTGATAAAGAATAAAGCGCTGTTTATCCTTCCACTGGCATTATTACCCTTTGTGATTTTGATCTTCTGGGTATTGGGTGGAGGAGGAGTTCAAGAGGAAAAAGAGAAGCTTGCTCAGTCACCGAATAAAGGAATAAACTATGACCTGCCGGATGCCGATAATTCCATTGAAATCTACGATAAAATGGAAGCTTATCAGAAGGATGAATCACAAGTGGCACAGGTGCCTGAGGTTGATGTAAATGATACAACGAAGCAGGAAGCAGTCAGTATTCAGGATACAATGGAGCAGGACAACACCATGTTGGATGAAAATGCCGATCAAGGACAAATTCTTGCTCATATCCGAAATAAAGAAAAGCTGGTACAACAGGAACTACAAGGAAAACCGGAAGTTCGAAAGAGTGGGAAAAAACCATCTCCCCAATACCAGAGCAAACCAATGGAATCGGTAGTGAAAAAACACAGGGAAACAACAAAATCAGTAACGCCGATAACCGGTATTGAAGAAATGGATAAGATCATCGATGAAAACATCGTGCTTAACCGAAGAAATGATTCACTGAAATATACGCTTCAACAAGCTCAGGGACGCTTGCAACAGATCGAAGCCATACAAAACCGGTCCTTTACCCTGGAGAAAAAACTGTCATCCGGATTTAATCCAAAGGAGACACCGGAGCAAGCGCTGATCAAAGCAGAGATTTATGAAACCGCAACTGTTCTGAATGGCAACCGGGTAAAACTTCGCCTGCTTGAAGACACCCGGATCAATGCTAAGAAAATACCTCGTAACACATTTATCTACGGGATCTGCAAGATCAAAAATGAACGGCTTCTGATCGAAATCACCCAAATGCCTGTTCAGGAAAACTTTGTCCCGGTAAAACTTACGATCTGTGATCTGGATGGACTGGAAGGGTTGTATGTGCCGGATAATGCTGCCCGAAAAGTTTATCAGGAAGTTGGTGCTTCTACCAATACCTCTTCGCTGATGGGCATTACGAATAATCCGCTGACTTATACCGGTATCCGTGCAGCCGACCGGGCTGCCCAAACCATGCTCAAAAGGGTACGCCTGAAAAAAGTAACCGTCAAGAAAAACACAATGGTTTATATCATCAATCAAAAATAATCGTCATGAAACAAACAATATTTATCATCGCATTCTTTCTTTTTTCACTGGCAGTAAATGCCCAAAACCAAATAGAAATCTGTCAAAACAAAACCACACACCTGATCGCCGAAGAAAAAATTACTTATCTGCAGGTTGGTGATCCTGATAAACTGATTGCGGAAGTAGTCCCTGAACAACCCAATATGGTCCGGGTAAAAGCTGTGGATGATTTTGAAGGCGAATCTTCACTGACAGTGGTCAGTGCCAATCGTTCGTATTCCTTGTTTGTAAAATATTCTGATGCGAATAAGATCTCCTATAAGCTGGAAGATTTTCATGGGG